>CALFPJ010000001.1 GCA_937919655.1 uncultured Gemmatimonadales bacterium
GGAGGGTGTGACAACTCCCCACTGGCCGAAAGTGGCGGGGCTCGGGGGGAGAAGGGGCTTTGGTGGTGGGCGGCGGCCTGAGGGAGTGATTTAGCTGGGGCGGCTGGCGGTCGGCGGCTCGCCAGCTTTGTGGGGGAATTCCCTATGGCGGGGCTTGAGACCGCCTCGTACTGTCACACCCCCTAGGTAGGGTATTCGCAGTTCATTCGCTCTCCTACCACCTATCACGCGAAGGCAGCCTAGGACCCATGCGTCTCGACGGCCAAGCCCTGAGCTTTTCGCCAACCGATCTTGCCTCCTTCTCTGGGTGCGGCGATCGGAGCTACCTCGATCGCCTACGCGCCAAGGGGCTGGCGAAGCCGGTCGTGTACCCCGACCCGCGCCTTGACCTCCTCAAAGCGCGCGGGATGGAGCATGAGAAGGCTTACCTTGCCCGGCTTGAGGCCGAAGACAAGCGCGTGGTGCGCTTTGAGTCGCTCTCTAAGGATGAGCGAACGCCTGCCGCCTACGCGCGTCGTGCAGAAGAGACTCTGGCCGCCATGCGCGACGGTCCCGACGTCATCTACCAGGGCACGCTTTATGACGGCCGTTGGCTGGGCTTCGTAGATTTTCTTCTCCGGGTGGAGCGCCCCAGCGAACTAGGCGCGTGGTCATACGAAGTCGCCGACGCCAAGCTGACCCGGGAGGCAAAGGGGACGGCCATCCTCCAGACGTGCGTCTACTCGGAAATGCTTGAGCAGGTGCAGGGCGTGGCCCCCGATCGGATCCATCTCTACCTGGGTGGCCCGAGCCCGCGTCTGACGTCCTTCCGATTGGCTCACTTCGCGGCCTACTACCGCGGCTTGAAGCGTCGCTTCCTCGAGCATGTTGAGGGGGCTCCGGATGAGCCCACCGTGGCGCCGGACCCGGTCGAACTGTGCCAGATGTGTGACTGGAGTTCCCGATGTAAGCAGGAAAGAGCGGATGTAGACCACCTCTCGTTGGTAGCAGGCATCGCCCGGGACCAACGTCGTGTGCTCGAGGCGGCGGGAGTGACCACACTTGCAGCATTGGGGGGGCTCGCCCTCGACCCACCGCCGGAAGGCCTTCGCCGCGCGTCCTTTCAGCGCGTGCGTGAACAGGCTCGGGTCCAGCTGGTGGGCCGTGAGCGCGACGCGCCGTACCACGAAGTCCTTTCCGTGGAGGTGAACGTTGATGGTCGCCTTCTGGGCCTTGGATCCCTCCCTGAACCCACACCATACGATCTATTCTTTGACTTTGAGGGTGCCGACTACGCGTACGAGGGCGGCCTCGAATACCTCTGGGGCATCTCGGACGTCGAGGATCAATTTCGAGGGGATTGGGCGCTGACTCAGGACGAGGAAAAGGGGGAGCTGGACCGGTTTCTTAGGATGGCGGTGGATCACGTCACCGCTCACCCTGGAGCCCACATCTACCACTACGGGCACTATGAGACGACGGCCCTGAAGCGCCTCGTGGGTCGGTACGGAATCCGCACGGAGGAGTTGGACCAACTCCTAACCGAGCAGGTCTTCGTAGATCTCCACCGTGTCGTGAAACAGGGGGTGCGGGCCTCAGTCGAGAGCTATTCCATCAAGGCGTTGGAGGAGCACTACGGGTTCGTGCGGGATGTGCCGATGAGCGATGCCAACCCTGCGCGCGGTCGGCTTGAGTATGCGCTGTCGGCGGGCCTGCGGGATTCCGAGTCACTGGCCGATCGGCCAGTCGTGGAGGCTTACAACCGGGATGACTGCGTATCCACTCGGGCGTTGAGAGACTGGCTGGAAGTGCTGAGGCGGGACTTGGAGACGCAGCACGGTCAGCCCATTGCACGACCGACGCCTCCGGTGCCCAAGGAGGACCCGGAGCTCGAAGAGTGGCGCCAATCGCTGAAGGACCTCATGGACGGGCTCCTGGACGGGGTCCCCGAAGAGCGAGAGGAACGGAATGAGGCACAACACGTCCGATGGCTAACCGCGCATCTCTTGGAGTGGCACCGTCGCGAGGACAAGACCGCATGGTGGGACTACCATCGGCTTAAGG
>CALFPJ010000002.1 GCA_937919655.1 uncultured Gemmatimonadales bacterium
CTCCTTTTGTGAATCCTACACCATGGCCATTTACACAGTTAACCTGACACGCCCCTTTTCATTTGCAAAACTCAGGCCATCTTCTAGATCTAGCGTGTGTAACCATCCATCCGCAGGTGTATGACACGACCCACTCCAGCCACGACGGTGGCGGTTCCTTCCGGCCTCGGCCCCACGTGAAGTGTTAGCCCAATTCATCGAAACCGCGCGTCGCTACCGCCGCTTTGTGGCGTCCGTCGTGTATTCGGCGATCGCGACGGGTGCGCTGGCGCTCGCCTACTTGGCTCGCTTCGAGTTCGATGTGGCGGTGCTCCTCGATTGGCGTTTTGTCCAAGTCCTTACGCTCCTGATCGCGATTCGCCTGGGCTTCAACTATCTCTTCCGGCTTGGCATCAGCCGTTGGCGCTATGTCGGCACCCGCGATGTCGTGCGGCTACTAGCGACGACCACAACGGGCTCGCTCGTGTTCTTGGGGCTCACCTGGAGTATCGACGCGCTCCATGCGGTGCCGAGGTCTGTCATCTTGCTGGAGTGGGTGTTCAGTGGGTACGGCACAGCTGGGGTTTGGGTCCTCTACCGACTCATCTTCGAGTTCTCCCGGGTGCGGCACGCCGCTGACCGGAAGCGGGTGCTTGTGGTGGGGGCTGGAGAGGCGGGCCAACTTCTGGTTTCTCAGATGTTGCGGTCCGGAGTCGGGTATGTGCCGGTCGGGGTGATGGACGATGACCCGCTCAAGTGGGGGATACTGATCCATGGCGTCGAGGTGATCGGGTCGCCGAAAGATGCGCCCGCGATCGCCGCCGGGGTGCGCGCGGACGAGATCGTGATTGGGGTGCCGAGCGCCAGCCCGGATCAGCTTCGCCAACTCATCAAGCAGTGTGAAGGCGCTGATCTGCCGCTGAAGATCCTTCCCGGCATCGATGACGTCTTGGATGGTAGCGCCTCGATCAGCCACCTGAGGTCAGTCCAGGTGGAGGATCTGCTGGGACGCGATCCTGTCCAACTCGAGCTTCCCGCGCTGGCTCAGGACCTGAAGGGACAGTGCGTCATGGTCACCGGTGCCGCGGGCTCGATCGGGTCTGAACTCGCCCGTCAGGTCGCGATCAACGGCCCCCGGTGCCTTGTGCTTTACGATCAGGCAGAGACCCCACTGTACTATCTGGAACTGGAGTTGAATGCCCTCGCTCCAGATGTTCACGTCATTCCGTTAGTGGCGAGCGTGACCGACGCCGAAGCGGTCATGGGTGCAATGGAGCGGTATCGGCCCAAACGGGTCTTCCATGCGGCCGCGTACAAGCACGTGCCACTCATGGAGCACAATCGGCGCTCTGCGGTCCTCACGAACGTGCTGGGTACCTACATCGTCGGGTCTCGGGCCGCCCAGGCCGGGGTCAGGTCGTTTCTTCTGGTGAGCACCGACAAGGCGGTGCGCCCCTCCAACATCATGGGCGCGACCAAGCAGCTGGCGGAACGGGTGATCTTGAGCCTGCAACAGAAGTTTCCAAATACGGAGTTCGGGGCCGTGCGCTTCGGCAACGTGCTGGGCAGCAACGGGAGCGTGATCCCTCTCTTTCGCAAACAAATTGAGGCGAGTAAACCGCTTACGCTCACGAGCGCTGAAGTGACTCGGTACTTCATGACGATCCCCGAGGCAGTGCAACTGATCCTGCAGACGTCGCTGCTGAAGTCCTTTCCCGGGCACGTCGCGATGCTGGACATGGGGGAGCCCATCAAGATCATTGATCTGGCGCGCGATCTATTGCGCCTCTCGGGGCAACCGTTCCGCCTCGGAGAAAACGTGGTGATCACCGGGATGCGACCGGGAGAAAAGCTCCATGAGGAGTTGTCGGATCCGGAAGAGAAGGTGCATGCCACCGAAGCCGAGCGAGTATTCCTCGTGGAGACACAGGCAGGTTTCGCCAACCTGCCCCTCGACCTGGCCGCAGCGTTGGAAGCGGAGGATGGCCGCCGGCTGTTGGACTTCCTGATTGCCGCATTCCCAGAGGCCACGGGCCGGCGTCAGGGGCCCCGCGAGCCTGGTCCTCGGGCTCGAACGGCTGGGACCCATCCCTGAAGCCTTGGGGTACCCAGCGCCGTAGCATGTGCTACGATATTCCCTAGTCAAGACCTTAAGAAATGAACGTCCGTACGCGTCGGGCGAACCATAGACAGCGGCCGTCAGTCCATGCTAAAAGCAGCACTCCAGGCCCTCGTAGGCAATCACCACAAGCGTGAAGCCAAGAGGCTCCAACCCCTCGTCGACGAGATCAACCAAGTCGCCGACACATATGCGTCGTTATCCGACGAACAACTCCGTGCCAAGACTGCCGATTTCAAGAAGCAGATTGAGGACGCGTCAGCTGAGCTGAAGGCTGAAATCGCGACCCTTCGCGAAGAGAAGCGCCACTCCGAAGAGCCTTCTGAGCGCGAGCGCCTTTCGATCGAGATTGGTGGGCTCGAGGCTGATTTGAAGGAGCTCGTCGAAGAGACGCTCGAGGACCTTCTCCCGGAGGCCTTCGCCGTGGTGAAGGACGCCTGCCGACGTCTGGTGGGGACAGAAATTATAGTCACCGGCCAGACACTCGTCTGGGACATGGTGCCCTACGATGTGCAGCTCATCGGCGGTATTGCCCTACATCACGGCAAGGTGGCCGAGATGGCGACCGGTGAGGGTAAGACCCTTGTCGCGACCATGCCGCTTTATCTGAATGCCTTGGCCGGGCGCGGGGCGCACCTCGTCACGGTGAACACCTACCTTGCTCAGCGCGACGCGCAGTGGATGGGGACGGTCTTTGAATTCTTGGGGCTCAGCGTCGGTGTGATCGACCTCTATGATCCGGGCTCACCGGAGCGCCAGGCCGCCTACGGAGCCGACATCACGTACGGGACCAACAACGAGTTCGGCTTCGA
>CALFPJ010000003.1 GCA_937919655.1 uncultured Gemmatimonadales bacterium
CTAAGCGGGAGACCGGGTTCGAACCGGCGACCCTCAGCTTGGGAAGCTGATGCTCTACCAACTGAGCTACTCCCGCGCGACGGGAAATCTAGCCTAGCCCTGGAACCGGTCAAGAAAGCGGCAAAAAAAACGGGCGACTCCCCGAAGGAAGCCGCCCGCCCAACCCTACTTCACTTAAGGCTTTCCCTGCCGATCAACCCACCGACAGCGTGTACCCGTAACCACCGATCCTGTCCGCAGAATCGAAATTAACCTGGAAGACTTCGGCCATGGCCGTCGCCCCTACGGTCACGCGGTGCTCGACGGTGCCCATCACATCACCAGCCGCCGTGTAGAACGTGAAGATGAGTGTCACGCTCGTACCCTGCTCCAAGGTCTTGTTGATGACCGAACCCGAGACGGTTGCGCCACCGTCACTGCGGCGCGCGATCTGCAGATCCTTAACGTCGACAGCAAGGCCATCGATCGCTCCAATCAGTTCACGAGCGCGATCTTCGTCGCCGTTGATGTTCGTGGCCTGCGCCATGATCAGGTAGGCGTTCTGATTATTGGGATCGAGCTGGATCCATCGTTCCCCAACCCCGGGAATCGCTGCATAAGCCGAGTCCAACTGGAGTGAACGCGTCCACATTTCAATCGCATCACGATCCTTAGCGCTGAGCCTGACCGCGCCTTCGAAAGCAGCCGCTGCGCGAGTATAGGCGCTTCCCGTATAGAAGCCCACGCCGATCGTGTAGAAGTCGCCAGACGTCAGCCCGGGGCGCGTCATGAGATCGTCATAGACCTCGAACGCCTCAGCTTCGTTGCCCATCTGGATTAGAATTCCGGCCAGGTTTCGAAGGGCAAGGAGGTCGTCCGGATGCTCAGCTGCGATGGCGCGAAATGCCACCGCCGCCTCTTCGAAGCGACCGGCGTCGGCAAGCACCTGCGCCCTGAGAAGCGGAAGGTCAGCCGCCTGGGTCTGCCAGGCTACCACGGTGGCCGAGTCCATTTCCGTAATCTTGTCCGAATTGATGATGACCAGAGCCGCATCCATATTCGCGAGGGCCTTGTCGTGGTCACGCGTCTGCGCATACAGCTGCGCGAGCGTCACCATGCCTTCCGGACGCGACGCGAAGATGGCGTTGGCCGACTCGAAGAGTTCGATGGCCGGCTCGTAGTCGCCAGCGTTCACGAGGGGGATCGCCTGCTGGTAGAGCATGATCCAAGCCTGCTCGCGGATGCCTTCGTCCTCGAATGCATAGATCGGACGCAGCGTGGCAGCGTGCTCGAAATGCGCTGCGGCAGCCTCATAGTTCTCGAGCGAGAGGTTGGCCAAGGCCGCCTGGCGGTGCGCCAGTGGGTTGGTGCCGTCCTCGGCGATCCCAGCCATCGCGGCCTCGAGCGCCTGCTCGTAGAACATCTTCGCCTCTGCGGGATCTTCTGTGTCATCACCGGCCTCTAACTGTCGCTGCGCGAGGCGTGTGTTCTCTGTCTGACGTGGACGCTCGCCCTGGGCGAGAGCTTCGCCACCCGGGGTCGCCGGACGGGCTGAAGTGCCACCGCCAGCGGGACCGGCTCCACCAGATGCACAACCGGCGGTTCCGAGGCCAAGGGCCAACATCAGGACGAGTCCGAAACGGGTCTTCATCCGGGGATCCTCCATTGGGGTCAAACGCTCCATTAAGGGCAAACTCTTCATTGGGTAGACGGATAAACTAGAAGGGCGCAAAAACCACGCCAAGGGCTGATAGCACGTTATTTCACGTGACGAGGCGCAGATGGCCCGCCTATGCAGCCCGAAGGCCAACTCTATACGCCTAATAGAGCGATAATTACTTGATAGTGTTGAGATCGGCACAGAGTTCAGCAACATCCTCCAGGGCCGAGGCGCCGCAAGCCCGCACGCGCCAAACACCCGCACAGCGCCAATCACCGCCCAAGGTACGTCAGCACGCGGCTCGCAAGCGCCTCAGAGAAACCCGGCACCCGTGCGATCTCATCCTTGGTTGCCTCCTTGACCCCCTTCAACGAACCGAAGCGGCGGAGCAACGTCCGTTGCCGGTGCGGGCCAATTCCAGGGATGTCTCCGAGGTCGCTGCGCAGGGTCCGTTTGCTGCGCAACTTCCGATTATACCGGTGGGCGAACCGGTGCGCCTCGTCCCTGGCGCGCTGGAGGAGATGCAGCGCTCGGTTTCTTTTGTCCAGCCGGATCGACGCAGATACACCCGGGATGAACACCTCCTCTTTCTTCTTCGCGAGGGAGATCACGGCGACGTCGTCGAGAGAGAGCGCCATGAGGGCCTCTTTGGCCGCACTCAACTGCCCCTTGCCCCCGTCGATGACCGCCAAATCGGGAAGCGGCTTTCCCTCTTCCAACCGTCGACGGAAATATCGGCCCACGGCCTCCGCCATTGAGGCATAGTCATCGTTGCCCCAGGCCCCCTTTATGCGCATGTGCCGGTAGGCAGCTCGCCGTGGTTCGCCGTTCTCGAAGACCACCGCGCTGGCGACGGTCTCGGTTCCCTGCATGTGCGAGACATCGAAACACACAATGAGCCGGGGTACGACCTTCAGGTCGAGTTCGTCCTGAAGGCTGAAGAGTGCGTCCTCCGCTCTGTCCGGCGCATGGGAGAGGGTTGCGACTCGGTCCTCCAACATGTGGCGGGCGTTCTCCTCAGCCAGGTCCACCAGGCGGCGCTTCTCGCCTCTCTGTGGTTCCAAAACGGCCACTTGGCGACCGGCGGCCTCGGTCAGGATCTCGGCAAGAAGGTCACTGTCGGCGAACGCACCCGGAAGAAGCACGTGGCGAGGAAGGTCCACCATCCCCAACTCCCCCTTCCCCAGGTAGTGGCGCGACACGAGTGAGCTCAAGACGTCCTCATCCGACTCATCCAGGATCTTGGCAAATCGCTGAGCCGAGCGACCGAGGAGGAGACCTGCGCGCACCTTGAGAACCACCCCCACACCCAGGTCACCGTCCCTGGCCATGCCCACGATGTCGAGGTCTCCGCCCTGGGCCCGGTGGACGCGCTGCTCCTTGGCAAGGGCGTCCAGGCCCGCCAGCACGTCACGCATGCGCGCTGCGCGCTCGAAGTCGAGTGCGTTCGATGCGTCGCGCATGGTGACCTCCACATCGGCCCTCAGCTCTTCCGTGTCGCCTTCAAGAATCCTGAGGATCTCGTTGACCATGCCCCGGTAGTCGGCTTCAGTTTGGAGGCCCACGCACGGCGCCTTGCACAGGCCGATGTGGTAGTCCAGGCAAGCCCGTTCAGGGGCCTCCTTGGGCAAGTTGTAGCGGCACGACCGCACGGTGTGCAGACGCTTGATCACGTCCAGCGCCTGCCGCATCGGGCCGACGGACGTGTAGGGGCCGAAATAACGCGCTCCGTCTGATGTCACCCGCCGCGTGACGTAGACCCTCGGAAACGGCTCCCGCACTGTGACTTTGATGTACGGGTACTTCTTGTCGTCCCGCATGAGAATGTTAAAACGGGGAAGGTGCTCCTTGATCAAGTTGGCTTCGAGGATCAATGCCTCCGCCTCCGTGCCCACGACCAAGGTTTCCAGCGCGTCGATCAACCGCACCATCTCTCGGTTCTTGGGGCTGAGATCCGCCTCTCGCCGGAAGTAGCTCCGCACACGGCTGCGCAGCACCTTCGCCTTTCCGACGTAGAGCACCACCCCCCGTCCGTCTCTGAACAGATAGACGCCGGGCTTGGTTGAAAGCGTGCGGAGTTGGGCTGAGTCGACGGGCACGTGGGCTCGTTACGAAGGCTTCGTCAGGCGCCAGTCGACCGGCGCAGAGATGTGCGCTCGCCCAACGCGGCCGCCAAGAGCAGGTACACTACCCCAAACGGGATGAGCGTTTCCAGGGCCATCACGATCGGGGGGGCATCCGGCAACATGACCTGCAACGAGACGCCGACTGCCGCTGCGACGGTCGCGGCGAGGCTCAGTCGTAGCATGGAACCCAGTCCCGGCCCGTGGGGGCCAATCTTCTCACTCAATGCGCGCCTCAGTAGCACGTACTCGACCCAAGCCGAGGCGGAGGCACCCATGGCCAGACCCGCTGCGCCCAGGCGCAAGGTGGCGAAGCCGAAGCCATCCAGCGGGATCATGGCCAGAACGCCAACGATCAATGAGACCGCAACCCGCAGGTAGGCGATCCGAGCGGGCGTCTTCGTGTCCCGCAGCGCATAAAATACCGAGGACAGCGCGCGCGAGCTCGCGGTGGCCGGAAGCCCGAATGCGAATGCACTCAGAATCGCCCACGTTACGAGCGTCTCTGCGCTCCCAAACTGACCGGTCTCATAAAGTCCGGCAATCAGGACGTCACCCAGAGTTATGTAAGCGATCGCGGAGGGAATCAGGAAATAAGCGACACGCTTCAGTGCCACCGCTACCCGCTCCGCCAGTACCGAACGGTCTTCGTCCCGCATCCGCGACAACTCGGGCAATTCCGACGCCGCCACGCTGATACCGAAGAGCGAGATGGGGAGAAGATAGAACGTCTGGGCGTAGCCCATCACGGCCACCGCTCCCCCGAACAAGCGGCCCGCGAGAAAAATCTCGAACCATCCGCTGAGGTTTACGACCCCTCTGGCCGCAACCACGGGGCCAAAATTCCTAATGGCCTCTGGGACTCCCTCCACACCCTTCCCCAAGGATGGATGCAGGCCCTTGAGATGCCCTAACACGAATGGGAGTTGGAAGCCGAATTGCAGCCCACCACCGAGGAGTGCGCTCCAGGCCAATAAGATCACAAGGTCTCGTTGGCCCAAGCCCCAGTAGGCGCCCCCGGCGACAAGCGCGACGATCAGGGCGGTATTCCAGGCCGCAGGAGCCACATACGAGACGAAAAAGCGCCGGTGGCTGTCCAGCACGCCCATCGCCCAAGCCGAGATCACAAAGATTCCGCTCATCGGGAAAAGGATCCGCACGAGCGTCGTCGTGAGCGCCTGTTTCTCGGGGCTCCACAGAGAGAAGAACAGCCCGACCAGGATCGGTGCGATCAGCACTCCGCCGAGCACCAGAGTACCCGCCGCGACGGTGAGAATCCCCAGCACGGCGCCGGCGAAGCGGCTCGCCTCTTCCTCCTTCCCCTCCTGAAGGAATTCGGCATAAACAGGGATCATCGACGCGGAAAGTGTCCCCTCCCCCAACAGATTCCGGAGCACGTTCGGCAACCTGAGCGCGGCCCGCCACGCGTCCGCGAAGTCACTGGAGCCGAAGTAGTACCCAAAGACACGCTCACGCACGAAGCCCAATACACGGCTCAAAAAGATACCCGCGCCTACAGATGTTGCGGCGCGGGCTCCCTTCTCGGTGCCGGCTGGGGTCTGGTTAGGCGGAATCGTCACCGGGCGGAAGCGCGGCCTCGACCTCAGACCGTTCAGTGAGGAGCTTTGTCAGAAACTGACCCTCCTCGTCCAGGCGCGATATTTCATTCGTGAGCCGTTCGACCTCACCCTCGAGGTACCCGATCCGTTCGGCCAAGAGATCCGGCGGCCCGTCGAGCCCTCTGCGCTCCATCCGTGACGCCAGGGCGCGTCCGACCTGGGAATCCAAGACGATCGCCAGGAGCGGGATGAGAACGACAAGAATCAAGATCAGCTGCAAGAACATAGGCCGAAACTAGACGGGAAAACGGTTAGGGCACAACAAGATCATACGCCGGACGCTTCTGAGAGGTTCACCCGAAACGCGTCATACAGTTCATCAAGAACCGCGCCGCCGTATCGAGCAACGAAATAATACGGATTTTGAACTCTCTCAGCCGGCTTTCCGTTCGGAAAGATGTGTACTTGAGCCTTCTCCAGCTGTCCGAGCGCGATTTCGTTCTCCCGTTTCAGCGCATGCACGATCTTCTTCTCCAATTCATCAAGCGCCATGAAGGACTGGCTGCGCACGTGCTGTACTGGGCCCTTAAGCGTGGGATCGATCGGCGTGACCGCCTGCTGGAGTTCGCCCACACCCTTGGCGATCGCCCCCCGCACGGTCCCGAGCGCGGCACGGACCTCTGCAGGCACCTCGTCTCTCGCAATGTCTCCTGCGACTTCGTGGAACGGACGATGCAGCGCCTCAACGCTCAAGCCGAATTTGTCTAACACCTTTCGGATCTTGGTTTCGACCGGAGTCACCGAAAAACGGGGATAAACCACAGGCATTTCAACACCATGGACGGCGAAATAGTCCTTGATCTGCGCGAAATACGCCATTTCCCCTGGTCCACCGACGTAGGACAGCGTCGGAAACACCAGACTCTCGATTACAGGTCGAAAAAGGACGTTGGGACTCAGAACAGACGGGTCTTGCGCGCGCTGCGCCTGGACATCGTCTCTAGATACGAGGGTCTGGGACGTCCTGAGGCGAAATGCGTCACCCTCTCGGTACAGCCGTTCACGCCCGCTGGGGCCGTCTAGGAAGAGGTTTACCCCTCCTTCAAGTATCGGGACCTGGAGGCCGAAGCCGGCCGCTTCGAGTGCATTGGCAGTCACCGTGAGTACCCCCTCCAACTCTTCAGCGCGGCCGAGTTCGTCCAGCAGCGCCCCGGCAGAGTGTTCTTTGAGCGCCGGATGGGCGGCGTCCGTAAAGAAGAGTCCGAAGCGCCCCAACAGCCGCTGAAGAACGGTGTGGAAGCCCTCAGCAAGCGTGGCCGTGGGTGAAAATGCCTCTCGAATCAACTCGAGGTGTTCTTTGCTAAAATCAGTATTGGGTAGGTTTTGCAGGAATTGCTCAACGACTTCAGACACGCGATCCCCCATCGGTATTCGATGGAGCGACGGGGACACCGAGTCGTCCGGCGACGGGATCTCGAACCGATGCAATTCGTTGTCGACGCCGATGATGTCTGTGTGGTTCGCCTCGGCCCAATCGTGGTCGTCGGACGCCACCCAGAACACAGGGATCACCGGCTTGCCCAGTTCGGCCTCCAGGGCTTCGGCCAGGCGCACCGCAGTCAACGCCTTGTTGATGCTGTACATAGGGCCCCCGAACAACCCAGGCTGCTGACCGGTGGTGACCATGTAGCCGCCCTGCTCGACGAACGCCTCAAGCCGGGTCGCATCCCCTCCTGGCGGCACGATCAAGGCTCCGACAGCACGCGCACGCGCGGCCCGGTCGAAGCGGGCATCGACCTCGGCCGCCTTGGAGCGGAAGTCGTCGAGCGATTCGAAGTGGCGCCCGAAGAAGGTACAGGCGGACACTTCGCCCTCGATGTACCCCCTGACGACGTCAGATCCGGAGGGTCGGCCTACGATCAATTCCATGTGAAATCAGCCTTTATGGTACGGCTCTCCGCGCAGGATCGTCCCAGCACGGTAGAGTTGTTCAGCCAACAGGACCCGAGCGACTTCGTGCGGCAAAGTCATCTTAGACAAAGAAAGCTTGCGTGCGGCGCGGGCCAAAACCGAAGCGCCCAGACCATGCGCGCCCCCGATTACGAACGCGAGACCCGCGGACGACCGAATCGCGTGGCCCTCAAGGTACTCTGAGAGTTCCGCAGAGCCCATCTGTTTGCCATCGCGTGTCAGGGCAATCAGCTCCAAGTGCGCCGGGACGCGTGCGATCAATCGCTCTGCTTCGGCGGCCATGACGGTGTTCGGGTCCTTTGAGCCCCCTTTTGTGCCCGCAACGACTTCCTCCACGGTAAGCTTCCAGTAACGAGAGGCCCGGGCCTCATAATCCGATACCACACTGGTCAGGGCTCCCTTCACGCCCCCAACCGCGACGATCAGAACCCTCACCCGGGCACCCTGCGAGCCGTAGCAACCATGTCCTCGACACGTTCCCGGCCCGAGTCCCAGCGCACTTCTTGACGCAGGACACGGACGTCCCCGAACGACTTGGCGAAGGCCCTCAATTTGACTGCGTCCTTTTCAGTCACGGCAACGATCCGACCGGCGGCGATTTCACCTATTCGCTGCAGGTCGGCGGGCCTGTAGCGGTGGTGGTCGGCGAAGGCCAGCAGCTCAACAGCGGCACGGGTTTCGGCCGCCACAGTGTCGCCGAAGGTCTCAGGACGGCCCACCCCTGCCACGGCCAGGACCGGCCCGACAGGTGCATCGACGGGTGTCCCGTCCAATAGACACCAGTCCCGAATTCCAAAGTGCACGACGCCGATGGCCGCTGCCGGTGCGAGCGCGTGTGCCGCGGCCGCCAGGGCCTCAGCGGTCTCTGGAGATGCCGTCCGCCGGGTCACGATGACCACGTCCGCCCTCCTCAGAGCCGTAGGCGGCTCGCGGTAGGGCCCAGACGGAAGAAGTTCGCCCGGGAACGCGTCTTCTGCTGCCAGAAGCACGACGTCCAAGTCCCGGTGTAGGCGACGATGCTGGAATCCGTCGTCCAGGACGACGACATCGGCCCCGGCGCGCCGTGCCTCACGGGCGCCCGCAACCCGGTCCGGATTGACCACCACCGCAACGCCTGGGTGCCAATGCTCGTGAAGTAGGATCTCGTCTTGGCCATATCCTCGCGCCACCAGCGCCGGCACTCGGCCACGCGCCTTCACCACAGAGACCACCCAAGCGGCAATGGGCGTCTTGCCCGTCCCGCCTACCGCCAGGTTCCCCACCGACACCACCTTCAGGCCATCGACCCGTTCGCCGCCCGACTCATCATAGCGCCGGTTGCGTTCTGCGACGGCCACACCAAGGGCCCACGACAGTGGCTTTCCGGCCGTGGCGACCCACCGGCCAGCTGCGCCCGCCTCCTCAGCCCACACGCGGCGAAAAAACTGCTCGAAGGTTGCCCTCACGGCGCTGAAGGAGGGTCCAAGCCCTCTGGGTTGAGCGTCGCCGTTAACGCGTTGAGTTCGGCACCGATCTCGCCACTGAGCCGCTCAAGGTCCTCACGCCTGGAATCACGGCGGACGAAGCGCGGCGGCAAATACTGAAGCCGGATTGTCGACAGAGGCTTCGGTACCAAGAAGCCATCCCAACTACGGAAACGCCACCCGGACGACGCGCCCACGGCTAACGGCACAATCGGCAATCCCGTCATCTGAGCCACGGCGAGCGCACCTGGCTTGAACACGCCGTAGGGGCCCTTCGGACCGTCGGGGGTCAGTCCGATGTCATTCCCCCGGCGAGCGACCCTTACGAGCCCCCTGAGCGCCTTTGTGGCGCCTCGAGTGCTCGACCCTCGCACAGTTCCGAAGCCGTTCCGCTCAAGGACTCGCGTGATGTACTCCCCGTCCGTGTGCTCGCTGACAAGGACCGTGATCCCCTCCCGCCGGTGGTAATGCACCATGGGCAACAGCTGACCGTGCCAACACACGAAGATCACCGGCTTTCCAGACCTTCGGAAATGCTCGTAGTTCTCCGCCCCAATTCGTTTGACGCGAGTCGTCGCAAACAACGCGCCCATGAGTCCAGCCCCCACGACTCCGGCGGCCTCGAACTTCAGGTCGCTCACGAACGTGCCTCCATCAACCGAAGGCCCAACTCTGCCACACGAGCGGACGCCCCGGGGGAGCCCAAGAGTGAGCGGATCTTGGCAAGCCCGATGACCTGTCGTTGGCGTGCGGCACTGCCCAGGTCTAGTAGGGGAATGAGGCGTTCGGCGAGGTGCTCCGGAATCATCGCCTCTTGAATGAATTCGGGCACGACCTCTTCGCCAGCCACCAAGTTCGTTAGCGAGACGTGCTCGATCTTCAGCACACGTCGGACGATCGCCCAGGAAAACGCCGAGGTGCGGTAGGCCACAACGAACGGCGTCTCCTCCAGCGTCGCTTCAAGTGTCGAGGTCCCGGACTTCACAAGGCTGGCCCGTGAGTGGCGCAGGAGCGCTCGAGTGTCCTCAACCACCGGCACACCTAGCCCCGCATACGCCGAGGCGGGCAATGTAGGCGCCTTGGCGACCACCGTCTGCACATCCGGGACGGCCTCGGCCACCAAGGCCGCGGCCCTCAAAAACGGTTGTAGATGGCGTTCGAGTTCTTGGTGCCGCGAGCCTGGCAATACGGCCAAGATCGGCCTCGTGGCGTCGAGTCCCCATCGTTCATGAAAGATTGCAAACCCATCTACGTCGTTCGGTCGATCCAGGAGCGGGTTGCCGACGAACGTGGCTCGAGCCCCCGCTTTTTCTAGAATGTCAACTTCGAACGGGAAGATCACGGCCACGTGATCCACGTCCTCCGCCAGTCGCTTCGCCCGGGAGGCCCGCCAGGCCCACACCTTCGGCGAGATGTAATACACAACGGGCCGGCCGGCTTCTCGGGCCGCCCGAGCGATACGCATGTTGAAGCCGGGATAGTCGATCGGAATGACCAGATCTGCGCGCAGAACCCACTCCCTCATCCGGCGTTCCAGCGCCCTGAAGAACTCCAAGTGCCTGACGATTTCGCCAAACCCCATGACCGCCAAGTCGTCGAGTTCGGCGAGCAGTTCAACGCCCTCCGCGGCCATGCAGGGTCCGCCCATGCCCACAATTCGGATTCCGGGGACCCGCGCCCTGAGAGCCGCGGCCACATCCGCACCGTAGAGGTCGCCCGAAGCCTCTCCTGCCAGAAGAAGAACGGTCGGTGGTGTCACGGCAAGCGCGGCGCAGGAGCCGCGCCCATCAGAAGGCTGTTGAAGAAGTACAGTGGCGCGCGCGCAGAGGTCTCGCCAGACCAAAAGTAGGAACGACGACGAGTCGTAGTTGTTCTACGGCGAGCGAGGAGAGACGACCTCATGGGCGGCGACCCC
>CALFPJ010000004.1 GCA_937919655.1 uncultured Gemmatimonadales bacterium
CTCCGGGCCCAGCTTGAGAGCATCTAGCGGCACATATGACTCCATCGACCCGGTTGAACGCAATCAATTTTTTGTGGCGCTCAACCTGAGCCTCCTGGGAGATCGAGCCCGCGCGGAGGGTGTCATTGATGACTACGAGACACTCAACCCAGAGACTGAACGCGGTATCGAGACCCGAATGAATTTGTTCAGGCTGGTCCTCAATGTGAGGATCGCGTCGGGTGATACGGCTGGCGCCCTGGGCGCCTTGGTTGACGCCGCTGACGCGTACGGGTGTTCGACTTGTTTCACAGTCGAAGAGGCGAGGATCGCCGAGCACACCGGCCAGGTTGACGAGGCCATCCGGCGTCACGAGACCGTGGTTGAGGGCGGTTGCGCCTTCTTCGAGCTCAACGGCCCCCATCGGCTCAGGTCGACGCTGGTGCTCGGGCCACTCTACGAACAGACAGGAAACACCGCGAAGGCCATCGAGGCATACCAGCGTGTCATCGACCAATGGTCGAATGCGGACGCCCGGGGCATGCAGACCGTACAGCACGCACGCGCAAGAATCGCCGCCCTCGGAGGCTAACTCCGAGGGCGTGTTCCTAGTGTGGTGTTATGCCTTGGCGAGGCCTCGGCTCCGTAGCTCTTCGTCGAAAGCGACGAGTTCGAAGTCATCTTCGAAGCCAATGCGGTCGGTGGCTGGCAGGTATTTGTCGAAGCGAGCCTCATCACCCTTCAGCTCCCTATCGAAGAGGCGCATATCCCGCTCACTGGCTTCGTTCACGGAATCCCCTGTTGAGAAGACCACCTCGCCGAGGGTGCGATTCTCGAGTTGGAGCTTTCGCCGCACGGTCTCACTCGCGGTGAATTGTTTGCGGATCGCAGGGAATCGATATCCCGTGGCGCCCGCTTCATCCACGCTGACATCGGCGTTCAGTTCTGAGGCCAACTCCTGGAGCGCGCGTTCGACCGCAAGTGCGGCCGTTCCGGGGAGCCGTTGTTTGACATACTCAAGCGCTTCTGCCGAGCCCACCTCTGCATCCCCATCCAAGGAGCGTGCGTAGACCAGGCCTAGGAGAACCCTCCGGATGTTGCGTTTGGCGCGCCGTTTGTTCTCCCGTTTTACGCCCCACATGCGTAGCCCGGGAAGAGCGAAGAAGAGCGCGCTGAACACCATCGGCACGAGCACGAGGCCAACGACCGCGGCTGCCCCGCCGATCCCGAGGCGGGGAAATATGAACCACGGCGAGGTCGCGGAGGCCACGAGCGTAAACGCGTTCATGCCCGCCACAATCGCGTTCGCCCCAGCAGTGTTGCCGGTGAGTTCCTGCTGCGGCTCAAGCCGCAGCCACGCCGGGTTGGGTTCCTTGGCGGGTCCTGAGTCGTGCGCACTCACCATCAGGCCGGGAAACGCATAGACCAACTCGCTGTCCGGTGAGACTGCGGCTTCGCCGTCGTACGCCCCGAGGAGCCGCCCCATCTCGTCTTCTGCATCGACAAAGGGGAGTCCTGTGTGTTCAACCAGTTCGGCGGTCGTAATCACGCCTTTCCGCGCGCGGATCAAACGAAGCTTGCTTCGGTCGAGCTGCTGAGGGCTTGGGGTCGGTTTGTCGGCACCGAAGACAAACGCGAAGACCTTCTTGTAGAAGGGCGCGCGGTCGGCCTTGGGTAACTGGCTCTCCCAGCGATGTCCGTAGTAGGGACGACCGAGGCGCCAATTTGGCGTCCAGATGTAGTACCACAGCCAGAAATTGCCGAGCCCGAAATGACGGTGTCCGCCGCCGCCACCGCGGCGACCCCCCAGGCCTCCGTCACGGGAATCACTGTTCTTGTTCGCGGTCAGAGCCGCGATCACCAGGGCGACGAAGATGATGAAGTACACCACGAGAAAGATCACGATGGTGGCCTTGAAGCCCTTCGTGAACACGTCCGTGGCCGTCCGCTTCAGGCGGGCCAGCAGGGGCTCTGTGCCTCGCTGGATGAGCTTCTCATCGAAGCGATACAGGAGCTCCCCCGAATCCGCCACATCTAGATGCCCGTGGTGCGTTTCGAGCAGTTCCTTCAGGCCCACACGCACGTTGTCCGAGGCGAGTCCGGAATCAGCAGTCAGGTCACCGACCGTACCTCGTCCCTGCAGACGGCGCAGCGAGGCGAGAAGATCAGCTTTGTTTTCCGCGAGGGTGATCGTGCTCAAGGAAGTCTCAGGTGTGAGGTCTGCATCGGCTAGTTTCCCGTATAAGAAGTTCGTTTGCATTCGAACGCCGCTGCATCCACGCTGGCTTCGTTGCTCCTCCGCAAAATAGCGATGCTGTTCCTTGTCGTCGCGCCTTGCCATCGCGGCGCATCGGCACTCTCGGTGCTCAACGAACTTCTGTTACGAGACACTAGGTGACTGCTACTACGATAGCGTCAATGAGATCCTTCCGACGGTTCCGAAGCTATGAAGCCTTATCCCCGTCCATGAGGCGGAGGACCGTCTCGCTCGCCGCGTCGGTCCCAATGAGCGAGAGCCCTACATATGCTCCAGTGGACAGCAGCATCGCCGGAAAGATTTCATGAATGATTTCCGAGCCTGGCACGAACGTCCACGTCAGAAGCACCACGATTCCTGTCACGAATGAACCAATGACCGCGTTCCCGTTACCGCGCTTCCAGTGGAGGCCGAGCACGAGCGTCGGGAAGAAACAGGCGCCATAGAGGGCGCCACTGAAGGCCGTGAGCTCCACGATGCCCCCCGGGGGGTTCAACGATATGAGCATGGTGATGAAGGCGAAGAGCGCGACCCATCCCTTGGTCCAGGCCATCTCTTGTTTTTCACTCCTCCCGGGAACCACGATCGCGGCGAGGTCACGTTCGGCAGTCGAGGCCATCACGAGGAGGACGCTGTCCAGTGATGACATCGCGGCAGCGACCATCGCGACCATGAGGAAGGCGCTGGTGCCCTGGCCGAACACTTCGCTCAGAAGTCGCGGCACAACGAGATCTGTATCATCGATGCCGGAAGGGAAGATCCGACGAGCGTACATGCCCACCGGTATCAGGAGGGAAAAGACCGCCGCGAACGTCACCGATGACACGATCATTCCCGTGCGAATCGCCTTGTCCCCTTCTAACGCGAAGAATCGCGACAGCTGACGTGGCTCCACCACGAACTTCACTAACCCCGCGACCATGGTGCCGATCAGAACAGGAATCGCGACTCCGCCGCCCCATGTGAAGAGTTCCTCGCCACCGGGTTGGGCTCGGACCTCCAAAATCGAACCCAGTCCGCCTGCGGCACTTACGGTGCCCGCGAACAGCAGCACCGCAGCCAGCATCATGACGACCCCTTGCACGGCATCGGTTTTTACGACGCTGATGAAGCCGCCGATCATCGTATACGTCATCACCACGAAGAAGACGATTACGATCGAAATTTTGTAAGGAATCTCGAGAAATACCTCGAGGAGGTTGCCGATTCCCTTGAAGACCGCCGTCATGTAGAAGAACGACGCGGCGATCACGATGACCGCAGCGAAGACCCTCGCGGCGGTGCTATTGAACCGAAATCCTATGAAGTCCGGGATCGTGAGGGAGTCCATGGCGGCGGTGAAGCTACGCAGCCTTGGTGCCACGACGATCCAAGCGAACAGGCAGAACGCCACCGACGCGGGAATAAAGAGCAACCAAGGCAGGCCCCAGGCGTACGTCCGGCCGCTGAAGCCCACGAACGAGTTGGTGCTGGCGTAGGTCGCGAAAAAAGAGAGCCCAATGACCCAGCCGCCCATGCTGCGGCCGCCCACGTAGTAGTCGGCAAGGTCCTTCGTTTGCCTTTTTCCCGACCATGCATGATGTGCGAGCATCACGGTATAGATGGCCAGGAGCGTGTGGACCATCCAAAACTCGCGCAGGTTGCCCAGCACGGCGTCGATCATTCAGACCTCGGACTCAGAGGAACATGTTTGGTGCCTCAGCGAGCGTGAACAGAAGGTGCCAGCCGCGGTCGGGCAAGCGTGGCTTCGAAGATGGGGGCCCGCTGCGCGCTGTACACCGTGGCGCGCCGCACAACTCACTCCTCTTCTGTGACCTCGAACAGTTCGCGCACGGCTTGCTTCATGACCTTTCCCATGGCGTTCCGAGGCAGGGCGTCCACAATGCGTATCTCCTTGGGCACCTTGTAGGGTGCGAGTCGCTCTTTGGCGTAGGCGCGGAGCGTCTCATGATTCACTGCTTCTGACGGGGTTCGCACGACGGCGGCACAGACCTTGTCGCCCCAATCAGCGTCGGGAACACCGACTACCGCACAGTCTGTCACGCCGGGGTGCCCACGCAGGACATCTTCTATCTCCAGGGCGGAGATCTTTTCGCCACCAGTCTTGAGGATATCCACGCTGGTGCGTCCCAGAATGCGAAACGCACCCCCCTGAACCACCGCCTGGTCGCCTGTGCGAAACCAGCCGTCGGCGGTAAATACTGCTTCGGTTTCTGCGTCGCGGTTCCAGTATTTGGCGAAGACAGTGGGCCCCTGGACCTGAATGTTTCCCTGGGTTTCGTCCTCGACAGGCTCATCCTCATCGTTCACGAGGCGGACGCTGACGCCGGGCAGAGGGCGGCCAACGTGCCCCGCTCTCCGCTCGCCTTCGAGTGGATTGGACAGTGCCATTCCGATCTCGGTCATTCCGTATCGTTCGAGGAGGCGCTGCCCTGTGATCTCCTGCCAACGTTCCAACGTGGGCACCGGGAGTGCGGCCGACCCGGATATCATGACCCTGCACGCGCGCGCTCCGGCAGACCAAGCCTCTCGCGTCGGTGCGTCCGCATCCTCCCAGGCGTCGATCAGGCGCCGGTACACCGTTGGCACAGCCATGTACACTGTGACATCGCCCCGGGAGAGCCGTTCCCACACGTCGACCGGATTGAAACGCGGTAGGATCTCGCAGATGGCGCCGTTCCAAAGTGCCGACGTCAGGATGTTCACGATGCCGTGCACGTGATGGAGCGGCAGGTGCAGCAATACCTGGTCGGTGTCGCGCCAGTCCCAGGCTGTAGTCAGAGATTCGACCTGTGCGGTGACGTTGGCGTGGGAGATTACCACACCCTTGGGCCGACCTGTGGTGCCGGAGGTGTAGAGCATCATCGCCGGTCGTGCCGCGTCGACGCTCGGGAGTTGGCCCGTGGGTCCAAGCGAAACGAGCGCCTCAGTCTGCAGAATCGTTAGCCCTCGATCCTGCGCGGACTCAGTGACGCGCCCCAATAGCTCGCCGTGGGCTACCACGACCTCGGGTTGCGCGTCATCCAGAACGTAGGCGAGTTCAGCAGGCGGGTGTGATGTGGCAAGCGGGACCGCGATGCCCCCGGCACGCCAGATGCCCCACTGGGTGGCGACGTGCGCCCAGCCGGGCGGCACAAGAAAACACACACGCTCGCCCTCCATGTCGTCCCGCCCAGCCAGCAAGCGAGTCGCGACGACGGCGGACGCGTCGAGGAGATCTCCATACGTGAAGACCCCCTCCGGAGCGATGACCGCAATACGGTCACGGCGCGCTTCTGATCTCTCAATGATGTTGGGCGTCAACGTGGTCAGCTCGATGTTCGCGGTTAATGACCGCGGAAGCTGACTCGAATCCGACGCCTGTGGCAAGCCGCGCGACAGACTCGGCGTTGGCAGAGGCCCGCTTCTACCTAGGGGACTTCTTCCCCTAGCGTCGGAACCGAAGCAAGAGCAGCACGCCCACAAGCGCGAAGCCGAGGGCAGCTTTCAAGATCGCATCGTGATCCCACTCCTCGGGCTCACGGGTCTCGCGGGCTCTGATCCCTTGATCCTGATGGATCGTACAGAACGACGAGTCCGCGCTCGCGTCTCGTCGGCAACGGTCCCCTTTCTTGGTTTTCCCTTCACATTGAGCCACGGGTCACCTCCTCCAGAATGTGCACACCTTATACTACGGACTAAGGGCCATTGTGGTTCACTTCGGCATGGACCTCTTAGATTCTGTCATGCCTTACATCAAACAGATTTCCCTTGAAGAAGCCACAGGCTTCCTCAAGAAGTTGCTCGATGAAGCGATTGAGCGAGCCGGGCGTGTGTGGCACATCGTGCACGTAATGAGTCTCAACCCGAGGGCGATGGACGCCTCCATGAAGTTCTATGGAACGATCATGTTCGGCCGCTCACCGCTGACTCGTTGGCAGCGGGAGATGCTTGCCGTGGTGACCTCTCGCGCCAATGACTGCTTCTACTGAATTCAGGCGCACGCGCACGACCTCCGGGCTGAGGTCACGGGCTTGTTTGAATCAGATGTGAAGAGGGACGCCTTCGTGCACGCGGTCGCCCGGGACTGGCGAGACGCCGGACTCACGGAGGCCGACGGCGCACTCTGCGCGTATGCGGAGAAACTGACTCGCGACCATCGAGGTGTTGGCCCCGCCGACCTCGACGTGCTGCGCGGGCATGGCTTCGACGACACGGCCATTCATGACGCCACGCAGGTGGTCAGTTACTTCAACTACATCAATCGAGTGGCGGACGCCCTTGGGGTGGAGCCAGAAGACTTCATACGCCCTTGGGGGGTTGGACAGGCCTAGCCTGCGGCCGGCCACGCTTCCTTAGCAGTTCGCCGACATGAAAGCCGAGCGCCTGAGGGGTGAACGGCTTAGAGAGGAATGCCCGATCCGGTTCCTCGCAGGCCGCCATCGCCGCCGGGTCGTCGAGGTATCCTGCAATGAAGAGCACTGGCAAGGCTGGGAAGCGTAGGCGGACGCGTTCGGCGACCTCGGTACCGCGAATGCCGGGCATCACGATGTCCGTCACGACCGCGCTCACGTCGTTCCAGACGTCGTCGGGTAGCGCCAGCGCCGCTTCACCGTTCTCTGCCTCGATAACCGAGTATCCGAGTGCCGTGAGGGTGCGGGCGACTACCGCCCTGACCCCGAGCTCATCCTCCACGATCAGTAAGGTTGCGCCGTCACCGCTTGCGGTGGCCAGCCCCTCTGATGAGGAGAGAGCGTCGGGGTCAACGACCGCCTCCGGGAAGAGAACTTCAACTTCGGTGCCGCGGCCAACCTCACTGGTGATCGAGACGAACCCGTAGTTTTGTTTTGCGAGTCCGTAGACGGTGGCAAGACCAAGTCCAGCTCCGAGGCCGAAGGGCTGGGTTGTAAAGAACGGTTCGAAGGCCCTGGCCAGGACGTTGGGCACCATGCCGGTCCCCTGGCCTGACACGGTCAGGGAGATGTAGGTGCCCTCGACGAGGCCGGCGGTAGCACCCGCCTCGTCCGCGGTGACCACTCGGGCGGATGTCCGCACGGGTGATGCTGCCCCCGCTGGGCTGCGCGTCACGGGCATTGATAATGATGGTGAGGAGGATCTGCTGGATATGGCCAGGATCCACTGAAACAGATGGGAGCCCCTCAGGCAGAATCATCTCGAGTCCATGTGTCTCGCCGAGGAGCGTGCTGAACGTCGTCCCCAGACTTTCAACGAGCGTATTCATTTGCAGGACTCGGGGCCGGTACATCTGCTGGCGACTGACGGCGAGGAGCTCTCGGGTGAGCTTCGCGGCACCCGCAGTGGATTCGAGGATGGCATCGAGGCTCTCAAGCAGATCTGGGTTCGCGCCGACCCCCGCGAGTTGCCCCACCGCCTCCAGGTTCTGGGCCTGTCGAAATTGCTCTTCGAGTTTCTTGTGTTCCGTGAGGTCTTCGGTCATCACCTCCACGGCAATTTGGCCCGTCTCGTCCACGAAGCTGTTACGGAAGAAGCGAACGCGGAGTAACCGGCCGCTCGGCGTCCGCCATGAAGTCTCCTGCGAGATCGCCTTGGAGCCAGGGGAGTTGCCCCGCAACTCTCGCTCGAGATCTCTAGGATCGACGAAGAATGCGTCCTCGGTGAGCGCGAGCGCGTCGGCTCTTTCGATTCCGAACATGGACAAGAATGCCGGGTTCGCCTCAATGAGCGTTCCGTCCATTTTCGCGACGTAGATGCCGATGGCTGCGTTCTTCAGAACCGCACGGTACCGCGCCTTCGCCTGCTCGACTTTCCGCTGAGCTTCTCGAGTCACCGAGACGTCCATCATCGCGCCGAAGAGTCGCGCCGGGCGACCGTGCCCCCCTCGCACCGCGTGGCACCGGTCTAGGACCTCTGCCCAGGTACCGTCCGCCCGGCGGATCCGGAAGTCTGAAGTGAAGCTGTCCGTGCTTCCCGAGACCAGGTCGGCGTTACGTACGGTCATCCTTGCGGCATCGTCTGGATGCACACGACTCGTCCAGAATGCATCGCCCTGTCCGAGGTCGATGTCGGGGCCAGCAAACACGTCGACAAAACGTCGGTTCCCCTGGATCCGGCCCGTTACGAGATCCCAATCCCACAGAGCGTCATTGCTCGCCCGCATTACCAGGTCGTTCAGGTCGGCGCTCATGGCGGCCGCGGCCTCTGCCTTCCTACGGTCACGAAGCAGCCAATTGTATTGTTTCGCGACCTCGGCAATCTCTCGTGGACCGGATTCACGAACGAGTCCCAGTGGCGTCGAGTCAGCGTCCTTCATTTCTGCGGACAGGCCAGATAGGGATGTCTGAATTTGCCGATTCATGGTCCGCGCATAAAGAAGCACGAAGAGGATGGTGAGGGCAGCGAGCCCTAGCTTGGGGTAAAGAGGCGCGAGCGCGGGCGCGTAGATCTGCGACGTCGGGATGCCCGCCCACACCAACCAAGGCGTTCCTTCGATCCTCTGATAGGCGAAGAGCCGCCTTATGCCGTAGGCACCCTCGGCGGTGTTGTAACCGGAGAGTATCGACATGTCGGCGGCGTCACTCGCGGACCTCAGCGGCAACGTGTCTTGAATCCAATCATCAGGATCAAGCGAGCGAGCAACGACGATGAAGCTTGTGTCGGTGATCGTCACGAGGCGCCCATCCGGGTTCTCGTGCACCACTAAAGTCTGGAGCGCGTCGAGCCCGAGCGCCATCGTGAGGATGCCCGTGACCTCGTGATCGTCACCCCGAATGGGCACCCTGAGGGAGGTCAGGAATTTCTGTGAGATTCGGCCAAAAATGGGCGGGCTGATCGTGACTTCCCCGGAAGTCAGCGCCGACTGGACCCACGGGCGGTCGGAGACATCCCGACCACGATCATCCGGAAGCGGGACCACCGTGCACACGAGCGCACCGTCAGCTCTGTTGACGACAAGGTTCGTGACGTGCCGGAGGACCCGAGAGATGGGTGGTAAGGCCTGGGTGCAACGGGCCGGGTCGAGTGAGCGTACGTCCGGCTGCTGTACCAGCTCCGCGGCGATGTCGACGGCGTCTGTGACATAGCGGGACACGGACGACGCCACTGCGGACGCCAGCCGATCCGTTTGGCTCTCGGCCGAGCGCAGGCTTGAGGCGAAGTCGGTCCAGATTGAAAAGCCGGCGAGCAGGGGGAGGGGCAGGGCAACGCCCAGCACCAGGAACCTCAGGCGACTCCGTATTGACCTTTCGGACTGCACGGCGTTCATGGGTGGAGAGGGATGTTGAGGCAAGCGGGGCTGCGTGCCGCACGGCGTCCAGATGACCCGGAGTGGGAACCCCGGCTATATTGGACTTCGGCACGCCTCGACGGACCTCAGAATAACGACGGCATGGAAACCAAACGGCCCACAGTCCCTGCTGCCGAGGAGATCCTCGGGGGCTACTTCACCGCCCTAGACCACGGCTTCGTTTCGTTGGTTGACTATATGGGCTCCGACGAAGACGTCGAGCGCGCGGCCCGAGTCAGCTACGGGTACGGGACTAGGAAAGTCTCTGCCACCCGTGGATTGGTGCGTTATCTCCGCAGGCACCGCCATACGACACCCTCGGAGATGGTGGAATTCAAGTTCCATTGCGCCATGCCGATGTTCGTCGCCCGCCAGTGGATTCGACACCGGACGGCGTCTGTGAACGAGTACAGCGGTCGCTACAGCCTCATGCCGTTGCTTTTCTACATGCCGGAGCGTGAGCATTTTGCCCTTCAGAGCACGTCGAACAACCAGGGCCGCGACGCGGCAGCGTCCGACGAAGTGTATCGTGAAGCAGTGCAGCGCTGGGAGCGCTTACGGGCCGACGCCAGTGACGGCTACACATGGATGGTCGGCGAGGATGTGGCCCGAGAAGTGGCACGTATTGACCTGCCGTTGTCGACCTACACCCAGTGGTATTGGAAAATCGATCTGCACAATCTCCTCCATTTTCTGTCGCTACGTGCCGATCCGCACGCGCAATGGGAGATCCAGGTGTTTGCCGAGATTATCGCGGGCATGGTGAAACGTGTCGCACCGCTCTCGTACGAAGCGTGGATCGACTACGACCTGGTCGGACAGCCCATGAGTCGTGGGGAGTTGGCCGCGCTCTCTCAGTTGGTCGAGCCGAGCGAGGACGGCATCGCAGCTAGGTCGGGGGCGGGCCTCAACGCGGACCAGCTTAAAGAGGCGGGCCTTTCGGGGCGGGAGGTTCAGGAGTTGCTTGCGAAACTGCAACTGCCTCCGCGCCCGGACTTCGACCTAGATCTCTCCAAAATGCGGGATGCCGAAGAAATAGCCCGGGCAATGAACGAGGCCGTACCCAGCACGTCCGAGTAGGAGCCAATCTGTGTACAGCACCGGGGCGCCGCGACCCATTCGACTCTTCGTCACCGGTGGGACGTTCGACAAAGAGTACGACGAGCTTCACGGCTCCCTAGAGTTCCGCGATACGCATCTGCCGGAGATGCTCGCGCTGGGTAGGTCTCGACTTGAGGTGAAGGTACGCACCCTCATGATGGTCGATTCGTTGGAGATGACCGACGCGGATCGTGATGTGATCGCGAGCAACTGCGCGGACGCGCCGGAGCCCTTCATTGTGATCACGCACGGCACGGATACGATGGTCGACACTGCGCGTGTGGTGGCTGAACAAGTACCGGGAAAAACCATCGTTCTCACGGGAGCGATGATCCCGATCGCGTTCGGTAGTTCCGATGGGCTCTTCAACCTGGGCGGCGCGCTTTCGGTCGTGCAGGTGTTGCCCGCGGGTGTATACATCGCCATGAACGGCCGGGTGTTCGACTGGGACAACGTCCGCAAGAACCGCCACACGGGCGTCTTCGAGCTGAAAAGCTAGAGACTGTCGAAGGAAGAAGGGGGCGGCCCGCCCCCGAATTCGAGTCGGCTAATTGCGTCGGCCGTTCGGGTCTCCGCGCCCGCGGCCGCCAGCAGCGCCAGGGGCGAAGCGGATGGCCCTCGCTTGCCCGGCGAGTTCGGTAAAACGGGGGTCCCGACGAAGTCGGTCCCAGACGGGGTCAGTGCGTAGGGTGAGCACGCCGCGCTCGCCCGCCGCGACCGCTGCGGCCAGATGTGTAAACGCGGCCTCGTTGTCGTCTGTCCCTGCCAAGGCGGCGGCTAGGTCGGTATGCGAGACTGATCCCCCCGAGGCGAGCTTGGCTTCGAGTCTTGCCAATGACCATCCCCAGTATCCTCTGACACCGTTTTCCCGGACGGCCTGATCCAAAACAGCGACCGCGGCGGCGGTGGGCGCGGCGCTAGCTCCGGATTCACTCCACTCGCGAACGACCGCTGACGCCTCGTCCGCATCGCCCTCCGAAATTTCGGCGCGCACGAGGAGTTCCCATGCAGGCCCTGCTTCAGGGGTGCTCGTGACGATCTCTCGAAGCAGCGTCGTTGCGTCACCAAAACGACCCGCGCCAATCAGTTGTCGGGCCGCGAGTGCCTGCTGGACCTCACCGCCTCTCTGGCCATCCATAGTGCGTTTACGCCCCTGTTCCTCTAGGCGCTGACCCAAGCTCGTCATGGCGGACGCCCAGTCGGTCCCCAGCACGCTGACGCTCTCGATCACCGCATCGGCCACCAGGATCCTGTCCGTGCTCTCAAGAGTGGCGGGCGCCCCGACGGGTGCAGGAATGAGCGGGATGCTTCGCTCGATGAAAGCGAAGACTTCCATGGCCTCCATAGACCCTGAGTCCAATTGTAGTGCATGGGCGGCCTCAGCCCTCGCGAGCCCAATTTCATCCTCGCTGATCTCTCCATTCGTCGAGTGGACCAGGAAACGGGCACCCGCCATTCCGGCGATCGCTGCGGCAAATTCAGGATCGTCGTCGACCGCTTCCTTGAAGTAGTCCAAGGCCATCTGGTAGCCCTCAGGTGTGCCTCGACTGTACTCGTATTTGCCCTTTAGGTATGCCTCCTGAGCGTCAGGCTCGACGTCCATGGCCACCTGCGTGAACTCTGACTCCTCATGGATGCCCTCGATTTCGTGCACGACGGCGTGCGCGATTTCGGTTTGAAGCGCGAGGACGTTGGTCACAGTCCTGTCGAACTGAAGCGTCTGGATGTGGGAGTCACTGGGCGCGTGGATGATCTGGAGCGTGATGCGCACCTGATCGCCGTCCCGCTTCACTGAACCCTCGATCAGTGCATCAACACCGAGTTCTCTGCCGATCTGGGTAGCCGTCTTTGCCGTGCCTGCGTACTGCGACACTGAGGTTCTGGAGACCACGCGCAGGCCATCGACCTGGCTCAACTTGGCGATCAACTCCTCATGCAAGCCGGAGGTGAAGTACGCCTGGCCTCCATTCTCGGAGAAATCCTCAAGCGGTAGCACTGCAATGGACGTGATTGGCGCCGAGGGGTCGTACACAGCGAGCTCTAGCGGTGGCTGTCCTGCGTCGAAAACCCCCGCGTCGGTGGCAGCCGTCGAGAACACTCCTCGAGAGGCAAGCCACAGACCCAGGCCGCCGACGATTGCGATGGTCACGCCCAGGAGAGCAAGACGTGGCCCGTAACCATCGGGTCCGCGGCCCTCCGTTCGTTTGATACCCTCATCTGTGATGTCGAAGACCCAAGCCAGCACCGTGGCCGGCGGGAAGCCCAACGTGACGACCACAACCAAGATTCTCAGGCCAGCCTCACCCAGGCCGAAGGCTGGAAACACGATCTCGGCCAGCTGAAGCACAACGAACGCCGCGGCCGCATACCCCAAAGCAAAACGCACCACGTGTCTGCGGCGCATCTCTGCGATGAAGCGGGAGAATCCAGAGGGTTCGGTTTGTGGGGTCATCTCAGTCCATTAGACACCCGGTCGGACGGAAAGTTAGGTGCACGAGCCTCGACAGGGAGTTGCCCGCGCGCCGGCGGCACCCACTAGCTTCTAGAACAGCGCAGAGAGAGGGTTGGGGCTGCGTCGCCGCAACACGGCCTGCACGCGTAGGAGGAAGCGAGGTGGATCGAAAGGTTTCACCACGAAGTCGTCAGCACCCGCCTCGAAGAGCTGCATCTCAGTCGCTGGATCGTCAGAGCCGGTGGCGACGACCACGGGTAACGTCGCGGTCCCGAGTCGCGAGCGGATACGCTGCAGCACCTCCATCCCGTGCATCTTCCCCATCTGTAGGTCGAGCGTGACGAGCGCGAACGACTCCGGCCCGGCCAACATCTCCAAGGCGTCCGTTCCATCGACTGCCTCTGAAACCCGGAAGCCTGCACCCTCCAAGAGGGCGCGTATCATGACACGAGTCGACTCGTCGTCATCCACTACGAGTACGTGTGGCCCGCCCTTGTCGGCCGCAGGAAGCGGCTCGACCTCGTGCCGCAACTTTCCGCCTTCGGGATAGACTCGCCTCACCGCTTCTGCAAGCAACCTGGGGTCCGCGACGGCGAAGCGCGCGGCCCGGGCCGTCACACGGTGAATTTCGTGTTCCACTGTCATGCCCACGGGGTCAGCCGTGGCGACCACGAGATCTCGATCCGTATAACGGAGCGGCAGCACATTGCGGTTTCGGGCAATCGAGGACGTCAGGAGCTTGTGGGCGTGTGGGTCCGAACCTTCGAGGTCTGCCACATTGAGATGGTAGTGGGCGGCAACCAGGGCAGTGAGTCGTGCGACAGATGTGGCCGTTCGCATCGCGACTAGGTCCCAAGCGGCGGCAAGATCCGTGTCGGCGGAGATTTCCAACTCGTCGACTCCGGCGAGCCCGGCCTAGCGCGCCACGGGCACGAGCCAGTGTTTGATGGTCGGCTCCATGTCCACGAAAACTCCTAGATTGAACGGTCAACGGCTGCAGAAAAACAAGTTAGGCCGCCCGCGCGCTCCGGGCGAGATGCTTCGGTGGTCATCCCTGAGTACATTCGGCGCGACGTATCGGAGTTGACCTGTCCCCCAATCATCTTGCCAGCCTTCTTGATGCAAATCCAATATCTAGATGGCCCTAGACTACGACGATCCCTCGTGGCGGCCTGCGATTATGCGCAGCGTCACAGGAATGAACTCAATCGGATCAACGTCTTTCCTGTCCCGGATGGCGACACAGGCACGAACTTGGCGCTCACGGTCCAGTCGATTGCTGACCACCTGAGGGCGAATCGTGCCAGATCAGTGTCGGTGGTGGCGAATGAGGCTGCGCAAGCGGCGGTCTTGGGGGCGCGCGGAAACTGCGGCATGATGCTCTCGCACTTCTTGCTCGGTTTTGCGGCGAATGTCGATGGCCGTGACCGGATAGACACCGCAGAGTTTGGCCGCGCTTTGGCGTCCGGTGCCAGGAACCTCTACGAAGCGATCGAAAAACCGGTTGAGGGCACCATCCTCACGGTCATGCGTGACACCGCCGACGCTGCTGAGCTGTCGGGCGATCCGGACTTCGTGCCGCTCATTCGACTTCTGGTTGATCACGCGCGGGGCTCTCTAGCGCGTACTCCTGACCTCCTGCCTGTGCTAAAGAAGGCCGGGGTCGTGGACGCCGGGGCTATGGGGTTCGTGAGCTTGCTGGAGGGGGTCCTGCTCTTGGTGAATGGGGACCCGCTGCTGGCGCAGATGACCCCAGAAGCGTCTTCAGGTATCGGCATTTTGGCTACGGCCTATCCGGGCGACGAAGAGCAATTCAGGTTCTGTACCGAGGCACTCGTCCGCGGTGAGGGGATGCCTAATCAGAACGAGGTGCGGGAGGTGCTGCGCGACTTCGGTGATTCGCTCATCGTGATTCGCTCCGCGGAAATCTTGAAGATCCACGTGCACACGGATGAGCCGGAGACTGTCTTCGAATACCTGCGCAGCGTGGGTGATCTCGTCACGCACAAGGCGGAGGACATGCGCGCCCAACACGCCGCTATCCGAGGATCAGCGGACGGACATATCACGCTGGCCCGGCGCCCGGTCACAGTGGTGACCGACTCTGCTGCGGACCTCTCGGAAGAGATCGTGCGCGCACACGGCATCCACGTGACGCCGCTCGTGCTGATCGACGGAGACCAGACCTATCGGGACGGCATAGACATCACCGCGGAGGACTTCCACCGGCGCCTCGCCGGCCACGAGGCTCTCCCGACCACCAGTCAACCCGCTCCAGCCGATTTCTTGGACGTGTTCGCCCGCGCCGCAGAAGAAGGAGAGTCTATCGTCGGCGTACTCACGGGGTCCAGCCTTTCCGGGACGTTTCAGTCGGGTGAGGCTGCGGCAGCCCGATTCCATGGTGTACCGGTTCACCTCACCGACTCCCGTGGGGCGTCGCTGCTCGAAGGCCTGTTGGTGCTCAAGGCTTGCGAACTCGCCGAATCGGCGTGGGCACCGGAGGACATCGTCGTCGAGATCGGTCGAATCCGGGATCAGTCCGGAATCCTGTTCACGGTGGACACGTTTGAGCGCCTCATTAGTTCCGGTCGCGTGGGTCGCGGACGGGCCATGTTGGGGCGTTTCTTAGGCATTAAGCCGATCCTGAGCTTATCGCAGGAAGGGGCAGTCTTGCCGGTCGGCAAGGCCTTGGGGTCGACCCGTGCGCGCACCGAACTCCTGCGCTTGCTACGCGAAAAGGTGCCCGACAGCGTTCGCAAGGTCCGCTTTGGGGTCGTTCATGTGGGCATCCCCGAAATCGTTCCCTCCGTCACCGCCCAGCTACGATCTTGGTATGGCGAGCATACCGAAGTGTTGACCGCCCCAGTGACATCGGTGATTGCCACCCATCTCGGAATCGGGGCCTGGGGTGTGGCCTATGTCGTCGAAGACGAGTAGGACCCACGGCTACGCGCTCGGGCGTTGCTTCCCAGAAACCAACACGTCATAGGTCGCTCGCTGGGCTGGGCTGAGCTCGGCTGGAAGGCTGACCAACAGGGCCCGTCCGCCGCCGTCTGGTAGGTGGAGCACCAACATTTCTGGGGCCGCGGGCTCTTCGAAGGGCTGTGCTCGACCCGAGCTGTCGACACTTATCGCTCGGCCGGGAGCGACAGACTCAGCCAAGATGCGGCCGTAAGCTGCCCAGGCTTCGAACGGTGCGAGAGTCCCGGAGGCGACACTTGGGATCAACTGATCGCGGTAATAGGCGACGGCGCTCTGATAGCCTGCCGCGTTCGACGCCTTCAGCTCACGCAAACGCTCGCGGTAGAACTCTCGGGGGTCCCGTCCTCCGGAGGCGGCAATAGCCTCCTCAAGGCGTCGGTCGGCTTCTGCGGTCAGGTTGTCGGACATGTGAGGGAAGGATCGCTTGCCCCCGGGGTATGGGTCAACGATCAAAGCTGTTGGGATGGCGGAGTCGCCGTTAATCGGACGCCGGACACCGCAACCATGCGATCGAGGGCCCTACGATGCCTGGATACGAGCCGACCCCCACTTATTACTTGGATCTCTCCTGGGAGATGTTCGGAGAGCTCGCCCGAGCGCTCGCCCTCAAAGTGGCCCGGGACTATGACCCCGATGTGGTGATCGGAATCGCAAGATCTGGCGCCCTCCCAGGAGCCGTCGTGGCGACCATCATGGACGTCGATTTTTACTAATTGCGGATCGCGCGCCCCTGGGACGATGACGCAGTGCGTGACAGCCCTGAGATCATGTCGGCCGCTCCCCGAGAAGCCGCCGGACGCCGCGTCCTCATTGTCGACGAAGTGACCACCTCCGGCAACACGCTGCGGTTGGCTCTAGCCGCCGTGCGGGCCGTGCACCCCACCGAGGTCCACACCGCCACCAGCTTCGCCCGAACCCGCGGCTACCAACCCGACTTCTACGCCCTAAAAACCGACGCCGAAGTCATTCTCCCCTGGGACCACCACGTCCTAAGTGACGACGGCTTCGTAGCCAACCCCCGCTACGGCGACGCCGTAGAGTAGCCCCCGACGGAGGGCCCGTGGACGGGCCCGAAGTCCAGTAAAGTTCCCTGACGGTTGCAGTTGCAGTTGTGCCAACCCACAAGCGCGCGGGAAGGCGGAGAGTTGCTCTTCCCGCAGCTACATAAGTGCGGCGGGGGGTACGGTGGTGCAGGGAGACGTGCCCAGTAGCGGAGGGAAGAGCAACTCTCTGTCTTCCCGCGTTATTCCCCCCGCGTCATTGCATCCAAGAAGTCCGCGTTGTTCTCCGTGCGTTCCATCCGCGCCAGCAGAAACTCGATCGCCTCGTCGGGCGGCATATGGGCAAGGAAGTTGCGAAGCAGATACACGCGGTTGAGTTCAGTATCGCTGAGAAGCAGTTCTTCTTGCCGCGTGCTCGACTTGTTCAGGTCGATCGCAGGGAAGATCCGCTTGTCTGAGATTAGGCGGTCGAGGACCAACTCCATGTTTCCGGTGCCTTTGAACTCTTCGAAGATCACCTCGTCCATCCGGCTGCCGGTCTCGACGAGCGCGGTAGCAATGATGGTCAAGGAGCCACCGTCCTCGATGTTTCGGGCGCCCCCGAAGAAGCGCTTTGGCTTGTGCAGGGCGTTCGCGTCGACCCCCCCTGAAAGGATCTTCCCAGAGTGCGGCATCGTCGAGTTGTATGCACGGGCTAATCGAGTGATGGAGTCTAGGAGTAGTACGACGTCCTTGCCCTGCTCAACGAGCCTCTTGGCCTTTTCCATCACCATCTCAGCCACCTGAACGTGCCGTTCCGCAGGTTCGTCGAAGGTCGACGAGATCACTTCGGCAGCCACGTGCTCCAACATGTCGGAGACCTCTTCGGGGCGCTCGTCGATGAGCAGCACGATGAGGTGTACGTCAGGCTCGTTCTTCGCGATGGAATTCGCGATCTGCTGGAGGATCGTCGTCTTCCCGGCCTTCGGTGGTGACACGATGAGGCCCCGCTGACCTTTTCCAATTGGGGCGATCAAGTCGATGACCCGCATAGAGAGGTTTCCTTCGGGACCCTCAACCTCCAGCGTGAGGCGCTCCTCCGGGTGGCACGGCCGTAGCGTGTCGAAATTCGGCCGTTGGGTCACCGCGTCGGGCACCTCCCAATTGATCGTTTCGACCTTGAGCAGTGCCAAGTACCGTTCGCCGCTCTTGGGAGGCCTGACCCGACCGGTGATGGTGTCACCCGTGCGGAGGTCAAAGCGCTTGATTTGCGACGGGCTCATGTAGATGTCGTCCGGCCCGTACAAGTAGTTCCAGTCTTGGGACCGCAAAAAGCCGTACCCTTCGGGCAGGATCTCCAACACGCCCTCACCGCGCAGCACGACCTCGGCCTCAAGTAGTCCTTGTTCTATGCGGAAGATCAAGTCCTGCTTGCGGAGTCCGTTGACGTTACTGATGTTCAGTTCGTCTGCGAGGTTATGCAGTTCGCCAACGGTTTTGCTTTTGAGTTCTACTATGTCCAAGGGACTCCGGGGGCGGACTGGACGCTTGGCTGGTGGTAGCGTCGGCGGGGGAGGACAAGTACTGAAACGGCCGCGGGGGTCGTTGATCTTAACAATCGTTCCCGGACTCGCTGCGTTCCCATGGGGGAGCGGGCCGAGTAAGACGGGTCCTGCGGAGCTTATATGGTAGTAATGCCACAATAATGGCCCTCCGAAAGGCGGGCAAGCCTGATCCTGGCATGTGGCTGCCCTTGTTGGCAGACTATGAGTTGACTTCCCTCTCCAATGACGTCCTTCTTGAGGGGACGTTGCGGGAGGGTCTCACCGCGTCATCTCCGGAGGTCCTTGTTGCTTTGGAGGAGTGGCCTGCGACGGCCTACCTCCGTCATGAGGATGAGCAAACCAACGTGGCCCTGGTCTACCACGCGACAGATGAGCGTGGTCGCGGCCCCTGGATTCATATCGCCCTTTTTGCCGCGACCATGGTCACGACCATGGCTTCCGGGGCGCTCATGGTGGGTCTGGATCCGTTCGATACGGAGGTGCTCAGGCTTGGAGAGATGGCCATCCCTTATCCGTCCGGGCTCAACCTGCGCGCACTCTTTGTCGGGATACCCTTCGCCTTTCCCTTCCTAGGCGTTCTCCTGGCCCACGAAATGGGCCACTATTTCGCCGCCCGCAAACACCGCGTGCGCGCGACGTTGCCCTACTTCATCCCGTTTCCGCCCTATTTCTCGATTATCGGGACAGTGGGGGCGTTCATTCGCCTGAAGGGGCCGACCATTCGCCGGTCCGTTTTGTTCGACGTGGGCGCCGCAGGCCCGCTCGCAAGTTTCGCTGTTTCATTGCCCCTGCTGGCGTATGGGCTCCGGTTGTCGGAGGTCGTTCCTGGCCGCGCGACGCTCGCAACTCCGTTCGTGATTCAGTTCGCCGGGCAGCCTGTGTGGCTCGGAAACGGGGCAGTCACACATGTGATGGCCACGGTCTTCGCGCCAACGGGGTTTGGCGACGCGCCGATCCTACTCCATCCCTTGGCGCTCGTGGGTTGGCTAGGGCTCTTTGTTACGGCGTTGAATCTGCTTCCACTCGGCCAGCTGGATGGGGGGCACATATTGTACGCTCTGGCCCCGAAGCATCAGGGCCGCGCGGCCAAAGTGTTCATGGCGGCGCTATTGCCGTTGGGCTTCTTGTGGTGGGGTTGGTGGGCGTGGGCGCTTCTTGTTGCCGTCCTGCACCGCGGAAGCGTGAGTCACCCCACCGTCGTTCAGCCAGAGAAGAGCATTGGGACGCTGCGAATTCGGGTTGGGTTGGCGCTGATTGTGATTTTTTTCCTCACGTTTGTGCCGGTGCCGTTAGACCTTTAGTCAGAAAAACGGTCTGGGCTGAGCCGCGAAATTTCCTTTGTTCAGATGGACTTCGTGGTTGTGCGTTGGTCAAGAAACTTGACTTTTCGCCACTCGCCGGGAAACATTCGTTTACGAAAAATTCTGAGTAACTTTGCTTCTCCCAGAGGAGTTCCGGTGGCGCGTCACAATCGCGAGGGAAGCGGGGCCGACCAACGCGGCTTCGAGTACGCGGTCAACTATCAGCCTGACTGGCTAAAACTGGTGAAGGTCACCCGGCAGCTTGAGACTGGCCGGCAGTCCACGAAGACGCTCTTTCGCAATCCCGTGAACAAGCCGGAAGGCGAACCGGGAGACCGCATTCGCACCCGAATCACCTCGCATGATCAGGCGCTCGACTTCCAGGTAGGCCTTTCGGATCCGCGAGGAGCGGTGAAGCGCATTCGTATTACCTATACACTTCCGGGCGACAACGGCTCGCTCGAAGAGGTGGAGTTCACGCTGGAAACCGAGGAAGGCGTGCTCGATTAGGTAGCACACCTTGCTCAGGTGGCGTTCCTCATGCGAGGGTCTGGCCTCCCGACTCAAGGTCGGGGGGCCATTGCGATTTTATGCCCTGCGGCGAGCGCGGTGATACTTTCCGACCATGCTTTCAATACTTCGGCCGGTTGCAGCGCTGGGGCGGTTCGTGCTCGCGACTGTGGCCTCGGTGGGTAGGGCGGGATATCTCGCGAGAGACGCCGCCCATGCGGTAAAAAAGGTCTCTTTGTGGGGCCCCCACCTTCTTCCACAGATGATGCGCGTTGGCGTCGAGTCGGTACCGGTGGCGCTCTTCATCGCGACGTTCACGGGTGTTGTGTTGGCGCTGCAGGCCTCCTACACGTTTACCGGCGCCATGCCGCTGTACTTGGTCGGGACGTTGGTCGGGAAGACGATGCTATTGGAACTCGGGCCGGTGTTAACCGGCCTCGCTCTGTCCGGGCGCGTCGGCGCGAATATCGCGGCGGAGATCGGCACCATGCGTGTCACGGAACAGATCGACGCACTGGAGACGCTGGCCTACGACCCGGTCGCCTACCTGGTCGTTCCTCGCGTGGTTGCTGGCGCGATCATGTTCCCCATCATCGTGGTCCTCGCCGATGCGTTAGGGATCGCCGCCGGCTGGGTCACCGCCCAGGCGCTCTTGGATATGTCTTCGTTCGAGTTCGTGAAGGGTCTGCAATTCTTGTTCGATCCGTTCGACCTTCAGTTCTCGATCATTAAGTCCATCAGTTTTGGCCTGACGGTGACTTCCCTCGGTTGTTTCTTCGGCTTCCACACGACAGGAGGGGCGGCTGGAGTCGGGCGTGCGACCACCCAGACCGTCGTCGTCTCGAGCATGGTCATTCTCCTGCTCGACGCGTTTTGGGGCGTGATTCTGCTATGAGTATCGAGTTGCTCGATATCCATAAGGGATTTGGCCCCAAAGAGGTGCTCAAGGGCTTCACGCTCTCCATCAGGGACGGTGAAACACTCTCCGTGATTGGCGGATCAGGAACCGGAAAATCGGTGGCGCTCAAGCACATCGTGGGTCTTCTACGCCCCGATGCCGGAGAGGTTTGGGTCGACGGCCAGAACGTCAATCAGCTCGAACAAGAGGAGCTGTATCAGCTACGCAGAAAGGTCGGGTACGTCTTCCAATTCGCTGCCCTCTTTGACTCGATGACGATCGAGGATAACGTGGCGATGGGCCTTCGCCGCGTCCTGGGCCTAACGGAAAGTACCATCAAGGAGCGGGTGGCCGATTGTTTGCATCTGGTGGATCTTGATGGCTACGGTGTGCGGTATCCGTCTGAGCTTTCAGGCGGGCAGCGAAAAAGGGCCGGGTTCGCACGGGCGATCGCGACGGAGCCCAAGTACCTGCTCTACGACGAACCGACCACGGGGCTTGATCCAGTGACCACAACGGTCATTGATCAGCTCATTGTCAGGATGGCGGAGCAACTTGGGGTGACGGGACTGGTGATTACACACGACATGACGAGCGCCTTTCGAGTTTCCGACCGCGTGGCGATGCTCTACGATGGGCAGATCCGATTCGATGGCACGCCGGACGAGTTACGCGCGACCACGGACCCGATCGTGAAGGGGTTTATTGAAGGGAGGCCTGATCTCATGGAGTCCGCATCGTGAACCGGGGCAGAGAGCTCCTAGTCGGATTCGTGATCCTCAGTGCCTTGGCCGTCGGAGTCGTCGGCACGTACTACCTCCAAGGGACCAACTTTGGACAGCCCCAGGTCGCTCGGGATATTCTCGTTCGGACCGTGGGCCAGCTCAATCGCGGCAACTCGGTAAAGTACCTTGGTGTGAATATCGGACGCATCGAGGCGTTCGGCGTGATTGGTACCGCGGTTCGGGTCAGCATGCTACTGGATGAGGACGTTGTGCTCCCGGGCGACGCCGCGGTCATTCTGGGCCCTGAGTCCATGTTTGGTGACTGGCAGGCTGAGATCGTGAGTATGGCCGAGTATCCCCGCTATGAGTTCTATCAGCTGCCAGTCGATGCTCCTCCTGGTGTCCTACCAGGGTATGCGCTCCCCGAGATGTCTCGATTGACGGCTTCTGCTGAACAAATTGCCGACAACCTCGCCCAGCTCAGCGACCGACTCGAACTCGCCTTCAACGAGGAGACTGCCACTCAGCTCGCGTCCGCGATCTCGAATTTGGAGGCGATCAGCCTGGAGATCCGCGAGCTGGTCGTGCAACAGGCGGCGGTGGCTACGAGCGTCTCGGCCAGCGCGGATGCTGCGCTCAACGAGGTCGAAGAGGCGTCGCGCGTGGCTCGCCGATCGTTCGAGCGGATAGAAGGGATTCTCTCCGACTCGCAAATCGACACCATCGTGGCGAATATGCGCGTCGCCTCGGCCGGCATTCAAGCGATCGCCACGGACCTATCTGAAGCGACTGGGGGAATCTCGGGGACCGTCGATCGGGCAGATTCAGCCTTCGCCCGGATCGATCGGATCGCGGCTCGTATTGAGGACGGGGAGGGTGCGGTCGGGCGCCTGCTTTCTGATTCGACCCTCGCCATCCGGGCCGAAGACGTCCTTGATCAGCTCGCGCTCCTACTCAAGGACGTCCGTGAGAATCCGCGGCGTTATGTTCGCCTTTCCATTTTCTAGAGGCCAGGCTTGCCAGTTCCAGTCCCCATTCGGGTCGAGAAGAGTGCGGGAGGTGTCGTCCTGCGTGAGGTGGACGGCCTTCGTCATGCGCTTGTAATCCGCGATCCCTACCGCAACTGGGGACTACCGAAGGGGCACCTCGAGAACGGTGAGAGTCCGTCCGAAGCCGCCCTGAGGGAAGTCGCTGAAGAGACAGGCCTGACGGACCTCGTACTCGGGCCGGAGATCGTCACCATCGACTGGTATTTTCGGGCAGAAGACGCTCAGGTCCACAAGTTCACGACTTTTTTCGTGATGTACTCGGAGCGCGGCGACCCCGTGCCTGAGGTGGCCGAGGGTATTTCCGAGTGTGTTTGGGTGCCGCTCGATTCGGCCCCCGAGACTATCACCTATGAGAATGCGCGTGAGGTAGTGCGGGCGGTCCAGGGGATTGCCGGACGAAGCTCTGCCGTGCATGAGGCGGACGCGGCCCGTGAATAAACAGCAGGCCCAGCTCTCTCTTTGGCGCGGCGTCGAAGCCGCGGCCGTCCTCTTGGTCCTCGGTTTCTTCCTCTACGCTACCCGGGGGGTGTTGAACCCCGTGGTCCTTTTTGTGCTGCTGTGGGCGGTCATGCTCCCGTTTCGCGGCGAGACCGGACATGCCGCCCTACTCACAGTGGCAGGCGTTCTGGCCATGATTTGGCTGCTCTCAACGACTGGGTCGTTGCTCGCACCTTTTGTGCTCGCCTTGGTACTCGCCTATGTGCTGGATCCTCTCGTTGACGGTTTGGAGAAACGGCGCGTGCCCCGCACGCTTGCGATCGCGCTTCTAACGCTCCCGGCGGTGGCCCTGCTCGCGGTACTCTTCTTGTTGATGTTGCCTGCGGCGCTCCAGCAGATGGGCGAGGTGATCGAGTCCGCGCCCGTCTTTTTTGAGCGCCTGGCGGGATGGCTCGAGAGCGGTCGAGAGAGGCTATTGTCGGTTGACCTTCCGCTTATTGACGAGGATGCCCTGCTCGTCCGTCTGCGAGAGGTCGACTCGGAGGCTGTGGTGGCCTTCCTCCAGGACCGCCAGGCGGCGCTGTCCACCTGGCTTTGGAGCGGCGTGTTGGGCGTAGGTCGGGGCCTCGGGTCGATGTTCGGTGTGCTCGGCTATCTGGCCCTTACGCCGGCCCTGACCTTCTACTTGTTGCGAGACTGGAACGGCCTCACTGCCACCGGAGCGAGCCTTCTCCCTGCATCTAGGCGCGACGCTTTCGTGGCATTCGCTCAGGAGTGCAACGACATGGTGTCGCGCTATTTGCGGGGCCAGGTGGTGGTGGCGATCTCGCTAGGAGCGATTACTGGGCTCGGCCTTTGGATCGCGGGCTTCCCCTACGCAGGGACGCTCGGGTTGATCGTCGGGGTCTTCTCTGTGGTGCCTTATCTGGGGCTCATATTGAGCTTGATACCGGCGGTATTCATCGCGCTCGTGAGCGGAAGCGTGGCCACGGCGCTCCTGAAGGTCGCGGTCGTGTACGGAGCCGCTCAGCTGCTTGAGGGCGCCGTCATCAGCCCCAAGATTGTGGGTGAATCGGTGGGGTTGCATCCGGTGTGGGTCGTCCTAGCGCTGGCCCTTGGGGGCTTCTTCTTCGGCTTCGTTGGGCTCCTGATCGGGGTGCCGTCTGCCGCGATCACGAAGCTCCTCGTTGTTCGGGGCCTGGTGCGGTATAAGGCGTCCGATTTCTACCGCGGCGAAGCTTCAGCTTAGAGACTGCCGGGACGTTGGTCCCACCTACTCGTCGGGTTACACTTGAGCCTTATGGCTAACGAACTCCGAGATATCACGATCATAGGCGGAGGTCCGACGGGCCTTTTCGCCGCCTTCTTTGCAGGTATGCGCGGCATGTCCTGCCGAATCGTCGACTCACTTCCCGAGCTCGGCGGGCAACTCACCGCACTTTACCCCGAAAAGTACATCCATGACGTTGGGGGTTTTCCGAAGGTCTTGGCCAAGGACCTGGTGAGGGATCTCACTGAGCAGGCGCTCCAGTTCGGTCCAGATGTGATACTGGAGGAGCAGGTCCATGAGGTCGAATGGACGGGCAGCCACTTCGAGATGCGTTGTACGCATGACACGTACCTCTCGAAGGCGATTGTGATCGCGGGCGGCAAGGGGGCCTTCGAACCCATGCCGCTTAAGTGCGTTGGGTATGAAGATTTCATGCACAAAGGCATCGTTTACGCCGTGAAAGACCCTGAGGCGTTTCGACATAAGCATGTGATCGTCGTTGGCGGTGGAGACTCTGCGCTCGACTTCGTCTTGATGCTGAAGGACATCGCCGCGTCAATCAAGCTTGTGCACCGCAGAGACGGGTGGCGAGCCCATGAAGCGACGGTGACGCAGATGGAGGTGGCTGCGGAGGCGGGTGAGATTGATCTCAGGACTTTCCATGAGGTTCGTGAAGTCCATGGTGGGGACCGAGTGGCACGTGTCACCCTGTTCGATAATCGCACCGACGAAGACACGACGTTCGAGTGCGACATAGTCATCTCCTGCTTGGGCTTCAAGCCCGACCTGGGGCCGATCAAGGCTTGGGGCATCGAGGTCGACAAGAATCGCATCCCGGTAGATCAACTGATGGCCACCAACGTCCCGGGGATCTTTGCTGCCGGAGATATCGTGGACTATCTGGGGAAGTTGGACCTGATCGCAACGGGCTTCTCGGAGGCGGCGATCGCGGTCAATAACGCCGTACATTTCGTCGACCCGAGCGCGCGTGTGAACCCCGGACATTCGACGAACATGAAGATTTTTAAGGACTGATGTCCTGCTACAAGGCACTAGCTGCCTACTCGAAGGGAACCCTCACGGATTCCCATGGTGGGGAGGGCGGATTGCCCTCCCGTAGACAACGACAGGAAACGCAGAAATGACCGAAGTACGAGAGCGAGAGACCGTCGTCATTATCGGATCAGGTCCGGCGGGATGGACGGCGGCGATCTATGCGGCGCGGGCCCAGATGGAGCCTTTCGTGTTCGAAGGAGCGGGGAGTCGCACCATGATCCCCGGGGGGCAGTTGATGTTCACGACGGAGGTCGAGAACTACCCAGGCTTCAAGGACGGCGTCATGGGGCAAGACCTCATGATGGAAATGCGTGAGCAGGCGATGCGATTTGGGACGCGTGCGATCTGGGAAGACATCGTCGAAGTTGATGTCGATCAATACCCTTTTCGTTTGGTCTCGAGTACCGGAAAGGTGGTCTTTGCTGACTCCGTCATCATCGCCACCGGCGCAAACGCCCGTTGGATGGGCCTGCCAAACGAGGAGAAGCTTGCTCAGTCCGGCGGCGGCGTAAGCGCGTGCGCGGTATGTGACGGCGCATTACCTGCTTTTCGGAACCAGGTCCTTGCCGTGATCGGCGGCGGCGACTCAGCTATGGAAGACGCCCTCTACCTGACGAAGTTCGCCAAGGAGGTCGTCGTGGTGCATCGGCGCGACGAATTTCGTGCCTCCAAGATCATGGCAGACCGAGTGCTCGCCGAGCCCAAGATTCGTGTCGAATGGAACAAGGTCGTGATCGATGTGGTGGGCGAAGAGACCGTGACAGCTCTCAAGCTCGAGGACACCGTCACGGGTGACGCGAGTGAGGTCCAGATTGGCGGGCTATTTGTGGCGATCGGCCATACGCCGAACACGGGTTTTTTGGGTGGCATCGTGAAGCTCAAGGACAATGGTTACATCCAAATGCCGATCGCCTGGCGCACGCAGACATCGGTGCCCGGCGTGTTCGCAGCCGGCGACGTCATGGATGATTTCTACCGACAGGCGGTGTCCGCCGCAGGGACCGGCTGTATGGCTGCCCTAGAGGCCGAGCGATGGCTCGCCCACGGGGGCCCTGACGCCGTGGCCCATGTCGAGGATGAGGTCGCCGCGGTAGGCTGACCCATGGCGGAAAAGGAACTTCGTTCGTCGACCTGACGGTGTCTGCCTCAGCCCATGGCGTGGCGGGACGGACGCCCACCGTCAGCGTCATCATGGTCTGTTATGACGGCGCCGCGCTCCTGTCCCAGACTTTGGCGATCCTGACAGCGCAGACGCTGCAGGACTGGGAACTCGTGTTCTGGGACAACGGGTCGACGGATGGCAGTGCGGACATCGCTAGGGGTCTAGGCGCACGAGTGCGGATCTTCGGGGGTCCGGAGCGACTGACCTTGGGGGCGGCACGCGGCGAGGCCGTAGCGCTAGCCCGGGCCGACCTGTTCGCCTTCCTGCGATCATGATGACCTTTGGCGCGAGGACGAGCTCGAACGCCAGGTAGCCCTCATGTCCCGGGGTGCGGCCGGCCTATGCTATTCCGACTGCCACATCATGGGCGAAGGCGGCCGCCGGATTGGCCTCTACGCAGATCGCGTGCCGCCATGCGTGGGAGACGTCCGACTCCATCTCCTTGAAGAGAACTTCATTCCGACCGTGACGGTGATGCTCTCAAGCGCGGCCTATGTCGCGGCCGGGCCCTTCGACACTTCCTTGAACGTGCCGGCGGACTACGAACAATGGTTACGGGTGGCGTCGCACGCCGAGGTGGCTTTCGACCCTGAACCGTTGGCTTCATACCGACTGAGGCGCGGAGGCATGACGGACGATCTCGACTAGGCCTACACGCGTGGTCGCGATAGACCCTTCTGCATACGGGGCGGAGGTCGGCACCCGTGGGATTCCAGTCGGAGTTGTGGCTGTGACGCAGTACAAGCCAGGGGTCCGATTTAGGCCCCGACGCCTGCACGGTGGCAAAGCGATCCTGGAACTCTTGCGGGACACAGTGCCTGCCCGCCGCGCACCCCGAAGGTCACTCAAGACTTTGGAGCGGCTCGTGAGCAGGACGACAGTACTCAAGGACGCTCGCGGTGAGGCTGACGCAACGGCGGATATGTTGCTGCGGCGGATGGAGTAACCCTTCGTGCCGCCCCTCGCGCCCGACAAGGTCGACGGAGCCCTGATCGCTGAAGCGCTGCGCGGAAGTTGGCGATCGACGCCTCCTGACGTCCAACTGACGGCAGGGCATCTCAAGCTGCTCAACGAGCGTCTTCAGGCTACTGGAGCTGGGGGCTTGGCCTGGTGGAGGATCCGGGACTCAGCCTTGGCGGACAGCCCGGCGGGGGTGTCGCTACGCGATGCGTTCCGAATTCAGTCGCTCCATGCGCGACTTCACGAGGAACGCATCTGTGTCGCGCTGGACGTTCTTGCGAGCGTGGGAGTCGAGCCCGCGATGATCAGGGGGTGGGTCGTTGCGCGTGGGTATCCGCAGGCGGGTTTGCGACCGTATGGGAACATTGACCTCCTCGTTGCGCCCGAGGAGCTCGATGCCGCCGCTGCGGCCCTGGCGCGCCACGCGGAGAACACGGACCGTCCGCTCAGGGTTGACCTTCACTCGGGCTTACCGGGGAGGGAAGGACAGTGGGCCACGGTGATGGAGCGCTCAGAAACGGCGCACATCGGCGACCGAGCGTTCCGCGTCTTAGGCCCGGAGGACCATCTCGGACTCCTGTGTCGACATTTTCTCTCCCACGGAGCGTGGAGACCGTTGTGGCTGTGCGATATCGCGCTCATTTGCGAGTCGCTTCCCGGCGACTTCGACTGGACGTACCTGCAGGCATGGCCTCGCCGACAAGTTTAGGAAACACGAGTGGCGGTGCGGCCTCGCCCATGAAGTACTCGGGGCGTCCATCGAAGACACCCCGTGGCCCTTCAAGCACGACCGCCTTCCCCGATGGATCCCTGCCGCAACCCGGGCGGCGTGGTCACACGAGCACTACAGCACGACGACGAGTTTTGTGCTGGCGGAAGCCCGGATCAGAGTGATCCTGACCTCGCTGCGCTTGCGGTGGCCGAATCCGATTGAGGTGACGAGCCGGTGGCGTGCGCCCTATAATGGTGCGCCGAGACTGCCTCTTCAGTTGATAGACACGTGCGCCAGGGGGGGCAACGCACTTCCCGCAGCCCCCTCACAGCTGTGGCGCAGGATCACACGAAGTTGAGAGTCTGATGACACTGGACGAGAATCTGATGCTCCAACGTGCCCACCGGCTCACCGTGAGTATGCGTGGGAGTGAGGAGTTGGAGGTCTTCGGCGTCGACAGATGCGCCGAACGCCGCGTAGGGTCGAGTGATGACCGGCTCAGGTCGCCGCAGCGAGTAGGGCGAGCCGTCAGCGTAGGCGCCTTGGACCGTCGTCCACTTCACGTCAACGTTGGCTTCCGGCTCAAAGCCGATGATCGCTCGGTCTTGGATCTGGGTGCCGAACCCCGGAACGGGCTTCGGTGCCCCCCGGGGATCGACGCCCGCGGTGCTGATGCGGTCAAAGACGTTCCCTGGCATTCTGGTTTCCGAGTCAGCCGTCGGAGTTGGCCGCTCGGGGAGGGCCCGCCGGCCCCAGTAAGCGCCCACCGTCCACGACGAGGACCTGCCCGGTTACAAAATGCGCCCCGGCGAGGAAGAGCACCGCGTCGGCGACGTCTTTGGGGGACCCGACCCGCTTGAGTGGCGCGATATCGGCCAAAGCCTCCCAACGCTCCGTGTCCCAGTCATCTGGAGGCAGCACGGCGCCGGGCGCGATGGCGTTCACGCGGATGTGCGGCGCGAGGGCGCGGGCCTGAACGCGCGTAAGGTGCGCGAGCGCTGCTTTCGCCACCGAGTGCGCAGGATACTCTGTCCAGGGCTGGAAGGCCGACAGGTCGACGATGTTGACTACCGCACCCTCTGTGGCCCTCAGGAGGTCCGCAGCAGCGCGGACCACCAGGTGCGGCGCGCGGACGTTCAGGGCCATTACGGCGTCCCAAGAGTCCGCATCTACATCGAGCAGGTCTCTGTTGTCGAAGCTCGCGGCCGAGTTGACGACGAGATCGAGGCGGCCGAATGCGGTGCGAGCCTCTGCGACGATCGACTCCGCCCCCTCCGAGGTTCCGAGGTCCGCCCGCACCGTAAGGCACCTCCTGCCGAGGGCCTCGATTTCGGCGCGGAGCGTCTGTGCGGACTCCCCTGAAGATCGGAACACCGCCACCACGTCGTACCCGTTGCCGGCTAAGGCGAGGCTGATGGCTCGCCCCACGCGGACGGCACCTCCGGTCACCAAAGCGACACGTTGCGAATTCTGCTCAGTCATGCCCACACTGATAGCCCTTTCGGGGTACGCTGGACCAGACCCCAGCGCTCAAATGCCTTCTAAAGAGGTGCTCATGTTGGATCTAACTGGCAAGGTCGCGATCGTCACCGGAAGCACCAAGGGGATCGGGCGTGCGGTAGCAGAACACATGCTCGCGGCTGGCGCTGCGGTGGTGGTGAGCTCACGCACGGAGGCCGAGGTGCACGAGGTTGCAGCCCAACTCGGTGACCGCGCTATGGGCATCGTCTGCGACGTCGCTGACCCCGATGCTTGCCAACGACTGGTTGACGAGACCGTCGCCCGTTTTGGTCGAATCGATGTGCTGGTGAACAACGCCGGAGTCGGCATCTTCAAGCCACTGTCCGAAATGACGGTCAGCGAATGGCAACTGCAGGTGAATGTGAACCTAGGAGGCGTGTTTTATTGCTCCAAGGCCGCCCTGCCGCATCTGAGCGCCACGGAGGATGGCTTCATAGTGAACATCGCCTCACTTGCCAGTCGCAACCCGTTCCCGGGCGGGACCGGATACAACGCCAGCAAGTACGGGCTGCTCGGCATGACCGAGGCGATGATGCTGGATGTTCGGTACGATGACGTCCGTGTAAGCATCGTCATGCCGGGTAGCGTAGACACCCACTTCAACGGGCGCGAGCAGCTTCCGGAACGGACCTGGCGTCTACACGTGGACGATTGTGCTACCGCAGTGATGCAACTGCTGTCGTATCCAAAACAGGCCCACGTCAGCCGTGTCGAGATGCGCCCCGGTCAGCCCAAGAAAGGGTGACGCACCGGCCCCCTTCACCCCTACCCGCGGTGGGGTAGATTTCGACAGCCGGCAGACCCGGATGGGCGAGCCGCTTCCCATCACGCAACCCCGACCTTCCTGGAGACACGCCTCCCATGGCTGACGGATATCGCATCGAGAAGGACTCGCTCGGCGAAATGCAGGTCCCTGAGGACGCCCTCTACGGCGCACAGACCCAACGGGCCGTCGAGAACTTTCCCATTAGCGGCCAGCGGTTCGGGCGCCGATTCATCGAGGCGCTTGGGCTGATCAAGAGATCAGCAGCCGAAACCAACGCTGAGCTAGGGCATGTCCAAGCGGACATCACCAGCGCGATCGTTGCCGCCGCGAATGAGGTTATGAGTGGCGAACACGACGACCAGTTCGTGCTCGACATCTATCAGACCGGCTCAGGCACGTCCTCGAACATGAATGCCAACGAGGTTATCTCGCACCGGGCCACCGCGATCAGGGGTGATGCTGTCCATCCGAATGATCACGTGAATTTCGGGCAGTCGTCCAACGACGTGATTCCGACTGCGATCCACATCGCTGCCCGTGTGGCGATTGATCACGAGCTGCTTCCAGGGCTCGAACATCTGCGTAAGGCCCTGGCCGACAAGGCCGAAGCCTTCGACGGAATTCTAAAGTCGGGTAGGACTCACCTTATGGACGCCACACCTGTGCGGCTTGGCCAGGAGTTCGCCGGTTATGCGATGCAGGTGACCAAAGGCATCGACCGGATTCGTCGCGCCGGGGCTGAACTCGAGGAGCTGGCCCTGGGAGGGACGGCAACGGGTACGGGCATCAACACGCATGAGGCGTTCGCACCAAAGACGATCGCTCGGATCGCTGAGGCGACCGGGATCGCCTTCCGCGAGGCTGACGACCATTTCGAGGCCCAGGCGGCCAAAGACGCGGCTGTGAGCACCGCGGGTGCGCTGAATACGGTCGCGACCAGTCTGATGAAGATCGCGGACGACATCCGTTGGCTAGGGTCCGGTCCGACCTCGGGTATCCACGAGATCAATTTGCCCGCGATCCAACCGGGATCATCAATCATGCCGGGCAAGGTAAACCCGGTCATGTCTGAGGCGATGATGATGGTGTGTGCGCGCGTCATGGGGAATCACACGACGATCACGGTGGCAGGAAGCCGCGGTAACTTCGAACTGAATGTGATGATGCCGGTGCTCGCGCAGGCACTGCTCGAGTCGATCACGCTCTTATCTAACGTCGTGGTGGCGTTCGCTGACAAATGTGTTGTGGGTATCCAGGCCAACCCCGCTCGGGCTCAGGAACTGCTGGAAAAGAACCCTTCGATCGCTACGGCGCTCAACCCGTACATCGGCTACGACGCGGCTGCGGTCGTGGCTAAGGAGTCGGCGAAAAGAGGCGTTAGCGTTCGGCAGATCGTCCAGGAGCAGGGACTCCTCCCGGAGGACCAGATTGATGCCGCGCTGGACGTCCGAGGCATGACCGAGCCAGGGTTGCCCGACTGAGCGCCGCCCCGCGCGCCGGGGGCAAGTCCAGGTGTGAAAAGAGGTCGGCCCGCCTTGGCGGACCGACCTCTGCCCATAGCGTTCCATGGGGTGGCGCGTCAGAAAAGGATCGCGACGGGTTGAAGACGTGTTCTTGCAGCGCGTGTCATGAATTGGTTGGTGTAGGCGCGGATGTGGCGGCCGGACCCGAAGACTTCCACCAACTGCAGTTCGTGCGGAGCCAGCGCGTCTAGGTAGTCCAGACCCGCAAGCACCCGCACTTCGTCGACGAAGACTGCGGGCTCAACACTGCGTCCACGGAACCGGAAGCAGGTGTTGCCCCGCGTCGCGTCACCGCAACGGTCGCGCGAAGTGCCCACACGGAGAGCCACGAAGTCGACGACGTTGGTCTGAGGGCTGGTGGCCAGGTCAGCCCGGTCGTAAGCGACCACGCTCTGCGCAGTGCGGTTCCTTCTTGACCGGAAACGATCCGTGACAACCTGCAATCCTTCGAGCAGGAGTGGTTGAGGATTGACCCGGAGTGCTAACGGACCGTCGGGCGCTACTTCGCCGGTCCAGACCAAGGTTTCGTAACCCAACTGCTCCACGGTAATTGCATAGGCCCCTGCGCTCACATCGGGGAGCCGAAAGCGACCCTTGTCGTCCGTGATCGACCCCCATTCGGCGCCTTCGAGCGACACCCAGGCGCCAACGAGGACGCCACCGCTCACATCGTCAACGACGGTACCGACAAGATCGAAGTTGTCCGTCTGTGGCTCTTGGCTGAGGGCATCGCTGGCCAAGAGTGCGATCGCGATCACGGCCATCAGCAGACACATCGCCGCACACCAGGTGCCCACCTTTCCCCGCAACCGCAGTTCGTTTCTTGCGAAGATCATTTTCCCGTCCTCCCCTGTGACTCGCCCGGCCCTCTGCCGTGTGGCATAGGGATAGGCAAACGGCGTGCCGAGAGCCGGGAATCTGCGGCAGGAGACTCCGTCCTTGCTCCTAAGTGCCTGAGGCGCGGAATTTTATGGCGGCACCGCGACGACGTGGGCTTGCGGCGGATAGGCGTGTTCGGGCCTACGGAATGTCCGAAAAAGGGGACGCTGCGACCCCTGTCCGCCGAAACGGCAGGGCCGGGGGGAAATGCAAATGACGGCAGGTGCAAGCACCTGCCGCCATTCTTAGCACGCCCCCCCCAGGGCGTGAGGCCTCGCCCCTATCGGGCGTAGGCACATCGCAGCGGATCGCGGTCAGCGGTGGCCACAGATCCGCATATCTGGTCTGGTTAGACGCTCACCAGTCCGTCCAGGCGCAGCAAAATTCCTTCGGGGATCTCGGTGACCGAGACGCCACCGAGTGGAATCACACGAGTGTAGTCGCCGTCGAGATAGATCGGGTAGGCCCAGTGTTCGAACTGGACAACCTGAATCAACTCGGCCTGGCCCGGGGTTGCCGGTGATGGTGCAGATTCGGTGATTGCGCGCCAGACCCTGTGCATCAGCGCCATTCGCTCAGCAACCGAATCGGCCCAGGTGGCCATTCGCATGCGTTTGCGTTCGGCGATGGTTAGCGCTCGGACGATCCTGCGGTGGCCACGAAAACTGTGGGACAGCAGGAACGAGAGCGCTTCCGTTTCGGGAAGCGGCTCAACAGTTTGGTCGTAAGAACCGGGCGTGCGGACCCGGCGCTGGTCTTGCAGATTGATGTATCCGTCGGCGGAGATACGCATCAGAGGTATCCTTCCTTCGTCGTCCGTGCACCTATTTGGGGGTGCGTGGCCTCAGATATAACAAGTCTCGTGCCGCGCCTGACTCAGTACAGGCTGAGTAGGACTGCGTGACGTATGTAGTTGTCAATAAAGGCGTTACGTGTTCTTAGTCGATTGTGAGGAGTTGATTGGGTTAAGGTTGGAGTAGGGCTCCCGTTCCCCTTTAGGAAAAAATTGCAGACTTTTGGAGCCATGACGATACAAAGTGCAAGTCCGGACGAACTCGGAGCGCACGTCTCGGCCGCGGGTGGCGTTGAGAAGGCCCCGGCCCGCGCCGCGGCGCTTGGGGCGGCGAGTCTTCAGCTCTTCACCAAACAACCGAGCCGGTGGGTAGAGCCGAAAATCTCTGCGGAGACCGCGGCAGCATTCAAAGCCGAGCGGGAGATACATGGGGTCCGGGTTGCTGGAGCTCACGACTCTTACCTGATCAATCTCTCCACGCCCGATCCGAAGTTGTGGCGTATGTCGCAGCGTTGCTTCCAGGGCGAGCTCGAGCGGTGTTGCAGTCTTGGGCTGGACTTCATGGTGACCCACCCCGGCAACGCGACCGACGGAGAGACGCAGGCGGGACTCGTGCGGAACGCCAAGGGTGTGACCGAGTCGTTGGAAGCGGTCGAGGGGCCGACCCGCGTGTTACTCGAACTGACCGCAGGTTCGGGCACCAGCGTCGGTGCCACGTTCGAGAACCTCCGCACCATCATCGACCACATCCCAGAGGCACTCCAACACCGAGTGGGTGTGTGTTTCGACACCTGCCATGCCTTCTCTGCGGGATATGACCTGGTGGGAGACTATGATGGCGTTTGGGCGTCGTTCGGGGAGGTCTTGGGCTTCGAGAGGTTGGGGCTGATCCACCTGAACGACTCCAAACACCCGTTCGGCTCGCGCAAGGACCGCCACGAGACGATTGGCGAGGGTACGCTCGGGGTCGAGCCGTTTCGCAGGCTGATGCTCGACGAAAGGCTACGCGATGTCCCTAAGGTGCTCGAGACTCCGAAGGGGGACGACGAGGTGGCGTCCGATGTGGCCAATCTAGACCTGCTGCGAAGCTTTCGAGCCCTCTAGGGTGCCTCAGTGTTGGCCTCGACCAGGCCATTCACCAGGATTTTCCCCCGAGCTTTGAAGCCCAGCAGTGGCCGCAGTGCTGCGGCCACAACCAGTACGATCCCGAAGAACACCACCATGAGTGGGCCGGTTGGGAGGTCGAGATAAAACGACGTGCCCACGCCACCGACGATGGCCACGACCCCCATACCCCAGGCGATGAGTAGCGCGGCTCCGAAATGGCTGGTGTACAGGAAAGCGATCACGGCCGGAATCACCAGCGCGCTGAAGACCATCAAGACCCCGGCCACCTCGACGGAAAAGGCGATAACCACCCCGAACGTCATATAAAACAGGAAATCCCAGAGGCGGATGTTCCCGGCCTTCTCAGGGGCGAATGTGACCGCGAGAAACTGCTTGCGGAGGGCGAAATGGACCGCTCCGATCACCGCATAGACCGTGGTCATTTTGGCGATGGTCGGCCAGTCGATCCAGATGAGCGTCCCGGTCAACGTCTCGCTGATATGTTCTGCGCCATCTGCCGTGAGCCCGGCCAGCAAGATGACCGCCGCCGACGACACGACATAGGTAATGCCGATGATCGCCTCTTGGGGCACCACGGACTCTTCCATTCGCGTGAAGGAGAAGACCAATGCACCCAGCAGCGTGAAGCCGAGCGCGAATGCAAGCGACGCGGTTGAGCCGGGCTCAATGCCAGCGAGAAGTGCTACCGTGGTACCGAGGGCGGCGATCTGAGCGAAGGCCAGGTCGACGAAGATGACCCCTCGTCCAATGACATGAAGACCTAGGTACGCATGGATCGAGAGGATCACCAGTCCCGCGACAATGGGCGGGATCATGAAGCCGATCGTATCTGAATCGAACATGTGGCTTTTGCTCAGTGCGAGGTGGGCTAGTGACCTGTCCGAGACAGGAGACTAGTGGGCTCTAAATGCTGCGGCGAGTTCATTCACCCACGTATCGACCAGAGTGAAGTAGTCGTCGACCCCGGCGCGGGCGCCAGGAGACATCGGGACCTGCACGAGCGTGGCCCCTCCGCGGCGCGCGACGGACTCCACCTTGTCTCGATCAAAGTACGAAGCCGCAAACAGAACGTTCAAGTGATCGCTCTGCATGCGGGCAATGAGTTCGGCCACGTGTCCGGGTGTAGGCGCGATCCCCGGCTTGGCTTCGACATAGTCCGCACATTTTACGTCGAACCGGTCTTCGAAATACGCCCAATTCTTGTGGTAGCAGATCATCTGCTGATTGCGGAATGGTTCTGCTGTAGCCATCCAGCCACCCAGCGACTTGATGAGTGGTTCATTCTCGAATTCCTGCGTGTCGAGAAACCCGTAGAGGGTGTGGTTGAGCGCGAGATCTTCCAGCGTCTCTCCACCCAGAAGTGCGACCAGTCGGGCGCCGAATAACTTCTCGTACATACGGCTGGTCAGGCGGGCGAGACCGGCATCGAAGATCGCTGCCCGCTCTGGGGCGACCCGCTTGAGCCCCACCGTGATGTTACGCGCGACCTGCAGCGTGCGAAGCGGGTCTGTAGTCACATGAGGATTGCCGAAGATGTGGACGTCCCCTCCGCTACGGCTCGTAGATACTGGAATGTCGAGAAGCTCAATGCCGGTATAGGCCGTGACATAGCCCTTACCGCCTTCGATCACGTCTTTGTTACCAGCCCGGTCCAGCAACGTCGGGACCCACCCCTCTAGGTCCAGTCCGGTCGTAACGAACACGTCCGCGCGCCTGAGGTCGAGCGCGAAACTCGGCTTAGGGCGCACAAAATGGGCATCCTCGTTCGGGTTTGCGATTGAGGATACCTCCACTTCGTTCCCGCCGATCTCGCGAACCAGTTCCGCATAAACGGGAAGGGTTGCGACGACACGCAGCGGTGCCCGATCCGGATGGGGGACTTCACTGGCGGCCGCTCCTAGAAGCAGTGCGCTGATGAGGGCAGTCTTCAACATGTAGGTCTCCGTGGGGGTGCCTCGGCGGTGAGGGCCGCCGTGACCTCCGCTAGTAGGTCTCGTGTTTGTGGGGGCCCATCGCGAATGTCACCTGGAAAAGAAGGTGTCCTTCGCGATCGGTTCGGAAGCTGCGACCCAGCATGTCATACTCGAGCCGCAACCGAACGAACTCGCTCTGCCACCGAGTAAGCGTCGGTGAGAACATCCAAGCCGTCTCGTCCGGATTCGCCGGGTTCTCCGTACGGCCGACCCGCGCGCCGACAAGCCAGGTCTGGGAGAGCCGGAGTTCACCGAGTCCCCAAAATCCTAGCGCACGTTTCGCCTGCCCAGGCAACCGGGGCTCCGACGCGTCCTCGGAGGAGGGCAGGAGATCAACTGCCATCATCCCACCCCGCAACATCAAGCCCCGATACCCGGACCGTCCTGGCGGACGCCAATTGAACGCGGCTTCCACACCGTACAGGTTGCGATCCGCGAAATGAGTCTCGTCCTCGTACGATCCATTGAGCCAACTCACGCCTAGGTCGAAGTCGACTGAGGACGACAAGTTCCAGAACCCGTTGACGTGCGTCAGAACCGACAAGCGACCGGACTCACCAAAAAGTGTCTCGTTCTCGCTGCGGGTCAGCTCGACGGTGGCCTCGTATGTTCCGCTCGCCCCGCCGATCGGCGCGAGCCAATGAACCGAGGCGCCGGTTTGGGCCAAGAACTCTTCGCCGATGAACGCGAGATGAGGCAGCGAACGACTCTGGAACGGAAGCGCGTGGGCGTGCCAGCGATTCAATTGCCCGAATTGCTGCGCGAATCGTCCGAGCTTCACGCCGATCCCCCCAGGGAGACCGACCCACTCGATGTACCCCTCCTCTACCGAGAAGCCCTCGCCTTCTTCCTCGTGCCCGTCAGCCTCGAACGGAGCGACATCCCCGCCCGGCGAGTGCCGCGAAATGAACACCTTTGCTCGCGAATACGGATCGAGGTTGGAAATGAGCGAGATCTCGAACTCGCGGGCGAAGAAGTTGTTCGTAGCGTTGTCGTCCTTGTTGACGTATCCGAACACGTCAGAATTGACGCTGATCTCTGGATTCAGCGCCTGCATAGAGCGGCCCCTTCCCACGAACTCTTGATCCTCCTGGTCTGACGCCGCGGGGGCTCCGCCCCCCGACCTCGCGGCCGCCTGCGCCGCAGCTCGCAATTGAGCCATGGCGCCGCCGGCCTGTTCGGACCGCCCCGCGGCCTGCATTCGCTCGACCTCTCGGCTCAGACTGTCCACCAAGGCGGCAAGGCGGGCGACCTCGACTCGGATCGAGTCTGGCTGCGATTGTGCGGAAACTCCGTGCGGAGTCATGACGACGGCGAGAACTGGGAGTGCGATGAGTCCCCAACGGTGCGCCGAACGACTTCGTTCTGCTCTCAAGTGCTACCTCTCTAAGATCCTGATACTCGACGGACCACAGCCATAAAGGCGTGGCGGAATAGCCGCACGAGCGGCTGGCATTACGTCAGGTCAGGGGAGGAGCTCGAGAAGGATGGCCGTCCAAGAAGACAGAGTGGACGGAAGGCGGGGCCTGAACGGGTGTAGGCGCACGCACAATCGCGTGCGAATGATCGATCCATGTCGCAGCCGACACGATCGCCAAGTTGGCCCCCACCTGGGTGCAAATTGTATGGTCATGCGGGGTCGGACAGGTGGCCGAGTTGTGCTCGCTCTCAACCGCGACCTCGTGGGCGAAATCGCCGAGGTCGATCATGGGCACCGTCACGCTCAAGACGATCAGGAGCGCCGGGAGCCAGGCCGCGAGGGCCTTCCGGATCACGTTGTTTCTCTGCTTCATGGTTGATTGACGCTAAGGCCCGGCTACTCTTTGTGTCAATGAGTGCATCTGCCGGAGAATTCGGTCTCCCTCGGCGACGTCAGTGCGCTACCCCACGCTGGGTCACTTGTCTCGTCAGCGAAATGGGTCATGTAGGGGTCTAGCGAGGATGCCCGACCGGTGGACGAAAGGTGTCCGCCCCATCACGGTGCCTGGTTTCCTCCACACTCTGGTTTTTTTTACCTTGATTTATGCATAAAAATTCTGTGGACTTCGTGTGGGTGCGTTGCCTCTGCCTTTTGGGGGCTCTCGTCCAACCCGCTGCGGGCCAAGACGCGTACGCCATCGACGGGCCACGGAATGAGCCTGTGCCGATTACCCGCATCTCGGCGGTGGTCATTCTCGACGGCGTTGTAGACGAGCCGTTTTGGGACAGCATCGCTCCGCTACCGATGTCCATGTACTCACCCGTCTTCGGTGGGCAACTGACGGAGCGAACCGAGGTTCGCTTGGCACACGATGACGAGTTCTTCTACATGTCCGGCCGACTCTACGACTCGGAGCCCGACGGAATCCGCACGAACACCCTGTACCGCGATCTCTACAGCGGCGACGACCTGCTCGCGTTCGTCGTGGACAGCTACAACGACTACGAGACGGCGGTCTGGTTCATCACGAACCCGGCGGGCGTGAGAAACGACCGCAGCATCTCCAATGACGCCGAGTTCACGGGCGGGATTCCGATGAACCAGGACTGGAATGCGCATTGGGACGTAAAGACCACCCAGAACGAGGAGGGCTGGTTCGTCGAGTTTCGAATCCCCTTCTCGACGCTCGGCTTTCAGGCAGTCGACGGACAAGTCACCATGGGCCTCACCTCCTATCGTGTGATCGCCCGAAAGAATGAGCGCCAGATTTACCCGGCTATCGAACCGGTATGGGGACGCATCGGGTTCGCGAAGCCCTCCCAGTCCCAGCGTATTTCTTTGCAGGACGTGGTGCAGGCAACTCCGGTCTATGTGACGCCATTCTGGCTCGGTGGCCTCACTCAGACGCCAGCCCTGCGTTCGCCACCGGATGTTCCTGCAGCGAGGTGGCGGACGGACGATCTGCCGATGCGCGAAATGGGCGTGGACCTACGCTTCTCGCCAACGTCGAATCTGGCGCTCGATGTGACGCTGAACACTGATTTCGCTCAGGCGGAGGCAGACGCGCAGCAGATCAACCTCACACGCTTTCCTCTCTTCTTTCCCGAGAAACGCCAGTTCTTCCAGGAGCGATCGTCGACATTTGACTTCAACACCGGCGGCTTCACGGACCGACTCTTCCACAGTCGACGGATCGGACTTTCGGGTGGCGAGATTGTCCGGATCTATGGTGGGGCGAGAGCCGTGGGGCGTTTGGGCGGCACCGACTTCGGCTTTCTCAATATGCAGACCGCGGGCGTAGGCACAGCTGGCTCCGAGAACGTTGGCATCTTACGGCTGAGCCAGCAGGTCCTGAATCCATACTCATCCGTCGGGGCGATGCTGACGTCTCGGTTGAGCTCCGCAGGGACGAACAATATCGCGCTGGGCGCCGACGCCTCTTTCCGGTTGATCGGGGACGAATACGCCATCCTAAAGATGGCCCGTACGTACGATGAAGTGATCGACGAGGGAGGCTCGCTTTCAGCCTCCGTGCTTCAGGCGCGATGGGAGCGCCGACGTGACGAGGGGCTGGCCTATTCGGGTGAGGTGCGCCGAGTGGGTGCGGACTTCAATCCAGGACTGGGCTTTCAGTCACGGAGAGACTTTCTCTATTACGGGGGCAGCACCCAGTACCGACACTTCTTCGATGACATCTCGAAGGTCTTGAGCGCCGCGTTCATCGTTCGCGGGGAGAGTTATCTCCGGAACAGCGATCGGTCTGCGGAATCGCGGTCTGTGGCCCCCGAGGTCAATGTTGAGTTCCGCGGTGGTACGCAGCTCACGGTGGGCACGACCTCGACGTATGAGAGCCTCGACGCGTCGTTTTCTGTCGCGGGGGTCAGCGTTCCGACGGGTGACTACTGGTTCCATGAGGGCCGGATGCGCTTAGAGTTTCCTCGAGCCTGGGTCAGACGGGGCGACGCTACGCTGACAGCGGGCACCTTCTACGATGGCACGCGGGTGGGCGTCGCGTTGAACCCGACGTGGACGGTGACGAAACACCTGGAGATCATCTCCGGCTACGAGATCAACCGCATCTCCTTCGCGGATCGCAACGAGTCGACCACCGCACATCTGGCCAAGCTGAACCTCCAGATGGCGTTGGATTCCAAAATCTCGTTCAGCACGCTGGCGCAGTATTCCAATATTTCCGACTTCACCAGCATGAACGTCCGCTTCCGCTATCACTTCCGGGAAGCGACCGACCTGTGGATCGTTTGGAACGAAGGCTTCAACACCGAACGGAGTAACGGCCTGGACCCACGCCTGCCTGCGTCCGCTGGGCGATCGATCCTCGTGAAGTACTCGCATGCGTTGATCTGGTAGGCGGTCACCTTCCTGGGCGATCTCCACGCCCCGCCGACTTGATGAGGGCATGAGGCTGATCGCGCTACCGAGAAGACACGAGAAGGGGCTCGGGGCGACTGCCCCGGGCCCCTTCTTCTGTCGGTTCCTGACTAGTGCGATTACTGCCTACCGCCGCTGATCATCAATGCCGGTAGGCCTAGCTAATCACCCGTCGCCAATTTGTGATGATCTTTGGCGCGTCTTCGAGCAAGTCATTCAGATCGGCGATCACGCCGTTGACGATCTCGCTGAGCTCCTGTGCCCGTTGAGCCGCGCCTGCTTCCACTTCCGTCAGAACCTCGAGTTGCCCCACAGTGGGACGGGCCTGCGGCTGCTGCATCTGGCGTGCGACCGTGCGAAGCTGCTCGACAAGGCGCGGCCAATCCCGGTAGTTCATGGAACCGTCTGGGCGGTGCACCTCGGCATCGAGTGTGGACAGCGCGGTCTGCGCCTCACCCGCGGTCGCTTTGACGGCCGCTTCGTTGTTGAGGCCCTTTCCGTCGATCGACGCTAAGAGTGCGCCGACCTGGCCCCCAAGATCCGAGATTGTGCCGATCATCTGGTTCAGTTGGGTTTCCAACTCGCGCGCTCTCATGGCTACAGTGAACCGCTCAGTGTAAACCGCCTGCGAGGCTGCGACGTTCGGATCACCGCGAAGCGTGAAGTCCTTTGCCATCTCATGTCCTGCCACCGCAAGCGTCGCGGTGTAAGTCCCCGGCACGGCCGGTGGACCTGACGGGCCTCTGAAGAACCCACCGCGACCGCCACCTCCTGCCGGTTGGCCCGGAATCGGCTGCGCACCCTCCCACTGGAGGTTCCATACCGCTCTGTTGATTCCCGCGTGTGTGCCTCTCTGCCGGATCTCACGCACAAGGCTGCCACGCGCGTCCGTGATTCGGACAGTCGCGCCGCCACGTTCGGCGGCAGCAGCGGCGCTCTCGGAGAGATAGAAGTTGATCCACGCACCGGGTTGGGGGTTTTCGCCCATGAACACACTCTGTCCGACATTGCTGCCGCGGCTCCAGGATTCCCACTCGGTGGCCGTACGGATGTCGAACAAGTGAGCTTCCGTGTCGACAGCTTCAGCCAACTCGACCAACGGCTGGATGTCGTCGAGGATCCATGCCCCGCGGCCGTGCGTTCCGATCACGAGGTCGTTGTACTGCCGTTGCACACGAAGGCCTCGCACGGAGACGCGCGGCAGATTTCCTCGGATGTCGCTCCACGTCGTGCCACGGTCCCAGGAGGCGTAGATCCCGCGCTCCATACCGACGAAGAGCAGATTCGCATTGGAAGGATGCTGGCGGATCACTTTTACGTAGTCGTCCTGCGGCAGGCCTGCGCTGAGGTCGCGCCATGATTGCCCATAGTCTTTCGTCTCGTACAAGTGGGGCGTGAAGTCATCATGGCGGTGGTTGTCCACCGCCATGAACGCCGTCCCCGCCTCGTGAGGGGATGCCTCGATGTTGCCGATCCAAGTTTCCTCAGGGAGCCCGGGGACACGGTTCCGAACGTTGGTCCAGTTGGCACCGTCGTCACGTGTGATCTGCACATTGCCGTCGTCCGTGCCGACCCAGATGACTCCGGCCTCAAGTTCAGATTCTGCGATCGTCAGAATGGTGGTATGGAACTCGGCCGCGGTGTTGTCGTTGTAGATTTCTCCGCCTGAATCCAGCTGTTTCGCCGGATCGTCCGTAGTCAGATCCGGGCTGATGATGTTCCACGAATGCCCGAAGTCATGACTGCGGAAGAGCACATTGCCGCCCCAATAAACCGTCCCGGGGTCATGCGGCGAATTGTAGATGGGCGCGTCCCAGTTGAAGCGATACTTGGCCTGGTACATCCCCTGGCCCTGAGACCCGACCATCAGCGGGAAGGGCTCGATCGTGCGGGTCTGTCCCGAGTTGGTGTCGGTGATCCGGAAGTACCCGCCCTGCGCGTTCGAATACACGAGGTTCGGCTGGCCGGGGACCGGCACACCCCAGAAGCCGTCACCGCCGCCCACGGTATACCACTCGCCGGCGGGGATCCCAGAGGGTTCGTTGATCTGTGATGGCCCGCACCATGTGCCGTTGTCCTGAAGCCCTCCACAGACGTAGTAAGGATCCCGGTCATCTACGGTGATGTGGTAGAACTGGGACAGTGTGACATTGCGGAAGATGTGGAAATTGTCACCTCCGTCGAACGACGTTTGCATGCCGCCGTCACTGCCTGAGAGCACGCGCTCGCCGTCAGCCGGATCGATCCAGAACGACTGATGGTCACCGTGCACACCGTTCGCGATGCGCTGAAATGAACGGCCTCCATCAATCGACTTCGCCATGCCGCCGGAAAGCGTGAAGAGGGTGTTGTGGTCGCTTGGGTCGACGAACACATCCGAGTAGTAGAACGGTCGGAAGTTCACTGTGTTCTTGTCGTCGCTGACCATCGTCCAAGTCTCGCCGTAGTCCTCGGACCTGAAGAGCGAGCCTGCCGTCGGATACTCCGTGATCATGTACACGACGTTTGGCCGGGACTGCGCGACACTGAGACCGATTCGAGCCATCGGCTCATCGGGGGTTGTGGTGATCTTCTTCCAGCTGTCCCCTCCGTCTCGCGACACATAAAGCGCGGTCTCTTTGCCTCCGTCATCGAACCGCCACGGACGGCGACGGTGGGTCCACATGCCGGCGTACACATTGCGCGGATTCGTGAGATCGATGTCGAGGTCTGAGCAGCCTGTGTCCTCGTTCACACTGAGCACGTGCGTCCAATTTTGGCCACCGTCGGTGGTCTTGAACACGCCACGCTCGGGGTTCGGCCCCCACTGGTGTCCCAGGGCGCACACGAGCGCGACGTCCGGGTCGCGCGGGTCGACGACGATGCGCTTGATGCGCTCCGTGTTTTCGAGGCCGACGTGCGTCCAGGAAGTGCCTCCGTCCGTGGAGCGCCAAACACCGAAGCCGTACGACACGGAATTACGCGGGTCACCCTCACCAGATCCCAACCAGACCACGTTATGGTCGGACGGAGCGAGGGCGAGCGCGCCGACGGAGTACACTTCTTCGTCTTGCCACTGCCCCTCGAACGTGACTCCGGCGTTTGAGGTCTTCCACACGCCGCCGTCGGCGCCGCCGACCCAGAACGTCTTGGCGTCGCCTGGCACCCCGAGGATCGCAGACACGCGCCCGCCCATATTCACGGGGCCAACGTTTCGCCAATGAAGATCACGCACGGCGGCCGAAATTGCGGCTGCGTCTTGGGCGGCAACGGGGCGGCCGAGCGTAGCCGTGGCGCTGAGGCACGCGGCCACAACAACGAAAGAACGGAGATTCATGACGTGGTCCTCCGCGGACTGGTCAGGGCATAGGACGACTTCCTGCGTCACACTACCGCCCGAGTCCAGATCTGCAAGTCGGGAAGTCTCCGTTTCGCCACGCTTGTTGCGCGTCTCCCCCCCGCCCATATTTAGACTGCGCATCGGGGGGCCACGTATTGAGCCAATGCACCGAAGCCGGGACTGACTCTCGAGTCGGCCGCTATGCCCCGGAAGAGGGGAAAGCGAAGTACTTGAGGAGGTCGCCTGTTCTTTATCCCGGGCTTCAATCCAACCCCTCCGGTGTGCATGGGAGGGCCGACGCTTCCTCGCCTTGTGCGGGTGCAGGTGGCGGCCCTCTCGCAATTCTGCCAGTTGACCAGATTTTACCGAGGCGTCTCATGCCCGTCGTCAGAGCCACTCGTAGCGTGCACTTCAGCGCCGCCCACAGGCTGTACCGCCAGGACTGGTCAGACGAGAAGAACACCGAAGTGTTCGGCGATTGCTCCAACCCGAATTGGCATGGCCACAACTACGACCTCGATGTGACTGTTGAAGGTCCGATCGACCCTGAGACCGGCTTTGTCATGGATCTCAAGCTGCTCAAGGGGGTGGTCGGAGATCGGGTGGTTGTGGATGTAGACCACCGAAACCTCAATACCGAGGTCGACTGGCTCACTGGCATAAACCCGACGACAGAAAATTTGGTCGTGGCCATCTGGGAGCGAATCGCTGGGTCTCTTTCCCCGGGTGTGCGCTTGGCCAGGATCGTCTTGCATGAAACTGCCCGAAACTCCGTTGAGTATTCCGGGCCTGCCGGAGCGAACATCGATGAGTGATGCGACAGCCGCCCGCGGCGGGACCACCGACCTTTCAGGTGCCGCCTTCGAAGACCTCGTGGCGGAGATGATCCGAAGGCTCGGCGACGACCCCGAGCGGGAAGGCATGGCGAACACGCCCGCTCGCGTGGCGAAGTCCATGGCGTTCCTCACGAAGGGCTACCAGGAGACCGCGGCGGGCGTGGTCGGAGACGCGTTGTTCAACGAATCCCACAAGAACATGGTGCTCGTGAAGGACATCGAGGTCTATTCGCTCTGCGAGCACCACATGCTGCCGTTCTTTGGAAAGGCCCATGTCGCCTACATCCCGGACGGTAACATCCTGGGTTTGTCGAAACTGGCTCGGATCGTCGAGGTCTTCGCCCGTCGTTTCCAGGTCCAGGAGCGCCTGACGGAAGAAATCGCTCAAGCCGTTTGGGAGACGACGAATCCGCAGGGGGTGGCCGTAGTCATAGAAGCGTATCACCTGTGCATGATGATGCGTGGCGTGCAGAAGCAGAACTCAAAGACGATCACGTCGGCCATGCGGGGTAAGTTCCTTGACGACCACCGCACCAGAGACGAGTTCCTTCGGCTGACCACGAGTCTGCACCAGCCGTTGTCATGAGCGAGTCGCCCCTGACAGGTAGGACGGCGCTGGTGACCGGCGCCGGGCGTGGGATCGGGCGTGCGATTGCCGAGGCCCTCTCGGCGGCCGGTGCGCAGGTGTGGTGCGCGGCCCGCTCTGCGAGTGAAGTCCAGGCCGTAGCCCGAGAGAGCGGGGGTGAACCCCTGGTGATGGATGTTACGGATGACGCGGCGGTGTGGGCCGCGCTCGACGGACTTCAAGAGGCGATTGGAGGGCCGCCGGACATCGTGGTGAATGCCGCGGGCACCTTCGCCATTGAGCGCTGTGCCGCAGAGACAGTACTCGGGTTCGATGCACAGATTGCGGTCAACCTACGGGGGTCATTCCTTGTGACGCGTGCCCTTCTGCCCGCCATGTTGGGCCGACGCGAGGGGCTCATCGTCCATATCGGGTCCGTCGCGGGCAGGAAGGCATTTCCGGGTAACGCTGCCTACTCGGCATCGAAGTTCGGCCTGCGCGGCTTCCACGAAGTGCTCCTCGAAGAGATCCGTGGAACTGGCGTCCGAGCGACCCTGGTTGAGCCGGCGGCTACCGACACGTCTCTCTGGGACGAGTTGAACCCAGACGGCGACACGGGCCTGCCAGGGCGTTCTGAAATGATGCGCCCCGATGATGTCGCGGACGCGGTCGTTTTTGTTGCGACCCGCCCGGAGTCTATCCGAATCCCCTTGATGCAGATCGAGCGATCATGAGCGAATACGCGTTTACTGTGAGCGCCCAGGCGCACTACGATGCTGCACACTTCCTCCGCAACTATGAAGGCAAGTGCCGCAAGCTCCACGGGCACCGTTATGTGGTGGAGGCCGCGGTCCAGGCGACCGAGTTGGATGACTCCGGCATCGCCTTCGACTTCGTTGATCTCAAGGCCGGGCTCCGCGGAATCGCTGACGAGCTCGACCACGAGAACCTGAACGAGTTGCCGCCGTTTCTCGACGTGGAGACCAGCGCAGAGAATCAAGCCAAGTATTTCTTCGAAGAACTCGGCCGCAGACTTCCGGCAGCGATGGCAGCGGGCTTGCTCTATGCGCGCGTCTGGGAGTCGCCGACGCAGTGGGCTCAGTACGGCCCTGTCGGGGCTCCGCTGCCGGCGCCTCAGCGCGCTCCGGCCTAGTGTCCTGTAGCAGAGGTTCGTTTGCATTCGAGCGCCGCTGCATCCACGCTGGCTTCGTTGCTCCTCCGCAAAATAGCGGTGCTATTCCTTGTCGTCGCACCTTGCCATCGCGGCGCATCGGCACTCTCGATGCGCAACGAACCTCTGCTACAGGACACGAGGTCCTGCTACTTCATTGGACTTACTTCTCACTGACCGACTGACGTGCCCGCGCTGTGGGCCGGAGTTCGGGCTGATCTTGCTTGCCGACCGGATGATGGACCGCAGGGTGGTCGATGGCACGCTTGGCTGCCCCAACTGCCGGGACGCGTATCCGGTCCAGGCTGGATTCGGGGATCTACGGGCGGCACCTCGCAAGGCGCTTGAACCGGGGCTGGCAGGCGGACCTAGGGAAGCGGAGCCCGAACAGATCCAGCGTTTGGCGGCCCTGTTGGGGGTGGCTCGCGGGCCGGGCACGATGGCTCTTGTGGGTGGTCCGGCGGCGCTCGGTATCAGTTTGGCCGCATTGTTCGAGGACGTTGAGATCGTTGGGTTTGACGCCGACCTCTCGGTATGGCCTGAGGCCCCCCGGTGGAGTCGACTCACGAGTGGTCCGGGCCTCCCCATCTTCTCTCGAACGCTGCGTGGCGTCGCGGTGGACGGCCGCCTCGGCCCGGCCTGGGTGGTCGAGGCTGCGCGTGTCTGCGCGTCCTTGGCTCGCGTGGTCGTGTCTGACGCACCCGCTAGCGCATCCTCGTGGTTGAGGGAGGCGGGCTTGGACGTGATGGCCGTGGAGGATGGAACCGTAGTGGCGGCACGGCGTTGAACCTTGTCTGGCGTTGCGCCCCTCCCTCCGCCGATCCTACCTTAACTACGTCTAGAAAGCACACCTTCAAAAGCTTCTAGCCCCCAACTCCGGCCTTGAAATGGCGTTCTGGAACAAGCTCTTCGGTGATGACGCGCTGCAACGCGTCGACTACTACAAAGAAGGCGTCGAACTTCTTAGGGACGGCAAGTTCCATGAAGCGCTGACCTCCTTCCGACTCGCGCTCAAGGAAGCCCCTGGTGACGCGATCGTTTTGCAGCAGATCGCGATTTGTTACACGCGCATCGGAATGGTAGAAGAGGCTGCGAAGACCTACAGGCATGTCTTGCAAAAAGACCCAGGCGCCGCGGGCGCACACTACGGGTTGGCATTCATCCTGCTCCGCGGCGAAACCCCACAGGCGGCTATTGAGCACCTCGAGGGATTCCTGGCTCACGCGCCGGAGGCCTCTGACGCGGGCCAGTATGTCGACCACGCCCGCACCACCCTAGCCCAGTTGCGAGGCGAGTCGCATGAGGTGTCGGAGCCGCCCATAAATGGCTTCCTCTAACCGCCGCGCTGTGCGACTTCGCTGGACGGGCGAAGGGCTCGTTTTTCGCGGAGGCGCGGATGGGGGCCCTGAGGTCGTCGTCGACAGCGGTAGCCAGGAGGGTGCGTCGCCGATGCAGCTTCTATTGCTGTCACTCGCGGGGTGCATGGCCATCGACGTTGTGATGATCCTGGAGAAGTCTCGCGTACCGATCGAGTCGCTCGAGGTCGAGGTCGTCGGCGAGAGGGCGGAGACTGAGCCGAAGAAATTCGTATCGATCCAGCTTGTGTACCGATTGAGTGGGCCCGGCGAGGAACATGAGGCGCGACTTCAGCGCGCCATCGACCTTTCTCGGGATAAGTACTGCAGCGTGCTGCACTCCCTCGACCCAGCCATCAATCTCGATATCCGGGTTGAGCGGGCCTGACCGTTCCGGCGCAGCTATGACGACCTCCCTCAGCTACGCCGCGAACGAGTCTCCCGTTCCGGAAGGCACCCTGATTGAGCTGTTCCTCGAGGCTGTGGACAACAACGGTGAGCGGAGAGCCCTGGAGTTCCTTCCTAGCGAGGGGCAGCTAGACGGCATCACCTACGATCAGGTCTTCGCTCGCACGAAACACATTGCGGCCGCCCTAGAGCAATTCGGCGTTAAGCGAGGCGACCGTGCCGCGATTCTTTCGGAGAACCGACCTGAGTGGGCGTTGTGTGATTATGCCTGCCTCTGCTCGGGGGTCATCGACGTACCGATCTATCCGACGCTGGCCGCCTCCCAGATCGCGTATGTCCTGAAGGACTCGGGAGCGAAACTCGTGTTCGCGTCCTCGGCCGAGCAGGTACAGAAGGCCGTGGAAGCTGTCGCTGAGTGTCCGCACCCGATTCAGATCGTGGCCATCGATGCGACGGCTGATCTTCCGACGGGCGTGATATCGTGGGCTGACTTTCTGACGGCTGGCGAAACGTTCAACGCATCTTGGACGGATGGCGATTTCCGAGCACAAGCGCTTCAGGCCGACCCCGCGGATATCGCCACCGTCCTTTACACATCGGGTACGACCGGTGACCCGAAAGGCGTGATGCTCACGCATAACAACGTGTCATCGAACGTGCGTGCGACTTGCATGGTTCTGGCGATCGGCCAGGCGGACAATACGATCTCGTTTCTGCCGCTGTCACACATCCTGCAAAGAATGGTCGACTATCTGTGTTTTTGGACGGGTTGTCGGCTCGCCTACGCGCGCTCGATGCCCACGTTGATCGAAGACATGCAGGTGATCAAACCGACTCTTGTCGTGTCGGTTCCGCGCATCTATGAGAAGGTATATAACGGCGTCATGGAGTGCAGTGGGGTCAAGAAGATCATCGTGACCTGGGCGGTCGCCGTTGCTGACCGCGTCGCAGATGTGCGATTGGCCGGCCAACAGCCGGCTGGGCTTTTGGCCGTGAAATACGCGATCGCAGACAAGCTGGTATTTGCGAAGGTCAAGGCCGCCGTCGGTGGGCGTCTCCGTTTTTTCGTGAGCGGTGGCGGGCCTCTTTCTCCGGTGCTCAATCGATTCTTCTATTCGATCGGCTTGACCATTCTGGAAGGATACGGGCTCACTGAGACCAGCCCGGTCACCAACGTGAGCACGCTCGAACATTTTCGGATTGGAACAGTGGGGCCTCCGGTGCCCGGTACTGAAGTCCGCATCGCAGAAGATGGAGAGATTCTTATCCGTGGACCCCAGGTGATGAAGGGCTACTACGACAAGCCCGACGCGACGGCCGAGGCGATTAGTGCGGAGGGGTGGTTCTCAACCGGCGATATAGGGGAGATCGACGAGGACGGCTACTTGAAGATCACCGACCGCAAGAAGGACATTATCGTGACCGCGGGCGGCAAGAACATCGCGCCACAGCCGATCGAAAACCTCGTGAAGACGAACCGGTTAGTTGAGCAAGTCGTCATGATCGGGGACCGTCGCCGCTACTGTGTGTTGTTGATCGTACCGGCCTTTGATCCTCTTGAGCGGTGGGCCTCAGAGAACTCCGTTTCGTGGTCGTCGAGGACGGTCCTGATCGCGGATCCGAGGGTGAAGAAACACGTCGAGCACGAGGTCTTGGGTATGCTTACTGATCTGGCATCGTTCGAAACACCTAAGAAGATCGCGCTCCTCAGTGAGGAGTTAACCGTTGAGAACGGATTCCTAACACCGACGTTGAAGGTGAAGCGTCGCGTTGTTCAGGAACGGCTTGGGGCGGTCATCGACGGACTCTATGAAGAAGAAGCCGCAGATGACGCGACTGGCTGATGCATGACAGACCCCAACCCTCCCTGTGTTGTGACGGTATTTATGACCACCCCGAGCCTAGAGACCGCGGAGACCCTTGGCCGTACACTTGTGAGTGAGCGGTTGGCCGCGTGCGCGAATGTGCTACCGGGTGTGGTTTCGATATTTCATTGGAACGGTGAACTCCAACGTGAAACCGAGGCGATGGTGATCCTGAAGACTTCCGAGGGGTGCGTGTCAGCGCTTGAGGAGCGGGCAATGGCGCTGCATCCGTACGATGTCCCCGAGTTCCTGGTCGTTCCTGTGGTCGGTGGGCACGCCCCGTATTTGGCCTGGATCGCAGGCGAGGTGGGTCTCTAGTCATGGCAAGAAAGCCCAAGAAGCTCAAGCAGGATGCCTCCCGAGAGGCTCAGACCGAACTTCTAGGGGAAGGTCCTGATACGCCTGGGAAGTCTGCGGGCTCGACCCAGAAGAATCCCGCGCCGGCCGCGATCACTGAGGCGCATGAAGTCGAAACGGAGGAGCCGGTCGCCGACGCGGGAGACATCGAAGAGGTACCTGTGGAGGAGGTGGCAGACTCAACCGAGGCCGAGCCTGACGCGGCCGCAGAAGAAGCCGAGCCTGATGTCGCCGCAGAAGAAGCCCAGACGGCTGACGCCGTCGTTGGGGTCGAAGCGCCCACCGAGGCAGCGCCCGTTCCCGCTCAGGATCCAGAGTCTCCGTCGGAGCCTGAGGTGGCTGACATGGCCGCGTCAAATCAGAAGGCACCTGAACCGGATCCCAGCCCAGTTCGTTTCGAACTGGTCACCGAAGAGGGTCGCGAGGTCCACGTTCCGCCGGCAGGGGAACGACTCACCCGGGCGAAGGAGTTGGTCCAGGGCGGGCGTATTGCTGAGGCGATCTCCTTGTACCGAGAGGTTCTTGTCGAGAACCCCGCCAACCTCAAGGCCCGCAACAATCTCGGTGTCCTGTACGACGAGACCGGGCAGGTCGACCTCGCCCTCGATCAGTTTGAGGCGGCGATGCAGTTGGAGCCCGAAAATGTTGAGGTGCTCACCAATTACGGAGCCACGCTTACCGCGGTGGCCAAGTACGACGCCGCCGAGGAGTTGTTGAGGCGGGCGCTGCGACTCAGCCCCGAGAGTGTCTCTGTGCGCTCGACCTTGGGGATCCTGCACTTCCGGAGGGGCATTTATGCTCAGGCAGAGCTGGAACTCCGGTGGGTGTGCGAGCAGGATGACACACATGGACATGCCTTCTACTACCGAGGGGAGGCGCTCAACCGGTTGTCACGCTACGACGAGGCACGCGCCGTCCTGGAGCGGGCCATCGTGTTACAGCCCATGAACGCGAAGGCTTATTACTCGCTTGGGCATCTCTACGACCGGGCGCACCTCACCGAGGAAGCGGCGCTGATGTACGAGAAGTCCAAAGAACTCCAACGCAGATGATCCGCGTTGTTGTCGGAGTCCTGCATGAGCAGGGAGCCGAATGTGTGCTACGTCCAATTCGGGCCGACCTGGTGCCGGTCAGCGCGACGAGTCGGGATTTGGATCTGGCTGCTGGGGAGCGCATGCAGGACCGCCTCGAACAGATGGGGTTGCTTCCTGTCGGGGGGGGGGGGCGGTGGTAACCCCTGGGGGCGATCTGAGCGCTGACTTCGTGATCCACGTGGTCGTCTCCGCGCCTGATGAGCCCGAGACGTCGGTAAACGTGCAGAAGGCGCTCAGGAACGGCCTTCGCCGCGCTGCTGACCTGGACCCTGGCATCGCTGGCGCTTCCGCCCCTGGGCATGGGTGTGGGAAGTCTAGAAGCTGAGGAATCCGCGCGTGTGATGCTCGAGATTCTTTTCCACCAGTTGGACGAACGTCTTCCGCCCAGTGTGATGACGGTGGTGGTCGCATCGGACTACGAAGCCTTGATCTTCTCCCATCTCGTTGCCGAGCTCACGCTCGCTCGCACGGAGGTCGGGCACTAATGCACCCGAACATAAATACGATGGCATTTGAGCGGCGCTGCATCTCACCCTGCCGCGTTGTTCGTCGTCGCAATTGCGCTGCTATGACTCCTCCTCGCGCGTTGCCGACCGAGCGCATCACCACTCTCGGTGCGTCATCGTATCTATGGTCGGGCGCACTAGGTGTCGTGCCCCAAGGGAAACATCGACCAGCTTCGACGAGTACCCTGTGCAGTTCGCGGAGCAGTTGAGCGCCTGATCGGAGAGGGTTGATGCACAAACGGTTGTTGGGTGTCGCCATCGTGATGGTTTGGTTCGGCATGATTGGCGGGCAGGTCCGGAGGGAGTATTTCCAGCCTGAGCTCGCGCGCCTGGCCGAAGCCGCGCTGTCACTCGCACCGGGAATCAGCTTCTACACGCTGACGATGGGAACCCGTACTGTTGGGCAGGCCACATCGCGCCTAGATACGCTCCCTGACGGTTTCGAGCTCGAGGACCTGATGAGCCTCGAACTACCTGCCGGGGGGGTGACATCTTCCCGGCTCAGGGGCATATTCTCTTTGCCACATTCACTTCAAAAAGAGCCAGAAGATGCGCGACTTGGTCCCCGGTGGTTATCTCTTCACCCACGCGGTTTTTTGGACGGTTATTGCCATGGTCGCAGTAGGCACGAATGCTGTAGCGATCATGCTTACGATCGGTCTCGGCCTCCTCGTGTTTGAGACGGCCACCCGGAACTGACCATTTCGTTGCTTGAGGTGCATTGTGGGCGCCCCTATCTGGCTGGGGGCGCCTATTTTTTTCGAGGCTATCGAGGGATTCTGGTGTCCTGTAACAGAAATGCGTTGGCATTCGAGCGCCGCTGTATCCACGCGGGCTTCTTTGCTCGTCCGCGAAATAGCGGTGCGATTCCTTTAAAGGACACTAAATGATCTTCACGCTTAAGGTGATCGTCGGCGTTGCGGCGCTGTTGGTCGGTGTCTGGTTCGGGTTGCCTGGTCGGTACGAGCAGACCCCGGATGAGATCGAGGAGGTCATGGCTAATGGGACCGGCCGTCGCAAGCAGCGGAAGAAGCGCCTCAGCCCGGTCGCGTGGCTTCAGAGAGAGAAGAGCGTATCGGCGAATCGAGGCTCGCGGGGATTCGGCGTACGGTCTCCAGACGACCGGTAGGGACGGCGCAGCTGAGTTGGGCTAAAGGCTTAGCGGACAGCTACAGTACACGATCAATCACCACCAACGCGATCCCGATCATTGCCCCGAGCACGTAGCCGAGGCGCACGATCAAGACGAGCTCCCGATCTGTAACTTTGCGGACGAGTTCCTCTAGGCGTTCCATAGGGAAGTTGAGCACCTTGTCTTCCACTCGGCGGGCCACATTGATCTGTTGGACTACCGCGGGCACCTGAGTTTCGAGCCACCCCCAAATAGGTTCGCCGAGGGCTGCCTCGATGCGGGCCGGGCCATTCTCTGGAAGCCATCGGGCGGGCATGCCGATTGGGCGATCGAGGAGACTGCGCACCAGCTTTCGTACACCCGCTTTTGCTGCGCCGCGGGCTGTCTCCGTGCGAGCGGCCGCCACCAACATGTCTGCGATCCGATCCGCAGGCACACGATCGAGCACGTCACCCCATGTGCGCGCGCCCGCTTTCTCCAGCCCGGAGTGCAGCTTCTCAGCCAGGAAGTCGCGAGAGCCGGGGTCCCGGGCCATTCCCACGACCCAGCTGCCCAGGGTCGCTCGGGTGTCCACGACGCTCGCGTCCTCCGGATTGCCCAGCACCGCGGAAACCGGCCGCCTCAGGAAGTCCACGATCGCTTCGTTGACCCCACGGGCGATCGCCTCTTGAACGGCAGGGTCTCGTAGGATCTCTGAAAGACGCTCCGCCCCCTCACGCTCGATCGTGTTGAGGACCTTCTCCACGGTGTCCTCCGTCATGACCAGGCGGGCGACAAAACGCTGGTGGAACTTCAAGTCACTCAGGAAGCGCTGGAAAAGGTCGTGCAGCGTCGCTTCAAAGCGAGCGCGGGCCGTCTCGTCTTCGAGTAGTCGCCCAAGGCGCTGAGCGGCAAGTGGCAAATACCCTGCGATCGCCTTTTCCACCGAGCCGACTAAGCCGAGGGGCAGAACTTCTTCGAACGTTCTCCCCGGGGCCAGGAGTCGCTCAGAAGCGCGACTGAGGTAGTCGTCTACCGCGGCCGTGAAGTCATCACTCTCGACCGCGTTCTGCAGCCAGTCCTGAACTGCCGCCTCGACTGCCTCGCCGCGTGCGGGCGTCAGTATGCCGCCGATGGGTTCGTCCCGGATCGCCTCGACGAGATCCAACGCACGCCGGCCCATCGACTCATCGAAGCTGTCCGAGACGAGATACTCATCAAGGTTGAGCATACCCTTGTCGATGCCTTCGTCGATGAGCTCTTCGACATTCTCCATGACGCTGGCAGGGATCAGCTCCCTGAGAGAACCGCGGTCGGTACGGAGGGCGCCGTCGAGGAATCCAGACAGTCGTTCGTCGAACGCCTTGCGGAAGGTCGCGTCGGTGAATGTCTCCGTAAGGTCCTCTTGAGTCAGCAACCGATCTCCGACCGTGCGGCCGATTGCGGCAGCCAGCCGAGGTTGGTTCTTGGGGATCGCACCTTGCAAGAACCCAATGCGCCACCTGTTGAACAACTTGGGTGACTTGTACGGGTGGAAGAGCATCCAAATGGCGATGCTGTTGGTTAATCCACCGGCGAGGGCTCCGAAGCCGATCTTGAGGGCTGCCGCGAATAGCTCTTCGTTCACCAGTAGATCTCCGTGCGTACCTGGTGGCCCCCCATGCTACCGCCTTTCGTGGGTGAAGAGGCCGCTGACCGGAAACGTCCGCCCTTCGATGAGAAAAGTACCAGAAACCTCGAATAGCGCCCGGACTGGGAGAACAGGCCCTTCGCCATCACCCGGCGTGACCTGGGCCGAGCGGACTTCAAGAATGCCCTGAACGTTTCCGTCAGGAGATGACACCGTCCACGATACCGGCACGTCACGCCGGGCAGGCTGGAAGGCGCTTGTTTCCGTCCAGTCCACGATTAGTTCGGGCCACTGAAGGTCCCGAAAATCGAGGCGGGCCCATCCAAGGTAGGGGGGCGCAGACTCGGGATCGTGTTCCGCAGTCCCCTCCAATACGACCTGGAGGGAGTCACCCGACGTCAAGAACGCCCAGTCCCCTCCAGGAGGAGATTCGGCAGACGAACCTCGTGCCATGTCGAGTACCAGTCCTCCGATCCGCCGTTCGGAGAGGTATAGTGAGCCCTCCAATAACTGGAGCACCTCGCCCTTCGGCCCAGCCCACTGGGCGAGCACGTTTCCTAGCCCCACCTCGAGATTCCGCGGACCGTCGTCAAAGATGATTCCGTCCACGGCATCTCCTTCTCGGACGACGAACCGGAGGTCGTTATGGGGAAGGACGCGGGCGGGGGACCGGGTGGGGGGTGTTTCCCATCGCTCTGAAAAAAACGCCTCCCACACTCCGCTGCGACTCAGCCAACCCCTGGCCTCTCGGACCACCGTTCCTGGGCGCGTTGTTGTCATGAGGAGCCACGGCACCAGGAAGGAGCTGTCTCTCCCTACCGTCGTGAATACAAAATTCCGTTCGTAGGATCGGCCAGGAAAGTTTCGATTGGCGGAGGGCGGCGGCGTCCCCGCTGGCTGCAGGTCCGCACGGGGCTCCCCCTCACCACATGCCGCCAGAACGGCGAGTGCCGCCAGCGGTCCCAGAGCCATCATGCGGCGCGCCCGGCTCCATCGGGTGTTGCTCACGAGGTCGGGGTCCATGTCGGAGAAAGTGTCGGGTCCAAAATCTCGCCGGGCTTGACCTCGAGTGCTTGGTCTAGGCTCCTACAGAGAATCCCGATCTTGCGGGCGTTCCGCCCCAGGTCCGGCCGTCGATCGCGCGCGGCGCCCGTGACGTCCACCCGCGTCTGGGCGTTGGCATCGAGACCGACGGTGATGCGGACATCATCTGAGAGCCGCCAAAGCATCGTCGTACACGACACGTCGATGATTCCCGACTCATCGTTCGACGCAGTGATCTGCCAACCGCGGACCGCACCTCCGGCTACTTTCAGCGCGCAGGTCCACACACGCTCGAAGGGGATCGCGTATGTGCGGCCGCGAAGGCGTCGGTCCTGGGACGACGGGTCGGTGGCGGCCTCATACCGCGCAAGCCCACTCAAGACTGAACTCAAAGCGCAGCGCGCTCCGGCCCAAGCGCAAACTTTATGGTGACGCTGGCGCGCACTGTCTGATCGTCGGCCTCGATGGGTGTTGCCGCGAAGGACCGGGCCTGCGCCATCTCCAACATGGGCCCCCCGCGCGACTGGCCACCCCCACGCACCTCGACCGGCGGGCCCAACTCGTACCCGAGGGCTGCAGCCATAACTTCCGCCTGAGCCTTGGCATGTGCGACCGCGGCCGCGAGCGCTGCCCTCTTTGCTTCCTCGGTATCGGCTGTACCGAACGAGAGGCTGGATACACGGTTAGCTCCTGCGACGATGGCGGCGTCCAACAGGCGTCCGACGAGGTCGACATCGGAAATCGTCACCCGGATGTTGTTCGAGGCCGTGTACCCGGAGATCTCAGCCGGGCGGTTGTCTTCCGGCCGGTTGCAGTCGGGGCGCAGGGAGTACCCGAAGGTCTCGATCACCATGCCCGGGAGGTTGGCCGCGCGGACCGCTGCGAATACCCGATCCATGAGGTCAGCATTGGCGCCGGCTGCATCGGCGGCGCCGATGCTGCGGGTCTCGACAGCAAAAGACACCAAGGCCATGTCGGCTGCGACGACGACCGAACCGGAACCCGACACTTCGATGAAGCCAGGCTCCGCCATAGGCGACATGGTCTGCATCGCTGAAGCGCCCTGCTCGTGGGCCACTTCGTACATGTGTATGCGGGCTATCCCGTCATTTGCCGGCGGTTGAGCCCCCGCGGGGCCGCCTCCGCACGCGGCGAAGACAACGAGTGTGGGAAGGATGTGTCGCATCATTATCTCGATTGCCGTTGAGTGACTGTCGGCGTAATGAGGCGGTGTTCGCCGCCCCGAATGTCGATGCCTGGTTACGTGAGGCCTACACCGCTCATTCACCGAGCCTTATAGTGTGGCGTCGTCGCCTCACCCTCGCTACGCCCTGAGCCCATGAAAGCCGTCATGCCTTTGGCCGGAAAAGGTACCCGCCTCCGGCCACACACACTCCATACACCCAAAGCCCTGATGAGGGTCGCGGGCAAGCCCGTCCTCAGTTTCCTTCTCGATGATTTGATCGCCCTGGGCGTCGATGAGATGGTCTTCATTGTGGGGTATCTTCGCGATGAGGTCGAGGCGTGGATCCGAGCGGAGTATCCGAACCTTCGGGGCCACTACGTGGTGCAAGAAATTCAAGACGGCACCGCAGGGGCTATCGCGCTGGCCGAGCCGTTTATTGACGAAGAGGTATTGATCGTCTTCCCGGACGCGGTGCTGGAGGTCGACTACGGGCTCATTGCCACGCTCGACGACGGGCACGCGGGTGTGATATGGGCCAAAGAGGTTGAGGACTATCAGCGCTACGGCGTGATCGTGACGGATGAGGCGGGTGACATGGCGCGCATCATTGAAAAGCCGTCAGAGCCCATCTCGAAGCTGGCCAACATCGGCATGTACTACATCCGGGACCACGAACTACTGTTCGAAGGCGTGCGACATACACTTGCGGCAGACCCGGGGGCAGGGGGGGAGTTCTTCCTGACCGATGCCTTCCAGTACATGGTCGACCATGGCGCCAAGTTGCTGCCGGCACCGGTGAGAGGCTGGTGGGACGCTGGAAAGCCCGAGACACTACTAGACACCAACGCGCACCTCATTGAGCGCGACCTTGGCGGGATCGATGCCACTGCCTCCGTTGAGGGCGCTGAGATTGTGGAACCCGTGCGGATCGAAGCCGGCGCCATCGTGCTCGGTGGGTCGATTGGCCCGCACGTGACGATCGAGTCGGGGGCACGCGTGGAAGGCTCTCAACTCCGAAACGCGATCATAGGGGCGGGCGCCAAGGTTGTGAACTGCGACTTAGGGGATTCGTTGGTCGGTGCCGGGAGTACGGTACAAAATTGTACAGGCTCGATCTCTGTGACGGATTTCTCGACGATCGTTGGCGGCGAACGATCGCCGAGACTCTAACTGAGGGTGTCGAGAAGCATGAGCGTCAGCAGCGCTCGTTCGACACCGAGCACGCCCTGGCTGTTTTCGTACCACTCGTCGAGCGTGTGCATACGCCCCATGACTCCGCCGGCTCCCAGAGTGATGGAGGGAATACCAAGCGCCATGGGCACATTGGCGTCGGTGGACGAGGCCACCAGTTCGGGTGCGTAGCCGAGTCCTGACGTTGCCGCGACCGCGGCACGTACCAGCGCTTCGTCGGGCGAGGTCGTCCCCCCTGGCCTCTGTCCCAGGTCTTCGATTTCCAGACCCATCGCAGCCGAGCCGTGCAGGCGCTTGGTGTTCTCGTCTTCCACCGCCCGCGCCAGCTGTTCACGTACGGTTTGGTCCAGGGATTCGAGTCGCTCCTCTGAGAGGCTTCGAACCTCCATCTCGAGCCAAGCCTTCTCGGGGATCGCGTTGATGCTGGTGCCCCCGCCCATCCGTCCGACGGTGATGGTCGCATCACCATCTAATTCGATTCCACCGAAATGAGCGACGGCCCCCGCCAGCGCGTGCAGCGGGTTGGCCGTGCCCCAATCCGCCCATGAATGGCCACCCGGGCCCGTGGCGCTGACTCGGTATCGCCGAGACCCGACCGCTTGGTTCACAATGCTTTGGTGGCCGGCGCCGTCCAGAGAAACGAACCCTGCCGCTTCCCTGCCAACTCCGCCATCGCCGAACAGATGGCGGACTCCGCGTAGATTTCCGACGCCTTCCTCGCCTACGGTAGCCACGAACAGGAGGGAGCGACTCCACGAAATGCCGGAATAAGACATCGCCCGCGCCAATGCCAGTAGGACGGCGAGCCCACGTCCGTCGTCTCCGATTCCTGGCCCCAACAGGCGGTCTCCGTCGCGTGTGACGCGTACGTCGGTCCCGGGCGGGAAGACCGTGTCGAGGTGTGCGCTCACAATCACAGGGCGGTCGCCCCTCCCCGGTGGAGCCAGCCATCCGCACACGTTGCCCACCGCGTCTGTTTCGATATCGACGAGGCCGCTCCGCTTCATCAATTCGGCCATCAGAAGGCCCCTGGCGGCTTCTCCAAACGGGGGTGCCTCGATTTCGGTGAGTGCGATCTGCTCCGCGAGCGTGCGCTCGTCGGTGCCGCGTATCTCTGCCCGGGCGGAGGTGAAGACCTCCCCAGAAGCGACCACGCTCGCGGCCCGCTCGGTCGACGGATCTTGGATTGGCGGAGGAGACATTTGAGGCCGTGTTCGAGAGCGGGGGTCGCCGAGTTGCGAGGTTTGCCAGACGTCTGCCTACGAATGTAACGACCATCTACGGCGAACTTCCGCCGGGTGGTGTTGGGGAGCGCGGCCCCGAGGAGACATTGTCAGGGGATGCAGGCGAGGCCCGTTTCCGTCAACTTCAAGGTGTAAACAAGGGTCTGCGCTGGCCTCGGGTACCGATTTTACTCTGAAGTGAGCCACTTCAACAAAAGGAGTGAGTGTTGAAAGAGAAGGACCTCATTTACGATTGGAACCAGTCAGAGACGAACTTCGACTGGTCGAAGGTCGGAGAGATTCAGCTGGACGACGAAACGCTGCGCGACGGTCTGCAAAATCCGTCGGTTATCGATCCTTCGATCGAGGACAAGATCCGGCTTTTGCATCTAATGGATCATCTCGGCATCCACACTGCTGACATCGGCTTACCCGGTGCCGGCCCTAGAGCGGTTGCTGCCGTCACGGCCCTGGCCCGCGAGATCATCGACTCCGGCCTCTCGATCTCGGCCAACTGCGCGGCCCGCACCATGCTTGCTGACGTCCGCCCGATTGCTGAGATTAGCCAGGCGGTGGGACTTCCGATCGAAGCGTGCACCTTCATAGGTAGCTCGCCGATCCGACAGTACGCAGAGGGGTGGACCCTTGAGAAGATGCTGCGAACCTCTGAGGAATCGGTCACTTTCGCCATCAAAGAAGGATTGTCGGTGATGATGGTCACGGAGGACACGACGCGTGCCCGCCCAGAAGACCTAAAGGCTCTTTACGGTGCCGCGATTGAGTGGGGCGCCAAGCGGCTCTGTGTATCGGACACCGTAGGGCATGCGACGCCTGAGGGCGCTCGAGCCGTAGTTCGTTTCGTGGTCGAGGAGATCGTGAAACCCTCGGGCGAAGACGTCAGCGTGGACTGGCATGGCCATCGTGATCGAGGTTTTGGACTCGCCAACACCTTGGCCGCGATCGAGGCCGGCGCGACGCGGGTGCATGGAACGGCGCTCGGAATCGGCGAGCGCAGCGGAAATACGGAAATGGACCTGCTCTTGGTCAATCTCAAATTGTTGGGGGTTCACGATGCTGACCTCACGGTGTTGCCTGAATACTGCGGGCTAGCCGCCAGCGCCTGTGGGCTCCCGCTCGGGCACTCGTATCCTGTTTTTGGTGAAGATGCATTCCGTACAGGAACAGGCGTCCACGCAGCGGCGATCGTTAAAGCCGAGGCCAAGGGGGACGCGTGGCTGGCAGACCGAATCTACTCGGGCATTCCTGCGTCGATGGTCGGTCGGAAGCAACGCATCGAAGTCGGCCCCATGTCAGGCTTGTCGAACGTGAAATACTGGCTCAGGGAACGAGGACTCGACCCCGACGACCAAGCATTGTGCGGTCGCATCTTCGACGCGGCGAAGCGCAGCGATCACACACTTACCGAAAGTGAGATCCTGTTTATCTGCCAGACACCGTAATGCACGCGGCGAGTGGTACAGGTAATGGAAGCCGATAGTCGGGTTAAGCCCTCCCAACGTGTTCTTGTTGTGGAGGACGAGCCGGATATCGCTGCCCTGATTGCCTATCAATTGACACGCGAGGGGTTCCGCGTGGAGACCGCCGGCACCGGCCCAGAGGCGCTCAAGGCCGTCTCTCGTGATATTCCGGACCTCATCGTGCTCGACCGTATGCTCCCCGGCATCAGCGGAGACGGGGTCCTCCAACGCCTCAGGGCGGAGGTCTCCACGGCGACCGTTCCCGTGCTGGTCCTTACGGCCAAACGTGAGCAGGAAGACCGTATCGAGGGGTTGGAGTTGGGGGCCGATGATTACCTGACCAAACCGTTCAGCCCGCGCGAGTTGGTGTTGCGGGTGAAGGCGATCCTGCGTCGTGCCTCTGAGGCGCCGAGCAGCGGGGGTGAGCGCATTGTTCGAGCGGGCCCGATCCGGCTTGACGTTGCATCGCATCACGCTTCGTTGAAAGACGTCGAATTGGACCTGACGCCGACCGAGTTTCGCCTTTTGCGAGCCCTAATTGAGCGCCGCGGACGCACCCAGAGTCGTAAGCAACTGCTTGAGAGCGCGTGGGATATCGAGGCATCCGTGTCCGATCGGCTGCACACGCGGACGGTAGACATGCACGTCCGTCGGTTGCGCGCGAAGCTAGGCGAAGTCGGCGTGTGGATTCAGACGATTCGAGGCTTCGGGTACAGGTTGAAGGTGCCCGAGGGCGTCGAATAGCGGTGGCCGTGCGCCCGCCCTCAGGCTGAGTCTGACGATGCGAATCCGAATCCATCATGCGCTGTTCGTTGGTTTTGTCGGCATCGTGGGGCTTCTGGTCCTGCTTCTCATTCCCCTCGTTGGGCGTGGTCTGAGTCGGGAGTTGCGCATAACCTTCCGGGCCGACGTGGAGCGCGAAGTCGCCCTTGCAGCGATGACGCTCGCGAACGCGGACGGCGCCGACCCCGATTCGATCGCCCGTAGCATCACTGAGAGGATCGGCTACCGCGTCACGCTGATCGATACCGCGGGTGTCGTTCTTGGTGATTCGTATGTCGAGCGTGGTCGTCTGGCCGCCGTCGAGAATCACCTGAGCCGGCCTGAGGTTCAGGGTGCGTTGGGCGCCCCACGCGAGGTCAGTTTTTCCGATCGCGTGAGCAGCACGGTTGGGCTGTCGATGCTTTACGGCGCCCAACTGACGGAGTTTGAGGGCGAGCCCGTGATCGTGCGTATCGCGGCGCCAGAAACGGACATTGTTCGCGTGGTGGATCGAGTGCAACGAACCGTGGTTCTCACAGGCCTCTTTGCGCTGGTCGTTTCGGTATTCGCCGCATACTTCCTGAGCCGTGCATTCGCTCGGCCACTGGTTGTTTTGGCTGATCGGGCACGCCGCCTCACGGAAGGAGACTTCTCTGGGCGAGTCCCGCATACCCGGGTCGTCGAACTCGAAGACCTGTCGGTTGCTTTCAATCGCCTCACCGATGAACTGCAATCTCGGCTCTCTGAGTTGAGCCTAGAGCGCGACGAGATGGAGACGCTCATCGATTGTATGGCGGAGGGCGTCGTAGCGCTGACCGAAGACGCGCGCGTCATGAGGACGAACCGGGCCTCGCGGGTTCTGCTCGACCTGCCGGACGCGATCCCTTTGGCACCGATCGGTACGGTGGTTCGCGACCAGGAGCTTCGTGCGGCCTTGGAGGCATCGGTCTCCACAGAAGTGCAGTCGAGGGAACTCGTCTTAGGTGGGCGACATCTTCGACTGACCTCCAGGGCCCTGGACCAGGGTGGTTCCGTCACGACGTTTCTTGATGTATCTGAAATGAGGCGACTAGAGGAGGTGCGACGAGACTTTGTCGCTAACGCCTCGCACGAGTTGAAGACGCCACTTACGGTAATTCGCGGATATGCTGAGACGCTTCTTGAGGGCGACCCCCCAGAAGCGCTGCGTCGCCAGTTTCTCGAGTCCATTGAGAAGAACGCTCTGCGCTTGCACCGCCTGGTGGAGGATCTGCTCGACCTTTCTCGTCTCGAGTCCGGTGGTTGGTCCGCTGCCTCTGAAGTAGTTCTCGTCGAGGGTGCCGCTCGGGAAGCCTGGGATCTCGTCGGTGACGGCGAGCGCGGCGCCGAGCGGAGGTTCACCATCGAGGGCAGTGCCGAGATCCGGGGTGACCATCAGGGACTGGTGCATGTGTTTCGCAATCTCATGGAGAACTCGGTGCGCCACACCGAGGCCGGCGGTCAGGTGAGGGTGCGAATCAGCGCGGACGACGAACGTGTGACCGTCGTGGTTGCCGACGACGGCGAGGGCATTCCCATGCGGGCGCTAGACAGGATTTTTGAGCGCTTCTATCGAGCCGATTCCTCTCGCGCACGTGACTTTGGGGGCACTGGCCTTGGGCTCGCCATCGTACGTCACCTGGTGGGGGCGATGGGCGGCGACGTCTCCGCAGAAAGTGAGCTTGGGAAGGGGACCACAATGCGGATGACGATTCCCCGAGGCTGACTGTTTACGCCGTTACGCGCTCGTTACATGTTCGTTTCCGTCTCGAATCCGGACTCGTCTATGGTTGGTGCACCCACATCAGGGCACACCTCCAACGACGGACGAATGATGACATTTCGTGGCAGCTTCATGTGCACCGCCATCATCGTGACCTTGGCCCTGGCCGCATGCGGCGGAGAGGCCGGTGACGCGGGCGCTTCGAACTCCTCCGCTCTCAGCGGCCGAGTAGAGATCGACGGATCGAGCACTGTGTTTCCTGTGGCGGAAGCTGTCGCTGAGGAATTTCAGGTGGCCAATCCCGGGGCGCGGGTCACCGTAGGCTTTTCCGGTTCTGGCGGAGGCTTCAAGCGCTTCTGCGCCGGTGAGATCGACATTGCAAATGCATCGCGACCCATCAAGGGATCGGAGGCTGAGGCGTGTGCCGCCGCAGGCGTCGAATTCACGGAGCTCTCGGTCGCGTGGGACGGTCTGTCGGTCATCACCAACCCTGCGAACGAATTCGCGAGCTGCCTGACTACCGGTGAGCTGCGCCGCATTTGGGAGCCCAATAGTGCCGTGACCACGTGGCGCGACGTTCGCTCTGAGTGGCCCGCAGAGGAGATTCGACTTTATGGGCCGGGCACCGATTCAGGGACCTTCGATTACTTCACCGAAGTCATCAACGGTGAGAGTGGGGCCAGTCGCCCGGACTTCCAGGCCAGCGAGGACGACAACATCCTGGTTCAGGGGGTCGCCGGTGATCGTTTCGCGCTCGGCTACTTTGGCTACGCCTACTATGCCGAGAACGCGAGCCGGCTGAAGCTCCTCTCGGTCGACAGCGGGAACGGGTGTGTCGCGCCAGCGGACGACACCATTGAGGACGGAAGTTACGCACCGCTGTCTCGCCCACTGTTTGTCTACGTGAAGCACGCAGCGCTCGCGCGCCCCGAAGTGCGGGGATACGTGGACTTCATGCTCGAACATGCGCTCGAGTTGGTTCCGAGCACCGGATACCACGCGCTTTCGGCCGAGCAATATGCAGAAGGGGGGCGCTTGATCGCCGCCGCTGGGGCTCGGTAGCAGGCCTTGAGCGACACTTTTCAGGTTGTCAGGGACGCGGTAGGGTCGGCGAGCGCCGACCCTGCCGGGCTGACGTTCAAGCGGACCCGCGACCTCAAGGAGCAGGCGATCACGGTCGTTCTGTTCCTGTGCGCTGCAATTTCCACGCTCGTTACGGTCGGGGTTGTGGCGGTGTTGCTGCGTGAGACGCTGAGCTTTTTTGGGGAAGTCTCAATGGTGGAATTCCTCACGGATACCCGCTGGGAGCCCATGTTCCAAGAGAAGCACTTTGGCGTGATGCCACTCTTGGCGGGTTCGTTGATGGTGGCAGGAGGAGCAGCCGTGCTGGCGCTTCCTGTTGGACTCTTGACGGCGATCTTCCTGAGTGAGTATGCGGGGTCGCGGACTCGGGAAGTCCTGAAGCCGTTACTCGAGGTCCTGGCCGGCATCCCGACCGTTGTCTACGGGTATTTCGCGCTCACCTTCGTGACGCCGCTCCTACGGACAGTGTTTCCGGGCACCGACGTGTTCAACGCGGCATCGGCGAGCATCGTGGTCGGCATCATGATCATTCCCACTGTGTCCTCACTTTCGGAAGACGCGTTGCGGGCGGTCCCGGCGGCCCTTCGGGAGGGGGCGTATGGACTGGGTGCGACAAAACTCGAAGTGTCGACCAGGGTGGTCGTGCCGGCGGCACTCTCGGGGATCATCGCTGCGTTCATTCTCGCCATCTCCCGCGCCATCGGTGAGACCATGGCGGTCACGATCGCTGCCGGAAACCTCCCGAATTTGACGCTGAATCCGCTCGAATCGATCCAGACCATGACCGCCTACATCGTGCAGGCGTCTCTCGGCGATACGCCTCAGGGCACGATGGTCTACCGAACTTTGTTCGCGGTTGGCATGACACTGTTCTTGATCACCTTGGCCATGAACGTGTTCAGCCAGTGGGTCCTGAGTCGCTTCCGGGAAGAGTATCAATGAGCGCCGGGTCTGAACTCATCCCGTCCCGGCACGACGAGCACGGTCGTCGTCGAAAGTACCTCGGTACGGCATTTGCGATTGTGGCTGGCCTCGCGACAGTTGTGGGTGTCATCGCCCTAATCGTGTTGATCGTCGATGTGGCCATCGACGGCCTGCCTCGCGTCACGCTCGAGTTTCTGAACAGTTTCGCTTCGCGTTTTCCGGAACGGGCTGGAGTGAAGGCCGCGTTGGCGGGCTCGGTGTGGATTCTGGGTCTGACCACGGTGATCTCGTTCCCGATCTCAATTGGCGCAGCGATCTACCTTGAGGAATACGCTGCGGGCAATTGGGTTACGCGCGTCATCCAGACCAACATCGCCAACTTGGCCGGCGTCCCCTCTATCGTGTACGGCATCCTGGGGCTCGCACTCTTCGTCAGGGCGCTCCAACTCGACCGAACCATCCTCTCCGGCGCGCTCACGCTTTCGCTCGTGGTGATGCCGGTGATCATCATCGGTGCCCAGGAGGCGATCAGAGCGGTGCCGTCGACCATCCGCGAAGCCGCGTTCGGGTTAGGCGCTACCCGGTGGCAGGTGGTGCGACACCAGGTGTTGCCCATGGCCATGCCGGGGATACTCACCGGCACGATCCTCGCGCTGTCGAGAGCCGTTGGAGAGACTGCCCCGCTCATCATGGTTGGCGCGGTCGGGTTCATCGCGTTTACCCCCGAGGGACCCATGGATCAATTCACGGTCTTGCCTTTGCAGATCTACAGCTGGATCTCTCGCCCCCAGGAGGAATTCCGTGAACTGGCGGCCGCCGGAATCATCGTGCTTCTCCTACTCCTACTGACCATGAACGCGACCGCGATTCTGGTTCGAAACCGCTACCAGTCGCGGGGCTGACGCAATGGCGAACATCTACGACATCGATACCGGGGGCGCACCACCCGCACTGGAGGCGCGAGATCTTTCGGTGTTTTACGGTATGAAACAGGCCGTGAAGGAGGTATCCCTCGACGTGCCCGCCAAGCGTGTAGTGGCGTTGGTGGGTCCGTCCGGATGCGGAAAGAGCACCTTTTTGCGCTGCTTCAATCGCATGAACGACCTAGTCCCGACGGCACGCGTGGAGGGTGAGGCGCGCTTTGGCGGTGTCGACCTATACGGTTCGGAGGTGGACCCGGTTGAGGTCCGGCGGCGGATCGGGATGGTATTTCAAAAGCCGAACCCATTCCCGAAGTCTATCTACGACAATGTCGCCTTCGGCCCCCGGGTCAACGGCTTTCGCGGAGACTTGGACGGCTTGGTAGAGGAGTCACTCAAACAGAGCGCGCTGTGGGACGAGGTGGCGGACCGCTTGAGCGACTCAGCGTACGCACTCTCGGGGGGGCAGCAGCAACGCCTGTGCATCGCGCGCACTTTGGCCGTGCGCCCGGACGTGGTCCTCATGGACGAGCCAGCCTCAGCGTTGGACCCGCTCGCGACCCAGAAGATCGAAGAACTCATCTACGAACTGAAAGAGCGATATACGATCGTGATCGTGACGCACAACATGCAGCAGGCCGCCCGAATTTCCGACTACACCGCGTTCCTCTACATGGGCGAGCTGGTCGAGTATGGGCCCACGGACAACATTTTCACCAACCCTCGTGAAGAGCGCACAGAGGCCTACGTGACCGGGAGATTCGGATGAGCCCTGATCAGACACCGCGGCGTCATTTCCACGTTGAGTTGGACACCCTTCAGGAGCGGTTGTTGGCCATGGCCGGCCTCGTGGAGACGCTCATCACGAACGCGTCTCAGGCCGTGCTCGACCGTGACCCCACCGTCGCAGAATTCGCCAAACGGGAGGACCACCGTGTGGACGAACTTGAAGTCGAAATCGATCACCGCGTCGTCGAGTTGCTCGCGCTTCAGCAGCCCATGGCCACCGACCTCCGCCAGATCATCGCCACCAACAAATTGTCGAACGACTTGGAGCGCATGGGTGATCATGCTGTCAACATCGCCAACGCCGCTCGCCGTCTGAGCGAGGCGACGTTTCTCCCGAACATCCGGGAGCTGGCTGAGATGATTCAGATCACTCGGGAGATGGTTTCGGACTCGCTCGGCGCCTACGTGACCCGTAACGTCGGCACCGCCCGGATGGTGTGCCTTACCGACGACAAGGTCGACGACCTGCGGCGCTCGATGTATCGGATCCTGGTCACGCACATGCTGGAAGATCCCAAGCTGATCACGGGTGCACTCGAGTTGCTGCTCATCTCTCAAAACCTTGAGCGGATCGCAGATCTCGCGACGAACGTGGCAGAAGATGTGGTCTTCCTCGTGGAGGGTCGGAACATCAAGCACGGCAGCGATCGTGGTCCTGCATTGCCAAGCGGGGGCTCCGGTGCATAGGGTGTCTCCATGGAAGAGTTCTCCTTCTCCGGGTCTTCATCGGATGCCGTCGAGGCACTCCTCGACGAGGTAACCACAGAGACCCAGCCGCAGCCCCTCTTTGACGGGTCAAGCCTACGCGGACAGATCGCGATCGTGACTGGTGGTTCGAGCGGCATCGGACGTGCGGTCGCGATGGAACTCGCCCGTTGCGGCGTGGACGTTGCCTTCTGTTTCCTGGACACGGGCTCGCAGGCGCGCCTCGACGCCCAAGAGGTCGCCCGGCAACTCCGACAGTTCGAGGTCAGGGTCTTCTTCCGCCACTGCGACGTCCGCGAGAGCAAGGAAGTCAACGCGTTTGTGGCGGAGGCGATCGAGGAACTGGGTGGCGTGCACATCCTTGTGAACAACGCCGGCATTGGCCGAGATCGTGCGCTGTGGCATCTGCAGGACCACGAATGGGAGGCCGTCGTCCGGACCAATCTGGACGGAGCGTTCTATTTCACCCGGGCGGTTGCCGGGGTGATGCGGGCGCGGGAGTACGGCAAGATCGTGAACATCACCTCGGTCCATGGAATTCGGAGCGAGTTCGGGATCTCCAACTACTCCTCGTCCAAAGCGGGCCTGATCGGGCTGACCCGGAGCGCGGCGGTCGAACTCGGTCCGCGGAACATCAACGTGAACGCTGTAGCCCCTGGCTACATCCGCACCACCCGCCTCACCGAGGGTGTGCCATCGGAGAACCTGGACCGGGCAAGGGCGCAGTCCGTACTCGGTCGCCTGGGAGACCCTCAGGACGTGGCCGGCGTGGTGCTGTTTTTGTGCTCGGAGGCCGCGCGCCACATCACCGGGGTCGTGATTCCGGTAGACGGTGGGTACCTGCTCTAGGTCGCTTCTAGGTCGCCGCCCGGGCGACTCCGTGTCACGCGGTACAAACATTGCCCTTGGTGGGTTCGGCACCCATTCTCCTCGGATGCAAATTCTGAGACGCTTCACAAAGCTGATCGACGCGCTGAACAACAAGATCGGCTCCGTAATCCGGTGGCTGTCGCTGGGTATGGTGCTCCTAGGCGCCGGTACGGCCCTTCTCCGCTACTTCTCGCGCGGACTTGGGCTGTCGATGAACCTCACGCCCGCGACTGAGCTTCAGTGGTACTTCTTCAGTTTGATCTTTTTGCTCGGAGCCGCATACGGGCTCAACCAAAACGTGCACGTCCGCGTAGACGTCTTGTATGAGAAGCTGAGCGCGAAAGGGCGGGCTTGGATCGACCTCGTCGGGAGCCTGTTGTTCTTGCTCCCGTTTTCGATCGTGATGCTCTACGTCTCCTGGCCGGCGGTGCGAAGCTCGTTTTCCATCCGGGAGATGTCGCCGGATCCGGGAGGCCTTCCTCGATGGCCCATCAAGATCGTGATCTTGGTGTCCTTCGTGCTTCTGCTGCTCCAGGGGCTTAGCCAGATCGTAAAGCAGGTCGATATCATTCGAGGGGTTGTCCTCGAGCCCCACGACCCTAAGCCCGAGGTGCACGTATGAACCTCTGGGGCCCGAGCATGTTCGGCGTCGTCCTGCTGATGATTTTCAGCGGTTATCCCGTGGCGTTCGCGCTGGGCGGCACCGCGTTGATCTTCGCGGGATTGGCTTCGATCTCAGGGCACTTCGACCTGTTTCTTTTGTTCGCACTCCCCGAGCGCACCTTCGGCACGATGTCGAACCAGGTCCTGCTCGCGGTGCCGTTCTTCATCTTCATGGGCACCGTCCTAGAGAAGAGCAAGCTCGCTGAGCAGTTGCTCGAGACGATCGGCATCCTTTTCGGGCGCTTCCGCGGTGGACTGGCGTTCGGCGTCGTATTCGTCGGAGCGCTCCTTGCTGCTGCCACGGGTGTGGTGGGCGCGAGCGTGACCGCCATGGGGCTGATCTCCCTGCCCGTCATGCTTCGAAATGGCTACGACGACAAGTTGAGCCTGGGCGTGATTGCGGCGTCTGGCACGTTGGGGCAAATCATTCCGCCCTCCATCGTGCTCATCGTACTCGGTGACCAGATGGGCGTCAGCGTGGGAGACCTGTTCCGTGCCGCGCTCGTACCCGGCCTGGTGCTCACGGGTGCCTACGCGGGTTACATCGGGATCCTGGCTTTTGTGAACAAGACGGTCGCTCCGGCGCTTCCCGAGTCGATGCTCGTCAGCGGCATGGAACTCGTGAAGCGCGTGGTTCTGTCGCTCATGCCCCCACTCGTCCTGATCATCGTGGTACTGGGGAGCATCTTCGCCGGTGTGGCCACGCCTACGGAGGCGGGGGCGCTTGGCGCGGTGGGCGCGATGGTACTCGCTCTCCTAAATCGTCAAATGTCCATGGAGGCCCTCCGGTCGGCGATGGAAGAGACGAGCCGACTTACGATCATGGTGGTCTTCCTGCTCATTGGGTCCACCGCGTTTGCGCTCGTCTTCCGTGGGCTGGATGGCGACTTGTGGATTGAGGGACTTCTAACTGCGATCCCGGGCGGCGCGCTCGGCTTCCTGATCGTTGTGAACCTCGTCGTATTCTTGCTCGGCTTCTTCATCGACTTCTTTGAAATTGCCTTCATCATCGTGCCGCTCATCGTTGGGCCGGCCGTGATTCTGGGCGTGGACCTCACCTGGCTCGGGATCGTGCTCGCGGTGAACCTGCAGACGTCGTTTCTGACGCCACCCTTCGGCTTCAGCCTGTTCTACCTGAGAGGTGTCACTCCCTCCACGATTCCGACCACCGCGATCTACAGAGGCGTGATCCCGTTTATTGCGATCCAGGTAGTGGTCCTCGCAGGGATCATCTGGATGGCCGTGCCGAAATAGCATGGCCGCGCAACTCGAGACCGTTTGGGCCGGGGGCCGTCGCAAGCTCGGCAATGACCCGATGTTCGGCCCCTGGGTGAAGGCGATCGGGACGATTCGGCTGCCGGTCACCGACTCAGAGACGTTCTACTACCTGGCTCGTGCCATTTGCTATCAACAGCTCGCAGGGGCCGCGGCCGCGACCATTCATGGCCGATTCTGCACCGCGCTCAAGGGTGACGTGACGCCTGCCAAGGTGCTGCGCGTGCGCGAAACGACGCTGAAGGCTGCCGGTCTTTCTCGTGCGAAGCTCGCCGCGATCCGCGACCTGGCGACCAAGATCCGCTCCGGTGAAGTCGATATTCACGACCTGGAAGATCAACCAAGTGAAGAGGTCATTCGCCGCCTAGTACTCGTGAAAGGCATCGGGGAGTGGACCGCGCAGATGTATCTCATGTTTCGCCTCCGGCGACCCGATGTGTGGCCTACCGGTGATCTTGCCGTGAGGGCTGGGTACGCGAAGGTGCACGGGCTCGACGTGGCGCCGACGGCTCGCGAATTAGGCCCGTTGGGCGACGCCTTTGCTCCTTGGCGGAGCGCGGCGGCGTGGTACTGCTATCGGGTCCTGGAGACTGATACTCCCTAGAAGGGTGTAGGCAGCAGGCAGGCCGCGCCATTGCCGGCCCCTGGTGACCGCAGCACGCGCGGACCTTTTGTCCTTGGCCGCGGCTGTTTTTCGCGGTCAAGCGCCATGGGTTCGCGCGTGCTGCGCCCATGCCTTGCCCATTCCCGCGCCCACGCCGCGCCCACGCCGCGCCCAATCGTTTTACTCCTTCGTTACAAAGGGGTCCCTGGTCCGTTACTGCGGTCAGGTAGTGTTCGTTCACCAACACCGAAGCGTTTGGACCGAGAATCTCGAGATCGCTCTCGAGGGCAAGGTTCGACCAATCAGGACGAACGAACGATGAAACGACTTCTTCAAGCGGTTGGAGTGACAGGTGCACTCCTTGTGGCGCTCCTGCCGACAACGGCGGAGGGCCAGAGCACAGGCCGGATAACCGGTCGGGTGGTCGATGCTACATCGGCCAAGCCGCTCTCTGGTGCGCAGGTCTACGTGAATGACGGCGTCGTCGGTGCGCTTAGCAACCTCGACGGGCGATACATGATCAGCCGGGTGCCTCAAGGGACCCTGTCTGTAACTGTGCAGCGCCTTGGGTATGCCACCAAGACCGTCACAGGCGTCACCGTCGGTACCTCCATCGTCGTGCTCGACCTGACCGTCGAGGAGAGAGCGGTCCAACTCGAGGGCATCTTCGTTGAGGCTGCCCGGGATCGCGGAGCCCAGGCGTATCTGTTGGACGAACGGCGTGTGTCCCAGTCGATGGTCGAGGCAGTGGGCGCAGCGGATATCGCCCGGCGCCCGGACTCTGACGCCGCCGATGTCGCTCGGCGCTTGACGGGCGTCACGGTTGCTGAAGGGAAGTACGTCTTCGTGCGAGGACTGGGCGGCCGCTACTCGCAGACCTCCCTGAACGGATCCTCACTCCCAAGCCCGGAGCCCGAACGCGAGGTGGTTCCCCTCGACCTCTTCCCAGCGGATTTCTTGGAGAGCATCCAGACCCAGAAATCCTACACCCCGGACCTTCCGGCCGATTTCTCCGGTGGCGCGATTCAGCTGGAAACGAAGGATTTCCCGAACGAGACCGCTGTCCGATTCAGCGTGGGAACCAGCGTCAATACCAACAGTCAGTTCAAGGATGGCTTCCTGGCATACGCCGGCGGAGGTCGCGACTGGCTCGGTTTTGATGACGGCACCCGGGGTCTTCCCCAGGCGGTTCTCGGCATCATGGGTGACGTGCACAGCGGTGAGAGGCTGCCCTCAGACCAGGGCCAGCTCATCCAAATTGGACAAGCCTTCCAGAATCTGGGCCAAAACTTCGCTCCGGCTGGCCGGGGCACGCCGCTGAATCGCACGCTAAACGTCTCCATCGGTGGCCGAGGCGATGTCCTCGACGATGGAGAGATAGGGTACATCCTGGCCGCGAACTACGGTGACAACTACACGCTGCGGACCAATGAAGTCGAGCGCAAATGGCGCGTGTCGGCGTTCGATCCTGCGGTGCCGGCAGATCTACGCGCACCCAATGTCGACTACAGCTTCACCCGCGGCACCAGGAACATCAATTGGGGCACGATCGGCAACCTGACGTTCAAGCCTAACCCCAATCAGAAGCTCAGCTTGCGCACGACCGTCAGCATGAGCACGGACGACGAGGCCAGGTCCTATATCGGTGACAACCGGGAGGACATCGGGGGCACGGTCCGATCTGACCGACTGCGCTTCGTGTCGAGGCTCATGTTGTGGAGCCAACTCTCCGGCGAGCACAGGCTCTTTGGGGACTCGCGTCTGGAGTGGCGCGCGACGACTGCCCGCGCCACGCGGGACGAACCGCTGTTGCGCGAGTCCGTCTACGTGGAGGATCACGGCGAGTTCTTCCTACACCCCATCGGTGAGTCAGGTCGGTACTTCTGGAGCGACATGTCCGACAACGACCGGTCGTTCGCTGCAGACTGGTCCGTCCCCTTCGGCTTCATCGGCCAGGAAGCAACCGTCAAGGTGGGTGGTGAGGCGCGGAGCCGCTCGCGTGACTTTGCGGCCCGGCGCCTCAACTGGGATTTCGTCGGCGGGACCATCACCGATATTGATTCGGCGCTCGCCGCAGCGAGTATCGTTGGGAACGCGCGCAACCGCGGCGAGTTTGCGATCGCGGATGTCGTCGAGCCGGGTGATCTCTACGACGCCAGCGACCGACGCAGCGCCGGGTATGCACTGGTGGATCTGCCCATTGGGAACCGCCTCAAGGTCAATTTCGGTGCCCGCGTTGAAGACTATGAGGTGGGCCTGTTCTCCCGCGGGGACACGCTCAAACAGGTCGGTGCGATCGACGTCGCGCCCTCGGTCAACCTGATCTTCCGTGCCGCAGACAGAGTCACGCTCCGAGCTGCTGCAAGTCGCACCGTGGATCGCCCCGAGTTCCGGGAAATGGCGCCGTTCCAGTTTACGGAAGCCACCAGCTTGCGTCAGCTCTATGGCAATCCTTCTCTTACGCCGGCGCAGATCAACAGCATGGATCTGCGCGCCGAGTGGTTCGCCGGGCCGGGTGAAATCATCTCAGTGGGGACCTTCTACAAGAAGATGCTCGACCCTATCGAGCAGGTCTTCATTGCCGCCTCGTCGACCGCCTTCTCCTTCCAGAACGCGAAGGAGGCCACGGTCCGCGGGCTCGAACTCGAAGCCCAACTAAATCTGAGCCGCCTTACGGAGTCGCTTCAGGACTTCTCGGTGCAAGCGAACTACGCGCTGATCCACTCGGACGTCGAGGTTCGCGAAGGTGAGGGCGGTTTCAACCCGACCAATCTGATGCGGCCTCTCGAAGGGCAAGCGCCCTATGTGCTCAACGGCGGCATCAACTACTCAGGCTTCTCAGGCCTGCAGTTCGGTCTGTTCGTAAATCGCTTCGGCGATCGCCTCAATGCGGCAGGTGGCGGCGGCATCCCGGATCTCTACGAGAAGGCGCGCACTCAGTTCGACGCCACACTCGCGTTCCCGGTCCGTGGCGGTGCGACCGCCAAGATCAAGGCGACCAACCTCCTGGACGCCGAATACGCCTTCGAGCAGGAAGCCAACGGCATCACTCAGGTGCAGAGGCTTTACACCACCGGCCGAACGATCTCGGTCGGAATTTCGTGGGAGTTGCGATGACTCCCCAACAACCAATCTCCTAATCCAGGGACATACGAACCATGAAGTCGATAAGATTGCTGGTCCTTCTCAGTGTCGTCACACTTGGCTCGTTCGCGACCGCGGCGTGTGGTGAAGATGATCCGGTAGCGGTCGTCGCCGCGCCGGGTGCCCCGACGGGTGTGGCGGTTTCCGTCAACGCCACAACGATGACCCTCACGTGGACCGCTTCCGCGACAGCGACGAGCTATCGCGCGGTCCTCACGTCTCCCGGAGAGACGGATCGCACGGTTACCGCTTCCACCACCACGGCGGAGTTCACGAGCCTGACCCCTGGCTCGACCTACGCCGCTCAGGTATTCGCGATCAACAGTGCGGGCGAAGCTGGGTCTTCGGTGGCCGCCGGCAAGATCGCTGAGGCTGAGGCCACATTTATCGAGATCGCGGGCGACATCCTCGTGAATACGACCTGGACGTCTGACAAGATCTACGTCCTCAAGCAGCCCACCTTCGTTGGGGTCGATTGTGGTAGGGACGGGGCCAAGGCGGGGTGCATCCAGGCCACGCTGACCATCCAGCCGGGCACGACGATCCTTGGCAAGACCAGCCTCTCCCAAGGGGTGCGCGGCGCCTACCTCGTCGTGAGCCGCGGGTCGAAACTCATGGCGGACGCGACCGGTTCGAACCGCAGGCCGACCGCCCAGGAGGTGATCGTCTTCACTTCAGATAAGCCCAAAGGTCAACGCGACCGGGGTGACTGGGGCGGGTTGATCATCAACGGCCGCGCCTCGACGAATGCGGGTACAGAAGCACAGGGCGAGGGTGACTCAGGCTTCTACGGCGGCACCGACGACATGGACAACTCCGGGATCATCCGCGGCGTTCGCATTGAGTACGCGGGCGACCGGGTGACGCCCTCGGACGAGTTGAACGGGATCGCGCTTCAGGCCGTGGGGTCGGGCACCACGCTGAGCTACATCCAGATCCACTACAACGTCGACGACGGTGTCGAGCCGTTCGGCGGAACGGCCTCGATCGACCATCTGGTGGTCACGGGCATCGGCGACGACTCCGTCGACGGGACGGACGGCTACCGCGGATTCATCCAGTTCGTCATCGGCCAGCAGCGCGGGGACGAGGCCGACAACGGCATGGAGCTTTCAAACGACGGCGCAGACGCCAATGCGTCACCCCGTTCCACGGCGGTTGTCGCGAACGCTACCATGATTGGGGCAGACGAGGATCTTCAAGCTGGCGAGATCAGGGGCCCGAACGGCGACCGCGGTATTCAGTTCCGCGAGGGGTCACACTATCGGGTGTACAACTCGATCTTCCGGGACTTCGGTGATGCCGGGTTCTGTATAGAGAACGCAGGCACCGTGGTTGCTGCTAACAACCGCATCAATGGGGCGACGGATCCTCAGACAACCCTCTCGTTCGAGGGCAACGTCATTTGGAACAACTCCACCGCGGACGCGGGCGACGGCAACTTCGCCGGCTGTTCCGGCTACACCACCGCGGAGAACAAGACGTTCTTCACCAAGGCCGGATACAACAACATGGTCGCCGACCCGGGCCTGCGCGCCGGGTACAGCAACATCGGGTCGCAGAGCAGCCCGCCCGACATCATCGCGACGGCCACTCCAGCCGGATTTAAGGCCTTCAATCTCGGCTCGATCGCGACGGATGGGACCAACCTCTTTGCGCCGACCGACGGGCGCACTTTGACCGTCACGGATTACCCGGGCGCTGTGGCTCCCGGGACGGCGCTCGCCGACGCGTGGTACTTCGGTTGGACCATATGGTCGGTCGACGGAAGTGACTCACGCGCGAATCACGAAGGCAACTAGGGAACCCGAAATGATGAAGCGGGAGATCGTGCCGAACCTGAAGGGTGGCGCTGCGGAAGCGAGAACTCGTCGGAAGCGAGCTTTTGTCGCGCTTTCGTTGACGTTCGCGGTGCTCGCCTGTAGCGAGGCGTGGGCGCGGTCTCCTCTTGAACACGCTGAAAGGAGCGAGGTTGCCCTGGCGGAGGCGGTGTTGGAGGCTTTGTCCCAACGGGATACGGTCGCTCTCCAGGGCTTCCTCGTCTCTCGAAGCGAGTACGAAGACTTGTTGTGGCCGGAGATGCCGGACAAGGAATACACGCCATTCGATTTCGTGTGGAGCCTCAACCAGGCAAACACGCGAAAGGGATTGCGGCAGCTCCTCAATGTCTACGGTGGCCTGACGCTGGAAGTGATCTCAATTCGATTCGCGGAGCCGCCCGAGACCTACGGCAGCTTCCAGATCCACCAAGGGGTCGAGGTCACCGTGCGTCAGCAAGAGACCGGCGACGTGGGCGTCCTTGGGAGTTTCGATGTGCTTGTAGAGTACGGTGGCGTCTGGAAGCTCCTGAACTACGACGAGATCTAGATGACGGCGGTCGCAGCCCCGGTCCCGCATGCACAGGTGGTGTGTCGGGTTCTTGTTGTCGAGGACGAGCCGGATATCGCGGCACTCATTGCGTACCAATTGGCGCGAGAAGGTCTCCGCGTGGAGACCGCGGGCACTGGCCAGGAGGCGTTGTCCTCGATCGAACGGGACATCCCGCATTTGGTGGTTCTCGACAGGATGCTGCCCGGCATCAGCGGTGACGAAGTGCTCAGGAAGTTACGGGCTGAGCCAGCCACCTCGGGTTTGCCGGTCTTATTGCTGACCGCCAGGCGAGAGCAGGAGGATCGAATTGAGGGCCTCGAGTTGGGCGCGGACGACTACTTGACCAAACCATTCAGCCCTCGCGAGTTGACCCTGCGGGTGCAGGCGATCCTGCGTCGCGCGAAGGAAGGGGGTGCGATGGCAGGCGGCAGCATCCTGTCGACGGGACCCATTCGCCTGGACGTTCCCTCCCGCGAAGCCACGCTGGCTGGCAGACCTCTTGAGCTGACCCGTACGGAGTTTAGGCTCCTGCAAACGCTCATGGAGAGAAATGGGCGCACGCAGACGCGGAGCCAGCTACTTGAGCACGCCTGGGATGTCGAATCAGGTGCGTCCGAACGCCTGGAGACCCGGACTGTGGACGTACACATTCGCCGGTTGCGCGCGAAGTTGGGCACGATGGGCCTCTGGATTCAGACCGTCCGAGGGTTCGGATACCGTTTGAAGGCCCCACGGGCGGGCGAGTAACGGAGCGGGGAGGGAGCGTGCTGCTGTCCCCTCGGCTCCGGTACGGTGCCGCGACCTACCGTTCGGTAGCCTCGCCACCCCCAACTTGGGCGACCACTAGCCGGAAGGCGCGTTTACCCAATCCAAGGCCCCTGCCAGGCTCCTGAACGGCTGCACTTCAACGGTCGACCCATCACAAAGAATCCCGAACATGCGACCCTGGCCGAATTGGAGGTCGCCGGAGACGTAGTGCGCTACCCTCGCGGCGAAAAGCGAATGCCGGAATCGGAATGCTCCGCTGCGAAGGTCGTCTGCGCTCACGTCGAAGGCCGCCCGACTAAGGTCGACAACGACGGCTAGGCGCTCGGATGGATCGCGGGTGTCGGCCCACCTCGACACCTCGTCAATCACGGTGTCGACCACGATCCCGCGAGCGGGGGAGCCGACTAACGTGAGCGTAAGGACGTCGTCTTTCGCGTCGCTTTCCAGAAAACGAGGGCGATCGTCAGCGCCAGAGTCGATGTGATCGGCCGGGAGGGGCATGGTGGCCGGGGCTTGGAGAAGCAAAAAGCCGGACTTCCTATTTACGACTGCGCGGTCGTGCTGTCACTCTCAATTGGGCACACAATCCGAATTCGTTGTGCAGTTATCGTCCCGGTCGGATAGGATGCTCGATCCATGTTTCCTGTCCTCACCATTCGTACACGCCTATGACTCTTCGAACGAGCCAGCTCTCCCCCGCGTTATACGCCTATCTCGTGGATGTATCTGTACGGGAGTCGGAGCCCATGCGCGGGCTGCGCGCGGCCACGGCCGACCTGCCGAACTCGAACATGCAGATCGGCCCGGAGCAGGGTGCCTTCCTGGCTCTGCTTGTCGAACTGATTGGGGCGCGACGCTGCCTCGAGATTGGCACCTTTACCGGCTACAGCGCGCTTGCGGTGGCAGGAGCGCTTCCGGACGACGGCCAGTTGATCGCATGTGATATCAGCGACGAATGGACGTCCGTCGGTCGCGCGTTCTGGGAAGAGGCTGGCGTTGCGGGGAAGATCGACCTTCGTCTGGGGCCTGCGCTCGACACGTTGGATGCGCTTCTTCACGCGGGACAGGCGGACACCTTCGACTTCGCGTTCATCGATGCTGACAAAGCCAGCTACTTGGCTTACTACGAGCGGTGTCTGAGGCTCGTCCGCACGGGTGGCCTGATCGCGATCGACAACACGCTGTGGAACGGAAGGGTGATCGACGAGGCGGTTGCGGATGTCGATACCATGGCCATCCGGGTGTTCAACCAAGCGCTGAAAACAGATCAGCGCGTGACGCTCAGCCTGGTGCAGATTGGAGACGGCTTGACGTTGGCGCGGAGGCGCTAGAACGCTCTCCAAGGGCTTCGTTCAGCCCGGTCAGAACCGATGCGTCGCCATTGCAAGCGGCGACGGCAAGGATTGGGGCCAGCGGGGTCGAACTCTAGGGGGGAAAGTTCGCATTATTCTTGAAGCTTTCCGCGTTCGGGTCCCCCCGTACGTTGGCCCCCATGACTGCCCCTTCGTTTTTGGAACGCCTGAAAAGGGCCCGTGTTGTGCAGGTGCTCGCCGTGTACCTCGGCGCGTCCTGGGCCGTGCTTCAGATTGCGGACACGCTGACTGAAGCCCTCTCCCTTCCGGAATGGGTATCGCCGGTGTCGATCATCCTGCCCCTCGTGGGCTTGGTGATCATTCTCGCGACCGCCTGGGTGCAGTCGCTTCCCTCCACGACTGCGGCTGAAGAGGCCGGCGAGCGCCCGACCGACTGGGAGCTAGCACCAGCCGCGGCGGTGGAGAGCCTCAAGAGGGGCCGCATCCCCCATCTGGCGTGGGGCCGAGCCGTCTTTGGCGGTGTCTTTGCGCTGTCTATGCTGCTCGGGGGGGCGGGCGTGTATGTCGTCTTCACCGGTGGTCAGAGCTTCATTGGATCGACGGAAGCCGGCGCTTCGGATGCGGCGGAGGGAATTGCCATCCTCCCATTTAATGTGAGCGGCGTCGAGGACGCGGACTTCTGGGGTGAGGGCATGGTCGACCTGCTCTCGACAAACCTCGACGGGATGGGTTGCTATCGCACGATCGACGCCCGAACGGTCATGGCCCGCTGGCGCGAGAGCGTAGGGGACGACGCTTCGCCTGACCTACGCGCAGCGCTCTCCGCGGCCGGTCTCACCGGCGCGCGATACGCTGTGATTGGGAGCACCGTAGGGATCGGCACTGATTTGCGGCTGGTCGCCGAGGTCTACGACCTCTCCAACGGCGCTGAGGTCGGGAGCGGGCAGGTGGCCGGCTCACAAGACGATCCGATGTCGCTGATCGATGAACTCTCGCTTGAGACGATGCGTGTGTTGTTGTCCGGGGGGGGAGGGGATCTGGCTACAACCCGGAACCTCGCCGATCTGACCACGGCATCTCTTCCGGCGCTGCGCGCTTACCTCGAAGGCGAGCGCCCACTACCGAAAGGCTGAGTTCCCGCAGGCGGTGGACGCCTACGAGCGCGCCCTAGAAGGAGACAGCACCTGCGCGCTCGCGCTCTTCCGCCTTTCCGACACATATGGGTGGCTGGAGAGCATCACTAGCGAGACCGCAATCGAGCTTGGCTCCCGCTCTGTGCGCTACATGGACCGTCTGAGTGTCCGCCGCCCGAGACATTTCGCGACGACTCGACTCCAACGTGCCTTTGACACGCGCACAATCGATGGACGAAGTACTGGCGGAGTCGATGGTGGCCACGTCGTTCACAATGGTACTGCTCGGCATCGCGACAGGAGTCGCCGTCTTTCTTGGCGCTATCGGTCTGTTCGGCGTCATCTCTTACGTCGTCGGTCAGCGCACCCGCGAGATCGGGGTCCGGGCCGCACTCGGTGCACAGAGCTCGGCTGTGATCGGAATGGTCGTGCGTCATGCGCTTACCGTCACCGGCGTGGGTGCGGTGCTCGGCCTGGCCGGAGCCTTTGGTCTCACACGTCTCATGGAGACGCTGCTCTACGAGGTGTCCGCGACGGACCCAGTGACATTCATAGCGGCCCCCGTGCTTCTGATCGCGATTAGCCTGCTCGCGACTTGGCTGCCGGCTCGACGGGCCTCACGGGTGAACCCGGTGGAGGCGCTTCGAGCCGAGTAGTCAGCCCGCTCAGCCCATGTTCACATTCCCAATGCGAGGGAACGCGAAAGCGGCGTAGTTCAACTCGTTACCGGCCGCGTAAGGGAAGGCCATGTCGCGGAAGGTCTTCCACGACTGATAGACCGTGTTGACCGTCGCGTCCGAGGCCGCCTGTTCTTCCAGGAAGTCCATGGACTCTCGCCACGCGGCTTCCATGATATCGGTTGGATACGCGCGTAGGATCACGCCCTCATTCTGCACCAACCGCTGCAAGGCGGCGGGGTTAGCCGCGTCGTACGCTGCTAGCGTGTGGGAGATGGTCTCGCCGCACGCAGCGCGCAGCACCGCCTGATATGCCGGAGGGAGGTCATCGTACGCGCTCTTGCTGATGAGAAGGCTCATGGTCACGCCCGGTTCCCACCACCCCGGGTAATAGTAGTTCTTCGCGATCTGGTGGAGTCCGAGCTTCTCGTCGTCGTGGGGCCCGACCCATTCGGTCGCGTCGATCGCGCCCCGTTCCAACGCGGGGTAAATCTCCGAGGCCGCGAGAACCTGCACGGTGACACCGAGTCGAGACATGATCTCGCCCCCCATCCCGGGAATGCGCATGCGCATTCCCTGCAGGTCGGACAGGTCGCGGATCTCTTCACGGAACCACCCGCCCATCTGTCCGCCCGTGGACGACACCGGAAACGTGATGACGCCGAAGTCTGCATAGATGTTGTTGAGTAGGTCGAGGCCGCCGCCGTGGTACAACCATGAAATCTGTTGACGACTGTTGAGGCCAAACGGAACGGCCGCGTCGAAGGCGAGGGCAGGGTGTTTGCCGGTGTAGTAGTAGCCCGGTGATATCCCGCACTGGACGGTGCCTTGCATGACTCCATCCATCACCTGCAGAGCCGGCACGATTTCTCCGGCTGCGTAGACACGCATGGTGAAGTTTCCGCCGGTCATGTCTGAGACACGCTGGGCGAGCCGTTCGCCGGCACCGTAAAGAATATCGGTGCTGGGTGGGAAGCTGCTGGTCAGGCGCCAATTGACGCGAGGGCCAGAGACGCCCGCCGCTGAAGTGCCGCTCCCACCCTCGCCAGGAGCGCACGCCCCAAGTGCGACGACGCCCGCGCCTGCGCCCGCCTTCTTCAAGAATTCCCGTCTCTTGATTGTCATCCCGCCAGCCTCGTTGTCGTGTTTGTCAGCAGCATCGAGTTCAGGTCCTGCACTTCGCTCTAGCGAAGGGCAATGAAGTAACCCGACACTCGGTGCCGGGCAATCCAGGGGCTGCCGCGTGGGACAAGGCTACGGGCCCGCGCGATTCCCTCGTTCAACGCTCAGTCTGGCGCGAGGCGTCAACCGCGCGGATCTTGAGGCTTCCACGACTCATGGCCTTTCGCACCAGAGGTACCCATGCGTAGTTCTCGCTTGTGGCCCGTAGCCGCCGCCCTGATCCTCGCGGTCACACTAGCACTCGTGCCTTCCGGGGTGCTCGCCCAATCGTCTGATCCGGTACGTGCCGGAACAGGGATGGTCGTGTCCGAGAGTTGGATCGCCAGCGAGGCGGGCCGTGACGTCCTCGCTGCGGGCGGCAACGCCGTTGACGCTGCCATTGCGACGGGCTTCGCACTCGCGGTCACTCACCCCTCCGCTGGCAACATCGGTGGGGGAGGTTTCATGGTGATCAGGTTCCCGAACGGTCAGACAACCGCCATCGACTTCCGTGAGAAGGCCCCGCTCGCGTCTCATCCTGAGATGTGGCTCGAGAACGGCGAGTACTCTGCCGAACGCCACCACCGCAGTCATTGGGCGGTAGGGGTCCCGGGCACCGTCGCGGGCTTCGACAAGGCACACTCGCTCTACGGCGACATGAACTGGGAGCGCATCGTTTACCCAGCCGTCGTCCTCGCCGATGACGGCTTCGTGCTCAGCGATCGCCTGTCGGGGAGTCTGTCCCGCTTCGCGTTGACGGACGGGCGGCCAGCGGCAACGGTCGCCCAGTTCTCGAACGGCGGCACGGCCTATGCGGCCGGAGAGACGCTGCGCCAGACCGATCTCGGTCGCACGCTTAAACGCATCATGCTGGACGGACGTGACGGGTTCTATCGTGGGGAGACGGCCCGACTTCTCGTTGCAGAAATGGAACGTGCCGGCGGCTTGATCACGGCCGCTGACCTTGAGATCTACGAGGCACGCGAGCGTGTGCCGGTTACCGGCTACTACCGTGGCTACGAGGTCATCTCGATGCCGCCCCCGAGTTCCGGTGGCGTCGCGATGGTGACGATGCTGAACATGCTCGAGCGTTTTGACCTGGCTTCTTTCGGGCACAACACGGCGCCCTACATCCATCACCTGAGCGAATCCATGCGTCGGGCGTTTCGTGATCGGGCGCAGTTCCTAGCCGACCCGGATTTCGTAGACGTCTCGGTCCACGCACTCACGAGCAAGGAGCATGCGGCGGAGCTGGGCAACGACATTCAGTCTGACCGGGCCACACCGTCAGGCGTGTCCGACATCCCGATGGGATACGAGAGCCCGGAGACCACACATTACTCGGTCGTCGACGGCAACGGGATGGCAGTGTCTGTGACGTATACGCTTGAGGGCGGGTTCGGCACCGGCATTGTTGTACCGGGTGCGGGGTTCCTGCTCAACAACGAGATGGGTGATTTTAATGCGGGCCCAGGGCTGACCAACGACCGTGGTCTGATTGGGACATCGCCCAACCTCGCGCGGCCGCAGCAGCGCATGTTGTCGTCCATGACGCCGAGTATCGTAGCCCGCGACGGTCGCCTTGTGGCCGTTGTCGGTAGCCCGGGAGGCCGGACGATCATCAACACTGTGATGCAGGTCATCCTCAACGTCGTCGACTTCGGCATGAACATTCAGGAGGCCGTGAACGCGAAGCGGATTCATCACCAATGGCTGCCCGATCGTATTGGCATCGAGGCAGACGGCGCCAGCGCGGAGACGGTTCGGCTCTTGGAGGCGATGGGGCATACCGTGCAGGTGGGCGGAGGGCAGGGGACGGCCCATTCGATCATGATCGATCCGCGCACCGGTGAGCGACTGGGTGCAGCGGACCCGCGGAACCCGGACGCCGGCGCGCGTGGGCACTAGCGGGCAGCGGACGCGAACGGGCACCCCAAAGGGCCCGGGCGTGTTTTCTATTAAGTTGATACTGAAGTGAGACGCGTGTAGGCTGACGAGTGAGGGAGGTGAGCATGATTAGACGACGCACAGCGGTGATGACCACCGCCCTTTTCGCCTTCGGGTTCACCTCTGTGGCCGCGCAATCCACAGGACCTTCGCACGCGGGCTACGATCCCAACGCGCCCCGCGACGGACACGTCCACGTGGGTGATTTGGGCGAAAAGCTACTTATCCTGGAAAGCGCCCTGAAATGCGACTGTGGCTGTGGGCTCGACGTGCACACCTGCCAATTCACGATGCAGTGTGCGACTTCTCCGGGATGGTCGAAGCGGATCCGTGATTCGCTGGCCGAGGGCGGAAGCGTTGATGCGATCCAGGCCGGCTTCGTCACCGACTTCGGCACGACGGTGCTGATGGCTCCGGCTCCCGAAGGCTTCAACCTGGTTGGGTATCTCCTGCCGGGGATCGCCATCCTGACCGCGGGCATGCTCGTTGGCCTGGTGACGCGGCGCGGCTCGAACGGTTCTCTGCTCGTGCCGGTCGACGCGCCGACGGATGACCAGACAGCGCGGCTGCGAGCGGCGATGCGGAAGCTCGATGAATCGGAGAGCCCGGACTGGTAGTAGGACCGGCTCACCGCCGCGAGCGTGAATCCGTGGCCGTGTTTGGCCCAGAGGCGAACGTGTGAGGCGCTCTAATCAGCGAGCAATCGGCCACATCTGGACGTATTCCACCTCAAGTTCGTCGCTCGTGCTGCCGAGGATATAGTCCTCGCCAATCTGGAATACGTTGAGTTTCTCCGGGGTCTCCACGAGACCCAGGATGCGCCCGTCAGGACCGAAAACGGTCCAGATCACACGTTCATCTTTGGGGCGTTGATACTCTTGGACCCAAAGGTTTCCGGGAGGGTCGGCCATGACTTTTGAGAAGGCTGGGTAAGTGCCCACCAAGGGCATGTCCGTCACGCCCGCCATCTGTTGGGTGCGTTGCTCAAGGGGGCTGTCAGCAAATCGCTCGACGTAGTAGGCGTCGAGGTCTGCCTGGGTCGGTGACGCCCCGTCCTGATCCCGGCGAATGATGTTCGTTAGCGCACCCTGTGAGTCCACAACCCTAAGCTCGTAGCTGTCGGTGGCACTCATGATCAATCGATCACCCCACGTCGTAACGAGCGTAGTGCGGCCGAAGGGGTGCGTGTTGACGGACATGGACGTAGGGCTCACCATGACGAACGCTTCAGTCCCCGGGTAGGCGCCCAACAGGACGGGGTCATCGGCCTCTGCCGATAGGCTCGCGTACATGTAGTCGGCTCTCGTTAGGCCCATCGGCACCTCGCCCGCTGTGAAGATCGCCCCAGCCCTCACGACCAGGCGGCCGCTCGGTAGAATGGCGCGGAACTGCGGTGCGGTGATCTCTTCGGTTGATTCGAGGAGCAACGTACGTCCGAGGACTCCGTTTGAATCGAAGACCGTGATTCGGCGCTGACTAAAGTCGAAGGCCATGATCGAATCGCCGGGCCAGTCCGCGACTTCACTGATCCCGGTGAATTCTCCCGGTCCTTCGCCTTCACCTCCCCAGGACGCGAGATGCGTGCCGCGCGCGTCGAATACCTTCAGCTCGTTCGACCCCCGGTTCACCACAAGGATGCGACCGTCTTCAAGGCGCAGTGCGTCCGTGACCCGGAAGAGTTGGTACGCTTCCTCCCCCTCCAACGTCCCGATGGATACCGTCGGGACGGCTCCGATTTCCCATGCGAGACGCGAGCCTGCAGCAGGCATCGCATTCTCGACAATCGTGATCCCGACGCTATCCCGGACGACGGATAATGGCGCCTCAAGGGCGCTCGTCGAGTCCCCACATCCTGGCGCGGCGAGGCTGACGACGACGGCCAGACCCTTCACCAGCTTGGTCTGCATCGGCACGGCTCTCGCCCTACTCGTCTCACTCATCGGCTCAGCCTCGTTCCACTCATCACCTCAGCCCCGCCCCTCGGCTCAGTCCTCGCTTCACTCATCGCCAAGTCATCGGCTCCGTCATCGACGCAGCCAATCACTCGGTCATCGTCCCGTCGTCGGCCCAACCCTACTCGTTCACGTAAGTCAGGTACCCGTTCGGATCGTCGTTTTCACCATGCACGGTTTCCAAGAAGTGCTTCTGTAGGGCCAGCGCGACGGGCCCCGCGGTGCCCGTGCCGACCGGGATCCGGTCCACGCTTCGGACAGGCGTCACCTCGGCTGCGGTCCCTGTGAAGAAGACTTCGTCCGCGGTGTACAGGCTCTCCCGCGGGACATGTTGTTCCTTAACGGAATATCCGAGGTCTTCCGCCAACTGAATGACGGCCGACCTGGTGATTCCGTGCAGTGAGGTGCCGTCGAGGAACGGCGTGATGACGACCCCGTCTCGGACGAGGAAGACGTTCATTCCACTTCCTTCACTCACGAGTCCCGAAGGCCCAAGCGCGATGGCATCCACGTAGCCGTTCTCAAGCGCTTCCATCTTCATGAGCTGGGCGCTGACATAGTGTCCGCCTGCCTTGGACGACACCGGGATCGTGTTTGGGTAGGCCCTCCACCAAGAGGACACACACACGTCGACCCCGTTCTTGAGGGCCTCGTCACCGAGGTATGCGCCCCACGGCCACACGGCGATGTAAGAGTCGACGGGACTCTGGTAGGGGCTCAGGCTGATCGACCCGTATCCCCGCAGGATCATGGGACGCACGTAGCAGTCACTCAGGCCGTTCTTGCGCACGGTGGCGAGCACCGCGGCTTCGAACTCCGCGGCCCCGAACTTCTCGGGAAGCATCCGGTAGATTTTCGCCGAATCTGTAAGGCGTCTGATGTGCGCTTTGAGCCGAAAAATGGCCGGCCCCTTGGGCGTGTCGTAGGCACGGATGCCCTCGAAGACCGACGTTCCGAACTGCACGGCGGTACTGAGAAGGTGGAGCTGTGCATCGTGCCAGGGCACGAATTCTCCGTTCTTCCAGATCCAATCCGATTCCTGAAATCCGACAGCGCCCATCAGTAGAGTCCTTTGATCCAGCCGCCATCGACGGCAATTGATTGTCCGGTAACGTACGAAGCTTTCTCAGAGCAGAGGAATGCCGCAACCGCCCCGAGTTCGGGTGGGTCGGCAAGGCGGCCCATGGGGATCTCATCTTCCCAACTCTGGTACGCCCCTTCGACCGTGAGATCTTCGCGCTCAGCGACGGCCTCTGCCAGATGGATGAGTCGTTCCGTGCGGGTGAAGCCCGGCAGCACGTTGTTCACCGTGACGTTAAAGGGCGCGACCTCGTTGGCGATGGTCTTCGCGAAGCCAGTGACTCCGGCCCGAAGCGAATTCGAGAGGATCAGCCCGACTACCGGCTGCTTCACCGAAATCGACGTCACGTTCACGATCCGGCCCCAACGCCGCTCTTTCATGCCCGGCAGAACAGCGCGGGTGAGGTTCACGACACTCTCGAAATTCTGCGCGATAGCGGTGCTCCACACTTCGGCCGTGTGACTTTCAAACGCGCCGGCGGGTGGCCCGCCAGTGTTGGTCACCAGGATGTCGACCCGGCCGAAGGCCGCGATCGCTGCGTTCACGGCTGCTTCAGCACCCGCCGGATCGGTGAGGTCGGCAGCTGCGATGGCGACATTGGCACCCGTCGCGGCGACGATCTCATCTCGGACCACCTTGAGTTTTTCCTGCGACCGTGAGTTAAGGACAACGTTGGCGCCTTCCGCGGCGAGTGCATCTGCGATCGCTCGACCGAGCCCCTGGCTGGAGCCACAGACGAGCGCGGTCTTTCCCTTTAGACCAAGATCCATGAGTTAGGACTCGTCGTGGAAGTAAGAATCGGATCCGTCCAGCCAGTCCTGACGCGGAGGGCTGAAGACGTCGAGATCGAAGGTGTCTTCGAGTGCCTCGGCACGGTGAGGCACGTTCGAGGGCAAATAGAGCACTTCGCCGGCTCCAACGACCCTGTCGTGGTATCCTTCGGTACCTTCGTCCCCGATCCAAAAATGGAGGGCGCCGGTCACGATGTACGTAAGTTGCTCGTTCTCGTGGCTGTGTTTCGGGACGACAGCGCCTTTGTCCAAGTAGACGTGGGCGATCATCATGCGGTCTCCAGTGAAGACTCTACGCGTGATGTCCTCCTTGACCGTCTCAAGTGGGATGTCTTCCCACTTTTCGTGGCGGACTCCAGTGTCGCTCATCAGTGCTCCAGGGTCGATTGGCGGAGTAGGCAATCGGCGTTGAGCGAGCCCCCATGTCAATAGGAGAGGGAGGGGGTTGAGACTGCCGCCCGCGCCCTCAGCTGTTCCAGCCCTGGATCGCTCAAGCGGGCGGGTCGCAGGACCGACACTCCCGGTATGGCACGAATCCTGATTATAGACGACGAGGTCACCCGCATCATCCTGGGTCGGGTCCTCCAGGACGTCGGGCAGGAGGTCGACTCGTCGAGCCAAAAATTGTGCGGCGGCTGACCGGGGACAGAGTAGGTCGCGGCCACCCGCGGCTCGCGGAGGTTTCGGACGTCCACAACTTGCATGATCCCTGGCGTGCTGAAGTCTTCCTCCCCCACGAACACGTAACCTGCCTCGGGCCAATACCATGCGTTATGCGTCTGGCCTTGGAGGTCAGGAATCCGAGAGACCTCGACGGGGTTGACCGGTGAGCCCCCGGCGATGCCGTGTCCGACATCCAGAATCACCATCCCCGGGTTCCAGTGGGACAGGAAGGCGAGGCCGTCGCGCACGTACACATCGTGCAGAAAGGAGCTGCCTGCCCAGAAGCTGGCGACTAGGACGGGCTGGGCCGGGTCCGACACGTCCAGAATGCGCAGGCCGTTCCCGACGCCATCTACCACGAGGTAGACGTAATTTCCTTCGATCCAAACGTTGTGCACACCGGAAGCGAGGCCGTCCGTGTAGCGACTGATCACGACCGGGTGTAGCGGGTCGTCCAGATCGAGGATGGTGATCCCGTTGAGTGCGTCGCCCGAACCCTCGTGGGTGACTACGGCGATCTTCCCGTCCGCGCGGACCTTCACATCGTTGAGCGTCCGAGCATCGATACTCAGCGAAGAGCTCATCGTCGCCGCGGAAGGGTCGGTCACATTCCAAACGTTGAGCGTGTTCCCGGTGTTGAAGGTCGACCCGATCTGGCGTGTGCCCCATGTGCCGCTGTAGGCCACCTGACCGTGCAGCCAAAGGTCCGAGGTATAACGTGTGTCTTCCCTAGCACGTCCGACCACTTCAAACGAACCCTCGCCTCCGCGTTCGACGGCGGTGAGGATGACCGAGTCGCTGGCCGAGCCCACACGCGCGGTCAACGTGACGGGCCCCGGCTCATAAGCGACGAATTGACCCGTGGCCCCGACGAAGCCCGCGGTGGCTGGTGCCAGCGTCCACGAAACTGCCAACCTCTGGAGCAACTCCCCATTCGCGTCTCGGATTTCGACGGGGACGGCGACGACATCGCCAACTCTGCCAGCGCTGCCCCCTGCTACGATTTTGAGGCTCGCGGCGGCGGTCTCGTCTGAGCTCTCGACGTCGGATCGCACTGCCATCTGCGCTCTATTCTCCAGTCCCGCCTGCGCGGTGATGACAACGTCGTAGCGCCCCGGCGTCAAAGACCCTTGATTCGAAAGCGCGAGCCCGAGGGTGCGGCTGTCGCCGGGATTGAGCGTGGCGATCTCTGGCGGGTCGGTGGCCAGGGTAGCCCCGGGGACGGTGGATCCCGAAGCGTCCTGGATCGCCCCGACGATCAGCTCCACGGGCCCGATCGCCTGTTCGCCGACGTTTCGGATATCTACCGCGCCTTCGCGGGCGGTTCCCAGATCGACAATCGCGGCGGAGAACTCCAGGAGAGGCGGGAGTTGGGGTTCGGCCGTGCCACTGCACGAAGCCGCCGCAGCGATGGCACATGCCGCAAGCGGGAAGCCCAACGATCGCCGCTTACGCATCATCGAGTTTCATCCAAGAACTCCCCAGAATGGTTGACGCGTGCTCGTCCATCACACGGTCACCCATCAAGTACGCCGCGACCGGCTAGGCTTTGCAAGCCGTTCGGGATCTTCAACCGGTCGGGTGCCTTGCCTACGTTATTAGGCCAATCCAGGAAGTTGTCTTAGTTGTCCGACAAGAAAAAGGAAACGAGTGGCCCGCAGCCCCAAAAGTGCCCTGACTTTAACGCTCGCCGTCGCGGCGCTCGTGCTGTCGGCATGCGGTGGTAAGTCACCTCCTCCGGGGCCGGGGACCGTCCGTGGTACCCCCCCGGACCTGAGGGGTCGCCGCGTGATCGTCCTGCCGATCCAGCAGTCGGTGGGGGTAGGCGGAAATCTCAATGCCGAGTTGGTCTTCGGACTGACCGACCGCACACGCGAGGTGGGTTGGGTCTTTGCTCCGGAAGTGGATGAGATTCTTGCGCGGTCACCGTCCATTTCTGCAAGGACGACTGGCTTGGCGGTGGGACACTTCCTGTTGGCTGAAGTCCAGAGGGTCGGCGATCCGCTGTTTGGGGAACTGCGCCGCATGGCGGCGCTCGTCGATGCGACCGCGATTCTGATTCCCATTCAGGCAGCTCTGGTTTCCGTTCCCGGTGAAGATCCGAAAATCAACCTGACTGCGGCGCTTATCGAGGCTCGCACGGGACGCGTGGCTTGGTTCGTCATCGTGGAGGGAGGGGCGTTTCCGGCGGGTGATCCCCGAGGAATCGCGTCTGCGGTAGATGCGCTGGCCCGGAGGTTGCTGTGGTACGTGGGACAGTGACCTACAACCATGTGCTCGGAAGGTGGATCATGGAGCGGATGATCATGATGCGATGGATGGGAATTTTGTTGCTGGGCCTGGCCGCCTGCCAGGAGCCGCTAGACCTCGCGCTGCCCTCGGCGGATGAAATCGAGAGCTACTACGCCTATCAGGGTCGACTCGATGCGGAACTGAGCGGGAACGTCGCGACGGTCCGAGTGGGGCAGGACGCACAACAGCTGCGGCGGGGGGGCTCCCTTTGGGCGAAAGTGGGTCCCTATATTTTTCTCTTCACGGAAGAGACACATCAGCTTTTCGAGGACTTCCCGGGGCTCGCTGGGGTGCGCATTGTGACGACCGTGGGGGATGCGGAGGTCGCGAGCGTGTTGCTGGCGCGTGACGAACTCAGTGAGGTCCTTTGGCGGCGCGGCATGAACATCGCTGGCCAGGCCCGACGCGACGGCACCAAGCGCGTCACGTTGATGAGTGACCTCGTTCGCTGGGGTGAACAGCATACCGAATTCGAATACAACCCGAGATACACGAGCCAGCGTTAATGACAAAGACCATCACGGTGATCCCTGGCGACGGGATCGGTCCGGAAGTAACCGACGCTACGCTCGAGGTGATCAAGGCCGCGGGCGCAGAGCTTGAATACGATATGCAGCAGGCTGGCCTTATCGCGCTGGAAGAGCAGCGCAACCCGCTTCCGCAGGCCACGTTGGACTCGGCGGAGAAGAACCGGATTGTGCTGAAAGGCCCGCTTACGACCCCCTCTGGCACCGGATTTCGCTCGATCAACGTTGAGATGCGAAAGGCCTTCGACCTGTACTCCAACGTGCGACCTGTGCGCACGCTGGTTCCGGGCGGTCGTTATGAAGATATCGATCTGGTGTTGATCCGAGAGAACACCGAAGGGCTATACGTCGGCGTGGAGCACTACATCGGCATGCACGGCGATCCGCGGGCAGCCGCCGAGTCCGTGATGATCATCACGCGCTTCGGCGCGGAGCGTATCTGTCGGTACGCATTCGACTACGCGCGGGCGAATGGCCGAAAGAAGGTCACTCTGGCCCACAAGGCCAATATCCTCAAGTACACGCAGGGACTCTTTCTCGATGTCGGCCGGGAAGTCGCTAAGGACTACCCAGATATCGAGTTCGAGGATCGTATTATCGATGCGACTGCCATGCAGCTCGTGCTCGACCCCTACCGTTTCGACGTACTCGTGATGGAGAACATGTTCGGGGATATTCTTTCCGATCTTATGGCCGGACTCATTGGCGGACTGGGCTTTGCCCCGGCTGGGAACATCGGGAAGGACGCGGCCATGTTTGAGGCCGTCCACGGGTCGGCGCCCGATATCGCGGGCCAGGGCATTGCGAATCCAACCGGACTTTTGTTGGCGGCGGCTATGTTGCTCGACCACGTGGAGCAAGAAGATGTGGCGACCCGCATCCGGGATGCGATCGATACCGTGATCCTTGCCCGAACACACCGCACGGTCGACATGGGCGGTACCGCGTCCACCAAAGAGTTCACTGACGCGCTCGTTCGAGCGCTGGCATAGACGAGGTTGTTCTTGGCGGATTCACCCACCTGGCGTGATCGATTTCCGGACGAGGTCACCTGCGTGCGGTGCCTAGAGGTCCACGATCAGATGCATCTCGATCGGCTCCTGTGGTGTGATCGCTGCAGGTCGCTGGCACACAATCGTGCCGGGTGGTGGGGATGGGTCGGCGGATGGGCCTTTGGCCTTGGTGTCGCCGCCTTCATTTGGATCACAATTCGACCGTCTGATCTCGTCATAGGTGGATGGTTCGGCACGGTCGCGATGGCGATCTGGCTAGGCGCCAAGGCTGGCCGGGAGATCGCATATGGTGTGATGCGCTTCTCGAACCACCCTGCCGCAGATGCGGTGCCGCCTCGTTTGGGCGGCGAGATCGACCCGCCCGAGGCCGTCTAGGGCGTTTCATTCCATGTTTCGTGAAACCGTTCCACCGTTTCATGAAACGCTGACGACCCGGTCTGGGATCGGGCGGCCACGCCGCAAAGGGATGGCGGTGCAACACCTTCTGGCCTTGTTGCTGCTGAGTTCTGCGAACGGCACGAACCCTGTCTATACAAACCTCCAAGAAACGCCGGCTACGGACCGCCAGGTTCGAGTCGGGCTGAATCACCGTTCTCGCTACGGCGAGGACACATGGAGGTGAAACGATGAAAAACCCTAGTCCGAGCCTTGCCCTGCTGGCCCTGCTCACCTTTGCGGCCTGTGACGACGCAGAGGTTGTGGCGCCCGTGACGGAGACGATGTTCGAGGTACGCGTTGAAAACGTCTCAACTGTGTTTGACTACGCCGCGAGCGGTTCCTTCGCGATTCCGTCAGGGACGGGTGCCGCAGGAGCGCTCCTGCCCGGCGCAGTTTACGAATTCGAGTTCTCAGCCACGCCGGGTTCGAAGCTTTCGTTCGCGACAATGTTCGTGCAGTCCAATGATCTTTTCTTCGCCCCATCCGGTGCCGGCATTGAGCTGTTCTATGCCCAGAGCCAGCAGATCACTGGTGATGTGACGAACCAGATCATGCCGTGGGATGCGGGCGCGGAAGCCGATCAGGAGCCCGGACTCGGCTCGGATCAGGCCCCGCGCCAGGCGGGGGCCAACACAGGGGCTGCCGACGGGAATGCGACCGTGTGACTCGCCTTCGACGACTTCGGCAACTTGCCCGCGGTCTCAGATGTGGTGCGGGTGACGCTCGACGCTACAGGTCCGAGTTCCTTCCGCCTCCGCATCGAAAGTGTGAGCACGGCGGCGACCGTCGCAACGTCTGACGCGATGACACACGCCGCGCCGTTGGCACCCCGAGTCTGGGTGGTCCACTCGAGCGCCGATCCACTCTTCACCGCTGGGCAAGCCGATCGCGGCGAGGGACTTGAAGGACTGGCCGAAGACGGCTCGGCAACGTCACTCGCTGGAGCACTGGCCGCGCGCACCGGCCTGACCGGTCCGATCGCACCGGGTGCGTTCGCGATCCACAGGTCGCCGTCAGTTCTTTTCCGTGCGGGGATGACCGACTCCGGGATGGGGCTCGAGGCGCTGGCTGAGGACGGCGACCCAAGCGGGCTCGCAGGTGCACTCGCGAGTGTGTCCGGTGTGAGCGTGGCCGGAGCGTTTAATACGCCCGTCAGCGCGGCTGGCCCTGCGCCGGCGTTTCCCGGCGAAGCCTACACGTTCACGTTTACGGCCGATATAGGCGATCGCCTGTCGTTCGCTACGATGCTGGTTCAGTCGAACGATCTGTTCTTCGCACCTGCGGAGGCCGATCTCTCGCGTTACCGAGCGCCCGAATCCCAAGAGGGCGAGGAGAAAGCCGTGATCGTGGGTGCGCTTGCCGAGGCCGATAACTCGAGGGCCAGAGCCGCCGAGATTCTCTGGATGAGCCGCACAACACTATGGCGTCGCATGCGGAACTTCGGTATCGAATTGGGGGAGTGACCGGCAGCATTTCGCTGCGGTCGAGTTTTGGTGGCTCTGGGGTTATTTTTCCCTACCCGCAGGCGCTGGCCCGAACCCACACCGACTGACAGACAAGACCGCCATGGCTCGCTTCGAAGGCATCGACTTCTACGACATCGACTCGCTTCTCTCGGAAGAAGAGCGCATGGTCCGTGACACCATCCGTGCGTGGGTCGAAGACCGCCTGATGCCGATCATCGGCGACGCCTACATCAATCGTACGTTCCCGCGGGAGCTGATCCCAGAGATGGGCGAGCTCGGCGTCCTGGGGGCCAACCTGCCGGAGAAGTACGGCTGTGCGGGGCTCAACAACGTCGCGTACGGCATCATCATGCAGGAGCTTGAGCGCGGCGACTCTGGCATCCGCTCGTTCGTATCGGTGCAGGGTGCACTGGTCATGTACCCGATCTTTGCGTTCGGGAGTGAGGAACACCGCACCGAGTGGCTGCCCAAACTTGCGACCGGAGAGGCGATCGGCTGTTTCGGACTCACCGAGCCCGACTACGGCTCGAATCCGGCTGGCATGATCACAACCGCTAAGAAGACCGACAGCGGCTGGCTCCTCAACGGCACCAAGATGTGGATCACGAACGGCTCCATGGCCGATGTGGCGGTGGTATGGGCTCAGACCGGCGAGACCGGCGACGTGAAGGGCATCCGCGGTTTCGTGGTCCCAACCAACACTCCGGGATTCAGCGCGCGTGACCAGAAAGGCAAATTGTCGTTGCTCGCGTCGGACACGAGCGAGCTGCTCATGCAGGACGTAGAGCTTCCGGACAGCGCGATGATGCCCGAGAGCACGGTTGGCCTGAAGGCCCCGCTCATGTGCCTCACCCAGGCCCGTTACGGCATCGCATGGGGCGCGGTGGGGGCGGCGATGGCGTGCTTCGACGAAGCGCTGTCGTATGCCAAACAGCGTGTGATGTTCGACACCACGATCGCGGGCAAACAGATCCAACAGGTCCGTTTGGCGGATATGCTCACCAGCATCACGCAGGGCCAGCTCCTGACGTACCACCTTGGGCGTAAGAAAGACGACGGCACGATGACGCCCCAGCAGGTGTCGTTGGCCAAGCGTGCAAACTGTGATATGGCTACGGACATCGCCAGGGAGGCGCGTAGGCTGCTGGGTGCCAACGGCATTCTTGCCGAGTATCACTCGATGCGGCACATGGCGAATCTGGAATCTGTCTACACCTATGAAGGCACGCACGACATCCATTCGCTCATCTTGGGGCAAGCGGTGACCGGCGTCAGCGCGTTCTAGTTGCCCGGCGGAGTCGGACTGCCGGGAGGGGGGGCCGATGGGGTCTCCGGGGCATTTGATACCGGCGGCAGGCCCGCGTTTGCCGCTGCGGCTCTGGCCCTCGCCTTCTCCCGTTCTTCCTTCGGGGTCTGCTTAAGCGAAATGCTTTGGAGCCTCAACGCCCGCTTCGCCGCACGATTCCGCATCAGGTTGATCAGTGCGGGCAGCGAACCAGCGATGATCGCGATCAAAGGGATATTCCAGGTCGTCTTTCCTGCCGCAAAAGACGAAACGATCACCCTCAGTGAGTCGGGCCTGGACTTGAGCCCCGTTTCACCCCTGTGCATTTCGATCGCGTAGGTGAGCGTGTCGTACGGGACGATGGCTCGAAAAGCGACCCAGGTAGTGCCGCGTTCGAGCGTCTCCAGGCGTTCCGCCCAACCCCACGCCTCACGCCCGTCGATCGTCAGCCGCTCGATCGGATCGAAAGTGATGGGGGTCTGTGCCGCACGCTGTGCTGCTTCTTGCGCCTCGTAGACATCGTCCTCGGTGAGGACCCCTAGGTGACCATTAATATAGATGGCGCTGAAGCGGCCGTCGCTCGTTTCCACCCAAGCGTCGTGGTAGACGATTTCATGCTCGGGAAACATCCTCCGCTGCTGATACGCCTCGTTTTGTAGAAAGAACGCGGGGGGAGGGGATTGGATCTGTGGACCGGGGAAGTCCGGCGTATCACATGCTGAGGGCGCGAGAAGGAGCACTGCGGTGAGGGCCCCAACACGGTTCTTTCTCCGGGCAGCGCCGGACGAACAAGCACAGATCATCGAATTCTTCCGTTCAGTTGCCTGACGATAGGTCGGGCCCGCGGCCGTTGAAAGGGTTCTCGGCTACGCTCCGAAGATCTCGTGTTAATCTGTCTTCAGCGGATGAGCCGACCTCCATCCACCCAAACCACGCCGCCAACCTCAACCGTCGCGTCCACGAAGAAATTCCAGCGCACGTAGCCGCCACCGACGTTGCCCCCGAGCTCGGTATTGTCGCCGAGCGAGAGACGCACGACGCCGGCCCCGTACCCGTAGTAGGGAATCCAGCGCTCTCCTTCCGTCGGAATCGCCAGGAGCGGGTTGAAGCCGAGCGCGAACTCGCGAAAGGCTCGCCCCGCTGGACCCGCCTCTTCGATCTCGGCGCGCGCGCCGTCGGCCCCTGTTGTCGCGCTAAGCGAGGTCATGACGCCCTGCACGAATTCCAACGTGAGTCCCTCTGTGGCCTCCTCTCCCCACACGGACGGCGGGAACACGACCCTGCCGTTCACGCTCCCCTCGATCGGCGCGACCCGGATGGCTCCGGCCGGCAGTTCGACCTCTCGATCGATCAGATTCCGGCCGAGGGCGGCCCGTGCTGCTGAGGCGTTCCCGTCTTGTTTAGTGACCGGGCGGTCGCCGATTTGAAACGAAATGTCCGAGCCTGCCGGCGTCGTCACATGGACCGTCGAGCCTCGCATCGCTTCCTCGAAGGCGAGCTGCGTGGCGGCGAGGGCGGTGTAGTCCGTCGTCGCTAGGATGCGCTGGTAGAAGCCGTCGATCATGGCGTCCACGTTACGCTCAGCGCCGTTGATGTCGTAGGCACCGAGCCAGTGGAAGTGCACCGTGCGGCCACGTCCGCCCTTCAAGACGTTTTGCATCGCGGCGTAGACTCGATGACCAACGTTCGTGCCTGGGAGCATGAGGGCAGCGTCAACGTCCTGAAGAATCGACTCGAGCTGTTCTTCTCGGGCCTCGTGGAGTTCCTCCACAAAGTCGGTCTCCCAGGAAGGCTGACTCGCGCCATCAGCGGCGAACGCACCGAGGTCCTCGGCGCCGGCCCGCATGATGCCGTCGCGAAGAGGCCCAATCAGGCCGTCGAAGCGCCCGGGCACACCCACCAGGAGGACCCGCTCACCCGGCTGGAGGTCGAGCTGTCGCAGGAGGGCGTCGGCGACGGCTTGGAAGTCGATCGTGCCTTCGGAGGCGACGGTTGCCGTCCTGGCGGAGTCGTCTAGGTCAGCTTGTTGAGGCTCGCCGCCGCAGGCCGAAACAAGGAGCGTGCAGAGCGCGACAAGGGTCACCGAAGAACGCATAGAGAGCCTTTTGAGTTTGAGTACATCCCACGGTGCCAGCCTGCGAAGCCTCGCGCCAGAGGAGTGGGTTCGGGCCCATCCCTGATGCGCGAAACGGGGATTGGTCACATCTTGCCGGGTCGTCGATCACCAGCCTTTTGCCGGATGAGTCGTATGCGCCGCGCTTTCCTTGGTCTCGCGTTCTGTTTTGGGGTCTTCACGATTGCCACTCCTGTCCTAGCCCAACAGGACATGTCCAACGTTCAGATCACCGCCGAGTCGCTCGGCGGCGGCGTCTATATGATGATGGGTTCCGGCGGGAACATCGGAGTCTCCGTTGGGGACGACGGCGTTTTCGTAATCGATGATCAGTTCGCGCCGCTGACCGACAAAATCCTGGCCGCGATTGCCGTCATCACCTCGGAACCCGTGCGATTCGTGTTCAACACGCACTGGCACGGTGACCACACGGGCGGCAATGAGAACATGGGACAGACGGGGGCGCTGATCGTCGCCCATGAGAACGTCCGCCAGCGCATGAGCATGGACCAGGTGCTAGAGCGGATCGGCCGACCGGCATCGGAGACGCCCGCGTCGCCTGAGGGGGCCTGGCCGGTGGTGACCTTTACCGAAGAGGTCACGTTTCACCTGAACGGTGACGATATGCACGCCGTCTACGTCCCTAACGCGCACACCGACGGCGACGCCATCGTGAACTTCGTACGCGCCAATGTGGTCCATATGGGTGACACGTTTTTCCGCGACAGATTCCCGTTCATCGACACGGCCACCGGCGGTTCTATCGACGGGATCATCGCCGCCGCCGGCACAGGGCTCGCGCTGATGGATGCGGAAACCAAAGTGATACCGGGGCACGGCGCGCTCTCGAGTCGAGAGAATTTGGTCGAATACCGGGACGCGCTCCGGACCAAGCGCAACGCGGTTGCGGCGCTCATGGAGCAAGGGATGTCGCTGGAGCAGATTCAGGCCGCGCGACCCCTACGTGCTCAGGCCGCCGCGTCGGGCCAGAATGAGGCAGCCGAGGGGGGATTCGTCGCCACGATCCATTTCGGCCTCAGCCAGAGGTAGCGGGCGGTTGAGCACAGCGACGAAGCCGCGGATCTATATCGACGCGGACTCGTGCCCCGTGAAGGACGAGACCTATAAGGTCGCCAAAAGAAATGGACTCGATGTCGTCCTCGTGGCGGCTCAATGGCTGCGTATTCCGACTGAGTCCTGGATCACACTCGAAGTCGTGAAGGACGGGGGACAGCTGGATGCCGCGGACGACTGGATCGTCGAACACGCGGTCGATGAGGACATCGTCATCACCGAAGATATCCTGCTGGCGGAGCGGTGCCTCGAAAATAACGCCCGGGTGGTAAGTCCGCGCTCGCGCGTCTTCACTCCCGAGTCCATCGGCGAGGCCATAGCCATGCGCGAATTGATGGAAACGCTGCGCCAGACCGGTGAAGTCACCGGTGGAGCGGCCCCGTTTGACAAGCGTGACCGATCCACGTTTCTGCAGCGCTTGGACGAGCTCGTGCAGCTTTCTTTGCGCGCATTGTCCCGCGGGTAGTTTATTCGACGAAGCCAGTGCGAAGCAGGGGAGATGTGCCGGCGCGGAAAAGCGCACCGGGAGGTTGACCGCCCGGCGGCCACGGATAGCTTTACGGCTACCGATGAATCACTCGGGTAACGCCTCGCTAGCTCAATTGGTTAGAGCAACTGACTCTTAATCAGTAGGTTCGGGGTTCGATTCCCTGGCGGGGCACTTGGGCAA
>CALFPJ010000005.1 GCA_937919655.1 uncultured Gemmatimonadales bacterium
CATCCGGTGCGACCAGGCAATGCTGGTCGATAGGGAAAGAAGGAGGTGGTTCTTCTTGAAATATCGTTAGTCATCCAGTGGGTGCGAAACCCACCTGGCCAAAGCTGAGCCCGGCAGGCCAGCAGTGAGTCTTGCAGCGACTGCGGCAACGTCGTCGTTGAAGCGTAGATAGCGAACGTGTGAGCCGTGTGTGTGTGGCCCCGAAAATAGAACGTTCCGGCAGAGCCCAAGGTGCCGGATTACCTGAAGGCAGCAGTGTCGCCACCAATATTGGGCGAGGCGGCGGCGCACCGGCGGGGTGTGAATGACCATGGCACGCGCGAAGAGGATGGCCCAGTAACCTGGGAGGCCCTTGTCTCTCCACGGTAGATGCGGTTTGGGGAACCGTTTACGAACTCTCCAACATGCAGCGCGTTTCAGACGCATGCGTTGCGTGGCTAAGAACAAGCGTCTGACCGTGGTAGGCTGTCGCGAGGGGAACCGGAGCGGCGACCGATGGAGCAGGGGATTCGGAGGGCTGCAAAGTACCGTTGAGCTCGGGGAACGGACTGGCATCCGGACCCGGGCGAGGGAAGGCAGCCCGTGTTGACATGATCTTCAGGAGGGCACCATGACCGATGCATCGACGTCGGGGTCCATGTCCCCGCAACTTTTGGAGGTAGCAGAACGAGCGCGGCGTGAGCCGCAGGGTCAGTTTCACTCGCTGGCCCACTTGATTGATGTGGATGCACTGCGACGGGCGTATCAAGGTCAGCGGTCGGCTGCGGCTGTTGGCATCGATGGCGTGACCAAGGAGACGTACGGACAGGATCTGGAGGCCAACCTGCGGGTCCTGCACGAGAAGCTCCGCAGCAAGCGGTGGCGTCATCAACCCATCCGGCGGGTCCACATCCCCAAGGACAAAGGCAAGACTCGTCCGATCGGCATTTCGTGCTTCGAGGACAAGATCGTACAGAGCGTCCTGCGCGAGGTGCTATCGACGGTTTACGAGCAGGACTTTCGGGATTGCTCCTATGGCTTTCGTCCGGGGCGCAGCGCCCACGACGCACTACGAGCGCTGAATCGGGTGGTGATGAACGGCGAGGCGAAGTGGATCTTGGAGGCGGACATCGCCTCCTATTTTGACAGCATCGATCACCCGATGTTGTTGGAGATGTTATCCGAGCGGGTCCCCGATGGGTCGATTAAGCGACTTGTCGGCAAGTGCCTGCACGTGGGGGTGCTGGACGGCGCGGATCTAACCGCGCCGGATGAAGGCACCGCTCAGGGCTCAGCCCTGTCCCCGTTGCTGGGCAATCTCTATCTGCACCACGTCCTTGATCGTTGGTTTGAAGACGAGATCCTTCCCTGCTTGCAGGGTCGGGCGGTGATCCTCCGCTATGCGGATGATTTCATTATCGGCTTCGAGCAGCGGGCAGACGCGGAGCGTGTGATGGAGGTGCTGGGCAAACGGCTGGCGAAGTATGGACTGTCCCTACAGCCGGAGAAGACGCGGCTCATTCCTTTCGAGCGTCCCCCGAAGACGCAGACGAATGGGAAGGGGCCGGGCGTCTTCGACTTACTGGGTTTCCGCTGGTATTGGCGGCGAGCCCGGACCGGCACGTGGGTGTTGGCCAGCAAGACCCGCCCGGTGCGACTGGCGAAGTCGATTCGGGTTATATCTCAGTGGTGTAGAAAGTATCGCCACAAGCCAATCCCCGAACAGCATGGAGCACTCAGATCACGTATCCAGGGCCACCTCAACTACTTCGGTGTCTCGGGCAATGGCGACAGTGTCGTCTGCTTCGTGAACGAAGTCACGCGGGTGTGGTACAAATGGTTGGCGCGGCGCGGTCAGCGGCGTCCGCTCACTTGGGCGCGATATGAGTTGCTGCTGCAGACGTACCCGCTCCCGAGGCCACGGATCATGAAGTCGATCTGGTTTCGGTAACTGCAAGCCGCGTCAACGGAGGAGCCGAGTGCGGGAAATCCGCACGCTCGGATCTGAGGGGGACGGAGCCGGGCAACCGGCTCCGTCTACCCGAC
>CALFPJ010000006.1 GCA_937919655.1 uncultured Gemmatimonadales bacterium
CCGCAGCAGTTGTGTCCGCGAAAGAACGCGGTAATGCCCCCCCCCCACCGCGAGCGGAGTTCGCGAGGAAGGGCGTCCTCCGCAGAGGATATCGGCGTGTGGATCCGGTCGGCCGCGCGCCGCTAAGCGCAGCCTCACCCCGGCAGCATAACCCCCCCCGCCGACGGCGAAGCGATCCTCGGAGGAGGACGCCCTTCCTCGCGAACTCACCCACAAAAGTTAAGCTGCAGCCACCCCGCGTAGCGCCACCCGCGCTTGGCGCTCTGCCAAGGCGATTGCGTACCACCGGTTGACGTCCCGGGGCGAGTAGGGATCCAGCCCCCGACCCAGCCAGCGTACACTTTCTCGGAGTAGGAGGGCCGACGGGTGGAGGGCACTATCCTCCGCGGGGTCGGTGGAAATCAGAACCCACGGGTCAAGAGAAAATGCGTCCGTCCGGGCATGCGAAGGTTCCCGCCAGGGCCCTTTTGAGGGGTCCAAGAGCCTGAACAGAGAGGGGTGATCCTCGAGGTGGCCCCGGAGTCGACCGGCATCCAGAGTCCTGTCGATGCGCTCGGCAACGACTTCCAATAGTTCGCTCAGTCGTAAGGCGGGGTGGGGATGTTGTTTGAGGGTTTGCAGGGCGCACTCTACGATGGGGCTCATGACGCGTCTCCATTTGGCGGACCCTTGGGGGGCATCCGAACGCTGAAGGTCGATGCTCGAGGGGGGCCGCTCCATGGTATTTAGGGACGGACTCCCCACGAAGTACCTCTGGGACCGATTCGAGCATTGCGCTGCGCCGGGCCCGCCAGCAAGATCGAGAGGGCGCGCGCAGCGCCTTCTCCGCTCCAGCCCGTTTCCGGCCCTGACCATGACCCAATCCGACTGCCTTTTCTGCAAACTCGTCGCTGGCGATATCCCGGCCGACGTCGTCTTCAGAAGTGATCGTGTCCTTGCGTTTCGTGACATCAGTCCGCAGGCCCCAGTCCACATTCTCGTCATTCCGTCCGAACACATTGGGTCGCTTGATCAAGCCGGTGATACACATGCGACCGTGCTGGGTGAGGTGCTGCTCACAGCCCGCGATCTGGCGCGCTCGGAAGGACTGGCCGAGGGCGGCTACCGAACGGTGATCAACACCGGGGACGACGGCGGGCAGACGGTGCATCACCTGCATCTCCACCTGCTCGGGGGCCGCTCGATGACCTGGCCTCCTGGCTGATGTTCGGGTGACGAGCCAGTCCGTCGCGGCGGCAGGAGTCGTCCGCCGTACGATGTTGTTTGACCCATCCTCAGCATCTAGGGTAACCTTCGGTCTCTTCCTATCGTGATGTCCTGAGCCCGAGAAAAATCCTAGCGTGTCAACCGATCTAAAGAGTCGACTCAAGGCGGATCTGATCACGGCCAGAAAGGGTCGTGACAAGTTGCGCACGCTGGTGCTGTCGACGGCCCTTTCGGAAGTTCGGAACAAAGAGATCGACACGCGCATCGACATCGATGACGCCGGCGTGATTGCGGTGATTTCAAAGGGGATCAAGCAGCGGAAGGATGCGGCGGACCAGATGAGGGCGGCGGGCCGTGAAGAACTCGCCTCGATTGAGGACGGGCAGTCCGCGGTGCTCGCTGAGTACTTGCCTGTAGGCCTCTCGGAAGCGGAGGTGCGGGAGATCGTCCGCAAGGCGGTCGCGGGGGGTGCGAATCAGATGGGCGCGCTCATGGGCGTCGTCATGCCACAAATCCGGGGACGCTTCGATGGCACAGCGGCGAACCGCATCGTGCGGGAGGAGCTGGAAAGCATTTGATGAAGTTCTGCACGCCGGGGCCGGGGGGCTGACCAGGGTGAGCCGGCACGCACTCGACGTCTTGGAGTTCGATCGAGTCCTTGAACGGGTGGCCGCGAGGGCGTCGAGCGAGCTTGGGCGTCGCCGCTTGATGAGTCTACTGCCCTCGGACGACCTCCCGACGGTCAAGCGTGAGCTGGGCCGAGTCGCGTCCACCATGCGATTCATCGATGAGGCTCCCGATTGGGGCATGGTCCAAGTTCCTGATGTCTCCTCGGCGCTCGCGCTCCTGCGGGCCGAAGGAACGGTCCTTGAACCGATTCAAATGCACCAAATCGGGGTCCTCCTGAATTCATCCCGGCGGCTCTCGGTTGAACTCAAGGCTAGGGACGATCGTTTTCCGGAGCTTGATGCTCTCGCTGGACTTCTCATCGAGCGGCGGGACCTTGAGCAGTCGATCGAACGTTGTGTGGACGCCGAAGGACATGTGCTCGACAGCGCCTCCTCAGACCTCAAGAAGGTCCGCAGTCGCCTGCGCGGGGCGCATTCTAGGATCGTAAAGAAGCTCGAGGGATATCTCTCGACCTTGTCCGACCGTTTCGTCGTGTCCGACGGGTCTGTGACGATCCGAGACGGGCGGTATGTGATCCCGGTGCGCCGTGAAGGCAAAGGCGAGGTGGGCGGGATCATTCACGATGAGTCGCAGTCAGGGGCGACGATTTTCGTGGAGCCGCCTATCGCGATCGGGCTCATGAACGATCTGCGCGACTTGGAGCGCGAGGAAGGCCGTGAAATTCGCCGGGTCCTTGGCGAGCGCACCGCCGCGATCGCGCCGGAAGCTGAGGGCCTCCGCGGTGCACTTGGGGCCCTGATCGACTTCGACACCCTGCATACGCGCGCCCGGGTAGCACTGAAGTGGCGTGCGGTCATTCCGGAGATGCACGACGCGCGCGACGTGCACATCCATGAGGGTCGCCATCCCCTTTTGTTGGACGCCGACCCGAAAGGAGTCGTGCCTTTCGAATTTGATCTCCTTGAAGACGAACGCGCCGTTGTTGTGTCCGGGCCTAATACAGGCGGCAAGAGTGTGTTCCTCAAGGCGACCGGGTTGGTCTGTGCGCTGGCACAAAGCGGCGTCGTGCCGCCGGTCGGTAAGGGGACTCGACTCCCCCTATTCAGTACGTTCTTCGCGGATATCGGAGATGAACAGTCGATCGCGCAGAACCTATCCACGTTCTCGGCCCACCTGGCGAATTTGTCGGAAATTGTGGCGGGCGCGGACCATCGTTCCCTGGTCTTGATCGATGAAATGGGGACTGGGACCGACCCGGCCGAAGGTGCCGCCCTGGCACGATCGATTCTTGAGGAACTCGTGGCCCGTGGCGCGACTGCTTTGGTCTCTTCGCACCTCGGCGACCTGAAGCGGCTCGACTCCGAGGGAAGTGGGATCGTCAATGCCTCTCTCCAGTTCGATGCTGAGCGTATGGCGCCCACCTACCGATTCGTGAAGGGACGCCCCGGTCGCAGCTACGGGCTCGCGATCGCCAGGCGGATGGGTTTTCCTGACACCGTGCTCGATCGCGCTGAGGGTTATCGGAACGACGACGAGGCCCACATGGAGGAGGTGCTCGCGAGCCTCGAAAAGCGTGAAGCAGAAGCCGGGCGTCTCGTCCACGAACTAGACCTAGAGCGGGTCCAGAGCGCCCGACTCCGGGCCGAGATCGAGCGCAGGGAGATCGTCCTGCGTGACGCCGAGCGCGGCGCGGAGCTGCGTGCCAGGGATGACGCACGCAAGCTGCTCATGGATGCCCGCGCGGAGGTCGACGAGGCCATCGCCGCCGTCCGCCGTGCGGCCGAGGAGCAGGGAGATCTGGAGGGGGCAGCTCGTTCTGCCCGGCGTCAAATCGAAGAAGCCGCCCGGCGCCAGCGTGACATGTCGGCGTCGCGGTCCGCGCGGCCCGCTGCCGCGATCGAACCGGGAGATCGGGTGCGTATCCACGCCAGTGGTGCGCGCGGGACGGTGTCAGAGGTGCGATCCAACCGTGCTCTCGTCGAGGTCGGGGCTTTGCGCATGGAGGTCGCTCTGTCGGAATTGGACGTCGTCGACGCTGCTCCGGTCGCGAACATCTCCCCGTTCTCTGGGCTCAAGAGCGGCGGTTGGGTCGGCCCGGAACTGGGGCAGGCTCGCATCGAGGTCGACTTGCGCGGCATGCGGGTCGACGAGATGGAGCTTGAGCTTCAACGCGCCCTGGACCAGGCGATCATCGAGGACATGTCAGAGCTTCGCATCATCCACGGCAAGGGCACGGGGGCGCTCCGAGCCCGCGTTTCTGAAGTTCTGGGCGCGGACACCCGCATCCAAACGTTCCGCATGGGCGGCCCGACTGAGGGCGGCGCGGGCGTGACGGTCGCACTGTTCGGAGAGCGGTCGTGATCCCGGACGATCAGGTCGCACAGGTGCGCGCTGCGGCCGACATCGTGGATGTCATCAACGAGTTCGTACCGCTAAAGAAATCAGGTCGCGAGTACAAAGCGAACTGCCCCTTCCATGAGGAACGGACGCCGAGCTTCTACGTGGTCCCGGACAAGGGGTTCTACAAGTGCTTCGGATGCGGGAAGTCCGGTGACGTCTTTGGCTTCGTGATGGAAAGGCAGGGACTCGACTTCGTGGAGGCCGTCAAACACGTGGCAGGCCGCGCGGGCATAGAGGTTCATGAAACCAAACGGGCCCGGGAAGAAGACGATCCCAATCGTCCGCTGTACGAGATCAACGGGTTCGCGAAAGAGTGGTTTCGCGGTCAGCTCGTGGACCCCGCCGTCGGGGCGGTCGCCCGCGCATATCTCGAGGGTCGAGGCATTAGCGCCGAGGTTGCCGAGCGCTTCGGGCTGGGTTTCGCACCGGACGAGTGGCGCGGCCTGAGGGACGCCGCTGCCACCCATGGACTGGACGAAGGCCTGATGAATGAGGTGGGCCTTCTTGGCGTGAGCGACCGTTCCAAAGAGCCGTACGACCGCTTCCGTTCGCGGATCATCTTCCCGATTGAAGGCCTTTCAGGGAAGGTCATCGCCTTCGGAGGTCGGATTCTGGAGGGGGATGGCAAGGACGCGCCGAAGTACTACAACTCCCCTGAGACGCCGATCTACCATAAGGGGCACAATCTCTATGGCCTCTCATGGGCCCGGCACGCGATCCGCCGTGAGGAGACGGCGCTCGTGGTCGAGGGCTACATGGATGTCGTGTCGCTCGCCGCGAACGGGTTCGAGAACGTGGTCGCACCTCTCGGTACGGCGTTGACGCCCGAGCAAGCCAAATTGTTGGGCCGCTACACGACCCGAGTGCTCCTGCTTTTCGACTCTGATGCCGCGGGTCTGAAGGCTACGTTCCGGGCGGGCGACACGCTCCTAGAAGCCGGACTGCATCCCGCTGTGGTGACACTGCCACCTGGAGAGGATCCGGATACGCTGGTGAGGTCCGGCGGGGCCGCCGCGCTTAACAGCTACTTGGATCAGGCCGTCGACGTGCTCGACAGGAAGCTCCAGATCCTTGAAGAGAAGGACCACTTTTCGTCGATCGAACGGACGCGGGCGGCGGTCGATCGACTGCTACCTACAATTCGAGCCGCCTTGGATCCGGCACTGCGCGACATCTACGTCGCCAAGGTCGCGGACAGAACCGGTGTTCGTCGCGAGACCCTTGAGGCTGAACTCGAACGTTCCCGGCCCGGGCTAGCGCATACTCGTGTCGAGCCCGTTTCTCGTCCGCGGCCGCAGGTAACCGCTCGATTCCTGCGAGCGGGCGCGGAGCACCAACTCCTGCTCATGATGACCAAAGGCCCCGAATGGGTGGAACGAGCTGGCGAGTTGATTGCGCCCCAAGACTTTGACGATCCATCGCACCGCACCATCTTTCAAGCACTACTTGAAGCCCCTGAGTTGCGCGCTGCGCCGCTCTCTATGGATTCGGTTGCCTCAGACCGCTTCGAGGAGATCCTTTCGGATCCGATTGAGGTTGCACACGGGTCTGACGTTTTCATGAAGTCTGTGAATCGGATTCGAGCCTTGGTGTTAGATCGGCGTATCAAGGATATTCAGCGTCGGCTTGAGGCGACTCAGAACGAAGACGACAAGCTTGCACTCGTGAGTGAAAAGGCCGGGTTGACGCATGAATTGCGTGCACTCGACCCGACGATTTTGGACAAACGCAGTTCGACGCAAATACCGAACAACCTCAGAGAGCCCAGACGATGACGCAGCGCCGCCGCACCGCACTGAAAGAACTTCAAGAACTCGATCAGGATCTATTGGACGCCAAAGAAGGCATCCAGGACTACGATCCCAAATTCGAAGCGGTCGAAAACCCCGCTCTCGTACTAGAGAGCGAAACCGTGCGCACGCGGTCTCGGGTCCAGGAAATGAAGCTTGAGGAGCGTCGACTCGAGCTGAGTCTGGAGGAGAAAAAGACAAGACAAGAGCGGCTTGATGAGCGTCTCGGGAGTGTCAAGAACCTGCGAGAGGAAGCCGCGGTCAGTGCGGAACTAGAGATGGTGAAGCGGGCGCTGCAGAGTGATGAGCAGGAGGCGTTCTCTCTCCTCGACCAGATTCGAACTCTGGAAGACAAACTTGCCGATCTGGAAGTTCGATACGCTGAGGCGAAAGGCCTGGTAGAGCCCGCCCTCGCGGCCCTGATCGCAGAGCGAGATGCTGGCAAGGCCGCTGTCGCCGCTCTGGTCGCTCAGCGTGAGAGCTTCGTCGCCGGCATGGACCCGGTAGAACTCAAGCTATACGAAGGTATTCGCCGAGGTGGGCGTCGCAAGGCGGTCGCGGAACTCACCCTTGACGGCGCATGCGCAAACTGCTTCGGGGTGATTCCGCTGCAGCTTCAAAACGAGATCCGACACGGCAATGGGCTCCATCGTTGCGAGGCCTGCGGCGTTATTCTCGCGGCCCCCGACCCGGATGCCGCAGAAGCCGAAGCGGCAGCCGAGGCAGCGAAGCTCGCTACTGCGGCCGCAGTAGTAGCGGATCAGGCGAACGGCGACGAGGCCGGCACAGCTGACGACGGGGAAGCGGAAGAGGAGTGACCAAGTCTGGGCGGAACGGGACGCCTTCGCGGCTCCGTCCGCCCGCTCCTCACTGGCTCCTTCCAGAAGCAGCCGATCCAGACGTCCTTGATGCCCTTGTCGCAGCACTGCGCCTTCCGCGCGCAGTGTGCGCCGTGCTGGCCGGTAGGGGGATCACCGAGCCGGACGAGGCGAAGGTGTTCTTGCGGCCTCGCATGGACCAACTCCATGACGCGGGCCTGCTCGCCGACGGGCGAAAGGCAGCTGCCCGTATCGCTGTGGCGATTCGTTCTGGCGAGACACTGCTCGTTCATGGCGACTACGATGTCGACGGAATCTGCGCGACTGCCCTACTCACGCGCTGGCTGACCCACCTTGGCGGTTCTGTGGTGCCTTTTGTGCCTCACCGCCTCAAGGACGGGTACGATTTCGGGCCCTCAGGCCTCGCGGCTGCGCGCCAGGCTGGTGCTACCCTGATCGTGACCGCTGACTGCGGCACGGTCGCACACGCGATCGTAGAGCAGGCGGTGGGGGAGGGGATCGACGTTGTCGTGACCGACCACCATACGGTCGCGGGCGGCCTACCCGCAGCGCTGGCCGTCGTGAACCCACAGCGTCCCGATTGTTCGTATCCGGACAAGGGCCTCTGTGGCACGGGGGTCGCCTACAAGCTGTGCGATTTGGTGGGCCGAGAGATGGGCACCCCCCCCGACGTGTTGGACCAGTACCTCGATCTCGTCGCGCTGGCCACCGTGGCAGACCTCGTGCCCCTTCGTGGCGAGAATCGGGTGCTGGTTCACTTCGGATTGCGTCGTTTCGCGACGTCCAGGGTCCTGGGTCTCCAGGCGCTCACCGCGGTCGCTGGGGTCACGAACTCGGAAGTCACCGCCGGCAAGCTCGGCTTCGTGGTGGCCCCTCGCATCAATGCGGCCGGCCGCATTGGTGACTCGGCAGACGCGTTGCGCCTCCTCCTGACCGATGACGCTGAAGAGGCCCGGGTGCTGGCCCAGCAACTGGATGCCATCAATCGGGCACGTCAGGATGAGGACAAACGAACCCTTGCTGAAGCGCTTGACCTTCTGGATCAGACGTTCGACCCGGAGCGTGACTTCGGCGTCGTGCTCGCGTGCGAAGGCTGGCATCCAGGGGTCATTGGCATCGTGGCTTCCAGAATCGTCGAACGGGTGCATCGCCCCGTTGTCCTCATTGCACTCGACGGGGACAAGGGCAGGGGCAGCGCCAGATCGATTCCGGGCTTCGATCTTTACAAAGCCCTGGCGGCCTGCTCGGAACACATGGGACGCTTTGGAGGGCACAAACAAGCCGCCGGCATGGATGTGAGGCGAGAAAATGTGACAGAACTGCGCCAGGCGTTCAACGAAGCCGCGCGTTCGTCTCTGGAGCCCGAACTCCTGCGACCCAAAATCAGGGCCGACCTCGAACTTCATCTGGGCGACGTCGATCTCCAGTTGGTGCATTGGCTGGACTACCTTGGCCCCCATGGCATGGGCAATCCCGGTCCAGTGTTTGTGGCCCACGAAGTGCGAGTCGAGGGCGCGAGACTGGTCGGATCGGACCACCTGAAGGCCACGTTGGCCCAGGGGTCCGCCCGCGTGGAAGCCATCGGCTTCGGCCTCGCGGCTGCGCATGATCCTGCCACTGTCCACGAAAGCGACTACGACGTGATCTATCGCCTAGAGCGAAACGAGTGGAAAGGACGGTCCCGCCTTCAGGCGCGACTGTTGTCGCTACGGCGATCGGCAGGGGCAGGAGGGAGTCCGGCATGAGGATCATCGGCGGACAGTGGGGCGGGCGTCGCCTAAAGCCGCTGAAGGGCAAGGACGTCCGCCCGACCACCGACCGCGTCCGTGAGGCCTGGATGTCAGCCATGGGCGGGCGCTTTGATGGCCTCACCATCGTCGATCTCTTCTCTGGCTCGGGTGCTCTGGGCCTCGAGGCGTTAAGTCGCGGCGCGGCGCAGGTCGTATTCGTTGAAGAGTCCCGAGCGGCCCGTGAAGTTATTGCGGCCAACGTGGCGCTTCTTGGGGCTGGCGAGCTGTGCACGATCGTCCCGACCGACGTCTTCAAATACCTCACCAAAGCCCCGGGACCTTTCGATCTCGCGGTTGCGGATCCTCCCTACGGGACGGATGATGCGACCCGACTCGTAGCGGCGTATCTGAATGCGCCGTTTGCGCGGGAGCTTTGGTTGGAGCATCCTTCGCGCGAGACCTTGAACGTGCCGGACACCTCGCGCATGCGGCGCTACGGCGACACCGCCCTCACCACCATTACCTCCGAGCTATGAGCCCCACGACTCCGGTCGTTGCCATCTATCCCGGGTCATTCGATCCGATCACGCGAGGCCATGAGGACATCGCCCGTCGCACGCTTCGTGTTGCGGACGAGGTCATCATTGCCGTTGCGCACTCACCATCTACCGACAAACGAAATCTCTTCACGCCTGATGAGAGGGTGCAGTTGATCAACGAGGTCTTTGCGGACGATGATCGTGTCCGCGCAGAGTCGTTTGGTGGGTTGCTTGTCGACTTCGCGCGGGACAGGCAGGCGATCTTCGTGATTCGTGGGCTTCGGGCGATTTCGGACTTCGAGTACGAGCTGCAGATGGCGCAGATGAACCACGAGCTTTGGCCTGAGATTGAGACCCTCTTCTTGGTCCCTGAGGTCGACTACTCATTCCTGTCGTCATCGTTGGTCCGGGAGGTCGCGTCACTCGGTGGGGACGTCTCGCGTTTCGTGTCGCCGCCCGTCTTGGCTGCCCTCAAGGAGAAGTTCGACGGCTAGCGCGTCTAAGGACTTCCTTCAGGAACTCCGTGCCCGGTCGCGTGCCACCCCTCGTCGCCTGGTATTCTCCGAGGGGACCGATGCCAGAGTCCTGGCCGCCGCCGCAGCCGCGGTGAATACATCGCTCTTCGTGCCGATCCTGTTGGGAAAAGAGGACGAAGTTCGAGAGGAGTTGGACGTGCTTGGCCTCGCCGACCGAGCGCTCACGGTCCTCGATCCGAACGACCCGGAAAGGTTATCCAGATTGTCCCAGGCGCTTCATCAGTTGCGGGGGCATCGCGGAGTCACCTTGGAAGAGGCCCACCATTTCGTGGAGGACCCGCTGCTGCAAGCGGCGCTGATGGTGGGGCTCGGCGAGGCAGACGGATCCGTGTCGGGTTGTGTACGAACCACCGGCGACGTCATCCGTGCGGGCCTCTGGGGGGTCGGTGTCGCGCACGCGATCACGACCGTCAGCTCGTCGTTCTATATGGTCCTTCCTTCCGGCCATGGGCGTGCACATGACGTGCTGACGTTCACAGATGCCGGCGTGGTGCCGGATCCGACCCCTTCCCAGTTGGCCGAAATCGCAGTCGCGGCGGTTCGCGCCCGCGAGCGCATTGTGGGGGACGAACCTCGAGTGGCGTTCCTGTCTTACTCGACACTGGGGTCCGCCGACGGCCCATCTGTGGAGCGCGTCCGGGAGGCGGTCGCTATTTTTCGGAGCCTTTTGCCGGGCGTGACGGCGGAGGGTGAGCTCCAGGCTGATGCCGCCCTGAGCCCTGAGGTCGCGTTGACCAAGGCCCCATCTTCCGCTCTCGCCGGAGACGCCAATATTCTAGTGTTCCCGGACCTGAACTCAGCGAACATCGCATACAAGCTTGTCCAGCATCTAGGCGGGGTACGGGCGCTTGGTCCGATTCTTCAGGGGCTGCGAAAACCGTGTAATGATCTGTCGCGGGGGGCATCAATTGAGGACATTCTTTTGGTGGGTTGCATCACCGCGCTGATGGCCGACTGAGGGAGGCACTTTACGACTGTTCCTTGCCCGAACATTTGATCCCTTTTTAATTTTGTGGCGCTGCCGCATCGAGCACGAAGTGCCCGAGCGGCTGGCCCGCGAACCCAACTCCGGAGCAACCAAGCCATGGGCTTTCAGGTGTCGCAGAACGGCGACGTCACGCTCGTCGAGGTCGAAGGTCAGCTAATCGTCGGCAATCGTCAGGAATTGAAGCAGCGCGTTCTTGAGCAGCTCGAGGGTGGCGATCGCAAATTTGTGATCGACTTTTCGAACACAGGGTACATCGACTCTTCGGGTCTCGGCGTCCTGGTCAGCCTTTCAAAGAAGATTCGGGAGCAGGGTGGGGAGCTTCGGCTGTCCAACCTCAACGAGGATCTGCGGACCCTCTTCGAACTGACCAAGCTCGATACGCTCTTCCGGATCACGAATACGAAGGAAGAAGCCCTCGAGGGCTTTTGATCAGGACCCCGCGTTCTTGGCGCGCCACTCTGAACCGGGACGTCGATGGATAACGACCTAGTTCTCGAGATCCCGACCGACATCCGCTCGATTGAGCACACGGTCGAGTACGTCATGTCCCGCTGCCATGATTGTGGTGGTCAGGCGCGGCTGCTGCGGCTGAACTTTCGGGTAGGGCTTACTGAAGCGCTCTCCAACGCGATGCTGTACGGCAACGGGCATGACCCTTCGAAGAGTGTGCGGGTGGAGGTCACTATGGTCGGCGGCCGCCTCCAGGCCCGCATCACCGACCAGGGGACCGGCTTCGATCCGAGTTCGATTCCAGACCCGACCGCCCCGGACAATCTTCTGAAGTGTGGAGGCCGTGGTCTCTTCCTCATGCGGCAGTTGTGCGACGAGGTGTCCTACAACGATCAGGGTAATGAGGTGACCTTGGTCCTGAGGCTCGAGCAGGGCGCGGCCCTCGAGGGCGGCGCTCAGGCGTGAGGCACTCGGGCCGGCTCGTCCCAGGGGCGCTGCCGGATCCGATTCTCGGAACGCTTCGAGAGTTCGAGCAGAGCTTCCAGGCCTCTATTCGCCTCGTGATCCCACCCGCGGAGGCGGGTGCCGCCGCCGAGATCGTATACGCCAGCGAGGCTTTCTACCCCGAAGGGGATGTCTACTCCAAGCCCCTCGTAGCCCATCATGGCTCGGAGTTGGAACTTCAGGTGACGGTCCACCGAGGTTCCAGCGAAGCCATCGCTGCGGTTTTGGGGCCGGCCCTCGATCGGATCTTCGAGTCCTCGAGGGAGATCCAGTTCTTCACCGATGAACTCTCGGAGCGCTTCGAAGAGATCAACCTGCTGTATTCCATCAGCGAGACCCTCGGGTCTACGTTGGACATTGACCACGGGGCTCGAAAGATCCTGGGTGAAGTTCGGGATGTGATGGGTGCCAAGCGCGGATCTTTGTGGGTCTATGACGCGGAGGAGGACGAGCTACACCTTGCGGCGGCGGTGGGCTCCGAGGGTCGCTCAGGCCCCTTGGCCACGGACCACCCCGATGCCGTGACCTCGAGGGTGTTCCGAGAGGGGCAGGCAATTATCGACCCACGACGGCCAACTGTGGAGAATGAGGCCGCCGGCGAGACCGGGGACTCATTTCTTTCTGTGCCGATCCGCTATACGCCAGCGTCTGGGGAATCGCGAACCGTAGGGGTGGTCAATCTCATCGGCCGCCAAGATGGCGGCCGGTTCAGTTCCGCCAACCAGAAGCTCCTCGCGGCCATCGCCTCTCAGGTTGGTGCCGCATTAGAGAACAACCGCCTCGTGCGCGAGAGTCTCTCGAAAGAGCGCATGACCCGCGAGATGGAACTCGCCAACGAATTGCAGATGAAGCTGCTGCCGGACGCGGAAAGCCTCGACTGGGTGGAGGCGTCAGGCCGCGTACAGCCGGCCGAGCAGGTCGGCGGGGACTTCTACCAGCTCTTTCGCCTGGCAGACGGTCGCATAGGGGTCATGCTCGGCGATGTTTCGCTGCACGGGTTCCCTTCGGCGCTCATCATGATGCTGGCGATGAGCGCGGCGGGTATCTACGCTCGCGAGTTTGCCTCGCCAGCCCAGGTCCTGCGGTCATTGGACGATGCGCTGGCAGAGGAGCTCGAGACCACCGAGATGTTCCTGACCATCTTCTACGGTGTCCTGGACCCTGCGAATCGAACGTTGGTGTACTCGAACGCCGGCCACCCGCATGCGTTCGCAATGCGCGATTCTGGAGAAGCACAGCGTCTCACCGCCACAGATCCTCCGGTCGGGTTCGCCGGTCCGGACGCCTTCCAAGAGGTCACGGTCGACTGGGACCCAGAGCGAGACCTGCTCCTGCTCTTCACGGATGGCCTGTCGGACATGTTGGCGACGTCGACCCGGACCGATGGCGAAGGCCTGATTCTCGACACCGTGGTCACGCACAGATACCGGAAGGCGAGGGATATCGTGGACAAGCTGTTCTCGCTAATGCCCGACCCTGATAGCGAACCCACGATTCTTGGGGATGACCGGACCGCCCTCGTCGTTCGTGTCTGACGAAGGCCTTCACCGAGCCAAACGCTCGCTCGGCCAGAATTTCCTGGTCGACCCCAACCTACAGCGCAAGATCGTAGCCGCGCTCGGGGCAGGCCCCGACGACGAAGTCGTCGAGATCGGGCCGGGTCGGGGCGCGCTCACGCGCCATCTAGTGGGGACGGTGCGGAGGCTCGTGCTCGTCGAACTCGACGACCAACTCGCCGCCAGTTGGGCCGACGAATTCCAGGGCCGAGATGATGTGGTCGTGATTCACGGCGACGTGCTGGAAGCGCCCTTCATGGACGCCCTGGAGCGCCCTGAAGAGGCGTTAGTGATCGGCAACATTCCCTACAACATCACGTCGCCGATCCTTTTTCGACTCCTTGAGCGCCCCCGGCCGCGTGAGATCGTGCTCATGGTCCAACAGGAAGTCGCGGAGCGGATCGCCGCCAAGGTCGGGACCAAGGCGTACGGCGCACTCTCCGTCGGGGTGCGGAGTGTCGCGACGGCCCGGCGGCTCTTTGGTGTTGGGAGGGGCGCGTTTCGCCCGGTTCCGGGGGTCGATTCCGCAGTCATTCGGATCACTCCTACGCGGCCGGAACCCGTCTTGGAGGCCGACGAGCCCCATCTGCGCAATTTGGTGCGGGCCGCCTTCCAATGGAGGCGGAAGCAGCTGCGGAAGATCCTCCGGGACCACACCGACCTACGGGTGCCGGCCGAAGCGCTGGACCGCGTCGCCGAAGAGGCCGGAATCGTGTTGTCCGACCGACCGGAGAGCCTCTCGCCAGAGGACTTCATTCGGCTCGCCTCCGCGTTGCAGGACGAGTAGCGCTTCTCTACATTTGTGAAGAATTTCACAAGCAGCCGGTTTCGGCTGTCAGCCCTATCTTTTGTGGCCTGTGACTAGACGTATTTCTGAATCGACGGTGCGCCGTCTCTCCCACTATTTGAGGGCCCTTGAGGGGTTTGACCGTAATGGTGGCGGGACGGTATCCAGCGAGGAGTTGGCCTCGAAGGGGCATACGACCGCTGCTCAGGTCCGAAAAGACCTGTCGCATTTCGGTTCCTTCGGAAAACGCGGCCTAGGGTACGGCGTGTCGGAGCTCGTGGACCGTCTGCGAGCCATTCTGGGCGTCGACCGGGCCTGGCGAGTGGTCCTGGTAGGCGCCGGTCGCATTGGCTCGGCGTTGTTCGAGTATCCGGACTTCAAGGCCCGTGGGTATGACTGCGTGGCGGTCCTCGACTCTGACCCGCACAAGATCGGGGCGAAGTGGGGCAACACGACCATCCGAGACACGGCTGAACTTGAGGCCGTCGTCGTCCGTGAGCAGATCGACTTGGTCGTGCTCGCCGTTCCCGCGGTGGCTGCGCAGGAGGTGACCGACAGGGCGGTACGGGCTGGGATCAAGGGGATTCTCAACTTCGCCCCCGTGCGGCTCAAGGTCCCGGCCCAGGTGCCTGTGGAGGACGTGAACCTCGTGATGGAGCTCGAGGCGCTGTCGTTCCGTATCACGCGGGGTGGGGCGTCGGAGTGAAGGGCGAGAGGGACGCTTCACTCCTCCGCAGGGCGGAGGACAGTCTGAGCGAGGGCCCTCAACAGACGCTGGAACTCGCCAAGGAGGTTTTGGGGCTGTCCGGACACCCGGGAGCGGCCTCCGCTGCGGTGTTTCACCTTCTTGGTGCTGATCCTCGGTTTCTGGTGGACAGCCAGGGGGTTTGGACGCTCGATCCTACCATGGCGCCCCTCGGCGTATCGTTATCTGAGGTCTCGTTCGCAGTGGTGGATGTAGAGACGACGGGTGGCCGTGCGTGGAACGGGCACCGCGTCATCGAGATCGCGATCGTTGAGGTCCTGGGGGGCACGATCGTGGACGAATACGAGACGCTCATCAATCCGGGGCAGGGGATTCCGTCCATGATCTCGTCCCTGACCGGAATCACGGGCGCGATGACATCTGTCGCGCCCTATTTCGAGCACGTCGCGGACGAGGTTGCTGGGCGACTGGAGGGCCGCGCCTTCGTGGCGCACAACGCCGCCTTCGACTGGAGTTTCGTGTCGTCCGAACTGGTGCGGGCGAATGTGGATGTGCCCACCATGCCCAAACTGTGTACCGTGCGAATGGTGAGGAGGCTTGTGCCGGTGCTTCGGCATCGGAATCTGGATGTCGTGACGCGCCACTTCGGGGTCGATGTCCAGGGCCGGCACCGAGCCTATGGAGACGCCTTCGCGACGGCCCGTGTGCTTCTTCGTTTGTTGGACGAGGCCGCCGGCCGGGGCGTTGAGGATCTCGCAACGTTGCAGTGGTATCTAAAACGTCGCCGCCAGCGAAAGTTCTTCGATCCGCATCAGTTTTCGCTGGAGCTGCCAGGACACGAATCCAGGAAGAGGAAGAGACCGCGATGATCAATACACCCTTGGACCTGCCTCTGACCCAGACGGAACAGATTGGCGCCGTCCGGATTCACGCCATCGAGGCCGGCCTTCAGTGGCTGGATGGTGGAGCCATGTTTGGGGTTGTCCCCAAGCCCCTGTGGGAGCGACGCATCGTCGCTGACGAGCGCAATCGAATTCCGCTCGCGCTCCGCTGCCTGCTGGTCGAAGCCCCCAATGCTCTGGTGTTGATCGACACGGGAATCGGCAACAAGGAGAGCGCCAAGTTCCACGACCTATACGGTGTCGAAAACGCGGGGGCCCCGACTCGTTTGGAGGATGGGATCCGCGCCGCTGGCTTCAGCCCGGAGGACGTCGACATCGTCTTGAGCACCCACCTCCACTTCGACCACGCCGGCGGGAACACATTCGTCAGTGAGGACGGACAGGTGAAGCCTGCCTTCCCGAATGCGCGTTATGTCGTGCAAAAGGGCGAGTTCGACTTTGCCCACGGCGGCAACGAGCGCGTGAGGGCGAGTTATCTCGCGCACAATTTCGACCCGATCGCGGAAGCCGGCCTGTGGGACTTTGTGGACGGGGCGGCATCTGTGACGGAAGGGATCCGCGTGATTCCAACGCCTGGCCACACGCCTTTCCACCATTCCGTGTTGGTGGAGAGCGAGGACAGCACCGCGTGCTTTCTGGCTGACGTTTGCCCGACGTCGGCCCACGTGCCTTTGCCCTGGATCATGGGGTACGACTTGGAGCCCCTCGTCACGCTCGAGTCGAAGCGGGGCCTTTGGACCCAAGCCCGCGAAGAGGAATGGCTCCTCGTGTTCGAGCACGATCCCGCCGTCCCTTGGGGACGCCTCGATACTACGACCGATAGGCCGGTCTTGATCGCCCTGTAGGGGGCCGTTGAAGAAGACCACTGGCCCGCGAGAGCCCAGCGCCGCCTGCCGGGAACCTACATGACCCACCTCGGATTTTGCGGTATCTTCGTGGGCTTGTTGACGCTGAGGTTTTCTTCCCCAGCGTTCTGCTTCGACCTAGCCTTTAGATCGATCCATGACCGATAAATCCAAGATACCCGTCATCCTAAAGGGCGGAGCCCGCACGCCCATTGGCCGCTTCCTGGGGGGCCTCAGCCCGCTGACCGCTACGCAGTTGGGCGCCATCGCCATTCGTGCAGCCGTGGAACGCGCCGGCATCGACTCAGCTGATATCGACGAAGTCATCATGGGGCATGTGGTTGCCGCGGGTGCGGGTCAGGCTCCCGCCCGCCAGGCAGCAGTAAACGGGGGCGTCCCCGCCACGGTGCCCGCGGTGACGATCAACAAGGTGTGCGGGTCAGGCCTCAAGGCCGTCATGCTCGCCGCGCAGGCCATCCGGGCAGGTGATGCCCGCCTGGTGCTCGCGGGCGGCATGGAGTCGATGTCGAACGTCCCATTTTATGCGCGCGGCATGCGTGACGGAGTGAAGTTCGGGAATCAGACACTCGAGGACGGCCTGATTCACGACGGCCTGTGGTGTTCTTTCGGAGCCTGCCATATGGGGGGCCACGCCGAGTACACGGCTACGACTGCAGGGGTAAGCCGCGCCGATGCGGACGGCTTCTCTCTGCGGTCCCACCAGAAGGCGATCGCGGCAATTGAGGGCGGTCACTTCCGTAACGAGATCGTTCCGGTCGAAGTGAAGAACCGCCGCGGTGTGACGGTGATCGATACGGACGAAGGCCCGAGGGCGGACACGTCTCTGGAAGCGCTGGGCAAGCTGCGCCCGGCCTTCGTGCGAGATGCTCCGGATGACATCGTCGAGCATGTTGTAACCGCCGGGAACGCACCTGGACTCAACGATGGTGCTGCTGCGTTGGTCGTGTCGTCGTTGGCGTACGCGGAGGCGAACGGTCTTGAGGTGGACGCGATCATTTCCGCGTACGCCGCTGGCGCTACCGAGCCGCGCGACCTGTTCTTTGCCCCCATCGCCGCCGTGAAGAATCTGATGGCGAAGGAAGGCAAGGCGGTCGGGGACTACGGGCTCTTCGAGGTCAACGAGGCCTTTGCGGTGCAGGCGATCGCGGATATGAACGGTCTCGGAATGGACGAGGCCCGCGTCAACGTGAACGGCGGGGCTGTTGCGCTCGGACACCCGATTGGTGCGTCTGGGGCGAGGATTCTCGTGACGCTGCTCAATGCGATGGAACACCGTGGGGTCTCTACGGGCCTCGCCACTTTGTGCCTCGGCGGCGGGAACGCCGTCGCACTTTCTGTAGAGAAGCCGTAGGGCTAGTGTCCTGTCCCAGAAGTTCGTTGAGCACCGAGAGTGCCGATGCGCCGCGCTGGCAAGGCGCGACGACAAGGAATAGCAGCGCTATTTCGCGGAGGAGCAACGAAGCCAGCGTGGATGCAGCGGCGCTAGAATGCAAACGAACTTCTGGGACAGGACGCTAGGCCACACCGAACCAGACAAGAGGAAGACCGCATGACCACAGTCACCGAATCACTGAGGGGTTGGTTGGTGTCGGCAGCCGTCGAAGACCGACGGGCCCGCGCCGGCGTAGGCGTCGCGGCCTTCGTGCTTGCCACCGCATTCGCCGCTCAGGTCGCAGTGCCGCTGCCGTGGACGCCTGTGCCGATGACGCTACAGCCACTTTTTGTGATTCTGGCTGGTGCCATGCTGGGCCCACGCCTTGGCGCGATGGCCATGGCGATCTATGTGGTCATCGGGGCTACGGGGGCTCCGGTCTTTTCCAATGGGGGCTTCGGCATCCCTTGGTTGTTGGGCCCCACGGGAGGTTATCTGGTTGCGGCACCGGCAGCGGCGTTCGTCGTCGGATCTGTCGCGTCTAAGGGAGCGGGCTGGCTCAGGACGGCCGCCGCGCTCACGCTGGGCGTGCTCACGATGTACGTCGGAGGAGTGTCGCAGCTTCTCTTTGTGACCGGTCAGGGATTCGGGAGCGTGCTTTCGATGGCTGTGCTTCCGTTCATCGCGGGAGACGTCACCAAGGTGCTGACGGCGCTCGTACTCCTTCGCGGTGTGGCTCCCAAAAGCCCCGGTCTTCGGTAGGCTGGGGATTTTTTCTTGCCTGCTGAGCTGACCGAGACGCTCTTCACGCAAGCGGAGGGTAGGATCCGCCTGTTTTGGCGCATCCTGTTGTTCTTGATTGTCGGAGGCTTCGTGGCGGGGATGGCCGGGATCCTCCTTCCCTACGGAGTCCAAGGCGGTTCGTTCGCGCTCCTGTTGGGCGGCTTGGTCGGTGGATGGATCATGTTGGCGTTGGATGGACGTTCTCCTGATGCGCTTGGCTTCTATGTGACAGCAGCGACGGGCAGGGAAGCGATTCTCGGCCTCGGCCTCGGTGTCGTGATCGCGCTCAGCGTGGTGCTCGTCATGGCGGTACTCGGGGGACTCTCGTGGTCGTCAGAAGCAGGCACGCTGGGTGGTTGGGTGATGGGAGGCGCCAGTGCGGCGCTCTTCCTGACGATTCCTGCGGCTGCGGAGGAGGTACTTCTCCGCGGGTACCCTCTGCAGGCATTGGCGGAATCGATGGGCGACTCGGTCGCACTTGTCGTCACAGCGGTCGCCTTCGGGGCGCTACATCTCGGGAACCCAGAGGTTTCCTGGCTCGGGGTGGTTAACGTCACGGCTGCCGGCCTGTTGCTCGGGACGGTGTATCTGAAGACGGGGAGTTTGTGGTGGGCGACCGGTGTTCACGTGGGCTGGAATTGGGCCCACGGGTACGTCGCGGACTTGCCCGTCAGTGGGATGGAGTTACTTGACGCGCCGTTCTACACCGGAGCGTCCGTGGGCCCAATTTGGCTGGGAGGAGGGGGTTTCGGTCCAGAAGGAAGCGCCGTGGCGACCGTGGTCGTCTTGGCTTCGACCGCTGCGCTCTGGTGGGGTCCATGGCTTCGCTATAGCGAGACCGCGTCAAGATCTAGGCCGCTGGCGCTGGCGGGACGAGTGCAGGCACATGAATAAGGCGCTCGAAATTAGAACCGAAGGAGAGAGGGCACGATGACAATCGATCGGATCGCGATTGTGGGCGGCGGCACGATGGGCAACGGGATTGCCCATGTGGCGGCGCAGAGTGGCAAGCAGGTACGGCTCCTAGACCTCTCCGTCGAGGTCTTGGAAGTCGCCATGGACACGATCTCCAAGAACCTCGATCGGCAGGTGAAGAAGGGACTCATTGACCTGTCGGCGCGCGACGCTACGCTCGGGCGGATCGAGACCGGCTCGGACCTGGCCGCCGGCGCCGAGGACGCGGACCTCGTGATCGAAGCCGTGCCAGAGAAGGCGGAACTCAAGTACGACATCTTCCGGACTCTGGACCGCTCCGCTGGACCGGATACGATTCTCGCGAGCAACACGTCGTCGATTTCCATCACGGAAATCGCCGCGCGAACAGGTCGTCCGGACAAGGTCATCGGGATGCATTTCATGAACCCGGTGCCTGTGATGAAGCTGGTCGAGGTGATTCGCGGGTTGGCGACGAGCGATGACACCACGCGCCAGGTCTTCGCCTTATCCGAGGAACTCGGAAAGACTCCGGTAGAGGTCAACGACTTCCCCGGCTTCGTGGCGAACCGAGTTCTCATGCCCATGATCAATGAGGCCGTCTTCGCCGTGATGGAGGGCGTTGCCACTCCGGAGGCGATCGATACGGTCATGAAGTTGGGCATGAACCACCCGATGGGTCCGCTCGCGCTCGCCGACCTGATTGGGCTGGACACCTGCTTGAACATCCTCGAGGTGTTGCATCGGGAACTGGGCGACGACCGTTATCGGCCCTGCCCCTTACTCCGCAAGTACGTTGCCGCAGGATGGCACGGCCGTAAGAATGGCCGCGGTTTCTACTCGTACTCATGAGGCGCCGTCGATGAAGTGGTCGCAGGATCAGCTCGAAATTAGGGCGCTCGCCCGGGACTTCGCCCAAGGGGAACTGCGCTCGGCGTCCGCTGGGTGGGATGCCGCCAAGGACCTCGACGCCGGAATCTTCCGGAAGCTCGCAGACCTGGGCTTCCTCGGCATGCTGATTCCGGAGCAATACGGCGGCCTCGACTTTGACCTGTCCACGTATTTACTCGTGCTTGAGGAACTCTCCTGGGGCGACGCTTCCGTGGGGCTCTCGGTAGCCATCCACAACGGACCGGTCGCCGGGCTCATCACCAAGCATGGGAGCGACGGCCAAAAAGAGCGGTGGCTGCCGCTTCTCGCGTCCGGAGAGGTCTTGGGGGCGTTTGCGCTGTCGGAGCCAGGCGCCGGAAGTGACGCCGGGTCACTCACGACGGTGGCAGAAGCTTCAGGGACCGGGTGGAAGCTCACCGGCACCAAGCGCTGGGTGACGAACGGAGGCCGCGCTGGGCTCGTGATCGTCTTCGCACAGTTGGACGGAGAGGGCATGGGGGCCTTCTTGGTGGACCCGACGGTAGACGGTTACGGCGTCGGCGCGCGGGAGGCCACCATGGGGCTGCGGGCGTCGGAGACGGTCAGCATCACGCTCGATGGCGTCGAGGTCGGCGAGGGGGGCCTCCTAGGCGTGGTGGGGAGGGGTTTTCCCTACGCGCTGGAGGCGTTGGACCTCGGGCGGGCGGGTATCGCCGCCCAGGCCGTGGGGATTGGACGTTCGGCCATGGAGCATGCGGCGCGCTACGCGTTGGAACGCGAGCAGTTTGGCCGTCCGATTGCGAACTTTGGGGCCATTCAGGTGAAGCTCGCCGAAATGGCCCGCCGAATCGCAGGGTCGCGACTTTTGGCGCACGACGCCGGAGCGGCGATTATGGCTGCGTCTAATGATGAGGGTCACCCACGTACGGGGGTTGATGGGGTGACCGCGCGTGCCGCCATTGCGAAGTTGTCAGCGTCAGAGGCGGCCAGTTGGTCTGCCGATGAGGCAATCCAGATCTTTGGTGGTTACGGATATATGCGACATTATCCGGTCGAACAGCTCCTCAGGGACGCCAAGGGCACAGAGATTTACGAAGGAACGAACGAGATCATGCGACATGTCATCGCCCGCGAAGTCCTCCGGGACGCCGCGAGTAGCTGAGGCGGTCGCTCATCCACATAACAGTGTAGGAGACGATGGAACTCTTCGACTTGATGTCCGAGCGCAAGCACGAGCAGCTCGTATTCTGGAACGATCCGGACCTCGGATATCGCGGGATTATCGCGATTCACGATACCACGATGGGCCCTGCCTTAGGGGGCACTCGGTTCTGGAACTACAAGAGCGATCGTGACGCCATTGTCGACGCGCTGAGGCTGTCGCGCGGTATGACATACAAGGCTGCGATCACTGGGTTGAACCTTGGTGGCGGCAAGTCCGTCATTTGGGGTGACAACAAGGTGAAGGATCGGGAGATGATCTTCCGATCCCACGGGCGTGCTGTCGAGTCTTTGGGCGGCCGATATATCACCGCCGAGGACGTGGGTACGTCGCCAGACGACATGGAGTTCGTCAGCATGGAGACCGAGCACGTCGTCGGTCTCATTGGGCGTTCGGGTGACCCATCTCCGGTGACGGCGTTTGGGGTTTATCACGGCATCAAGGCCGCTGCGGCCTTCAAATACGGGGATGATTCCCTGAACGGGAAGCACGTCGCCGTGCAGGGACTTGGTCATGTTGGTTATTACCTATGCAAGGACCTCGCCGAAGAGGGTGCGAAGCTCACGGTCACCGATATTGACCAGGACAGAGTCGCCCTTGTCGTAGAGGAGTTTGGTGCAGAGGTAGTCGCTCCCGATGCTATCTACTCTGTCGATGCGGACATCTACGCTCCGTGTGCGCTCGGAGCGACGGTCAACGACGACACCATCGACTTACTGAAGGTGGACATCGTGGCAGGCGCTGCGAATAATGTGCTGGCGAAGGGTTCCGTGCATGGCCCTGCGTTGAAGGAGCGTGGCATTTTGTATGCGCCCGACTACGTCATCAATGCGGGTGGCCTGATCAACGTTTACGGTGAGATCGAAGACTGGACCGCGGAACGCAGCAAGCGAAAAGCCGGTGACATCTACAACACCTTGCTCCGCATTTTCGAGTTTGCAGCTGCCGAGGGTATCGGGACTCATGAGGCCGCGAACAAGGTAGCCGAGTCACGTTTGTACGAAGCTCGGCACCTCCAGCGGACGTTCTAGGCTTGATGGAGATCCTCCGCGAAGCCGATCCTGAGATCTACGACTCGATCGTATCCGAGGCCGCCCGTCAGGCCGATGGGCTCGAACTCATCGCGTCAGAAAATTTCGTCTCTGAAGCCGTGCTCCAAGCCATGGGCACGGTGATGACGAACAAGTATGCGGAGGGAGTGCCGGGGAAGCGGTACTACGGTGGCTGCGAGTTCGTGGACGTGGCAGAGAATCTGGCTCGAGATCGAGCCAAACAACTGTTCGGTGCCGAACACGCGAACGTGCAGCCGCACTCGGGAGCCCAGGCCAACATGGCCGCCTATTTTTCGTTTCTTGATCCGGGCGACAAGATCCTAGGCATGGACTTGAGTCATGGCGGACACCTGACTCACGGGTCGCCGGTGAATTTTAGTGGCCGGCTGTTCAACGTGGTGGCGTACGGCGTACGTGAAGACGACGGCCGTATCGACTACGACGCGGTTCGCGATCAGGCCCACGCCGAAAGACCCAAGATGATTATCGCGGGCGCGAGCGCGTATCCGAGGACGATCGACTTCGAGAGGTTTGGCGAGATCGCGCGCGAAGTTGACGCTCGGCTGGTTGTCGACATGGCACATATTGCGGGTCTGGTGGCAACGGGCCACCACCCGTCCCCGGTCGCGCACGCAGATGTTGTCACGACCACCACGCACAAAACCCTCAGGGGTCCGCGTGGAGGGTTGATCCTCTGCAAAGAGGAGCACGCCAAGGCGATCGACAAGTCGGTGTTTCCGTTTATGCAAGGCGGTCCGCTCATGAACGTGATTGCCGCTAAGGCGGTCGCGTTCGGGGAGGCGTTGAAGCCGTCGTTTGCAGAGTACTCCGGACAGGTCGTAACGAACGCGCGAACGCTATGCGCCGGGCTGCTTGAACGCGGCTTCCACCTTGTGAGCGGGGGTACAGATAACCACCTAGTGCTGGTGGATCTCCGCCCCAGTCACGGCGACCTGACCGGGAAGGACGCAGAGGAGGCGCTGGAGGCTGCGGGCATGACGGTGAACAAGAACACCGTGCGTGGTGAGACGCGCTCGCCGTTCGTGACCTCCGGATTGAGAATCGGAACCCCCGCACTCACTTCTCGGGGCATGAAAGAACCGGAGATGGAACGCATCGCCGGGTGGATCGGACACATCCTAGAGGCCCCTGCGGACGGAGGCCGCATTGCGACCGTCCTCGGAGAGGTCAAGGAATTGTGTGCAGCATTTCCTTTGTACGCCCGGCTGGCCGGGCGCTAGACGCACTAGAAGGCTGTTGAAGAAGTACGGCGGCAAGGCCGCTCGGACTAGCGAACGCACTCCCCGATCCGCACATTTGCGCCCATGACAGAATTGCAATTCGCGGACGAAATCCTGGATCAACTTCAGGAGCGGAACCCTCGCTTCGATACGAGGGCCTACTTTTTCGTGCTGGCCGCGTTGCATTCCGTGATCCATGCACTCGAAGCTCCGCGACACATTACGGGCAGGGAATTGGTAGACGGCGTGCGGCGGCTCGCGCTGGAGCGATTCGGGCCCATGGCCCGTTCGGTCCTCGAACATTGGGGGATTCACGCGACAGAAGATGTGGGTGGCGTGGTGTTCGCCTTGGTAGAACAGGGTATTTTGATCAAGCAGGACGAAGATCGGCCCGAGGACTTTGCCGACGTTTTCGATTTCGAAGAAGCGTTCGAGCTGAACTACCCCTGGGAAGCTCAGCATTGATATTGAGGGTTCGGCATGAGGCCGAACTCCAGACTTTGAATCGCCCGGCCTCGGCCGGGCACCCGCGCGGCGTTTACCGCCGCCGCGCCCATGGGAGGGGTTGCTAATGGACGATCGCGGATTTCCGCGCTGCCAAAAATGCGAGACCGGAATTTTGTTGCCGCTCTCCGACTATGGCAGAGATGGGGCGCCGATCCGTTACAAGGCGTGGGTATGCTCCAACCCAGAGTGCGGATTCAACCTCCGTATCGACAATGGGGACATTACCCTGGGAAAGAAGCCCGAACCGAGCTTCAAGTAGCCTTGAGGTGACCGCCGGTTTGCAGACGGTCCTGCGCCCGGCCGACGGCCCCGAAACACACCTCCATGCCTCTCACGGGACCCGGCCGGCGCGAACGGCACGGCTACCTTGGCGTACCTTGGATTCACCATGACGGGCATCTTTCCGCCGTTGCGGCCGTTCGGCCGTGCCCATCTCCTGGCTCCGACCGGGAGTGAGGCTGCCATACTCGACCGGCTGGCGATCCAGGACGGCGGGGTGCCTCAATCCGTTCTCATGGAGAACGCCGGGCGCGGCTCGGCGGAGGTCCTTGATCGCCTCTTTCCACGAGGACGAGTTGTTGGGATTGTCGGCTCCGGCAACAATGGCGGCGACGCGCTCGTACTCTTGCGCACGCTATCGGCGTGGGGACGAGACGTCCAAGCGGTGCTCGTGGGGGACCGGGCGGAGGGTGGGTCACTGCTCCACGGTTGGAGCTTTCCAGTGATGCGCGACCATGAACTCGACGAGGAGGGATGGACCACGCTGCTCAGTTCCGCGGGAGTGATCGTTGACGGCATTCTCGGGACGGGCGCCCGTGGGGCGCCGCGGGCCCGGCAAGCGGATGCCATCGTCCGTGTTAATGGCGCCGAGCGACCCGTCCTATCAATAGACGTTCCGTCTGGGACCTGCGCCGACACCGGTGCCGTGCCGGGCGTCGCGGTATCCGCCGACGTGACGATCGCGTTTGGCGCGCCGAAACTGGGGACCCTAATGCATCCTGCGCGCGCGCGGGCGGGTCGTCTCGTCGTGCTGGAGATCGGCTTCCCGCCCTGGGACGCCGTGGCACAAGACGCGATTTCTGGCGTGGTGTTGACGCCGGCCTGGGCCTACGAGAACGCGCCGTTGCGAGCGGCAGACACCCACAAGAACCGGGTCGGCCGAGTGCTCGTCGTCGCGGGGCGCAAAGGAATGGCAGGGGCTGCGGTTCTCGCCGTCCGGGGGGCCCTGAGCGCTGGGGCAGGCTCTCTGCGTGTCTGCTCATTCGAGGAGAATCGAGAGGTGCTCCAAGCCGCTGTGCCCGAGGCGATCTTCGTGGATGCCGGTGACACGGACGCGATTAAGGAGGCACTCAAGGCCGTCGATTCGGTTGTGATGGGTCCCGGACTCGGTACCGATGCCGCGGCCAGGGCCGTGGTGCAGTGTGTGGTCTCTGGGCCTCCAGTCGCTCTTGTGGTCGATGCCGACGCCCTCAACCTTGCCGCGATAGGTGTGTTCGACCTCGCCGCTGTAGCCGCCGCGCGTAGCGTGTTGGCCACCCCCCACGTCGGTGAGATGGCTCGCCTGACCGACTTGGCTCAAGAGGTCATCATGGCTGACCGGCTGGCAGCGCTTCGGCACGCGACGGACCGTTTCGGCCATGCCGTACTGCTGAAGGGCGCCCCATCGTTGGTGTCGGGGCCTGGACACCGCGTAATGGTGGATACGCAAGGCACCTCCGATCTCGCCGCTGCGGGTATGGGGGATGCGCTGGCCGGAGTGTGCGGGACGTTCCTGGCCCAGGGACTGCCCGCCACGACCGCGGGCGGGCTCGGCCTCTTTGTCTTGGGTCGAGCGGCGAGGATTGCCGGACGAGGCGTCTCTCTCACGCCCAGCGACGTCATCCGATGGCTCCCGGACGCGCTGAATGAGCGCGGCAGTGGAATCACTGATCTTCAGCTCCCAGGTATCATGTTCGACGCCGACCCGGCGATCTGATGGACGGTCCCGGGCCTACGACGGTGCAGCTCGGCCCAGGGGCGGAGTTCGACCGAATTAGACGCGCGATCGCGATGGGCGGGGCCCTTCCGACGTCGGTGCGGGTGGGCCCGGGCGATGACGCCGCGGTGCTCGAGGGTGGGTGGGTGCTCAGCACGGACCTGTCGGTGGAGGACGTGCATTTCCGTCGCGCGTGGTTGTCAGACCGAGAGATCGGCTACCGCGCCGCCGCCACTGCTCTCTCCGACCTCGCCGCCATGGGGGCTTCGCCGGTTGGGGCGTTTGTCTCCGTTGCGTTGCCGCCGGATGGCTCCGTGAATTGGGACGAATTGCAGGCAGGGGTCGTCGAGGCGTTGGCGTCCGTTGGCGCTGCGGTCCTGGGTGGAGACTTGGCCAAGTCTCCGGGCCCGCTCTTCGTGGACGTGACGGTGTTGGGACGCACCGCGTGGCCGGTCCTACGGAACGGGGCGGAGGCAGGCGACGAGGTATGGGTCACGGGTTGTCTAGGCGCGAGCGCCGCCGCCGTACGTGCGTGGACTGAGGGGAATGAGCCCTCTGCGGCGGCTCGCCTGGCGTTTGCTCGCCCGATTCCGCGTATTGCCGCCGCATGTTGCTTGGTGGAGCACAAGCTTGTGGATGCCCTCATGGACCTGTCCGATGGGCTCGCAGGAGATGCCGCACATATGGCTGCGGCGTCCGAAGTGAAAATCGTCCTCCAAGCGGGGGCGATTCCTGTGGCCCAGGCGGCGGTCGATCTTTTTGGGCAGTCAGAAGCGCTGCAGGCTGCCCTTCATGGCGGCGAAGATTATGAGTTGCTGTTCGTTTCCGGCCCGGGTAGGGTCGACCCCGCCTACTTCATGAAGCGTTTCAACCTGGAACTCACGCACGTCGGCCGCGTCGAACTCGGCGATGGCGTATGGCTCGAACAGCCGTCGGGAAGCGTCGAGCGTCTTGAGCGCGGGGGTTTCGACCACTTCGGAGATTTGGCGTGATCAGATTCCTCATGGTGCTCACTGCCGCCGTTCCGGGGACCATCTATTACGCGATACGGATCTTCTGGGCCGTGTACCGAAAGGGCCCCAACGCCCGTTGTGTTTGCGACTATGTGCCGCGCGCGTGGTCCAAGATGATGCTGCGTGCGGCGGGTGTACGCGTCGTCGTGGAGAATGCCGAGGCTATCGATCCGGAGGTGGCTCAGGTCGTCGTGGCGAACCACGTGTCCTGGTTCGACGTGGCTGTGCTCGCGGCTTATACGCCCGGGCCCTATGTGTTTGTCGCCAAGAAGGAGGTGGGGAGAACGCCTTTGTTTGGGCGTGCCGTGAAGGCGTGCGGGTACATCTTCATTGACCGAAAAGACCGTTCTGGTGCCTTGCAGTCATTGGGGATCGCGCGCCGGAGGTTGGAGGAGGACGGTTCTAGCGTCATCATGTTTCCAGAAGGGACGCGATCCGCCACGGGGAAGTTGACACCGTTCAAGAAGGGAGCATTCGTGCTCGCCATTCAGACAGGTGCCGCCGTGGTCCCGACGGCGATTTTCGGCTCGCGCGCTGTGATGAGAAAGGGATCTTTCTGGATTCGTCCGGGCGTGATTCGCGTCAGGTTCGGCGACCCGATTCCGGTCGAGGGCTACACGATCGACCAAAGAAACGAACTCACTGAGAAAGCCTGGAACAGTCTCGCTCAGCTCCAGGCAAAACACGGACAAGACTAGAAAATCGGAGGCAGTACGTGTCGGCTATTGTTGATGTTCGGGCCAGGGAAATTCTCGACTCTCGCGGCAACCCAACGGTCGAGGCAGAGGTGACGCTGGAAAGTGGTGTCCGCGGCCGTGCTGCGGTGCCCTCCGGGGCCTCGACAGGGGCGCACGAGGCTGTCGAGCTACGAGACGGTGACCGAGCTCGTTTCCTAGGCGAGGGCGTCCTGAAGGCTGTCAACAACGTCAACACGACGATCGCCGCTGCGCTGCGTGGATTCGAGGCGCGCGAGCAGATGGATATCGACCGGACCATGCTTGAACTCGACGGTACTCCGAACAAGCGGAATCTCGGCGCCAACGCGATCCTGTCGGTGTCTATGGCATGCGCACGCGCGGCCGCGACCGAGAGCCAGATGCCGCTGTGGCGTTACCTCGCCCGTGGCGGTTCTGCGGACCTGCTCCCTGTGCCGATGATGAACATTCTCAACGGCGGGGCACATGCTCCGAATAACGTCGACATCCAGGAGTTCATGGTGATGCCGATCGGTGCCGAGACCTTCTCTGAGGGGCTTCGCATGGGCGTTGAAGTGTTCCATCATCTCAAGAAAGTGCTCAGCGATCGGGGCAAGAATACCGCCGTGGGTGATGAGGGTGGCTTCGCTCCCGACCTAGCCAGCAATGAAGAGGCGGTGGAAGTGGTCTTGCAGGCGATCGAGAAGGCAGGGTATCGCCCGGGCGAGGACATCGTCATCACGCTGGACGCCGCTGCGACCGAGTTCTACGAGGACGGTGAGTACGTCTTCAAGTGGTCGGGGGGTGAGCGCCGCGATGCAGCCGGCATGGTGGAGTTCTGGAAGGGATGGATCGACAAGTATCCGATTCGTTCGCTAGAGGACCCACTAGACGAGAACGATTGGCACGGTTGGAACCACCTCACCAAAGAACTCGGCGATCGGGTTCAGATTGTGGGCGACGACTTGTTCGTCACGAATGTGGATCGCCTCGAGCAGGGCATCAGGGGCGGAACCGCCAATGCGATCCTGATCAAGGTCAACCAAATCGGGACGCTGACGGAGACGCTCGAGACCATGCGCGTGGCAGCTGAGTCTGGCTACAAGTGCGTCGTCTCTCACCGTTCTGGGGAGACAGAGGATACCCTGATCGCAGACCTCGCGGTCGCGACCGGTGCCGGCCAAATCAAGACCGGCAGCGCGAGCCGCACCGATCGGGTAGCGAAGTACAATCAGCTGCTCCGCATTGAGGAGACGCTCGGCAGTCGTGCGCGTTACCCCGGCCGAGGTTTGTGGGGAGATTGATGCGCGAGCTTGGCAGGATTAGGGGTCGAGGGGAGGGCGCGTGGGTCGCCTGAAGAAGGCTATCGTCCCAGGTCTTTTGCTGCTTGCAGTCTACTATGCCGCGCTCGGCGGCGAGCATTCCTGGTTCGAGCTCAGAGCCGCGCGTGCTGCGGTGGAAGAGGAACAGGCTCAGCTAAACGAACTCCACCGCCAGATCGATTCTCTGAAGTCATGGGCGGATTCTCTTCAGGTGGACTCGGTCACGTTGGAGCGCATAGCGAGGGAACGTTTCGGACTAATTCGGCCAGGGGAGGTGCTCTATCGCTTCGAGACCCCCGCCGACTCGTTCGCGATGCCCACGGACACTGCGAACGTGAGAGCGGCACGCTAGGATTCGGCGTCACTCCACGTTCTGACTTTCCTCCACCGCCCGCAGCAACTCCATCACCGCCTGTTCGACCTCGCCTCGTGTGGTTCTGTGGGCTCGTGCCCAAAGGGGGAGGGGCGTGACGAGGAAGAGTAGCGTGGCGGCTAGCGGCCCCAGGCTAACGGGCAGGGCGGCACTCAAGGCTGCCCACCCGACGAGCCCGCCGAGCCAGTGCAGGAAGTAGTGACCGGTGCGTTCGGCTTCGACCGTGATTTTGCCGGGTGTCCACGTTACGGTGGTTCTGCCCACAACGTGCTCTTCCTTCCAGACCCAGTGGTCTGCATCGTCTTCGGTCACCGTTCCCGAACGCGAGAGGACTCTTTCGGCGGTTCTTGCGAGTGTGCCGCGATCTGAGGGAAGCGCTCCGATGTGCGTGGCCTGCGCCGCGCTGCTCGTCGGAGCCCCAGGAATCCAAGTGAGCGGACCATCGTTCACGATCGGCTGGATTGCGGCGGCCCTGCGTACCGCGGCGGGGTCCAACCCCACCTCACTCGCAACGACCATCAGGTCGGCCACGGTCAGGTCGTAACGCCTAGGAAGGCTGGGCGACTCATCTGATTGCGCCGCTCGCTTCAGAATCAGGTCGATCTCCGAGTCGCGCAGACGGTGCGAGTCTCCGGCGGGGACCTGTGCACCTTCCCGTTCAGCCGGAATCGGAAGGCCTGCGGAGTCCTCGTCACTCACCGGAGCGGCCTACTCCCCGCCGTGGTCAGCCTCGATCGGAACATGCTCCCTCGACTTGGCCTTCGCGATGATCTTCCGGGTTGCAGCCTCGATCGCCCTGAATTCTTCACCGGCCGGGAGCGATTCGATCATGGTCTCCATGGAAGCTTGCATCGCTCGAGCACGGGCCTCCTCAGTCACAGGTTCTGCACCTTTTAGGAAGGGCGCGAAGAGATCCATCGGAATCGGAAAGAGCGTGGTCGAGTTGTTCTCAGCCGCGACCTCGACAACAGTCTGAAGGTATCGGAGCTGCATGGCCCCGGGGAATTGCTGGATGATCTCGGCGGCGGCGGCGAGTTTCGTAGAAGCCTGGTACTCGCCCAGGGCGCTAATGACCTTTCCGCGCCGCTCGCGTTCGGCCTCGGCCTGCTTCGCCATTGCCCGCTTCATTTCCTGGGGTAGGTCGATGTCTTTGATTTCGACACCGGTCACGTCGATACCCCAGGGGTCCGTCCCTTCATCGATGATTCGTCGAACGTGTTCGTTGATCCGGTCTCGCTCCGCGAGGAGTTGGTCTAGCTCAGACTGTCCGATCACGGACCGGAGGGTCGTCTGGGCCAGCTGGCTGGTCGCGAAGTAATAGTCCTCGATCTCAATGACCGCCTTGGTCGGGTCGGCGACGCGAAAATACACCACCGCGTTCACCCGCACGCTGACGTTGTCCTTCGTGATCGTGTCCTGCGGAGCGATGTCCAGCGCCACGATGCGCAAGTCCATCTTCTTCATCCGCTCCAGCCCGAACGGGACCATGAAAATCAGTCCTGGACCCTTCGCACGTGTCAGCTTTCCAAGCCGAAAGACCACGCCTCGTTCGTATTCAAAGAGGACTCTGATACTGGTAAACAGCGAGACGGCGCCGACGGCGATTGCGCCGATCAAGATCGATCCGAAGTCCATCTGATCCTCCTGGAAAATGGGGGAGGGTCCTCTTAATACAGGATGTATCTGCGCCCCCACGACACATGCCTGAATGGAGCCTGGCAGGCCGGGGCGCGGGGCGCAAGCCAGTTGACAGGGGTTGGTCGCAAGATGAGCTTTTGCCCCTTCGCCGGAGTAGCTCAGCTGGTTAGAGCAGCGGAATCATAATCCGCGTGTCGGGGGTTCAAGTCCCTCCTTCGGCATTCAATAGACGCAAGGCTTTTCGAGTGCGGCCCCTCCTCTTGTGGAGGGGCCTTTTTCGTGCCGTTTGTTGTCAGCAAGCTGCCTGGCGGGCCAGCAGAGCTAACGCGCGGTCACCGGCGTCCGCTCGGCTATGGCCTCGCCGCTTTGGAACCGGATCTCTCGAATCCCCTTTCGGACCGGTGGCGGGCCCGTCTGGGAGCCTCGTGACGAACACATGATTGGTGCGCGTTCAAAGAAAGAATTGCTACCGTCAGCCCCGGGCGTTTGTGGCCAACGGCCCCGCTCGGGGTAGGACGCGGGCCCAGCCCGTTCACGAGATCTCAGTGTGTCTTCTACTTTGGTGGAGCCAATGTCAGCACTAGATGAATCAAACGACCGGGGCTTGCCGCCGATGAAGTCTCAGGACTATTCGAAGTGGAGGATTGGCCTGGATACTTCGAGTCTGTCCTGGGGAAGGGCGCGCGAGAGACACTTCTCGCGGCTCTAGATTCGTTTGCTAAAGAAGGCTTCGCCGAAGGGCTCTCGGTGGACATCGCGGCGCGAGAAGGGCGTGACACCCTGGAATTGCTCCGACAGGGCTGGCGCGTGGTGGCCACGGATAATCACCCGGACGCGTTCTCCTTTTTGTGGTCTCGCGTACCCGAGGCGCTGAAGCCGAGGCTCACCGCGGTCGAGGTAGACTTCGTGGAGATGCAGGTGCCGGACTGCGACCTGGTGAACGCAAGCTTCGCGTTGCCGTTTTGCAAGCCGGAGGTCTTTCCTGAACTGTGGGACCGGATTGTCGCGGCGATTCGCCCGGGTGGTCGGTTCTCCGGCCAGTTCTTTTGGGATCGAGACAGCTGGGCGTCGCTCCCTGGTCGGACACACCACTCACGGGAAGATGTCCTGTCGCTTTTGGACGGCTTCGAGATCGAGGTGATGAACGAAGAGGAAAGAGATGATCCGCCCGAGCTCCGGAGTCCGAAACATTGGCAGCTGTTTCATGTCGTGGCGAAGAAGCGGTGACAGTGCGTCGTGGCGTGAGTCGATTGTTGTGTGACGCTCTGTGACACGCGCTTGCTGCTGGCTCGTGGTGATCCGCGGGACGGGCGGGCCGCTCTCCCTCAGCTCCCGCCCCTTGTGAGCAGGCGGGTCGTGCAGCAGAATCGCAGAACGCTAGCTGGCGCGCAGGCTGCGTAGTAAACGGCGACCCGGGAGGTATTGATGACGACGACACCCAAGTGGTACATGCCGGTGGCGGTCACCGCGCTGCTTTGGAATGTGCTGGGGTGCGTCGTTTACCTCGCCGACGCGACCCTCACGGCAGAGGACATCGCGGGGATGAGCGCCGCCCAGCAGGCGCTCTATGCAGCCAGGCCGGCGTGAGCTGTAGCCGCCACCGCAACCGCAGTGTGGGGCGGCGCCGTGGGTTGCATCGGTCTCATCATGCGAAAGCGTTGGGCGATGCCGGTACTCGCGGTCTCGCTTGCTGGGATCATCGTTCAGGACATAGGGCTCTTTTTGCTGACGGACGCCGCCTTGGAGACCGGTGCTGCCGCTTTTGTGCTGCAGGGCTTGGTCCTCGTGATTGCCATTGGCTTGGTGTTCCTCGGCCGCAAGGCAAGAGAAGACGGTTGGGTCGCCTAGCCGGGACGTGCGACATCAAATGAAGTGCCACAGCAGCTAAGGCGCCTCAGAGCGTAGACTACTCTCTGAAGGGGCCAGCATGCGCGTGCTTCGGGCTCGGGCAGCCAGATACGTCGAAATCCCATCCATCTACGTCGACTTCCCTATCCAGACTGTTTGCCGCGGCTAAGGTATTATCATACGCACGCCCCAGCTTCCTTCGGTGACGGGCAGCCCCTTAAGGCGGAGGCCATCTCCATGACTGTTACGAAATTTTCCGTGAAGATCCAACAACGACTTGCGACGGTCTCGTTCCTTCTGGTGGCGGCTTTGTCGGTTGCGGATGTGGTTGCGGCCCAAGAATTCCCGGAACCGGGAGATGACGTGTACGAGGTGCAACTCGTCGACGGCTCATCGGTCTTCGCTCGTGTGGCTTCCGTCGACGGTGATCGGGTGACTTTGACGACGATCGGGGGTGTCGAGATCGTGTTGAATCGCATGCAGATCCGCGAAATGCGGCTTGCCGAGGGCGGCATCGTGGAGGGGCAGTTCTGGAGAAGAGACCGCAACAATACGCGACTCTTTTTCACTTCAACCGGTCGCTCATTGGCTCAGGGGGAGGCATACGTAGGAACCTATCTGCTCTTCCTGCCGTTCGTTGCGGTGGGCGTGACCGACGATTTCACGATCGCGGCTGGCGCACCAGTGCTTTTCGGCCAGTTCGATCCGTTCTATGTGGCGCCCAAACTTCGGGTGATGCATTCGGGGTCGGCCGAGGTCTCGATTGGGACGTTCGCCTTGTTGGTAGACGGTGAAGGCATTGGTATCGCGTACGGCGTCGGGACCTTCGGGAGCCAAGATCGCGCGATGACCGTCGGACTCGGTTTCGGCTTCGCCGGGTCGGACTTCTTAAGCCAGCCGGTCGCGATGATCGGCGGGGAAGTCCGCGCCAACGCGAGCGTCAAGCTCATCACCGAGAACTACTTTCTTCCTGGTGAAACTGGGGCCGTGATCTCTGGCGGGATTAGGCTGATTGGCGAGCGTTTCTCGACGGACCTTGGGATCATGGGCTTCGCGGGCGATGGCGATACCGGATGCTGCCTCCCGGTCGTGAACTTCTCGTACGCGTTCGGCAAAAAGGCCGGGGGTCGTTAGGAGAACGTCTGGGACGGAGACGGGGGCCCACTGGGTGGGTGGGCTCCCCAGTGCACAGCGCGAAATATCCGCCTGCGGAGGAGGTCGAAGAGTATTCTGATCTCTGACGCTTGGGTCTCACCCGTCTCGTTGGGCGAGCCAGGGCAGCGACAGGGGAATTCAGATAGGGATCTCGCCGGTCGAGGTGGGAGATGACTGCCGCGCTATTCTTTGTCTTCTATGAAGTCATTGAAGCGCTCCTCTTCCGTCATTCGTTTGCGGCGGGCATTGTCATGGGGCCGGCTGACCTTCTTGCCGCTCGCGAAGTCAGCGAGGCGCTGCTCCTCCCCGTCGTCCCAGAGCCCGTCGTCCGCTTCGGCCGGAGTCGGTGCGTTCGTCGTGGCCATCACCCGCAGAATCCAGCCGCTCGAGATTAGCGACATGGTCATCGCGAGCTTTCCCGCGCCCTGCATGGCGCCGCCAATCTCTTGGTCTTTGGAAAGTTTGCCGAACTGCATAAGCATGTTCGATCAGTCGTGACTGCCTGGGTCCACCGGCCCGAAGGGTGACACGAGCGGGAGCACTTTGGCGGTAGCGTCCGCAGCGTAGATGCCTGCGCCTACCAGTGCTGTGCCCAGCCAAAACACGCACACGGCGGCCCCGAATGGGTCACGCTGCTTGAAGAGCAGGTAGATCCCTGCTGCCGCGGGAATGCCGAGCTCGAAAATCGTGCCACCGGCGATAGAAAGAAACCGGTTCCCAAACCACACGAACGCCGCGTGGTCGGCCTCGTGGAACCCCAAGTTGAGGCCTGAGAATATGGAGCTGTACATTGGGTCGGCGAGGTGCTGCTTCAGGATCCATGCGAGGATCAAGAGCAGGGGCGCTCGGAAGAACCACTTCTGTCCGGCCACGCGTGCGGTCACCCAGGGTCGCACCGCACCGAACCCGGAGGCCGGTGTAACCGGCCCCTGAGTCGCAGAGGGCGGCGTTTGCGAACCAGGCTTCTCAGCGCGTGCCGAGCGGAACGGATTCGTCTCCATGGCGCGACGCTACCGGAGACGCTCGGGCGCCGTCAAGGCGAGTCACGAGGCATTGGTGCTCCCTGTCTGAGAGGCTAGCGTCCAGTATGACTAAGGTCGCGTTCGTCACCGGTGGGTCGTCTGGCTTTGGGCGAGGGTTCGCCCTTGGGCTCGCGCGTGAAGGTTATCGCGTAGCGGTCGTTGCACGCCGACGGGCGAGCCTCGACGACGTCGCCGATGAAATCCGAGCGGGGGGCGGTTCAGCCCTCGTTTGTTGTTGTGACGTCACTGACCCCGATCAGGTGCGGGAGGCTATCGCCCGGACGGAGGCCGAGTTCGGTCCGGTGGACCTCCTGATCGCGAATGCCGGCGCTAGCGCAATGACCAGGCCCGAGCAGCTGGACGCCAGCGACGTGGTTGCGCTGATGAGCGTCAATTTTTTTGGAGTGCTCTACGCGGTCGAGGGGGTGCTCCCGAGTATGCTCGAACGGGGCAGGGGTCACATCGTGGCCATCGGGAGTTTGGCGGGATATGGGGGCCTCCCGTTGACCGCTGCTTATTCGGCGAGCAAAGGCGCGCTCCACAACTTTATGGAGAGCCTTCGCGTCGACCTTCGAAGGACAGGAGTCGACGTTACGATGATCACTCCGGGCTACGTGCACTCTGAGTTCACGGCTAAGAACAAGCATTCTATGCCGTTGGTGGTCGAGCTGGACGACGCGGTGGCGCGAATGCTCCGAGCGATCCACGCGCGAAAACGCCACTACATGTTCCCGTGGCAGTTGGCCACGCTGGTGTGGATGGGCCAGGTGTTCCCGTCGGCGGTATACGACTGGGTTGTATCCAGGCATCGCCGCGACAAGCACGAATAGTATGCCCGCTGCATTTCCCAGTGTGGTGCCTGGCGTCTATCTTGGCAGACGAGAAGAACACACGACGTATCGAGGCGGACTGATGACTGATCGCGCGGGCACGATCCTGAGCGGTAAAAGAGGGCGAATGGAGCGTACGTTGGGCAGGGAACTCCTGCCGCCGGTGATGGGCCCAAGTGGACCATTATCACAGCGCGTGCGGTCGTTCCTGGCCGAAGAAGCGGAAGACCTCTACTGGAATGAGCTCGAGTGGGAGAACATTACAGACGAAGAGGCTATGGAGGGCGGTCCGCTTACCGAACTCGCCTTCCCCGGCTTTTTGGCGTTCATTCGCGGGTTGTTGTTGCGTGAGGTTATGCCCGATTCGCTCGCACCCGCGAGCCCGCGGCCCGAGGTCGTCGAAGATGTTCTCGCCTTTCTCTGCGCGAGGGTCGTCGAATTAGGGGACGCCCTCTCCGCCGAGGGGAACGACGATGCCGACGCGCAACAGGCCGAGATGGAGATGACCAGCCGCCTCGTCGAGTTGGTGCTGTACCGTTATCACGAGCTCGCTCTTGATGACGTCGAGCGTATCGAGGCGGAGCGGCGCGCGGGGCCCTGACTTCGCGATGACTCCGCGTATGAGCTGATGGGACGCCTTCTTCGTCCGGGTCGGGCCTATCTTTCCGGGGCCCCCATGCTTGTCGCGCATCGCGGCGGCTCTCGACTCGCACCAGAAAACACCATGGCTGCGTTTGTGCGGGCCGTGGATTGGTGGGGTGCAGACATGCTCGAACTCGACGTGAGGCTCACGCGGGACGGCCACGTTGTCGTGATTCACGACGGGACGGTAGATCGCACGACGGACGGCTCTGGTCCGGTCAGCGCGCTGACGCTTGATGAGCTGCAGTCACTCGACGCCGGGCACCACTTCGTGAGCCCGTCCGGAGAAAAGTCCTTCCGAGCGACCGGTGTCAGGGTGCCGACCTTCGCTGAAGTGATGGATGCCTTCCCGGGCGTACGTATCAACGTGGAAGCCAAGGAGCCGCAGGTAGCCCGGCCGCTCGTCGACCTCATCGAGGATCGAGGGGCACAGGCCCGGACGCTGGTCGCGGCCGAGTTCGAACGCTCTCGTGTGGACGTCTGCGGTTATCGCGGCCCCTGGGGCGCCAGCCGGCATCACATTCTTGGGTTTTCGCTGACGCACCGACTTCCTAGGGGTGGGCCGTACACGCCCGGCGCCGACATCCTCCAGGTGCCCGAAAAATGGAAGGGCTTCCGGATCGTCTCGCCGCGCTTCATTCGAGAAGCGCAGGCCCGCAACCTGCCCGTTCACGTGTGGACAATCGACGATCCGGCGGACATGCGTCGCCTCATCGAGTGGGGCGTTGACGGCATTCAGAGCGATCGTCCAGACTTGTTGGCTCAGGTGTTGACCGAGATGGTGGGACGGCCGCCGGCGCAGGGGCCTGGCCCTGTCGCTCCGTGAGATCGCCTGACCCCGGGCTCAGCGTGCGATTCCGGGAAGTCGTAAAGGGGCAAGCCCAGCACGTGGGCACCGGCCCTCTTGTCGTTGCCGTGTCAGGTGGCATGGACTCGACCGCACTCCTGCATCTCCTCCGCTTCACCCCTGGTCTTCCCTCACTTGCCCTGAACGTGATTCACGTCGACCACGGTCTCCGTGGCACGTCGGCACGCGACGCGGAGTGGGTGGCCGGCCTTTGCAGGGCCTGGGACCTGCCGCTCAGCGTGGTGCGCGCGGAAGGTCTTCGTGCTTCTGAGGAGGTCGCCCGCGACGCACGTTACGCGGCGTTGGCGTTGGCGCGGCAGTCGGCGGGGGCTCAATGGGTTGCGCTTGGGCATCATGCCGATGACCAAGCAGAGACCGTGCTGCAAAGGGCCGTGCGAGGGGCAGGGCTCCAGGGCATCTCGGGCATGGCCGCCTTCCGCAAGCCTGGAATCTGGAGGCCGCTGCTGACGTTCTGGAGGGCCGAGCTTCTCGAATATGCGAGGGCGGTCGGACTGACGTGGCTTGATGACGAGTCGAACCAAGACGCTCGCTTCACGCGCAACGCGATCCGGTTGACGATCCTTCCCGCGCTTGAGGCTTTGGTGGCGCCAGGGGCTCGAGGGGCCCTCGTGCGATTGGCCGACCTGGCCAGAGAGGCGGAAGACGGCTGGGCACAGGCGCTTCCTTTGTTGATGTCGCAGCTAGCGGTTCAGGAGGGCTCTGGAGAGACGACCCTGGATGCGGACGCGTTTATGGCCCTACCCACCCTGGTGCAGATCCGGGTGACGAGGGCTGTGTGCGACGGTCTGGGATTCCCACTCGACAAAACCGGAACCCAACTCGCCGCTGAGTTTATTAGCGGCGCTAAGAGCGGCAGGGGCGTGGCTCTGACCGGCGGTGTGCGGCTGCGGCGGGACCTCGCACGCTTTGCGTTCTGTGCGCCGGCTGTCGTCGAGGGAGATGTCGCGGTGAGCATTCCTGGCGGCCAAGCGGGGTCAGGTATCGCCCGACTCGGCGGTCGCTTCTTGCGAGTCGAATGGAAGGACGGAGGCGCGAATCAGAACGGTGTGGGCTTTACAGTCGTCGGTCCGCGTTTTCCGCTTACGGTCCGGGCCAGCCAGCCGGGCGATCGCATTGAATTGCCCTACGGGACGAAGAAACTGAAGAAGCTCTATTTGGAATCGCGGGTGCCTGAACCGAAAAGGGGGCGACTCCCCGTATTGGTAGACGCAAAAGGCCGAGTGTTGTGGATTCCAGGGATCGCAGAGGCTGTGGCAGACGCTTCGTCGACGGGCGGCGAATCACTCGAAATCAAAGTTGACGATGCCGTTACTGACTGAAGACACACAGCTCGGAGGCCAAAAGGTTGAGCGCGTTGTGTTCACTTCAGAGGTGATCCAACAGCGAACCGCTGAATTGGGCCGAGAAATAAGCGCTGCCTATTCGGCGTCGGACAGGCTCCTCGTGTTGGGCCTCCTGAAGGGGTCGTTCTTGTTCATGGCCGACCTCGTACGGGCCATCCAATTGCCGTTGCACGTCGATTTCATGGTGGCGTCGAGCTACGGCGACGACAAGAAATCGAATGGCGACGTCCGCCTACTGTACGATGCGGCGGCTTCTTTGAAGGACCGGAGCGTCCTTCTCGTAGAAGACATCGTCGATAGCGGACACACCCTCGGGCGCTTGATTCCACGCCTCCAGGCACGGGGGCCGAGCAGCTTGGAGGTATGCGCCTTGCTTCACAAGCGACTGGTCGAGTTGGAACCTCCGGCCCGTTGGGTCGGATTTGATGCACCTAACGAGTTCCTTGTGGGGTATGGGCTCGACTACGCCGAAGACTTTCGCCATTTGCCATATATTGCGAGCCTGTAGCACTAACCAGGGCCACTCGGTCTCGCGAGAGTGAAGAATTATATGTCTGAAGATCCTATCCGTCCTAAGGACGACAACCGCCTAGGCCGCCTCTCCAAGAACACCGCGTTCTTGATGATGATGGTCTTGATGCTGCTCTTGGCGGTTCAGTTTGTGAGGGGCGAGGAAGAAACGATCGAAGAGATCACGTTCACTGAGTTCAGGAGTCAATTGAGCTCGGGGAACATCCATGAAGTCACCGTCATCGACCGAAAGATCGAAGGTGAGCTACGCGCGCCGTCGGCGAATCAGAACGGGGAGTTCATCAAGTTCGGCGTGACGCTGCCGGGTGACCTGACCGACGGCCTTCTCGCCGACCTAGAGGCCGGGGACGTCATCGTGAAGGCCGAGACGGCGGAACCGGGTTGGGGGACCTTCCTGATCACCGCGCTTCCATGGCTCCTCTTCATCGCGTTCTGGATCTGGATCTTCCGAACCATGCAGGGTGGGGGAAACAAGGCGTTCCAATTCGGGCGGTCGAAGGCGAAGATGATCTCGCCGGACACGCCTAAGGTCACGTTTGCCGACGTAGCCGGAGCGGACGAGGCCAAGCAGGAACTCCAAGAGATCATCGAGTTCCTTAAAGACCCGGCGAAGTTCTCGCGGCTCGGCGGCAGGTTGCCTAAGGGGGTGCTCCTGGTGGGCCCTCCAGGCACAGGGAAGACGCTGCTCGCCAGAGCCGTGGCCGGTGAGGCTGCACGCCCCTTCTTCCAGATGTCCGGCTCCGACTTCGTCGAGATGTTTGTCGGCGTCGGCGCGTCGAGAGTGCGCGACCTATTTGAGCAAGGAAAGGCGCACGCGCCGTGCATCATTTTCGTGGACGAGATCGACGCCGTGGGTCGCCATCGTGGCGCCGGCCTCGGCGGTGGCCACGACGAGCGCGAGCAGACGTTGAACGCGCTCCTGGTTGAGATGGACGGCTTCGAGTCCAACGAAGGTGTCATTCTGCTCGCCGCGACAAACCGACCCGACGTCCTCGACCCCGCGCTTTTGAGGCCGGGTCGTTTCGACCGCCAGGTCGTGGTCGACATGCCTGATGTGAAGGGTCGCGAAGGCATTCTGCGTGTACATGCCAAGAAGCTTCCGCTGGCGGATGACGTCGAGTTGTCGGTCGTTGCGCGGGGCACACCGGGCATGAGCGGCGCAGATTTGGAGAACGTCTGTAATGAAGCCGCTCTCCTGGCCGCGCGCCGCAATGCCGACAAGGTCGCCATGTCGGACTTCGAACAAGCGAAGGACAAGATTATGCTGGGCACGGAGCGCCGCAGTCTGGTGCTCACGGAAGAAGAGCGAACGCTCACGGCGTATCACGAGGCCGGTCACGTGGTGATCGGGCTCAAGGTCCCGGGGCTTGATCCTGTTCATAAGGTCTCGATCGTGCCGCGAGGACGTGCGCTGGGCATCACCGCGAGTCTGCCGAAAGAAGATCGGCATTCGTATAAGAAAGAGTGGCTCGAAGGACAGCTTGCCATGCTATTCGGGGGTCGTGTCGCCGAAGAAATGATCTTTGGTCCCGAATCAGTGACGACAGGAGCGGGCAACGACATCGAGCGTGCTACGGTTATGGCGCGGCGTATGGTGACGACGTTCGGGATGAGCGAGGTGATTGGGCTCGTCGCGATCGGAGACTCGGAACAGGAGGTGTTCCTGGGGCGCGAGATCATGCAACGACGTGGGGTTTCTGAGCACACTGCTCGCTTGGTGGACCAAGAAATTAAGCGCATGATAGACGACGCTCACGAGCGGGCGCGGAAAGTATTGGAGGAACACAAGGATCTGCTTGAGGATTTTGCTCAAGCGCTACTTGAACGAGAGACGCTCGACCGCACGGAGATTGAGATCCTCGCTCGTGGTGAGAAGCTCCCGCCGCTCGCGGGGCTCGAAGACGAGCCTTTGACGCTGGCGGGGTCGAAGCGCCCCGCGATTGCCGACAAGTCGGCTCATCCCTTAGGAATCATGGGCGGTGAAGGGCCGCTTCCGGGGCCGGCGCCTGGGTATCATGACCGAGATGGAGAGCTAGAAGGCTGTTGAAGAAGTACAGCGGCCCGCGTTACGGTGCCACGGCCCCAG
>CALFPJ010000007.1 GCA_937919655.1 uncultured Gemmatimonadales bacterium
GCTCGGCCTCAACGAAGAGTTGCGGCACACCGAGATGCGACTGGAACAGGTGCAGTACCTTCCCGAGATCACGTTGTTCGGGAACTACATCATCAGTGCTCAGGACAATGGCAGCCCGAGTTTCTTCGGGAGAGGAGACGGCCAACGCGCATACTCGCGCTTGGTCGGTGTTCGGTTCAGCCTCCCGGTTTTTCAGGGCTTTCGACGCGACGCACGCATCGACCAAAAACGGGCCCTATTAAGGCAGGCCGAGTCTCAGACTCGGAAAGGCATCGACCTGGCCACGTCTCAGGTGAAGAGCCTGCTGGAGTCGACCGACGAGGCCCACATGCGGGCGCGCGGCCAGGGCCTCGCGGTGGGGCAGGCGCAACGTGGTTTCGAGATCGCTAGCGCGCAGTATCGCGAAGGCCTTTCCAGCCAGCTGGAAGTGACCGACGCAGAGGTTGCCCTTCGGCAGAGCGAGTTCAACTACGCGCAAGCCGTATATGACTATTTGGTGGCTCGGGCGCAGCTTGACGAGGCGATGGGGCGAGTCCCCATGGTTGACGTCGACGCCCGTGGCGACCGCTTCTAGCCGGGATTTACCATGAAGACAATCATGGAGATGATAGAGATGAGCTGTTCAAGGGTGTTGGGAATGTTGGTCGTGGTCGGTGCGATCGCTGCCTCGGGTTGTGCACCCGCTCCGGCGGATGGTGCGGAAGAGCAGTCTTCGGCCGAGGACTTCGTGCGGGTGATCAATGTCGAAACCGAGACGATCGTAGCGCAGGACTTTATTGAAGACATTCGCCTCACCTCTGCGGTGTTTGCGAACCAGGACGTGACGCTGTCTGCCGAGGAGAGCGGTGTCATTCGAGAGCTTTTTGTCGACAAGGGTGCGCGCGTCTCCGAAGGAGATCCGCTGGCCAGGATCGACGATCGTGTTCTCTCGGCGCAGGTAGAGCAGGCACGGGCGGCGTCCAGCCTGGCGTCGCAGACGTGGAATCGTCGCAAGCGCCTGTGGGAAGAGGACAACGCGGGATCCGAGTTCGCCTACCTGGAGTCCAAATTTGCGGCAGAGCAGTCCGCCGCGATCCTGAACGGTCTCGAAGAGCGCCTCGCACGGACGGTAATTCGGGCCCCGTTCGCGGGTGTTCTTGAGGAGCGGCATGTCGAGGTGGGTTCGATGGTGAACCCCGGCACGTCGATCGGTCGTCTTGTAGACCTGGATCCTGTCAAAGTGATGGCCGGGGTACCGGAGCGTTACGCCACCGACGTCCACCTGGGCGCTACCGCGACGCTGTTCTTTGACGTGCTCGGCGACGAGGAATTTTCTTCGCCGATCCGCTTCGTTGGCTCAACTGTGGATCCCCAGACTCGGACCTTTTTGGTCGAGGTACGGCTGCCGAATCCGGACCGCGCAATCAAGCCGCAAATGGTCGCCAATATGTCCATCACGCGGCGCGAAATCAGCAGCGCGATTGTCGTCCCCCAAGACGCGTTGGTTCGGGTGGAGGACGGTTACGTCGCCTTCGTGGTGGCGGAGTGGAATGAGGGCACCGTAGCGGAGGTTCGACCGGTCGTTCTTGGTCCGACCCGGAACAATATGGTCGTCATAGAGTCTGGGATCGAAGCCGGCGAGCGTCTCATTGTCGTCGGGCAAAAGTCCGTCGCCGACGGAGACCGCGTCAGCGTGGTCGTGGAGCGGGAGTAGACAGATGACCCATGACACTCAAGGTGGCTCGAACGGCAACGGAGAAGGCCCGCGGCAAGACCCGCGGTTTCTAGAGAAATTCAAAGAGTTCGGCGCGACAAGTTTTGCTGTTGAACACCGGACTTCGGTCATGGTCATGCTCGTGATCATCACCGTCATGGGCGCTCTTGCGTACCGCGCGATACCCAAAGAGTCGTTTCCAGAGTTGGCGATTCCGATCATCGCGATCAATACCATCTACCCGGGAGTATCGCCAGCAGACGTAGAGAGTCAGGTCACGCGCATAATCGAAGAAGATCTCTCCACGATCTCGGACTTGAAGGAGTTGACGTCGACCTCGATCGAGGGCTATTCGAGCATCGTGGCGGAGTTCGATCCGTCCGTGAATCTGGAAGCGGCACTGCAAAAGGTCCGCGAGAAGGTGGACCTCTCCAAGCCCGATCTGCCAGCAGACGCGGAGGAGCCGACGATCGTCGAGTTTAACTTCTCCGAAATCCCGATCATGCAGGTGAACCTTTCGGGTGAGTTTGGGCTCGTGCGGCTCAAGGAAATCGCCGAAGAACTCCAAGACCGAATCGAGGCGCTCCCTGCGGTCTTGCGGGCCGACCTGCGAGGTGGCCTCGAGAGGGAAGTGAAGGTCGAGGTCGACCTCGGCATGCTCCAGTTCTACGGACTCGCGCTGAAAGACGTTACGGAGGCGATCCAAGACGAGAACGTGAACATCCCCGGTGGCTCGATCGATGTCGGCGACTCGAAGTATTTGGTGCGGGTCGACGGCGAGTTTGTAGATCCGAGCGTGATTGAAGATCTGATCGTCAAGGTGAAGGGCGGCCGCGCGATTTATGTGCGCGATGTGGCGACGGTCGACTTCGGCTTCGCTGAACGCGAAAGCTACGCGCGCCTGCGAGGCAACTCGGTCGTGACCCTCGACGTTGTCAAACGGTCCGGCGAGAACATCATTGAGACCGCTGCGGCGGTGAAAGCCGAAGTCGATGCCATGGCGTCGCTCTTCCCGCCGACGACTACGGTGGTGATCACCGGCGACCAGTCCAAGAAGATTGAGGACATGGTCTCGAGCCTCGAGAACAACATTGTCTCAGGCCTCATTCTCATCGTGGCCGTACTCCTGTTTTTCTTGGGAGCAGGGACCTCGATGTTTGTCGCGATTTCCATTCCGTCCTCGATGTTTTTGTCCTTCATGGTCCTGAAGGTCATGGGCATCTCCATGAACATGGTCGTGTTGTTCAGCCTCATTCTGGCGTTGGGGATGTTGGTCGACAACGCCATTGTGGTGGTTGAGAATATTTATCGGTACCTCGAAGAGGGATGGGACCGGACGCTCGCCGCGAAGAAGGCGACCGGTGAGGTGGCTGTGCCGATTATCGCTGCGACCGCGACCACGCTGGCCGCCTTCGCGCCGCTGCTCTTCTGGCCGGGTCAGATCGGGGAGTTCATGGGCTACATGCCCAAGACCCTTATGGTCACGCTTACCAGCTCGCTCTTCGTGGCTTTGATCATCGTGCCGACGCTGTGCGCGATGTTTATGACGCTGGATGGTGAAAAGCGGCCGCCTCTGCGCCCGGCAATGCGCTGGACGTTGATCGCGGGTACGGCCCTGGCGTTCCTCATCATCGCCGGTACGAACTTGCTGTCGGCGGGTCTGCTCGCGGCCACGTTCTTTGGGCTATGGGCGCTTTACAAATTTGTGCTGGACGGAATCGCGATCCATTTCCAAAATCGCGTGCTGCCTCGCACGATGGAACTGTACGAAAGGCAGCTTCGTTGGGCTCTTGATCACCGCTTCGTCATCATCGCCGGGTCGGTTTCGGGCTTCGTGGGAACCGCCGTGGTTTTCGCCATGTTCAGTCTGGGTGTGGAGTATTTCCCGGAGTCGATGCCGCCGGCGCAGTTGCTAGTCGACGTGGAGACTCCGGTGGGTACGCGTGCCGAAGTGACGGACGCGCTCGTGCTGCGTCTTGAGGATGAGCTCTCTCAAATGAATGGCCAAGAGGACTGGGAATCCGTTGTGGCGGTAACCGGTGGTGGCGGTGGTGGTGGCAACCCTATGGGCGGCGGGCCGTCTGGACCCGAGAATGGCCGTCTTTCCGTCTCGTTGGTTGACTTTCAGGAGCGTCAACAGGACGCGTTCGCCACCCTGGGTGCAATGCAGGCATCAGTCGGTCGGACACTGGCGGGTGCGACGGTCACCGTGGACCAGGTGCGGGAAGGTCCGGCCCAGGGTTCTCCGGTGAACATTGAGGTTGTGGGTGCGGATGCCGATGTGCTCAAAGGCCTCTCGGATGGCTTGATCGACGTTCTCGAGGGTGCCGCGGTTTACCAGAAATTGGTCGGCCTCAAGAGCGATATGGACGCAGCGCGCCCTGAGCTTGCGGTGCAAGTGAATCGTGAGAAGGCGGCTCTGTATGACCTCAGCACCGCCGATGTGGGGCGTGCGGTCCGAGGGGCGATCAACGGTGTGGAGGCTGCCAAGTACCGCACTGGCAACGATGAATACGACATCATCGTGCGTCTCGCCGAACCCTATCGTCAGGAACTCGAGGGATTGAGGGAACTCGCAGTGATGGCCGACGGAGGCATTCAGGTGCCGCTTCTCTCGATGGCCACGTGGAGCGTTGAGGATGGCGAAGGCGCCATCCGCAGAAAGGATCAAACGCGCATGGCGACGATTTCTGCGGACGTGGCTGCCGGTTTCGCGAATAACACGGTCTTGGCGGAGGTCCAGAGCACGCTTGCAGCATTCCATGCAGGCATGCCCATAGGGTACACCCTACGCTACACGGGACAGTCCCAGGATCAGGACGAGGCCACGGCCTTTCTTGGTGGGGCTTTTCTCACGGCGCTCATGCTCATCGGGTTCATCTTGATCAGTCAGTTTAATTCGGTGGTGAAACCGGTCATCATCCTGACCTCGGTCATTATGTCGATTGCAGGGGTGTTGATCGGGCTCCTCGTGTTTCGGATGCCCTTTGGGATCATCAATACCGGGGTCGGGATCATCTCGCTGGCCGGTATTGTCGTGAACAATGCCATCATTCTCATCGACTACATCGACGTCCTGCGAGAGCGGGACTCAATGGATAGGCGAGAGGCCCTGGTTCAGGGTGGGAAGACCCGTTTCCGGCCGGTGGTGCTCACCGCCACGACGACGGCGCTCGGATTGGTGCCGCTCGCAATCGGCTTGAATTTCGACTTCTTCGGGTTCTATGGATCGCTCAATCCGGAGCTGTACTGGGGTGGCGAGCAGGCCGCATGGTGGGGCCCCATGGCTGTAGCCATCATCGCAGGGATTCTGATCGCGACCTTCCTCACGCTGGTGCTCGTACCGGTCATGTATTCGTTGGTCGATGACGCTGCGTTGTTCTTCAAACGCCACTTTACCAACTCCGGTGATGAGCGCGTCTTGGATCAGAATCCGCAGTTAGACGTTGCAGCAGCGGCCCGTTTGGGCGAGTCGACCTCCGCAGCGCCAGTATGGGAGCCGGAGCCGGCTGGTGTGCAAAGGACCCGTCTGGAGGGGATCGGTGGGCCAGGGCTGACCCCGGTGTCTGAAGCAGGATAACAGAACAGCGGCCCTCGTTTGCCCGCGAGATGCTGGCTGGGGCAGGAGCCGCCGACCATACACCGTCGGCGGCTCCTTTCCTTCGAGTTCTCTGGCGAAGCCGACGTGCCCACGACGGACTACGGATCCGTCGTTCCGCCGCGAATGATCTGTGACGGTCGATGATCATGGGTCGGCTGTGGGCTTGGGAGGGAGCCGCGACGACCGGATCCGACGGATCGGACTCTGTTTCTGGGCTCGCGTGGTGCCCCTGCCTAAACCACCTTATCTGGTCCGCGAAATCATCGTGTCCGCCCCGAATGGTGCACCTCCACCGTCACAATGATCGAACCTGGGAAGTCCGACCAAGAATCCGTTGCGCCACTTCTCGCCGTTGGTTCGGCGATTCAGAACCTCGTCGCGACTCGACTCGGCCGGGGCTTCGTTCCGATGGCCATCATGCTCGGCTTCGGCGTCGTGCAGTTCGCGAGTGAGGGATGGACTCGGTCGTCAGTGGAGTTAGTCGCGGGATCGATGTTGGCCGCCCTGGCAATGCTGGGCTACGGACTCAGAGTCGCGCGGTTGGCCTTCGGGCACGCGGAGCGGCTCTGGATGGACTTCGCGATGTCGGCGAGCATCATCCCACCGGTGTTTTCTCTATATTTGCTGGTATGGCGCGGGTTGAGAGGGTTCGTCTCTGGGGAGGGTCTCTCCGGTGTGGCGACGGCCATCTTCTTTACGATTATCGGGGGTTGGGCGATGAGGGCGTGGATGAGGGTGGTCGAGGTGGAGCGGCTCGCAGGGGTCATGTCGATGGGCTCGCCCACTGAAATTCCCCGATGAGGGGCCGGGGCACAAGGAACCTTCTCGCCGCGAGCCTCCTCGCGTTGGCCTGCTCGACGCTCGATGTCGGTGCGCTGAACGCGCAGGCTGAACGTGCCCGTCAGGGAGTGATGAGCCTGGAGGATGGGCGCATCTTCTACGAGGTGATGGGTACGGGCGAGCCCATCCTGATCGTGCATGGGGGACCCGGCCTTGACCACAATTATCTGCGACCGGGCCTCGACATCCTCGCCACTCGCAACACCTTGGTCTACTACGACCAGCGTGGAACGGGTCGCTCGCAAGTGCCTCTCGACGAAGCGAGTGTGAACCTCGACGCGTTTGTGGAAGACATCGACGCGCTCCGCCAGGTGCTTGGTTTCGAGAAAGTCACGGTACTCGGTCATTCGTTTGGAGCACTCTTTGCTATCGAATATGCGCGCCGGTATCCGGAGAACTTGCGTGGCATTGTCCTGATGAACCCAACGGAGCCAGGCTCACGGTTTCGGGACCAGAGCAACGCACGTCTGGCTGTGGCGCGGACAGAAGTAGATGCAGCAGAACTGGTGGAACTGACCGGAACGGAGGCCTTCGAGGCGCGTGATGCTGGCGCGCTGGCCGCGATGTACCGAGTGGCCTTCAGGAGCACGTTCAAGGACCGTGATCGTGTTGGCGAATTGGACCTAGCATTGTCTGAGGAAACGGCCAAGTACGGCCAAAATGTGGCAGCGCTTCTTGGCAAGAGCTTGGGGACGGTCGAGTGGTGGGACCGGTTGGGGGAGATCAACGTGCCAACGTTGGTCGTGCACGGGCGTTACGATATTCCACCGGTCCTCATGGCCCAGGCACTCGCGGATGCGTTTCCGCAGGGTCGCCTCGCGGTGCTCGACAGTGGCCACTTTCCCTACATTGAGGATCCCGGCGGACTGACGGCAGCGATCGCTGGCTTCTTCGTCGACATCCGCCGTTGAACCGGGAAGCTGAGGCTGCGCGAGGGGCACCGAACCGACCCGTGCGCCGAACCCTCTTGGCCGTGCTCGGTTATGGGGCCGTTGCCGCCGTGCTGCTGCCAGCCGCGGACGAGGTGCGAAGGATCATGGCGCTACCTCAGATGTTCGGCCAAGCGCTCAGGCTTATGCTCCTGATCGGTTTGCCCATCGCCATGGTGTTGGCGTGGATCTATCCCTCACTCGGGCGCGGGGGTGCGGGTTCCGCTACTAAGGGTGACACCCCCCGGGAGGACTGAGTGGCGCCTCCGAGGACGCTCCGAATACCACCACCCAGTAGTCGCGGAAGCTTGTCTCCCCATTAACCGCATACCCGACCCCGACATGACGGGCGGCCTCGTCGATGTTGTTCGCGTGGTGTGTCTCAGATGCCTGCCACGCCGCGAAGGTCGCCGAGGCTGAGGAGAACCCGCCACCCGTGTTCTCTGCTACGAAGAAAGGGGTATCGCACGTTATCAACCCGGTAGGGGGTCAATCCACCGTCGGTCCCTTCGTGGCCGACGAAGCCGTGCGCGGCCATGTCCTCCGCGTGCCCCTGTGCGGCCTCGATCAGGCGTCGGTCCACCCGCAGAGGGAAGAGTCCCTCACGTTCTCTCATCGCGTTAAGCAGCCCGACCATCTGCTGTGCGCGGGTGGGCTCGCATCTGTCCAAGCCAACCCCGGGGCCGCCAGGTATGACTGGACCCGACAAAGCGCACGAAGTCGTGCCGACCACGAGGGCGAGGCAAAGTGCACGAGTCGTGCGGGCAAGAAAGTTCATGGAAGTAGGCTGCGGGATCGAGTGATCAGCCTTGCAGCGGCTTCCGCACCGGCTCGCCCACCGAACTGTGGCCTCGTTCAGTTGAGTTTGGCACCACAGGCCCGACAAAAAGCTGCGGCGTCATCCGGCTCACCGAATCCGCATGACGTGCACGCTCGCACACTTGAACTGGGGGGAAGCCGGGCGGCCGTGATCTCCGCCGTCACGATCCCTGTGGGGACCGCAATGATGGCGTACCCCAAGATCATCACCATCGAGGCGAGGATCTGCCCCGCTGGGGTCGTAGGGGCGATGTCCCCGTAGCCCACCGTCGTAAGGGTCACGATGGCCCAGTACACCCCTCGCGGAATGCTGGTGAACCCCGTGGCCGGCCCTTCGATTAGGTACATCAGCGACCCTACCACGACAACGATGCTCATCACCGCGAGTAGAAAAACGGAGATCTTGAATCGGGACGCGCGTAGCGCAGTCGTGAGCACGGCCGCGGCCCCCATGTAGCGCCCGAGCTTCAGGACCCGAAAGACCCTCAAGACCCGAAGAATCCGAACCACCGCCAGCACCTGTCCCCCAGGAACGAAGAGGCTCAAGTAGGTCGGCAGCACCGCCATGAAGTCGATGAGGCCGAAGAAACTCAACGCGTACCGCGCAGGCCGATCGACGCACCAAAGGCGAACCACGTACTCTAGAGTGAAGACGACGGTGAACGCGACTTCCAGGCCTAGGAAAACGCCACCGTAGTCACTGCGGAGTCCTTGGACAGACTCCAAAATCACGGTCGCAACGCTGAGCACGATCGCGATCAACAGGATGACATCGAAGGCCTTTCCGCCAAACGTCTCGTGTCCGAAAATAATCTCGTAGGAGCGAGCTCGGGTCGAGCCAGGGGCGCCAGCGGCAGCGAGTGGTGTCATATAGTGTTGGGCTCGTTAGGCGAAGGTGGACGAGACAACCTATCGTGGTTCTGCCCCCGTTGGCATCTGAACCTGATACGAACAGTGGAACCCATGCCAATCATTATCCGCGAAATGACTCGCCAAGACTGGCCCCTCGTAGCTGAGATCTACGGGCAGGGGATCAACACCCGTGACGCCACCTTTGAACGAGATGTCCCCACGTGGGAAGTGTGGGATGCGTCTCGCCTTAAGACCTGTCGACTCGTGGCAGAGGTGGACTACGAGGTCAGCGGCTTCGCATGCGTGAGTCCCACGTCCACCAGGGAGGTCTATGCCGGGGTCTGCGAGGTCATGATCTACGTCGCCGATGGTTCCAGAGGACACGGTCTCGGCGGCCGACTGATGAGGGCTCTAGTGGAGGCCACCGAAGCCGAAGGCATCTGGACGCTCCAAGCGAGCATGTTCCGCGAGAACGTCGCCTCGATTCAACTCCACGAACGTGTAGGCTTCCGCGTGGTCGGGATTCGTGAACGGATTGGCCGATTCTGGGACGGGCAATGGAGGGATACTGTGTTTATGGAAAGACGCAGTTTGGAGGTCGGTGTGGAGTGAGGAGAGGCCGCATCGCGCTCCCTATCTCGCGAGGGCGCTCGGCTCTTCTTACTTATTTCCATGGGTTTTTTACTTCGTCCTTTCTCCGCGTTCTTCGTTCGCTCGCTCCGGGGCGGAGCCCCGAGCCTCGCGCGGTAGGGAGCGCGATGCGGCCTCCCCCCGTGGGGCGGGCACGGCGGGTTTCGTAAACGTTTGGGCACGGGGGGCGGGCAGGTGAGTGGCCCTGGCTGAGGCGGGGTGAGGTGAGGTCCGGTCCCGCTTCTGCCGAGGTTGGTGCTCGGCCCACACGGCTGGGAGGTGCCGCCGCGCGCGCGGGGGGCGGGCAGCACCGGGCCGGGAGGACGCAAAGGGTCTCTAATAACCCGGTCCAGCCAACCCACCGCACCAGAAGTGTCACACCCATTCCGCCCACCACCCCACCAAAGGTCCAGCAGTTGTGCCCTACCCGTCGTGGGGTCGGCCTGCGTGGGTTTCCGAAGCTAGGCTCGAGGCTCCGCCTCGGAGCGAACGAACGAACTATTGGAGGAAGGAGTGAATTAATTGGAAGGCAAGGAATCCCCGCCCGAGGCAGCGCCCTAGCGGAGGAAACGCACGCAGGCCGACCCCACGAACCCTCCCTACGGGGTAATTCCTGCCCCATAACTCATCGCGAACTCGATGAATCGACTCACCTCAGTCATGTCCTTGCCCACAAACCGAATCGTGTGCGAATCCACCCGTTCGACGATCGGTAAATACGCCATCAGCTCCGCGGGCATGTAGTTCTTGAACGAGAGTTCCAATGCCACCGGACCGTCCATGACATAGGGTTGAAAGTCGTCGAGACGACCGAGCGCGGCCTTCACCTTTTCGCCGATGAGCGTATAGGACGCTTGGGGCATCAGTGTGCGTGCAGAGTGGAACCCGAGCGCCCATTTGACGACCGCGCCCTCCATGTCTCCGATCACTTCCTGGGCTTCGGCGACCACTGCGTCATCTCCCGAAATCATCACGACGGGGACGCCGAAGTCACCTGCGATCGCGGCGTTGACCCCCGCTTCCAGCATCTCCACGCCGTTCAGGCGCACGGCGGTCAGATTTGCGCTGGACATGGTGTGGGCTCGCACCCCCCGGGTGTTGGTGGTGCTGGCATGGTATCCGATGAAAATTGCGGCGTCGAACGAGGCATCGATTCCTTCCATCATCATCAGCGGCCGGGGCCACGACCGGACGAGCTGGATGTCCGGCGGGAGCAGTTCCATGAGGAGGTTCTCACCGTTTCCATGTGAGTCCGAGACCAGTATCTCCGTCGCGCCCATCTCTCTGGCGGCTGCGATGGCGGCGTTGACCTCCTTGGTCATGATCTCGCGGAACTTTTGATACTCGAAGCCGGTCGGCCCGAGTTGGTCGCTGGTGACCGCGCCAACCACCCCCTCCATGTCCGCCGAGATGTAGATCTTGAGTCCGTCAGTCTGCGCGGCGGCCGGTGCAGCGAGCACCGTGAGCAGTGTAAGGGTCGAGAGCGTACGAGTGAGTGTCATGGTGTCTCCGGTTTGGCAGCCGCTCGGGCGGCGTCTGCGTAACGATGCACGATTTCGGCGGCGGGCAGGATTTCTTGGATTCCTTGCACCGACCGACCCGCCTGCCAGTACTCTTTCCCCCCGCGCTCGTCGAGCGAGGTGCGCTTGAGCTGCCAGGTGGCCTTGAGCGCGTATAGGGTACGCATCCAGTGTTTCGTCCTGTGACCCCGCAGCATCCAGCGGGCGAGCGGGCCGGCCTTGGTTCCGATCCTTCTCACATAGGGGGTGTTGATGACAGCGACAGGGATTCCGGTGAGTCGTTCCGTGAGCACGATGTCATCTTCACCGGAATCGACGATCGCCTTCTTGTAAGCCTGACTCGCGAGGCATTCCGGGGTGGCTATAAAGCGCGTACCCAACTGCACACCGGCGTAGCCCAGGGCGAGCGCATCAGCAAACTGTTTCGGGGTACCCACGCCCCCCGCACACACCACCGGCAGACCTAGCCCGCCGACGTCATCGAGGACCTCCTGAACTCCAAGCGGACCCGCGTGACCCCCGGCCCGACGGTTCACCGCAATGAGTCCGTGCACGCCGGAGTCGATGGCTTTTTCTGCCCATTTTCTTTCCGTGACGTCATGATAGACGATGCCACCGGCGCTTTCCACGCGCTTGACCACCCATCGCGGCTTGCCCAGTGACGTGATGAAGAAACGCACGCCCTCCTCAAGGGCGATGTCGATCCATTGCTCCATCCGAGTCTGGTAGGTCTTCGACGACGCTTCGATGAGTGCGTTCATGCCGATGGGTCGATCCGTGATGCTGCGAATGAACTGTAGACCCTCCCGGAAGCCATGTCCGTGCACGTAGGTCAATGAGATCGGCTGAACGATCCCGATCCCCCCGGCGCCTGAAACAGCCGCGACGAGTTCAGGATTAGAGCAGGGATACATGGGCCCACAGATGAGTGGGACCTCGATACCAGCGTCGCGAGTGAACTGGGTCTCAAGGGAAGTCATGGACACGCCCTCACTGTTGAGGCTTGGTAGGGCCGAGTCGCCAAAGGGCCCGCACGGTGGCGACAACGTCATTTTCTGCATCTCGGATCTCAGACTCGACGGAGTAGTCCACAAAGTCAGTGACCGCCGGCACCTCGCAGCGAGCCTCGGCGATCAACACCCCACGGGCCTTCTTCTGGTAGGAGATCTCAAAACCGGTGAGGATGCCTCTCACTGAAGGGGGCATCGCGCCAAGTACCGCGAGACCGGTGGAGAGTTCTCCCATGTTGCCGAGCGCCATTGCGTGAACCGAATGCAGATGATTTCTAACCTTTCGGCGGTCCGTTAGCCTCACGCGCACGTGGCCCGGTTCGAAAAAAATGACGGTTGCGCCGAGTCCACCCGTATAGGGAACCATGAAGCCGAGAAGACGGGAGAAAATCCAGCGGCCACCGGGGAGCCCGGACAAGCGTATCCAGAGTGCGCGAAGACGTACTCCAGGTGATTCGTTTACGCGGGACATCGGAACCCTTTGAAAGAACGGGGGGACGCGCCAATCTTCGGGGGTAGGGACGTGGGCGGCAACGCTAGGCAAGACGGCGCGCATCCGGCGAGGGTCATGGGATGGACGCATACGGAGGGGATGTGGCGAAAAAAAACATTGGACCACTAGGTTGGATGCCGCGGCCCGTAATGTCGCCCCCTCATCGATCCCTTCTGAGGCGAGTTGACATGGACGTGGGGGTCCGGACCGATGCTTGAGTGGTTGGTGGGTGCCTCTGTGTGGGCAGTATCCAACTTCGTCTACTTCGATCGGAAACGACGCGGTTTGCGGGGCGCGAGTCGATTCTTCGGGTTCTGGCTCGGCACTCCGACTACGTGGGTGACCTTTTTTGTGGTCCATGAGGGCTCGGTAGACACCCTGGAACCACCTCCCGACGACGAGGCGGCGCTATTTCGTGAGGTGCGTCGTGACCGGAAGCTCCGCGCCTTGAAGGGGAGTCCAGAGGAGCCTGGCTCGGCACCCTCGGAGAACTGAGGGGTTTCTTGCACCTTCGGAGACATCATCCCCGGCCCTTATAGCCCGACCGCTCTTCAGGAGTCCCCGTGACGGGAGCCGTCCCGCCCTCAGTTTCTCATGCCCCTAGGATTCTTCTGCGGGCCTACCGACCGGGTCGTGCAGACCTTGGCGAATTGCTGCGTCTGGCATTTCCGGTAGCGCTCGTGCAGGTCGGGATGATGGCGATGGGGGCGCTCGATACCATCATGGTCGGTCGCGTCTCCCCCGCCGATCTGGCTGCCGTGGCGATCGGTAATCTTTACTTCTTCGGCGTCGCAGTCTTCGGCATGGGTGTCCTGTTCGCGCTCGACCCGGTGATCGCACAAGCGGTGGGAGCCGGCGACCCCACGGCCGTGGCTCGGGGTGTCCAGCGCGGTGGTGCAGTGGCGGTGGGACTTACCGTGCTGGCGTCTCTACTCATGCTCCCCGCCGGCCCGATTCTTTCCGCGCTCCAGCAGCCGGCTGAAGTTGTGCCCCTAGCCGCGGGCTACGCGATCGCATCGATCGCGGGCGTGTTTCCCTTCTATGGATTCGTAGTCCTTCGCCAGAGCCTGCAGGCCATGGGCCTGGTGAAGGCGATCCTGTGGACGGTCATCGCGGCGAACCTGGCGAACTTTTTCTTCAACTGGGTCCTGATTTACGGGAACCTCGGTGCTCCGGCGCTAGGTGCTGTCGGGTCCGGCTGGGCGACGAGCCTCAGTCGTTGGTTCATGATGCTCCTGCTCATCGCCGTTGCCTGGACGAAGCTGAGGCCTTCGTTGATCCCGTTTCGTCCTGAGGCCTTCAAGGTGGCGCCCTTGGTGCGCCTTCTGCGTGTCGGTGCGCCGATCGGTGCCCAACAGGCGCTCGAATTTGGTGTATTCGGAGCCGCAGGATTGCTCGCGGGGCTAATGGGCACGGTGCAGGTCGCCAGCCATCAGGTGGCTCTGCAGCTGTCTGCCCTGACCTTCATGGTACCGGTGGGTGTCGCCCAGGCCACGGGTATCCTGGTGGGGCACGCTGTGGGTAGGGCCGATCCTCCGGGCGCGAGGCGGTCCGCAGGGGCAGGCCTCCTGGTTGGCGCCGGTTTCATGGCGCTGACGGCGGGGCTCTTTCTCACCTTTCCGGAGGGGCTGGCCTCCTTGTTTAGCCGGGACGCTCCGGTGATCGCTACGGCCGCCCTATTGCTCCCGATCGCGGGTGTCTTCCAGATCTTCGATGGTCTTCAGGTCGTGGCTGCCGGGGCACTGCGCGGGGTCGCGGATACGCGGGTGCCCATGGTCCTGAATTTGATCGGCTTCTGGTTTGTGGGTCTTCCGGTCTCTGTGGTCCTTGCTTTCCACTTCGAGCTCGGCCCCCGGGGCCTATGGTGGGGGCTTGCGTTAGGGATCGGCGTGGTGGCAGTCCTGCTGCTGCGACGGATACGGACCCGCTTCGGACGAGAATTGCGCAGACTGGTGATCGACGAGGGCCACGAGCCTTATCTCGGGGTGCAGGGGACAACATGAGCGACGCTGTGGAACGACACCTTGAGGTGACCCGGACCGCTCGTTATTGGGAACTGGGTGGGGCGCTCAAGAACCCCGCCGAAATGTGGTACGTGATCCATGGATACAAGCAACTCGCGGGACGCTTCATTCGGCGGTTTGCTGCGATCAACGACGGAACACGCCGAATCTTGGCGCCGGAGGCGTTGTCGCGGTTCTATATCAGCGCTGAACCGGGTCGCCATGGACCTGGCTCATTTGTGGGGGCTACTTGGATGACCCGAGAGGATCGTCAGAACGAGATCCGCGACTACGTCGACTACTTGGAACGTCTGAGATCGGAGCGCGGTCACTCCTCAGCCTCGGTGACCGTGCTAGGCTTTTCGCAAGGTGTCGCGACCGCGGCGCGGTGGGTGGAGATGGGGCAGGTGAGACCCGCCCGTCTCATCCTGTGGGGGGATACGCTACCGCCGGATTGGGATCACGCGAGGGCCTCGAAAGTGCTTGCGAATACTGAGTTGATCCTGGTACGCGGCGACAGCGACCCCGCCCTCACCGATGCACTGAGGGCTCGCGAACTTGAACAACTTGAGCGCGCTGGCGTGGCGTTCCGGATCGTGCGCTACGCGGGTGGGCACGATATTGACGGAGCGACGTTGACGGAGATCGCCAGCGGGGGGTGAATGGCCTCAGGACCGGCGGGCCGCCATCGCCACGTACGCACCCTCGAAGTGACCGACCCGTTCGCCCTGCGACTCGAGGGTCGCCCTGACGCGGATGCGCGCTTTCCCTCGTTTACTCAGCGTTCGCGTGAAGCGTGCCCAAGCGTCGTCCGATATGTCGCCACAACAAGCACTGAACACATCGAAAATGGGGGCGTCGTAGCGGACGGAGCTGTCCTGGATGACTGTGTGGGTTTCGATACCCGCGGCTCGTAGCCTGAGGTGTACGTGGGTCCATCCCGCCAGAATCGCCAACGCGGCCACGCTTCCACCGAATGCCGTGTCGCGATGGTTTAGATTCGGCCCGAGTTCGGCCTGAAGCGTGACCCCTGCGGCATCGAACGCTGCAACGGTGATGCCCATGGCGTCGGACAACGGGATGTGCGTGTGGAGGTAGACCTCCAGTTCGGCCGGACTCAGAACTCCCCCACGAACGCAATTTCGGGCACCAGGTCATGACCTGTGTCCCTCGCCACGGTATCGTGCGCGAGGTCGATCAACGTCCGCACATCCGCGGCCGTGGCGCCGCCAAGATTGACGATGATGTTCGCGTGTTTGTGGAAGATGCCAGCGCCGCCGTGTACGCGACCCTTCAGCCCACATTCGTCGATGAGTCGCCCGGCCCCGATCCCTTTGATTTTTTGGAAAATCGAGCCCGCACATGGGTAAAGCCACAAGTCTGGGTGCCGCTCGTCGCGCCACTCCAGGTTGTCGCGCATCACGCGCCTGAGTTCGTCGATGGGGGTAGGCTCGAGTCTGAACGTGGCGGTCAGCACGACATCGTCCCGATCGTGTAACACACTCTGATCGTACCCGAACTCGAAGTAGTCCACGCCGACGGTGCGCCGTTCGCCCTCCTGTGTGAAGATCTCGGCACTTTCGAGAACCTCCTCGATGAATACCGTGCGTTCACGCGCCGGGGCAGGGGCCAGAAAATGGAGATTCTGCCAGAGGGCTCCACCTACCGTGCTGGGGATGCCGACGAAGTGGTGAAGTCCACCCAATCCGCGCGCCACCGTCGCATT
>CALFPJ010000008.1 GCA_937919655.1 uncultured Gemmatimonadales bacterium
TCACGCCTTTGCTTCGCTTTCTCCCATTTTGCGCTTTTGGATTTCCTATTCGTCGCTTGCGCGCCTTCTCGGGCAATGCGGTCCATACCACGTCTGGTCGTACGAAGCAGGATCTGAACAAGGGGAAGCGCAACAAGCGTTGCTATGGAGAGGGAGAGAGAGATACTCAAGGCGATCCCCACCTTGATCCCAAGGCGAACCGTCCGGCTGAGCAGTCCCTCGATGGACGCGAGTAAAGAGATCGTCGCTCCAGACCATCCGATTTCGGTATCGATGCGTCCCATGGCCTGTCGGTCGAAGTATCCTCTCCCGAAAGAGAGGACACGGTCGAACGTGGCGGTTCAGACCCTAAGCGAATAAGACTCGTTTCTGTTCGCGAGGTAGTTGTTAGTGATGTAAGCGAGTGCTAGGGAGAGGACGCGTGCGGCCAGAATCAGTCCCAGGATCAGGAGCGTGATGAAGGCGTCTCGACGCGGTGAGGCAAGGGCGGCGTCCGGCAGGATCTGGAGCAGCCATCCAAACGCCCCTGAGGTGCTCAGGAAGTCGTAGTTCGTCTCCGCCACTGCCTGCCCGACCGGAATAATGAGCGCCAACGAACCGCCCTCGACGACCGACGTCAACAACGAAAGCGCGAGGGGCAGAACGATTTGCGTCGGGCGAACCCCTGCGAAGCCTTAGTACCGCAAAAGGATCGGCCACGGGAATGCCTTGGCCACAACTCGAGGTGAACGCTCGGTCATCTACGTCGGAATGGGGCTGGGTCGTAAGGGCACTCGGGCAAAACGCACTCGGGCGGGGGATTGTCAGTGACGGGGGACATACGTTCGCATTATCTGGAAAGTGACGCCACGGGCTCTGGCCGCTCAACCGTCCAGGGTAGCGACAAGGCCACGACGGCTAGAAGTCGCGGCAGCTTCGGATGGATCCAGAACGGCAACACCAGAAAAATTGTGGAGCGGACCATACGTGTTGGTGGCGTTCTCGCCGAGGTCCGTCCACGGGTTCGCCCTATCCAGGATCAAGGCCCCTGCTTCAAGTACTCACGGTAGTCCTGGACGGCTGGCAACAGGGCCGCCAGGAGAACCAAGAGTGCCAGCAGCAGTCCGTGCTGCCGAAGCCACGCTCAGAAGTCCCCCACATATCGCTCCGGCATGAGGATCTTCACGGGCCTCAGGTCAACTCGTAGGGGGAGGGCTGTGGAAATAGTTCCCCAAGCGCAGCGTGGAGGGACCGCAGGGCGCTGGGCTCGAGTTCCATCTGTTGCCACCACACCGTCCCCTGCGGGTCCGCGTATCGGCGGTAGGCTTCGTCGTTGAGGCACGCGAATCGGGGGCGCCGTCGGAGCAAGCGAGCCATGCTGGCCGCGGTCCATTCCGGGTCATGCCGAACGGAAAAATGCCCCTCGTGGGCCGGCACCAGCCCAAAATACTCCTTGGCTACTCGGACGAGGGCCGACACCCGTCCCTCTGAGCTGACCTCCGAGGGATGCAACGCTAGTAACCACGAACACCAGAGCTCCAAGATCACGATGCGTCTCGAAGGAGACTCGGTCCCGTCCCGAGTGTGCGAGCGGACGGTCTCGGTGAAGCCGGGCTGGTCTTGAAGGGCGTCCAGAAATGTCCTCCACAGTTCGATTTCTACCGGGACAGGGGTGTGGGAGACCAGGCGCCGCCAGGGCGAAGCCACGACCCCTCGTACCGGAAGGCGTTATCGCATCCAGAGCGAGGAACGAGTTGGCCAGTCGCCGGCTGAACCGGTCCCAGCGGGCGCCGACCATGAAGAAGCTCCGCCCTGCATGGGTTGGCACCTTCGGTGTGCCGTGCCCGTCGAAGAAGTCCTCCGCACGGGTCGGGCACAGAGCCAATTGATCGTCGCTCCATAGAACAAAGCGACGGGCTAGCCCGTCGATGCGATGGGCCCAAGCTTGGATGGCGAAAGGGTTGAAGCTCGGGAGTGCCTCAGGCGGCATGAACTCGTCGAGGGTCACAACCCGCACGCGATTCGTGTTCAGCCAGGCTGGCACGTGGCCGAGATCCTGCGTCAGGAAGATGACGTCGCGGGCCCAGCTGGCGTGCTGGTGGATGGAGCGAAGGGCATAGCGCACTTCTCCTAGGCTTCGTACATGACACGGCGTTGCCTCCCGCCCAACGATCTGGCGGTATTGATCCTGGAACCCAGGGGCGGCCCCGTCCACATACGTGAGCACAATATCCACCGGGTCTCGCGCCGCGTCGTCTTCTGCCATGCCACAAGTGGCATTGGCCAGCCCGCCTGGTCAACAACCGAGCTGCTACAGCGGCGGTCGCCTTAGCGACATGCGCCTCCCTGGCGACAAAATCGAGAACCGAGCTGCCGCGATTGTCGGTGGTTCAGGCTACCAGTGACGCGTGGTCCGCAGGCCGAGTAGCCGCGCAAGGGGAAGGAAGGGCCTGACGAGGCCCTCCAGGCGATGGGCTCGAGTCACCCGCCGGTGCTTCCACGTCCACGCCGGCTTCGAAGTGGGTTCCACGCCGGCTTCCCTGCGCCTGCGGTCCACGTCCTCCATGAGTGAGTCGAAGGCACTCGACGGCAGAGGGCCAAGAAGGTGCATCACCGGCTTGTGGGGCCGGCGCGGGTCCAGAGTGGCCAGCTCTCGCCCCCAGTACATGGGCTGGCGACCGGGGAAGATGGCGAATTCTCTGCGTCCCCCAACGATCCCCAACGCCAGCTCGTCACCGAGAAAGCCGCCTTTGGCGTGAGGTTTGAGCTGGTCGCGGTAGCATGCCAGGCACTCCTCCATCACATCCAACGCCGTCTCCCGTCGAAAGTAGAAGACCCCACTATTGCACTTGAGGTAGCGGGGGAGTTGATAGCGACGCACCATATCAGCCACGGAGAATCCGTGATGTCGCTTCGTGCTACTGGCGTCGTGGAACTCCCCCACCAGGGCGACGCTCGCCCCGTTGCAAGGTCCCCACCGGTCGTCGAGACTTCCCAATAGGAGTGCGTCTGCATCGAGGTAGATACCCTCCGCGAACGGGCTCGCGTCGACAACGCCATACTTGGCCGCTCGGTCCCCAAGGAAACGACTGTCCACCTCACGCACGTAGTCGAAGATGTGGGCGAACCGGTCTCTGGCCACCCGGGCCGTCTCTTCATCGGCGGCCAGCGCCACGGGAAGGTCCGTGTGCTCTCGGGCGGAGAGCGCCAGATCCACCGCCATCTCCAGGAACCGAAGATCTCCCACGGCCAGGGTCTGGTAACCCCTGGGCACTTCGCCTGCCTGCGTCAAAGCGCCCTCCTCTGGTTCGCGTGGTTCACGGTGAGCGTCCTACTCCGGATCCTTCGCTCGGTGCCCTCTGCGAGGCGACGCTCCGCCACACCGACTAGGGCGGACGTTGCCTCGTCCAGAACCACGACCTCCGGCACCCGCGCCAACGCCCTGGCCCAAGGTGCGTGCTCGTGAATCGAACCCGTCTGGGTGAAGCCCGGCGTGGCGCCGTCCACAAAGGTCCCGACGACGTCGACTGGGGTCTTCGCATGGCTTTTCATGGGTGGAGGATAGTTGCCACCGCCCGTCCCGTCACCGGCCGTTCCCTTGTACCGGTTGCGGCGGACAGATGAAGATCCTCGCCTTCCTCACCGACCCGCCGGTCGTCTCCAGCATCCTCCTGCACCTCGACCTGCACCATCTGTCCCCGCCTCTCTCACCCGCGCGCGGGCCACCTCAGGGAGACTTTCTCTTCGATCAGACACCCGAGTGCGACGCCACCGAGGCCGAGTCCGTCCCTGACTTCACCTTCGATCAGTCGCTGCCCGAAGACTTCACAGACTGAGG
>CALFPJ010000009.1 GCA_937919655.1 uncultured Gemmatimonadales bacterium
TTAGTCTGCGAGAAAGAAAGAAGATGGAATTACCGTACACGAAAGCCCCGCACAGAGGGGGCTTTGGCCCTCCAGGACACGAGTCACCGCACGCAGCCCTGCTGATCGACTTCGACAACGTCACGATGGGCATGCGCAGCGACCTCTCCAGGGAGCTCAAGACGCTCCTGGACTCGGATGTGATCAAGGGCAAGGTGAGCGTTCAACGCGCCTATGCTGATTGGCGCCGCTACCCCCAATACATCGTTCCGCTGTCGGAAGCCTCGGTGGACCTGATTTTTGCCCCCGCTTACGGCAGCAGTAAGAAGAACGCGACCGACATCCGCATGGCGATTGACGGGATGGAACTCGTCTTCGTGCGTCCGGAAATCGGCACGTTCATTCTGCTCACCGGAGACTCAGACTTCTCAAGCCTCGTGCTCAAGCTCAAGGAGTATGGGAAGTATGTGATCGGTGTTGGGATTCAAGAATCCAGCTCGGATATTTTGGTCCAGAACTGCGACGAGTACTACTCGTACACGAGTCTGACTGGACTGACCAAGACCACCGATCTGAATCAGTCGACGAGCGATCCGTGGGTGTTGGTGGCCGAGGCCGTGAAGAAGATGGTCGCGCGTAAAGACGTCATGCGGTCGGATCGCCTCAAACAGGTCATGCAGGAAATGGACCCGAACTTCGAGGAGAGTGGTCTCGGGTTCAGCAAGTTCAGCAAGTTCCTGGCTGAGGCGTCGTCACGGGGTCTGGTGGCGCTTAAGAAGCTGGAGAACGGCCAGTACGAGGTTGGGGCAGGAACGTCCAGGCCTCGGCGTAGCTCCTCCGGTGAAGGTCGCAGCCGAGGGGGCCGCGGTGATCGCTCGCGTGGTCGCCGTGACCGGCAGGACCGCGAGACGACGCCTGACGCGGTTGGAAGCGTGACCTCTGAGGCGGAGCCTGAGGGAAGAACGTCCGACGTCGAAGGGTCCGACGATCCGCTGAAGGCGGCATACGGAGTGTTGGTTAAGGCTCTCGGGGAGTTCGCCGAGGCTGGCCGCGCTCGTGTCCGCGACTCAGACGTCAAGCGCAAGATGTTGGCTATTTCGTCAGGGTTCGACGAGACAGAGCTCGGTTTTCCCAAGTTCTCCAAGTTCCTTTCGCAGGCGGTGGAGCACGGCGTGATCGTCGCGGAGCGCACCGAACGAGGGAACTACGAAGTGGAATTGGCTGCGGGCGATGGGTGGGAGGCCGCACAGCGGACAGAGAGCACGTCGTCTGCGGATGACGATTCGTCCGCCGTGGATGATGTTTCGACTAGGTCTTCGTCACGCGGTGGCGGCCAAGCCAGCGTGGCCTCTGACGAGGCGGCGAAGGCCCGGCCTACGCGTGAAGCCAAAGTTGAGCAGACGGTTGTGGTGATCTCGCCGTCGACTCCAGGAGGCGCGGGCCTTCGGCTTGGACCGCGCGGTGGCTCGACCCGCCGTAGGGGTGGGGATGCGGGCCCGGCGCTCCTCGATGGTCAGATTGTCGGTCGTCGCGAGGCCGTCAAACCGACCGTGGCGGAAGATACGCCCGTCGCCGAGAAGACCAGGGTTTCAAAAAGAACCCGCGGCACCGAGATCTCGCGAGTTGACGAGTCGGCTGGTGTCACGGAGCAGGCCCCGGTAGCTGAGCGCGCGTACCAATCAGAGGTGAGCTTCGAGCAAGATGTCGAGGCTCCGCGAGAGGGTCGGGATGAGGCGCCTGGGGTGGCAGCGGCGGACGAGGGCTCGGTAGACCTCGGTACGTTGGGACTCCCGAGCGACCCAGAAGCGATCGTCCGTTACCTGACGCACCGGTATAAGGGCGTCGGAGAGAAGACCGCACAGACACTCGTTGAGCGATTTGGTTCGGATCTCTTCAAAACGATGAGGGACGCCCCGAGCACGATCGCGAGCGCGGTTCCGGCGGGCCGAGCAGAGCAAGTACTCGAGGCCTGGCAGGCCGACTACGAGCGCCGCGTCGCGGCCGGAGTGGGCAGGACGAGTTCGAGTCGATCCAAGGGCCGGAATTAGAGGCTGTGGTGTTTGGGAAGCGGCTCGGCTCAGCCCGGTGGGGCGTGTTACGCTGATTCCGAGCTCACGGCTCACCATGGCCCCAGCCCAGTACTTTCGTTGTTGCATCCTCGTCTCGCGACAAGCCCTCAACCACCCCACCGTACCGGGCTAGTTGCGCCAACGGCGTGTTAGAAATACCTATCCGCGATGAACGATGCCGCCCACGCAGATCCAGCTGCCTCGCCCCACTCGTGATGGCGGGACCGCCACGCCCGGGTGCTCGGCGCTTTTTCCGCCCGAGGACCGCGATCTCTTTGTGGCTGCTGCTACTCGGTGCTGGGGCCTGCTCCCGAGTACCTGCTCGGACCTGGAACGATGAGGGTGAATACCGTTGGCGCGCCATGAGTCCACCCTCGAACGGCCCCACTAGGTTCACCTTCCTTCCGGCTTCCCGAACCGGCATCGGGTTCGAGAACGACGTCGGCGGAGATCTGCTCGTCCAGAACCGGCATCTGACCAATGGCTCTGGCGTGACCCTGGGAGACGTCGACGGAGACGGGTGGGTCGACATCTACCTCGGTCGCCTGGACGGGCCGAATGCTCTCTATCGCAATCTGGGCAACTGGCGCTTCGAGGACGTGACCGAGAGAGCGGGAGTGCTCGCCGAAGGCCGGTTCACCACCGGCGTAGTCTTCGCCGACGTCGATGGGGATCGCGATCTGGATCTTCTCGTCACGGCGCTGGGCGGTCCGAACTCCCTGTTCGTCAACGACGGTGCCGGAGTCTTCACTGATCAAACGCAGGAAGCCGGTCTCGCGTCTGACCTGGCGAGTCACACGATGGCGCTGGCCGACGTGGACGGGGATGGGGATCTCGACCTCTACGTGGCCAACTACAAGGTGACATCGGTGATGGACATGTTCTCGCCGAGAGAGCGGGCCTTCGACCGAGTCGTGCGCCAGATCGGCGAGGAGTACACCGTCCTTCCTGAATTCCAGGACCACTACGAACTGAAGCGATACAGTGATGACATCCTGCGCCAGGAGGTGGGCGAAACCGATTTGTTCTACTTGAACGACGGGCAGGGTCGATTTGAACTCGTGCCGTTCGAGCAGGAGCGATTCGCCGACGAGGACGGGCGTCCACTGGAGGCGCCGTTTCGCGACTGGGGGCTCACGGCGCGGTTTCAAGACGTGGACGACGACGGCGACCCCGACCTCTACGTCGCTAACGACTTCGAGAGCCCTGATCGATTCTGGTTGAACGACGGCACCGGTCATTTTCGTTTGGCGCCGCGTCTCTCCTTGAGGTCGACCAGCCACTCCACCATGGGTGTCGACTTCTCAGACATCGATCGAGACGGCGACCTCGACTTCCTGCTGATCGACATGCTGAGTCGCGACCGCCGACGTCTACTAGCACGGCCACGGACGCGCGTCCCCGAGGTCGCGGCAATCGGCGTCTACGACGATCGACCTCAGACGCAGCGCAACACGCTCTTCCTCAACAGCAGCGACGGAACGTACGCCGAGATCGCCCAGTTCGCTGGCATCGCCGCGTCGGGCTGGTCGTGGTCGACGATGTTCATGGACGTCGACCTGGACGGGTACGAGGACGCGCTGATGGCGAACGGCAATCTGTTTGATGCGTTGGACGGCGACGCCCAAGTCGCAACGGCACGCGACGGGAGGGAGTCGATCCTGCTCTTCCCAAAGCTCCCCCTGCGGAACGCGGCATTCAGGAACCAGGGTGACCTGACCTTCTCCGACGTGAGTGGAGAGTGGGGGTTCGGCGTCGAGGAGGACGTATCGATCGGGATGGCGTCGGCTGACCTGGACGGCGACGGCGACCTCGACGTGGTATTGAACCGGCTCGGCGCTCCCTCGGCGCTGATACGAAACGACGCGGAGGAGAGCCGGGTCGCCGTTCGCCTCGCCGGCGCGCCTCCGAACACCCAGGGGGTCGGCGCCAAGATCAGCGTGACGGGAGGAGCGATTCCTCGACAGAGTAAAGAAGTGACCGCGGGTGGAATGTACCTCTCCGGGTCAGACCCCTTGTACACGTTCGCGGCAGGAGACGCGCAGGCGCTCACCATCACCGTCGACTGGCCTGACGGTGGCCGAAGCGTGATTCGGGATGCACTGCCGGGCCGCGAGTACGAGATCGCTCCCGCCGGTTCAGTTCCTTCGCCGGTCGAAGCTACCGGAGGACCTGCGAGCGGGGATGAGTCAGCGCCGTACTTCACGGATGTGACCCAGGATCTGGGTCATGTGCACACCGAGCTGGCCTTTCCCGACCATTTGCGGCAACCGCTCTTGCTCAACAGCTTCGCCCGCCTGGGGCCTGGAGTGACCTGGTACGATTTGGACGACGACGGAGATGAGGATCTCCTGATTGCCTCGGGTCGCGGCGGCTCCCTCGCGTTCTACCGAAACGACGGGGGTCACTTTAGCAACGTCCCCATTCGCATGCCGAATGCGCCCTTGGATCAGACGACTGTACTCCCACTTCCGGGTCCGGGAGGCGGCGTGTCCTTGCTCGTAGGGCAAGCCAATTACGAGGCCGACAGCCCTTCCGCCGCAATGGAAGCCTCGTCGGTGCTTCGCGTCGACGCCACGCGCAACGCCTATCGAGGCTCGCCCGTAGACCCAGGGCCTACGTCGGAGGCAGTGGCTGGCGTCCCCACCACCGTCGGGCCGTTGGCACTCGCCGACTATGACGGCGATGGAGATCTCGATCTGTTCGTCGGCGGTCGCATCCGGCCTGCGCGCTACCCGCAGGCTCCAACTTCCAGGCTGTTCGTCAATGAAGGTGGAGTCTTCACCCCCGACTCGGAAAACCGGTCCGTGCTCGCCGACCTCGGTATGGTGTCGGCGGCGCTGTTCTCCGATGTCGACGGAGACGGCGATCCAGACCTGGTTCTGGCCACCGAATGGGGCCCCATCCGAGTGCTGGACAACGACGGGGGACTCTTCGCCGACGCCACGGCGTCCCTTGGACTGGGCGGGCTCACCGGAAGATGGAACGGTGTGGCAACGGGCGATCTGAACGGCGATGGTCTGATGGACATCGTGGCTACCAACTGGGGTCGCAACGGGCCAATGGTCGCGTCGCCCAATCGTCCGCTTCGGCTTTACTATGGCGACTTCGATCGCAACGGCCGCTTGGACCTCGTGCTGGCGCAGGTCGATGAACAACTCGGCAGGATGACTCCGCTAGTCGACTTCCAGCAACTCACCGAGGCCATGCCGTTCCTTCTGGGACGATTGGGTACCGCTGAGAATTTCGCGAGCTCGAGCCTTTCAGAGGTGATCGG
>CALFPJ010000010.1 GCA_937919655.1 uncultured Gemmatimonadales bacterium
ATGTGACAGGCCGAATCAGTCGCATCGTGATCCACCCGACAAATCCAGACATCGTATACGTCGCAGCCCTCGGGCACGCCCACGCTCCTCAGGCTGAGCGTGGCATCTATCGGACGACCGACGGTGGCGCGACATGGGAGCACGTGCTCTTCGTCGACGAAGGCACCGGAGCCTCGAGTCTCATCATGGACCCGAACAATCCTCGGGTCTTATTCGCTGGGATGTGGACCGTTCAAGTGAACACATGGGGGCGTGAGAGCGGCGGCCCAGGATCCGGCATCTTCATGTCCCGAGACGGGGGCACCACGTGGAATCGCCTGGAGGGACACGGGCTGCCCGTGCTCCCGGTCGGCAAAATCGACATCTGTATGTCTGGGGCGAACTCTCAGCGTGTGTACGCACTCATTGAGACCGGCGACGGCGTGCCGTGGCACGGACAAGAAACCGAATCTGGTGAGTTCTGGCGTTCGGAGAACGGCGGTTACGACTGGCAGGTGGTCAACTACAGTCGAGACCTCGGAGGGCGCACAGCCTACTACAACAACTGCCGTGTCTTTCCAGACGATGAGGACGAAGTCTTCTTCCTTACTGCTGCGCTGTCTCGCTCACTCGATGGCGGACTGACGTATTTCACGCACCAGGGCGTGGAACGACCGGGCGGAGACTTTCACGACCTGTGGATCGACCCGGCCAATCCGGATCGTCTCGCCATCGCGAACGACCAGGGCGTGCACATCTCGGTCAACCGCGGAAAGTCCTACGTGCGGGTCGAGTTGCCAGTCTCGCAGATGTACCACGTCACGGTGGACAACGCCATTCCTTATAACGTGATGGGCAACCGCCAAGACGGACCCAGTTACAGGGGTCCGAGCAACAGCCTGTACGGCGGCTTCGGAGGCAGCTCCATCCCTCGCGGTGACTGGCACCAGGTGGGTGGCGGCGAAAGCGGATTCGCCACGCCGGACCCCACCGATCCTAACATCGTGTGGTCGAGCGCGTCCGGGTCAGGCGCCCGCGGCGGCATCGTGGTGCGGCACGACGAAAAAAATCGGCAGTTCCGCAACGTCGAGGTCTGGCCGGAGAGCACCGGCGGCGCGCCTGCTGAGGATCTGCGTTACCGCTTCCAGTGGACCTTTCCGCTCCTTATCTCGCCGCACGACAACAACACGATCTTCGTGACCAGCCAGCATGTGCACCGCACCCGCAACGGCGGCCAGAGCTGGGACGTGATCAGCCCAGACCTCACCACGAACGACAAGAGCCGCCAAGGCATCAGCGGCGGGCTCACGCCGGACAACATCGGCGTGGAGTACTGCTGCGTGATTTATGCGTTCGATGAATCACCGGCGCAGCAGGGTGTGTTTTACGCTGGCTCTAATGACGGCAAAGTTCATGTGAGCCAGGACGACGGTCAGAGTTGGACGGACGTCACCGGGAACCTGCCTGACTGGCCCGCGGACGGCGTCGTGCGCGGGATCGATGCATCACGCTGGGACGCGGGTACGGCCTACCTCGCCGTGGAGGCACACCAAGTCGGCGACTTCGCACCCTACGCGTACCGCACCACCGACTTCGGGGCCTCTTGGACGAAGATCACCAACGGCATCGACGACCACATCCTGAGCTTCACGCGCAGCATTCAGGAAGACCCCGTCAGGCCTGGCATGCTGTTCCTAGGCACCGAGAATCGCATCTATCTCAGTTTTGATTCTGGAGATCACTGGCAGCCGTTTATCAACAATCTGCCGCCAAGCCCCATGTACGGCATCGTCGTTCAGGAGAACTTCAATGACCTCGTGATCGGCACCTACGGGCGTGGTTTCTGGATCATGGACGACCTCACACCGTTGCAGCAGCTCACCGACGATGTGCGAGCCTCCTCAGCGCATCTCTTCCGCCCGCGCGATGCGTATCGGTTCAACCAGCGCACGGCGCCCGCCGCAATGACGACGGACATGAGCCAGGGCACGAACCCTCCGAACGCCGCCTACATCAACTACTGGCTCGGAGAGGCCGCCGCCGGCAGCCCCGTGACGGTGACCGTTTCAGATGCCAGCGGCGCCTTAGTGCGGACGCTGGAGGGGACGACTGAGGCAGGGATAAATCGGGTCTTCTGGGATTTTGAGGGGGAGAACAGCACGCCGTTCCGCATGCGCGTGCCGCCACTCTATGCTGACTGGGTCGACTACGGCCCGGAGCGCGTGCGCGTCCAGAACGGTATGTCGCTGCGACATCCGCCGGGCACTTACACGGTGACGCTTGAGGTCGGCGGTGAGCAGTTCAGCCAGGAACTCATCGTCCTGAAGGATCCGAACTCGGACGGCACGACGGCCTCGATTCGTGCGCAGTTCGCGGCCATGGAAGAAATCCGTAACGATCTCGATGCCACGGCCGACGCCGTGAATCGCATTGAATGGCTGCGTCGTCAGCTCTATGACCTCGTCGATGTCCTCGAAAGCCAGGGCGGCTCAGAAGACCTCGTCAACGGCGCGGGGGCACTGGACCAGTCCCTGATCACGATTGAAGAGGAGTTGATTCAACTCCGGAACACAGGGACCGGCCAGGATGGAGTTCGCTATCCGGCCAAGGTCGCAGGAAAGCTGCGCCACCTAGGCAATGGCACGGGCACCGCGGACTTCCAGCCCACGGATCAGCAAGGAGAAGTGCAGGTCCTGATTCGCGTGATCCTCATGAACGCGCGCGGCGAGCTCGACGCGTTGCTCGAGAGCGACCTCGCCACGTTCAACCGCCTCCTCGTGGAGCGCGGCCTCAACCCGCTCATTAGCGACGACGGCCTCTGACCCACGGATCACTTGAGGGGGTGACACCCACGGGTGCCACTCCCTCAAGCGTCCTTGGGTCGAGTTCAGTTTGGAGCCTAGTCGGTCGCCGCCCCCGCGTCCGGATGGCCGTAGATCGCGCCCACTGCGGCACCGTACATCACGTGACCTACGAGGGACCCCATCGCCATCTGGGCGCTCCCTGAGAACAGCGGCATGCCCATCATGGGCATCACGGCGACCTGGGCCATGAGCCAAGGTGCGATCGCGAACAGCGCACCTCGCATTGGAGGCGCGCCCGGCAATGAGCTGGCCACCGCACCGTACGTCACGGCGAGCACCATGCCGATCATGAAGTGCCCCACCCATCCCATCATCATGCTTCCACCCATTGGACCGGCCAGCATTTCTGCAGGGTTCATGGCCGGCATACCCATCATCGGGGAGACGAACATCCCGATCACGGTCATGACGACGGTACCCACGACACCTCCAGCGGCGGCCCGAGCGAAGTTCATCTTCATTTTCTATTTCTCCGGTTGCCCGCAGCTTCGGGTCCATTCAGACACGAGGCCGCGGCGGTTGTTTCTGTCGCCCTGCTAAAGCATCAAAGCCCGGGTCCGGTTCCTGTGGGATCCTGGGCGCGTATAGGGGTATCACGCGCGTTGACCCATTTCGCCCCACTGAGGAAGCCCGAGTGAGAGTTCTTGTCACCGCCGTCGCCGTAGCGTCAATGCTGTGGATTCCAAGCCGAGCGACGGCCCAGGATGCCCCGGTGGGCTTCGGCAATCTTGAGATGGCCCGTTCCCGTGATTGCGTTGGCGTACTCACACGCATGGACGTCTTAAATGCGACGCTGCAACCGCTAGGCGTGCAAGCCGAACGACTCCGCGTTCTCACCGAGGCGATCGCGCTCGAGGACCGCGACATCATGCCATCCTTGGATCAGACGAACGCTGTCGAGGCGGCCATCCACGCGTGGTTCGTAGCGGACGGCCTTTTGGCTCAAAGTTTCCTCGACAGCGGCAACGAGGACCTACGCCGACAAAGGGGCATAGGCCGCGAACAGCTCCGGGGCACAATTCAGGGCGCTGACGCGGCTGTTCAGGCGCAGGCACAGGCGGTGATCGACGCTTCCGGGGACCTCGCCGCTGAAGCCGGTCCGTGCGACGGGGCGATCTTCGTCCGGTCCGCTGTGGTGGAAGCGTGTCAGTCACAGACAGGTCCCGTGTGTGCTGCAGCCGCGACGCCCGGACCGGGCAGCATCTTCCGCTTCGTCGACTCTTCAGAGGAACTTTGGAACGTCCAAGAGCTTCGGCCTTGGACAGCGCCTGAGACGCTTCGGGTCGCCCCAAACGGCAGCTTGACTGGAGCCCGTACGGTCGCTTTTGCACGCCACGGGAACATCGTGATCAGCGTGGCGTTCGCGCCGATGATCCAAGAGCGAGCTTCGCTGTCTGAAGAAGAAATCACGCAGTTCGCTGAGACCCTGGATTCTCTCGGACTTGTATTCGAGCATCCGCTGCTCTCGTTCGCCCCCTCCCTCGCCGTTCGCGCGACGCTCCCAGAATCCCTCGCCGGGGAAAACATTTACGCACTGCACTTTGGTAGTGCAGACGACGCCGACGTCGTGTGGACAGCCCCAGCAGGCACCGGTGGCGTCCTAGAGTCTCCTGTGGTTCTGCAGGCTCACCAGGTCGTGCGCCTACAGAATGGTGAGGCGCTCACGCTCACCGCGATCGTCAACAGTGAAGGGGATGACAACGAAGCCGTCTACAGCTTAGACGTCACAACTGTGAATCAGTCGTCGGCCGTCCGGGGGCTTCTCGGGTACATGGCCCAAGGCATGGCCGCCGACCTGCTCAGGTTGATTCCACCGGGCGGGGGCGGCTGACGCGGCCCCCAAGGGTCCCCGACTACTGGGCCTGCCGGCGGCCAACTAGTGAATAATGTTGCGCCGTTGGAGGTGAGCAATCACCGCGCCGGTCAGGAGCGGTCGAACCTGGTAGCGAAGCCCCTCTACGACCTCTGACCGGGTGATCTCTCCGCCCTTTTTGGTCACCGATTCGATGAGACGTTGGTTCGAGAGGGACTCGAAAACCTGATAGCTCTCCTGGTGCGGCACTCGAAAGACGACGTCATGCTCGGCCATGCTGAGTGTCTCATGCTCCATGATCGCCTTCAGCGTGAAGTTTTGGGTTAGGTCGAGAAGGTCGAGCATCGAAAAATCGGGACGCGGAATAGGGTTCATGCGAACCTCGCCATCGCCTGACTCGAAATCCGCTGCGGATAGCCACTGGAACAGCGCAAGCCGTAACGTCCCGAGCGAGGCCTTCTGGAGGCGGTCGAAGTAGTCTGCGGCGAGCAGCTGTTGCTGGGGGCCTGTCCCCTGGGCACCACGTAGCCTGCGCCTCAAGAGACGTCGGCCCTCAGCCGGCTCCGAAAAACGAAGGCGCAGACCACTGCGTCGGTGACGCAGCATGATCGCTGCTTGCAGCTGCTCCACCGTGAGGGGGCTGAGCTCGAGCGACTCTACCTGTGCGACCGCCGTCGGCTCCGCCTTCCGCAGAACCTGCCAGGCAGAGGTTGAAATGCCTCCGATCCAGAAGACCTTCGGCTCCGTCTCGGACATGAACGTTAAGAGCCGTTCAAGAAGATCCGTGCCTCCAGGGGTCCGGAGATAGACATGCCCAAGGGAGTCGATCGCGATCGCGTTGGGCACCTCCTCGACCGCCGCGCGGAGGACCGAGTGAGCCAGTTCGTCCAAGGTTTTCGCAGAATTCAGCCCAAGCGCTGCGGCGAGAATCCCAGCGAGTTCCGCCTCTTCCGTCACACGGTGCGTCAGCTGGACCACAACTGCGGTGAATTCGTCTGCCCGCAGTCGTTCGACAAACACATTGAGGAAGCTCGTCACGCCGCCACCGGTACGCCCGACGACTACCGTGGGAATGCCATCGTCAGTAAGCCAACGTTCCCAGCGCTGGAACGCCTCCTTTAGTGCGCCATCTCTACCCGCCATGAGCGCCGGGTCCAATAGTGGCTCGCTTGAGAACAGGCGCTGGTAGACCAGCGGAGCCCCTTCAGCTTTCGCGTCGGCGAGCGTCCTGATCGTTCGGCTGGATTTCGCCTGGGCGACGGGTTCTTGGCCAAGGAGCGCTTTGACTCGCCCGGCCCACACTCCAGCGATTCGCTTGGCGACGCTCAAGCGCACGCGGATCCAACGGCTCGCGCGAAAGACGTACGGGCGGATCGAATCGCCTGCCCACAAGACCAGGGCGGCGAAGCGACTCTGTGCGGCCAGGAGTTGGGCCTGCATACGTCGCGCTTCCGCACGCTCGAAGAGTGACTCGCACCCCTTGGCGATTTCGTAGGCAACGTCCTGCCGGGACCCGTTGATTCCGGCCTCAAGTGCGGCCGGCATCCCCCCTAGTGCGTCAGCGGTTCGAGCCAAGGCCTCACAAACGAGCCCAACGGCGCGTCCAGTCGCCTCGGGCTCCCCTTTCACAAATTCGGAGCGTGCGGCGTCGAACCCGAAGGCCAAGACGTCCGGAAGCCCCATGGCCGCCTGCCGAATCCAGAGGACTTCGCCCGCAACGCCAGAGGCAGCCCCATGGATGCGTTCCATTCGCATGGCATCGAAGGCCTGGCGTGCCATCTCTTGGAGAGAAATGGATCGGGTCTCGACCGCCCGTGACCCGATCGAAGGCCTGGACTCCAGGGAGTGCACCACCAGAGCGCTCGGCACTTGGCGCACCATCGCTTGCAAGGACTCGACCGCGGCGTCCGCGCCCTTATTGATCGCCGCCTTGAGGGCCTCAGGCTCGGGAAGAAGGTCGAGAGCCAGAACCAAGGTTTGTTCGGCCCGCACGCGTAGTCCGTCGAGCGTAGAATCCCAGTCATGAGCCTGGCCCAGGCCTTGGGCCTCGCGCGCCAACGACTGAAATTGATCCGCGATCGGAGAGATCCCGGTCACCGGCTCCACGCATGCTTCAACGAGGCGCCCCAACAAGCGGCCTTGAACTGCGTTTCCTCCGGCCAGAACGGCCAGGAGCGAAGCGTGCAGTCTCAGGCGGGCCACGACCTGCATGTCCCACGCGACCCCAGCCTCGACGACCCTGGCAAGCCGAAGGGACGCGGCCAAAGGCGGGGTGGCTGCAGGCTTGAGGAGGAAGGTGCCCGCGACGCCGAGGTCCGACGCCAGGGCCGAGCGGGCGGGGGCGAGGCGACCGGACACCTCGGCCGAGGAAGCCCCGCTTGGCACACGCTCAATCAGCGCCTCCAAAGCGCGTTGGAGGTCTTTAGCTGCTTCGCGAACGGTCTCCCACTCGACCTGCTCCTGAGATTCCAACTTCCGGTCGGTGAGCGCTTCTACGACCATCAACATCGGCAGGGCGACGTCGCTCCACCTGGCCCAGGCGGCCTCGACTTCGCCCATCCAGGTGGACCACGACAGGACCGTCACCCGGGCCGATTCGCACTGCCCAGGCATGACGTCCTGCGACACATGCGCGGCTGCGATCGCGCGCATGGGCACCGCCCGCATCTGGCCAGGGCTCCCGCCCACGCGTAGGACACGCGCCAACATTTTCCCGAACCGCCTCCGGGCCGAGTCAGTGAGCACATCATCCAACGCGTCGTCGGTCCACGCCACATCGCCTGCCGTCGGCAGACCCGCTACGTCCGCAATGATCGTCGATTCAGCCGCTTTCAGACGCGCGCCCACTGTGCGACTGGGATGACTCGCCTCGAGGGCCATGATGAGAGGCTCCAATACGTCTCCGCCCACGCCACGCCGGTATGCGATCAGCCGTTTCGAACGTTCGACAACGTCGCTCGGGGCGTCTGCGTCTAGAGTGGCTCGCGCAGTCGCGACCCGATGTGCTTCGGCGGCGCTGGACAGCGCTAGCGCCAACCGCGCGCCAACCGTCTCTCGGATTTGCTCCCAAGCACCTGCGAAGGCGTCGTGGCATACCGCATCAAGACGCACTCGGGGATCCACCGCGACGGGGGTGTTACTCCGCGACATAACCATCCAAACGAGGAGACGCCGGTTCGACCGTCGACGCCGTGAGTGGGGAGCGTGCGGCCGCAAAGAACCGGGAGTCTTCCCTGCTGATCAACCCGGCTTCACGAAAACCGGAACGCGCGCGTTCCGTCACGTCACTCTGGAACAGGAACTCGAAGCGAGGATCCATGACGTACGCCTTCACACGGACCCGGGTCAAAAACGTCTCCTTGAACTCGTCCTGGATCAGGACGACAATGGGCTTGTTGAGGTACACGTACTTGGAACTGGTCGCAGCTCCGAACGCGATCTTCTTCGCTACGGCCTCGTTGACATAGCCGGGAAGGAACAGATCGGTGACGACCTGGCAATTCAGCTCACCTGCGTTCGCGTTCGCGACCTGCTGATCCACGACCTGTGCGTTCGGCACACTCACCAGATTGTCGTCGGCCGTGACAAGTCGGGTGGAGCGCAGTCCGATGGATACAACCTCGCCGTATGTGCCGCCGACCTTGATCTTGTCCCCGACCTGAAATGGCTGGTCGAATAGCAGGATCAGTCCGCCGAATAGGTTCTTGAGGAGATCCTGTGCTGCGAAACCGACAGCGACACCGACCGCCGCCGCCGCGGCAACAACACCCTGGGCATCGACCCGGAAGATCACCCTCACGATCAGGTAGGCGGCGAACAGCCACAGAACGAGTCGCACGATCGGTACCAAGCGTTTGTAAAACAGGCGCTGACTGACGCTTCGCTCGGCGAGCCGATCGAGCAACCAAACCGTGCCCCGCACCAACAGGTTGAAAATGATGATGACCAGAACGGACCAGCCGATGTTGCGGCCGAAGCTCCCCACCTGTTTGCGGGCTTCTCCAAGGACCTCACCCGAGTTGCCGGCCAGGCGCTCTCCAAGGCTCCCGCCCGCCGAGTCCGACACCCCCGTGGCGTCACCTATGGCTCCTTCAGGCCCCTGAGGCACCGCGTCCGCTCGGGCGAGAACTGAATCGACCCGCGCCGTCAGAGCCTGCTGCGCCGCCAGTAATTGATCGATCCGAGCATCCACGCTCGGCGTAGGTTGCTGGATGGATACAGGGGCGGCCTGCGTCGGCGCGCCGTCCGGGTCCTCGCCCTCACCCCACGACGGAATGAAGCCGCACCCCGAAACAGGGAGCAGAGCGAACAGGAGTAACGCAAAGAGGATCGTTCTGGGCATACCCACTGGGGTCCGAAAGGGAAGCCGGCGGCCGTTTTTAGCTGCAGCAAAGATCCGGGAGCCGCGTGCCTACGTCAAACCTACCACGCCAGATCGCCAAGCGATGACAGCCGGGCAGAGAAAGGGCGGTCGCTCAGCTCGGATCAGTCAGCGGATCGACGGTCCGCCCACCCGATCGTCAGGCACAAAACGATCACGCATGGGCATCTCCACAGCCGGTAGAGTCGTGGCGTCCAACACGGCATCAGCCGACAACAGTCCGTTGAGGCTCAGGATGTAGGCGATGACCGCGTAAGTTTGATCCGCCGTTAGCGATCCGGGAGCATTCTGGGGCATTGCTTTGCGGATGTAGTCGAAAAGCGTCGTCGCATAGGGCCAATAATTCCCGATGCCTCGTGTGCCGGGCCAATCCCCCCAGGGCTCCATGCCAACCAGGCGATCATTGGGCCCTTCATTCCCAGTGGGACCGTGACACGCGATACAGTACATCTCGTAGACCTGTTTGCCTGCAGCGGCAGTCCCCGTCCCGCTGGGGAGTCCCTCTCCGTCCGGCCGCACGTCGATGTCCCATAACGCGACTCGGGCCGCCGACGCTGGGGATCCGAATCCAAACAGGGAAGGCGCATTCGCCGGCAACTGACCAGACGACACGGCGTCGGCCTGGCCATCGCCCTCCGCGTTCCCGGCCGACACACCTGGATCACAGGCTGCAACCGCACACACGGCCACCACGACGAAGGTCACGCACGTGAGGCGCGCGCCGTCGAACCGGCTCACAAGAGTTCTCCCAGCCCAAACGTGACCACGCCATCAGCACCGATTCGCCAAGCTCGCTGATGATTCTGATGGTAGTTCGTTCGCTCACCGCGAGCTTCCCACAACTGCTGGATGGTCGGCTGCACGTATCCCGTCTCGTCCACCGCCCGGCTCAGGATCACGGTCTCGCGGCCGTCCCATTCCCATAGGTGGCGGAAGCGGACTGTGGCCTTGGAGAGTATCGGGACCTGCAGTTCCGCAGGGACCCAGGTAACCCCTCGATCCGTGCTAATATCCACGCGGGTGATCCTGCCCCTTCCCGTCCAGGCCAACCCCTTGATCTCCCACCAACCAGGCTCTGGGAGCACATACGGATACGACGGGAACGTGATGATCGACTTGGCGTCCATCACAAAACTGAACTGCCGCGCCGTGCCGTCCTTGAGCGGATCGGTATAGCGGGACGTCTCTTCGCGCGTCATGGTCGGTTGATCCGTGACTTCGATGCGGCGCAGCCACTTCACGTTCGCGTTGCCCTCCCATCCGGGAAGAAGCAGACGCACGGGATAACCTTGCTCAGGCCGGATCGCTTCACCGTTTTGGCCATAGGCCAGCATAGCATCGTCCATGGCTTTGTCGAGCGGCACGCTGCGCGACATCACCGCAGAATCACCACCTTCCGCCAGCAGCCAACTCGCGCCGGGTCGCACACCAACCTCACGCAGAATCGTCGACAGCATGACGCCCGACCACTCGCTCGTGCTGAGCAGTCCGTCGAGCGCCTGGGGTGTCACGTCGGTAGGCATACGATCCCGATTGTAGACCCCGCCGCCGTTTCCTGAGCATTCCACGAAGTGAATGCGTGAGCTCTGCGGATAACGTTTCAAGTCCGCCATGCGGAACACCGTGGGGCGGTCCACCATACCGTGCACCATCAGCTCGTGCTCCTCAGCGATGATGTTAGGAACCCCGCCGTGATGTCGCTCGAAATGGAGATCAGCGGGTGTAATGATGCCGTGCAGGTCTTGGAGCGGCGTCCGCGATGAGCTCGACAACGCCTGGGTTCTGGGCAAACGCCTGGGGCGCTCACCAGGTGCGCGCTGCCCCAACTCACTCACAAACCGACCAGGAACCTTGGTGTGGTCCTGTCCGACCACCGGGGCCTCTTGGGCAACCAAGCTCACCGCATCAGCTTGGGTCTTGAGGAGGCCCGCAGCGATGACGCCAGACGTCGTAGCAAGCCAAGCGCGGCGCGAAAGGCCAGATCCTTCCTTCGGTGACATGCGGAGGGTCCTTCGGGCAGTGAGAAGAGGCTGGGGGCACAACGTGCAAGGTGAGAGGGGCCGCCGCCAGTGGACCCGTGCCCGGCGGTCTCGAGAAGGCTGCTGAAGAAGTAGAATGGCGCGCGCTAGGGCCTGGGGCCGTGGCACGGTAACGCGGAACGCTGTACTTCCTCAACAGCCTTCTAGGCCTCGCACAGGGACCGCTGGACGCACCGGCATCGCGCCGGCACATTATGCCCGTTCATCCCAATAAACCGTCGGAGCCGCACGCTATGCGTCGATGTATACCACACGCAATCGCACTCGCCTTTCTCGCCCCCGCAGCGCTCGTGGGCCAAGACGGCCCGGAGCTCCCACCGGGCTTCGACGAGCCGATGCCGCTCCATCACGACGGCAAGGGACTAGGCCCCTTTTCGCGCTCCGTCACGACGACGTCTCACGAGGCGCAGCTCTATTTCGACCAGGGCATTCAACTCATTTACGCGTTCGATCCGAACCTAGGCGCGCGCTCGTTCCGTGAAGCTTGGAAGCGGGACCCTCAGTGCGCGATGTGCTATTTCGGGGAAGCCTGGGCTTGGGGCCCGTACCTGAACGGTCCCATGGTACCGTCCGACGCCCCGCTGGCGCACGCTGCGATCCAAAAGGCGATGGAGCTACGCGACGGAAACACGACTCCGGTCGAACGCGCCTTGATCGAAGCCATGGCCACGCGATATGAACCAGAGCACGACCGTGACACACGCCGCACGCTCGATGAATCGTGGGCCGCGACGATCGAAGCGGTTTACGACGCCTACCCGAATGACCTCGACGCCGGGTTCCTGACCGGCGAGGCGTTCATGCTGCTCGAGCCACGGCGCGGCACGTGGGACATCGGCAAGGCATCGGTTCAGAAGATCCATCGTGTGCTCGAGACCGTGCTCACGAAGGACATCCTGCATCCGGGTGCGTGCCATCTGTACATCCATGCGACCGAACCCACGGTAGAGCCCGGCAAGGCGGAGGCATGCGCGGAGTATCTCGGCAACTCGATCCCGGGGGCGAGCCACATCCAGCACATGCCGTCCCACACCTTCAACCGCATTGGACGGTGGGCCGATGCGGTGCGCGCCAATACGGACGCTTGGCACTCAGATCTGAAGGCTGAATACGGGGAGGGCTTCGCCATATATCCTTCTCACAACCTGCACATGTTGTTGTTTGCGGCGTCGAACGGCGGTCAGGGAGCTGTCGCGGTCCAGGCGGGCCGAGACTACGCAGACCTGATGGAGGGAGGCCAGTTCTATCAGGCGCTGACGCTCTTTCGATTCGGCCGGTTCAAGGACTTGGTCGAGCTCCAGGGCCCGCCGGAAGGTGCGGCATTCCTGGGACTGTGGGACGCAGCGAAGGGGTACGCCCACCTGCGCACCGGCGACGAAGGCACGGCGCGCTGGTACCTCCACAAGGTGAAAACCGCGATCTCGGACGCACCGGAGACCGAGGGATTCCGGGGGCACACCGTGACCCAGTTGCTGGGCATCACCGGCGGCATCTTGGAAGGGGAGATCCTCCGCGCCAACGGCGACCTCGACGGCGCGATCGCGGTGCTCACCGCAGCGGCTGCAATTGAGGTTGGACTGCGCTACGACGAGCCTGAGCCACTTAACTTTTCGGTCCGCCAGTGGCTCGGCGATGCGTTGTGGGAGGCCGGTCACCACCAAGAGGCGGTGGACGCATTCCGAGCGGAACTCGTGGATCATCCACACAACGGCTGGTCGCTGTTCGGCCTGGAGCGCTCGCTGAGGGCGCTGGGACTCACCTCAGAGGCTGAGGCGACTCACGCGGACTTCGTCGCATCGTGGGCCGGAGCGGACACGTACATTCGGTCGCCGATCTTTTAGGTGCTCTCCCCTTGGGGCTCGCGGGCGTCAGCCTCCGGGCCCCTTGGGGGAAGCGCTTCGGGTTAGTGAGCGGGTTCGTCTTCAGCGTCCAACGTGAAGACAGGATAGATCCGCTCTTCGGCCAGGAGGACCTCCTCGACCGCGCGGACCATGGGGAGTTGCGGGCCGATGCGCGCCGCGGCCTCCTCCCGCACGAATGTGTTCGACGTGGTCGCTCCGTAGGAGACAACCGAGTGCGCCAGCAGCAGGGTCGCCGCTCGGAGCAGTACCTCCTCGTCCTCGTCACCCCTCTCGAGTTGCCGCAGCGCCGCCTCAGTCGCAGCGATCGAAGCCCCACGGGTGAACCCGCCGCGCGTCATGGCGAGAAAGAGGCCCGTCACGGTCAGGCCGGCGCCCAAGATCAGCACGGTTGTCGCCACTCCGCCGGCGATACCGAACCTCGGCACCAGGGCCCCAACGGCGACGAGATCCGCGATGCCAAGTAGGACCATCCCGACCCCGTAACGCCCGGGTTCGAACGGAGGCGGTTCCGCGTCGATCTCTCGCAGCGCCTCCTCAATGAGAAGGCGGCGTCCGTCAGTGACTTGAAAACTCAAAGTGTTAGGCCCGCTGACCGAAACGGATCCGCATCATCCCGCCGAAGGCACCCGCGGCCAGGCGTTGTCGCTCGGATCGCGGTCCGGGAAGCGTCCGTTCGGGTCGAGGGTGATCGTCTCAATGCCATCGAGCGCGAACGGGAGTTCGGCCTGGAAACTCTTGCTGCCGGTGAACCAGACATCCACCGGGAAAGTCACGAGTACCTCATTTTCTCCGACCTTCTCGGCATTCAGAATGGACGCGACTGAGGGATCCCAACCGCGGAACTGGATACTCAACACGACCGGGGCAGGCATTTGACCGTCCTGACGCACGGTGACGGCGGTATTGCCGCCCGACGCCGCAAAGTTGGCCATCGACCCGTCCACGCTCTCCGTGGTGAAGAGCCAGTAGTTCCAGAACCAACCCAGGTCCTGCCCGAGCGAAGCGTTCATGGAGAACATGTAGTCCCACGGGGACGGGTGCTTGAAACGCCACGCCTTCGCGTACTCACTCATGGCACGCTGGACTTCCTCAGCGCCGAGCGCCGACATGATGAACATCGGGTACTCCATGCCGGTGTCAGGTCCGTCCGCCATGGTCAGGATCGGGAAGGCGTAGGGCATCCACAGCTCGGGGTAAAACTGGAGCGCGTGGCGACCGCGCTCGTCCGCACCCTCGAAGCCGGCGGCATGGCCGGGCAGGTACATCCAGTAGAACGGGATCGTCTCCGCACCGGGAATGTCCACACGGGTCGCCTGCCAGATGTATTGATCCGATGCAGCCCAAGCGAAGTCGTTCACGTAGTCGGCAACGAAGTGCCACACGAGCCGGTCACCCGTCGCCGTCGCCTTCCCTGCCCCGAAATCGGTTTCACCCACGATGGTGAGCGTGGCATCGGACTCCATTACGTGGGACAGTCTCTTTCGGATCTGTGAGCTGAGTACCTCATCGGGGTTCTGCAGCAGCCCCGTAGCCCCCACGGTCCAATCGGCTGGAACGTCGAGCCGCACATCGAAGCTTCCGAAGTTGTTGTAGAACTCCGAGCCCCCCAGGTAGGGGTCTGTGTCCCAGCCGCGCAGGTCATCGTATTTCGCAACCTGCGGATACCACTGCGCGACTTGAACGAGGGAGTCGCCCCAGGCGCCCATCCTCAGGCCTCGTCCACCCGTGACAGAGGGCACTTCAAAACTCCAATCGATGGCGAGTGTCACGCTGCCGTGCGCCGGAATCGGATCTTTCAGGCGCAACGTCGCGGACGTCGTATTGAGGCCCGTCACGTAGTTGTTCTCAGGGGATCTCGCTTGCCCCCTGCCTCGGCCTCCACCCTGCGGCTGGAGCGCCAGGTCCACCGCGAAACCATTCACCGAGATCGCCGAAACCACGGTTCCCCCAGTAATGTCTGGCACGGCCCGAGAACGCACGGCGTTCTCTGCGTAGACGTTTTGGTCAAGGCGGAGGACAATTCGGTCCAGAGCATCTGGACTGTTGTTTTCGACGGTGACCGTTTCTCGCCCAAAAATTGCACCCACCCCAATGTCGAGGCGTGCATCAATGGAGTAGCTCACTTCCAGTTGCCAATAGTTGGCACCAGGCGCACCCGTGGAGTCGCGCGCCCCCGCACCGCAGGCGTTACGGATCATGTTGGTGAGCGGGACGTCTCGACGAACAGCCCGTTCCTGGAGCGCGTTCTGCGCGCTGCTGGCCGACGGAATCGCTAAGAGCAAGGCCAAGAAGCCAAGTGCGATCGACGTGCGTTTCATGATCCACAACTCCAAAAAAAACCAGGCGCGAAGGCCGCGGCAGGGGCGCTCGTGACAGGGTGTCCCTTCTAGCGCGTCGCGACGATTACAGACGCTAGGTACGGACCTCCCACCCAACAAGGGAGCCTTGGGCCCGCAGAGCCTCTCAGCGGGAGTTTTCTGACGGAGCTGGCGGGATTTTTCTTACTCGGGAGGCGCATCACCACGCGTCACCCACCTGATCGCGGCCTGATCGTCCCCAGGATTGTCTCTATGACTCGCTCGACAACGCGAGATTCGTTGCTCCGCTAGCGAGCTCGGAGCTGGACGCACGCAACGTCGTCACACACTGCTGACGTCTGGGTGGCAGCCCGCGACCGAGATCGTCGAGGAAAGCTTCCGCTATCGCCCGATCCGCAGGTTGCCCTTCCACCAATCTGCTTCGGCCGCACTCGCGGGTCCCATCTTGCCCCTAACAGATTCAAAGAGCACTTCAGGCCGATAGACCCTCCCGGCCTTGATCACGACGGCTACCTGACGCGCGTCGGTGATCGTCACGAGCGGGTTCCCACGGACGACGGTCAGGTCGGCATACTTGCCCTGCTCGATCGTCCCCAGTCGCTCATCGACGCCAAACGCACGCGCTGCGTTTATGGTGCCAGCCTGGAGCGCGGCCGCGTTCGGAAGGCCCGACAAGACCATCGACTGAAGCTCCCGGTGCACGGCAAATCCACTCCACCACTCGCCCCAACTCGGGTGATCCGTGCCCAGCGTGATGTTGTCCCCGCCGCCGAAGTCGTAGAAGAGCTTGATGGTGCGACGCTTCATATAGTAGATGCGCTCGAACTGGTCGAGGGGGGTATGTGGAATGCGAGCCTCTACCTCGGCACGCGCGTATGGCGTCATGAAGCCGCGCTCGTCTTCCCAGTAGTCATAGACTTCCGGGTCCTTGCCGGCCCAGTAGTCGTAGGCACTCAGCGTCGCGTCGAAATAGGCCCCTCGCTCGACGAAGAGCCGCGTCTGGGCTTCGATCTGCGCGAGCGTGGTCGGGTCATCGAGGTCGAAGGCCTCCAACGAGGCGTACGCCGACTGCGTTCCCAGGAAGGCGTCGCCCCCCATGAAGTGTTCAATGCGGTCGATGCCCATGTAGATCGCATCTCGGGGATTCACGCTGTTGCGGAAGCCAGAATCCAGGTGGCCGGTCACGGTGAGTCCGTGCTCATGCGCAACGTCGATGAGGACCGCGAGTTGCTCCGGCCGGATGCCCTTGGCCTTGAAACCGCGCGCTCCGTTGAGCGCCCAGTACGTCGCTTCCTTGCGGACCGAGTCCGGTGTCATCGCGTCGTGACTCCATCCCGGCCGCGCGGTGCCCCAATATGGTCCCGAACTGAAGATGCGTGGGCCGGGCACTTCGCCGCTCGCGATACGGGCGCGGCCGCGACGCGCCTCATCAGGGTCGATCTCTCCCGCCGGGAACGTCGACGTCACGCCGTTCGCTAGGAAAAGCACCGGGTTCACCGTGTAGTCGTCGACTCTACCCTCTCCGAAGAGGTCCACCGCGTAGTGGGCGTGTAGGTCGAATAACCCCGGCATGATGAAATGGTCGTCGTCGAACGCGAGCACGGTCGCCTCTCCGGTCTCGTCCGCACCGATGCCGATGCGCACGATCGTCCCGTTGCGGATCAGGATACCGGGGTTTGGCCTGGCTTCGTCGGCGGTGCCGTCCCAGAGTTGACCGCCGAGGACCGCGAGTTCGCCAGCGCGCGGTCGGGGCGCCTGCGCTTGAAGCACGGCAGGCAGTAGGAGCAGCGCGGCAAGAAGTGCAATGCGTCGCATAGTCGACCTCAGGAGTGGACGGGCGCCCCGAGCATACGACCGCAGAGGCCTAGCGGGCCATCCCAACCACTACGCCCCGGACGGCTCTCCAGTCAGAACCCGGTCGCCCTCAGCGCCAAAAAGACAGCGACATCTGGACGAAAATGTGTTGGGTTTCGGTGAACCGCGTCCGCGCGGCAATGCTTAAAGCCCCTGTCTCAAAAAGAATACGACGATCGAATCCGTCGCCACGAGGTCTAGGCTCTTCACGCCTAAAGCTGGATTCAAATTCACCGGACTGCCCGGCCATGTGTGCCCCCCCACCCTCGATCCTGTAGAAGAGCGTCTCCGCCCTGCACCCCGCATAGTCCCACCGCTGGACCACAGTGCCCTCGTCAAACAGATCTGGCATCTCCCTCACGTCAGGGGTGTCCTGACATCCGTTTCGGCTGCGCCACCCCGCCACGTGTTCGAGAATCGGCACTTGGATGTCTCCCCCCCACCAGCGGCGCGTTGACCGCGACGCCGTCCCACGGAAACTGCCCGTCCGCGGTCCCATTGATCATGAGGATAGGGACCGCACGGGTAGGCTCGCAGTTCTCAAGATGCCACGTCCACATCCCTGCACCGTTAGACGCAAACCCCGCGATTTCGTCTGCGAGGGTGCATGCGGCCCGGTAGGTCATCATTCCACCGTTGGAGAAGCCTGACAGGAAGATCCTGTCGGGGTCCACGGGCAAGATCTTAGGGAGGGCATCGACGACGACTCGAAAGTAGTGCACGTCGCCCACGCCGATGGCGGCGTTCGGGGAACACCGATCGCACGCCATCGCCCATTCATTCTGGGCGTTGCTCTTGGGGTAGACCGCGATGAAGCCCATGGTATCCGCCGCCTCGTTCATGCCGGTCACCACCACATCGCCTGCTTCTGGCCTGCGCACGTGCCCGACCAGCTCAACCACGCGCCTGACTGGACCGGCAAGTGTGCTTCCGCCCAGAAAGACTGGCGGAAGCTCGACCTCATTTTCCCCTAGGCCCGCCGATATGCTTCGCAACTTAATCAACCGATTCACCGCCGCCGGCGCACCTGACTCGCGAGTCCCACTCCGAGCGGCTGCCGCGGTAGTCGCGCTATTGGCCGTGGGCTTTTCCGCCGCCTCCGCCCAGGCGAACGCGCGCTGGTATCTCGGCACCTACTCGAACGACATCCTCGTTTGGGACGAAGGGACTGAAGAGGTCGTCGACCGGATCACGGTGAATCACTTCATCCCGGCCGGGCTGACTGTCAACCAGAAAAAGAGCCGCCTCTACGTCTCAGATGCGACGTCCGAGTACATCGAGATCGTGGACCTAGAGCGCGGCGAGATCACCGACGAGTTCACACTGTCTCAAGGCAACGTGACCTTCCGGATCGACGGCTTTGCACCGTCCCCCGATGACAGCGAGGCCATCATCTTCGGCAAGCGGTACACCAAGATGCGCGACCGCTTCGTCGTGGAGGGCCCGTTCATTCTCGAATACGACATGAAAAAGAAGGCCGTAACAGACACCATCGACTTCCCCAAGGGAGAGACGGTCGAGAACATCGGCTTTACCTACTCGCCAGACGGCAAGCTGCTCTACCTGTTCGCGGAAGACGTCATCGCGCTCGACGCGGAAACGTACGAAGAGGTAGACCGCTGGGAGATCTCCAAACCGCAGGAGCCGGGCCTCGGGCGCGCGAGCCTTCCGCTCGGATCAGGGACCTACGACGCCGACGGTGTGGCGACGGGCTTGTACCGAGTGACGGACCCCGCGCAGAACCGCCGCATGATGGGCATCGCGCAGGTGCGACTGTCAGAAAAGGAAGTGGACTTCTTCACGGTCGGCGATCCACAGTCGATGCGTGGCTTCGCACTCGCGCCGGGCGGCGAAATGGCCTACAGCCTCCTCAGCGAGGTCGGTCGCTATGAATTCTGGGAGTTCGACCTGGTGGGCAAGAAGCTCGCGCGCAGGCACGAGTTCGCTGGGCGTCCGCGCATAGGCATTCGCGTGAGCGCTGACGGAGAGAAGCTCTACATCTACGTGGCTGGAAACACGATCGACGTGTACGACCGCGCGACTTTCGAGTTCATGCGGTCCGTCACGTTCGACGAAGACATGGCTGGCGTAGTTGTGATCCCGCAGGGCGGCAACTTCTAACAGGCTTCTAGTGCTCTTCGGCCATCCCCTCGATGGTCACAAACGCGAGAATCTTCGCCGCGTAGTAGCGGTAAGAGCGTTCCCGAAACGCCATATAACTGACGGAAGCGGCAAGGATCCCAAGCAAGAAGAGCTGACCCCGAATAATCGGGAACGGCCCAATCGCCCCGGCACCGTCCAGCGCAGCCACTGGAGCCCACAGCGGTAGGGTAAAGGCCAGCGCGATCGACGGCAGGATGAAGGCGCGGGCGAGGCGGTACTGGTCCCGGCACACCTCGAATCGGTCATAGACGTCGGGCGCCTGTGCCATCACTTGGAATCCCATGTGATGGAGAATTGCGCCTGCCTTCACAACCCGATCCGGGGTCTCGTAATTCAGGACGTCTGCGTAATTCAGGCCACCTGGGAACGATTTGGCGGCCTCAAGCTCGCTCAGTCGCGCACTGACGGTGTCACTCGACAAGATGTCGAAACCCCATTGCAGCTTCCGCATATGAAACACGCTGCGGGACAACGTGTGCATCACCACACCGAGCGCGACGGATGCTGTAATGATCACCACGGCCCATACCACCGCCTGGAGCCCTGAGGCGTCCGCAAAGCCCTCAATATTGAACGTCGGCGACGCCACATCGCCCAGGACGATCATCCACATCACGGTATAAAGGCCCTGGATAAACGTCGTGGTACCAAGCGTAAACGGGCGCATGGTCTTGCTCACTGGAATGGAGATGTCCGCTACCTGATTAAGAGTGGTAATCACGAACACTCGTGTCCACCCAGGCGCGGACCTCAGCCCGGTGCGCCTCGCCCGGTCTCGCAATACATTCTCAGCGTACCCCCGACCGATTCCTTGGAGACCATAATGTTGAAGAGACTCCTGCCAACTCTCGTCGTGGCGTCCATGCTCGCCGCCTGTTCGTCGGGTCCACCACCGCCACCACCGCCGCCGCCGTTTACCCCTGCTGGCGAGTTCAACGTTTCCATCGATGCGATGGGGATGATGCTGGGTGGCCTGCTGATCATTGAAGGCGCGGACGGGGCCTATATCGGCTCTCTAGCCACCGACATGGTGACGGTCGAGCTTACGAACTTTGCGGTGAACGGCAATGAAGTGACGTTCGTCGGTAGCTCACCAGACTTTTCGCTCGCCTTCCACATCGCGATCGATGGGGACGAGATGATGGGCAGCTTCGAAATCGCCGGCATGGGCGAAGGCTCTATCTCAGGCACCCGACGCTAGTTCTCGTCGCAAGGTGTTGACCCACACGGGCCTGAGGGGATCCGCGAGTCGAAAGTTGGGCCCGCTCTCGGTGACGGGGACGGGCCCGCCTTGGCTCGGAGGAGGAACCGATTGAACGTGCTCGACCCCCACTTCCGGCGTGCGCTTCGTTTCGTGCGTCCCTATGCGGGCGCGCTGGTCCCGGTCGTGGTGCTGTCGCTCGCCGGCACGGGCCTCAATCTGACGCTGCCCCCACACGGTCGGACGTCATGGCCACAATCGGCGTCCTCGCTGGTTTGCTCATCGCAGCCGCAGGGCACCCACAAGTCGACCCATGGATCACGCTGATTGTCGCCGAGATCATCGCCCGCACGGGGTGGAAGATCGTAAGAGCATCGGTGCCGCTTCTTGTTGACGAACGCGCGGTAGACCCGGCCAACATCCGCGAAGTGGCCGAGCACGTCCACGGCGTCCGAGCCGCCTATGCGATTCGATCCAGAGGCCGCCCAGGCGCTGTCTTCGCAGAGCTGACGATCGGTGTCGATGCGAGCCTGGACGTCGCGGCATCCCACGACGTCGCAGATCAGGTCGAAGTCGACGTCACGTCGGAACTCAGCGCACGGCACGTCGTGGTGCACGTCGAGCCCTTTCCGCTCCCCCCCGCCACCGATTGACGCGCGGCCGGGGATCCCGCACCCTGGCGGTATCCCTCAGGCGACCGGTGGTCGCGCGGGCCACCGTACCTCTTCAACAGCCTTCTAGGAGCGTCTCTCTTGTCGGACCTCATTCAACAGGCCGTCCGCCGCCGTGACTTCTTGCGATGGCTCGCGGCGAGCCCGCTGCTGCCTTACCTGGGCGGCTGCGACGTCTTCTCCGCGGGCGACGCCGTGGCTCAGGAAGCACCACGACGTGCGCTCGACGACCTTGTAGGCAGTGCGGCTGAGGCGCTCGATATCTTCGACATGGAGAAGGTCGCCGAATTCGTCATGCCTCCCGCTCACTTCGGCTACATCCAGACCGGAGTCGACGGCGAGGAGACGCAGCACAACAACCGTGCGGGCTTCGAGCGCCTCTACGTGCGGCCACGACGCCTTGTGGACGTCAGTACGATCGACACCCGGGTGACACTGTTCGGCCGTGAATGGCAGTCCCCAATCATCGTGGCACCGGCAGGAAGCCAGCGCGCCTTTCATGCTGACGGAGAACTGGCAACCGCGAGGGCCGCGCAGGCTCGAGGACATCTCCAGGTGTTGTCGTCGGTGAGCTCGACCGGCGTCGAGGCGGTCAACGGTGCCCGGGGTGAGCCCGTGTGGTATCAGCTCTATGCCACTTCCAACTGGGACGTGACTCAAGCGGTCGTCGCGCGGGTGCGCGAGGCGGGCTGCCCAACACTCGTGCTCACCGTGGACCTGCCTGGCAACAGCAATCGCCTCACCCAGGAGCGCTGGAAGCGCATTGATGACCGCGACTGCGCGAGCTGTCACCGAGAGGGCGGCCAGGCACCTCCCGTAAAGCCGATGTACCAAGGCACGTCGTACCAACCGTCGGACTTTCGCACAGCGGGCATGACGTGGGACTTCATCGGTCGTCTGCGAGGCATCACCGACCAGCGCATCATCGTGAAGGGGCTGGTCACAAGAGAAGACGCAGAGCTGGCCGTCGAGCACGGCGTGGACGCCGTGTGGGTTTCGAACCACGGAGGTCGTTCCGAGGGCAGCGGGCGCGCCACGATCGACGCGCTCCCCGAGATGGTCGAGGGAGTGCAGGGCCGGGTCCCGGTCATCGTAGACGGCGGCATTCGCAGGGGAACGGACGTATTCAAGGCGATGGCTCGCGGGGCGACGGCGGTCGCGATCGGCAGACCCTACCTGTGGGGGCTGGGGGCCTTCGGCCAGGAGGGCGTCGAGCGCGTGCTGCAGATTCTGCAGACAGAACTGGAGATCACCATGCAGTTGGCTGGCACGCCGTCACTCGCGGATATCGGGGCCTCCTCGATCGGGGCAGGATCGTGACCGCGACCCGAGGCGCGCACTGACACGCGATTCCCCTTCTCTCGTTGGCGTGACCGACTCACTCTCGACCCCTCCAGCCGGCGACGCGCGGGAAGAGACGCTCTTCGGCATCGGATTGCTCGTCGTATGCGCGCTCGGGATGGTGCTGCGCGCCATGCACCTCGACATCCCCATGCGCTACGACGAGACGATCACCTACATGGCCTACGCATCCCAGGGATGGGAAGTCATTACGACGGTCTACGACACACCGAACAACCACGTGCTTCACACGTTGCTCGTGAGTTGGCTGACGGACTGGTTCGGACCGGTGCCCATCATCATCAGGCTCCCGGCCTTCTTCGCAGGATGTATGCTCATTCCGATGGCGGCGTGGGTCGGATTCCAGGCCCACGGACGGAGCGCTGGACTCGTTGCCGCGACGATCGTCGCGACATCCCCGGTGCTCATCGAATTTTCGACGAATGCTCGGGGCTACACACTCCTTGCGTTATGCACACTGCTGGCCGTCGGGATCGGGCAAAGGTTGCTCGACAAAGAGAGTCCGATCCTGTGGTTCGCCCTTGTCGAGGTTGGCGTGATTGGGTTCTTCACGTTGCCGATCATGGCGCTCCCGTGGGCGGGGCTCACGCTCTGGCTTGGCTTCAACCTTGCCCTGGAATCAGGCGGTCGAAGCGTCCGCGTCCGCCGCCTCGCCGTGCTCTTCGGGGCCAACCTCCTCGTAGGTGCGATCTCTATCGCGCTCTACCTGGGTATTCTCATGAATGCGGGCGTGGACGCCCTCGTGGCGAACCGGTTCGTTGAGCCTCAGACGCTACGGGACTTCTTCCTAGCGGCGCCCGGAGCAGCGAGAGACGTGATCGCACACTGGACCAGAGGCGTGCCTTGGCCGCTCTCCATCGCCGCGACAGCCGTCCTTCTCGCGGGCGTGCGTTGGCGGCCACGCCGGCACCCCTTCTCGTTCGCCCTGGCGGTCGTCGTAGGGGCAGTCGCGGTCATGCTCGTACAGCGGAATTTCGGAGAAGCGCGCACTTGGCTTTGGGTGTTACCCCTCGTCGCGGTCGGCTGTGGGATCGGCGTGGCCGAGACCGTGAAGCGGCTGGATCGCGCCCAAGGTGTCGTCGCGGGGACCGCGGCATCGGCCCTCATCGCGATCGTCATGGTCGCTCAGATTTTGGTCAAGCAACCCGTGCGCGGGTCCCTGGAAACGGGGACATTTCCAGAGGTGGAGGAGGTAGTGAAGGGTATCATGGAGCGGTTCCGTCCAGGGGACCTCGTCATGAGCGACTTCGTGACTTCGGAGCCAATCAAGTTTTATGTAAACCAATACGACATCCCTCGGCGTGTCGCGGCCACAGGACCCGTTGGGGCCCGGAGTTGGGTCGTCCTCAACAAGCGAGGGGGGGCTGAGACGGATCGCCTAGACCGGCGCGTCGCTCGCCTCGGCGGTCCGAACCTAGACAACAGCCAACCGGTCTTCACCGTCGGAGAGGCGTCCGTGTACCTCTTCGGACGTCCCCCAGGCGGGCCGGACCCCCGGCTTCTGGAAGCGATCGATTGGTATACCGGCGTCGCTGGGCGCGTGGATGATCGCAGGGCACGCACATTGTTGCTCGAGGTATTAGAAGACACGGCCTCACCGCTATCGCGAATGTGGGTGGCCCGTTGCCACTCGCGGGGTCGCATGGGCTTCGTGCGGGACGAGGCGATGGCGAGCGGGATCGCTGTCACTGTCCTGCAGACCGTCCGTGACCTGGCCGACCTCGGCGAAGTAGAAGCGCAGTTCCTCATGGGGACAGCCTACGACGAGGGGCTCGGTGTGGACCCTGATCCCGCAGAGGCCATCCGCTGGTATCGCGCGGCGGCCGAGCGCGGGCACGTGCTCGCCCAACACAACCTCGGCAACATCTTCGCCGCCGGTCGCGGGATCGAGCCGGATCCGGAGGTCGCCGTGTATTGGTGGAAACTGGCAGCCGAACAGGGCGACGCGATCACACAGCTTCGACTCGGGGAGGCACACGAGGCTGGCAGCGGTGTGGCGCGTAACACCGAGATGGCGGTCGTGTGGTACACCCAGTCGGCGGAGCGCGGGAATGAAGACGCGAGGGCGGCGTTGGAGCGGCTCACGAACTAGCGGCGGGCTCACCGATCCGTTTGCCGTATCCACACGAGATCACTAAGGTGGGCCGACGCCTCCCCCAGGCCACTACGTTGCGCACAGATGTGCCCGACAGGGGAAGCTCATGGCAGATATCGTACTCGGACCGATTCTCTACGCCCGCCCCTCGACCGTAGAGGAATGGCGCTTCGAGGTTCACGTCACCGTCGCGGGTAACGATGACGCTCCCCCTTCAGAGGGGCCGGACTTCGAAGTCCGTAATCCCAGCAACGTCGGCGTCACCGTGTCGACTCCCCAATTCGTCCACGAATTTGAAGGTCACCAAGTGCGGATTTGGGGCTGGTCGGTCAGCGTCGCCCGAGACGCCGTCGACCACCCGATCTACTACCAACTCAACGGCAAGCAGTACGGTCCCGTCGCGATTCCCCGGCGTTCCACCCTACCCCGCTTCGCCTTCTTTTCGTGCAACGGCTTCAGCGATCCGGCCGATGTTCATAAGGTCCAAAATCCCGTGTTGATGTGGGAGGACCTGATGGAGCGTCACGAGATCGGCCTCGGGACTGACTCGGTAGATGACCTTACCGGGATCCACCTCCTCGTGGGCGGTGGCGATCAGATCTACTGCGATGCGCTCTGGCAAAAGCCAACCCTCCTCCGGCTGTCAGGGCACGCGGCTGCCCAGGTCTCTCCAGATGACCGGCAGCACATTCTCGGCGACTACATCGCGTGGTATCAAAAGCAGTGGGGTCATCAAGCGATGGCTACCGCCATGAGTTGTATACCGGCGGTCATGACGTGGGACGACCACGACATCTTCGACGGCTGGGGCTCACACGCCGAGGCTCTCCAATCCACGGACCTCCACCAGGCCGTCTTTGAAGCCGCCAAAGAAACCTTCTCCGTTTTTCAACTGGGCGGGCAGACAAATCCTTTGGTGACCCGAGGTGAGTCTCATTTTCTCCAGATGCTGCATCTCGAGTCTGAGTACCAAACGGCCACCATGATTCTCCCGGACCTCAGGGGGAACCGCACCAGGACTCAGGTCCTGTCGGAGCAGCAATGGGCCGACCTGACCACCACGCTGTCGGACTTTCGCGCCTCGGAAGACCCCCGCGAGTCCTATCTGCTGCTCATCTCCGGGATTCCCGTCGTCTACCGTCGCACGCGAGCTGAGTGGATATCCGCTGGGGGTCTGGAGGACGACCGAAGAGATCAGTGGGAGCACGGCTCCCGTCGCAACGAGCGAACCAGGCTGATCCATCACCTTCTGGACGCGATCGGCCCCCGTGACCGCGCTGCCGTCATCTCCGGTGACGTTCATGTCGCGTCGAGAGGCCGCATTGTCTCGTCACTTCCGGGGCACCGGAGGGACGGAGTTGATTCGGTGATCCATCAGGTGACCTCTTCGGCCATCGTGCACCCCGAACCGAAGTTCCTTGAGTGGCTGGGCTTCACGGCCGCATCTACCGACTCGCCGTCTGTTGTGGGGAGCGGCATCACCACGGAGGTGCTTGAGATCAGCCCCGAGGAGAAGTACGTCCGGGCGCGCAACTACGTCCTCGGCGCCTTCACAGCCCCCGTTGCAGCCGCGCCAAGCGGCCCCACGCATCAGGCCTCGACCGGAGCGTTGTGGCTTCAGTGGATCCGGGAGACGTCCGAGCACGGAAAGGCCGTTGCCGAGAGCATCCCAGAACAACTCGTGGTGCATGGAAGGGCACGAAGCTGATCCAATGGGCTGAACCGGCCGACGATGCCCCCACCGGGAGCCGACCTCCTCCTACCGCCCGCCTACGCAGCCCGCCCGCCTGCCTGCCGCCCTCCTACCGCCCTCCGAAGCCATCGTCCTCACTGATCGAGCCGATCGAGCACCGCCCATCTGGCTGGCGCACGGTCGGGTACGACACCCCGAGCTGCTCTAAATACGAGCCGTAGATGCTGGAGTCGAAGTAGTACTTCCGCATATCCTCGCGGAACTCGTCCATGATTTTCGCGTTCATCTCGATCGCGGGTTCGTCCGTTGACCGGATGAACGGCGTGTACGTCATGTCCTTCGTTTGCACGTTGTTGAAATAGTCCCAAGCTGCGGTTACTAGATCCGGGCGAACCATGAAGTCGAGCATGGTCATCGCCTGAGCCATAGCGCCCTGAGTGGCGCCCTTGTGGGCGATGGGCGTGGCCATGGCGATGGCGTTGGCCCAGTTGTGGCCCGGCAGGTTGGGAATGTTGGACGGGAACGAGAGCGTGGCGGTCGGGACGTTCCAAGACACATCCCCGATATCGTCTGCATAACCGGCTGTACGCTGCGCTTCAGTGGGGGCGGGCCGCAGAATGGAGAGTTCGGTCGGGAGGCCACTTTCGTTTCCGCCGATCTCTTTTTGCGTGGCCATCGCGAAGCGCTGGTCGTCTGCGGTCCATTCGGGCAAACCGACCCTCTCGATATTCGCATACATGGTCTCAGCGATGATCTTGTTGAAGTGCCCAGGCCAAGCAGACCCAATAATGCGGGTCTCGGCGAGCTTCGTCCCCGTCATCATCGCCGCGCCCTGCGCTACCGAGTCACCGATGGCGAAGAGGTCTCGGATCTGCGGATAGTTCTTCTCGCGGAAGTAGAACCACACGCTCGCTTTGGACGGCACGACGTTCGGTTGGTCACCACCGTCGTAAATCACCGAATGGGATCTGGCCTCGGTCCGAATGTGTTCGCGTCTGAAGTTCCAGCCCACCTCCATGAGGTTCGCGGCATCGGCGGCGCTCCGGCCCGCCCAGGGTGACCCTCCCGCGTGGGCTGCAAATCCATCGAAGGTGAACATCGCGGACACGAGTCCTGTGCCCGGCGTGTTGCCCCAATTGGTACCGAGGTTACTGCCGACATGGGCGTACAGGACGATGTCCACATCCTCGAAGATCCCAGCCCGGACGTAGTAGGCCTTGGTGCCGACGAGTTCCTCCGCGACGCCTGGCCAAATCTGGATCGTACCAGGAAGGCCCTCGCGTTCCATCAGTTCTTTCACGGCCAGCGCTGCGGTGACCTGAACCGCCATCCCGGAGTTGTGACCCTCACCATGCCCGGGGGCGCCATCGACCAAGGGCAGGTGACACGCGACGCCCGGCGTCTGTGACGCTTTGGGGATGTTATCGATGTCCGTGCCAAGCGAGATCTTCGGCTTGCCGGAGCCCCAAGTGGCGACCCAAGCCGTGGGGATTCCCGCGACACCTTCCTCGACGGTGAAGCCCTCTCGCCTGAGCAGCGCCACGAGGTAAGCCGACGTCTCGAATTCCTGGAAGCCCAACTCGCCGTAGCTGAAGATCTGGTCCACCACATTGGCCGTGAACTTCCGCCTCGCCTCGATCGTCTGGACGAGTTGGTTCTTCCACTCGTCGATTTTGACCGCCTGGGCAGCCGCAGGCTCAGCGAACCCCGTGACGAGGACAACGACGAGTAGAATCGAGGTGATGGACCGCATGAACTTCCTCTCCGAAAAGGCATGACCTACGCCCAACATGCAGGTTGATCGCCGGCTCGGCGAGGGGACGCAGGTCAGATCAGCGACTCGCCGTCCACGTCCCGCTGACGGCAACGTCCCCGAGGTTGAAGGACTCTACTACCAAGCTCCCCTGGAACACCCCATTGAACTGAGAGCCTGTGAGCGGTCCGCTAAAGGTGAGCGACGGCCCGCTGCGCTCCTGTAGGTTGAAGATCACGCTCGCGGGCCGCGCATTGCCGCTGAGGATGAACTCTCCAGTCTCGGTGGCCGGCCAATCTACGCCGCTCTGTGAGCACAACACCGACCCGGCAGTCGCACTTCCGGAGAGGAACGAGCTGTCCTGGACGACATTGAGCGTTAGGCCAGTCACTACACAAACGACGTCTTCAGGTTGATAGATAAAGTCAGCCCTTAGGTGCCACGCGCCTGCAAAGTCGACCACCACTTCGGGGGCCTTGTCCCCACCGCACGCGATCGCGGCAAGCGTCAATGCAGGAAGTAGGAAGCGAAGTCGGCACATCATCGGGCGTCTCCTAGAGTTCGTGCGTATACGACCCGGCACTCAAACACCGTCAGATCCACTCGCACCTCTGAGATTCTCTGGGGAGCACTGGCCAGTAGGTTCTTATCTACGACGATCAGGTCGGCGCTTTTCTCAACAGTGATCAATCCGGTCTCACTCTCGAGGTCCGCCGCCTGAGCACCGGCGAGCGTCTAGCCGCGCAACATGGCCTCAATGTCTACGCGTTGACGCCAAGATACTCCCTCGTCAACAACCGATCAGTGTCTTGAAGGGAAGATACGTCGGAACGCCTGCGGATGCCTCCGAAGGCCTCGCCGCTGAGAATCCAAGTAGCGTGAATGCGGCGAGCGCCCCAATGAAGATCCGATCGGCCCTTTCCGACATCTTGTCGCCTCCCCTGCACCAAATGGCCATGGGGGCTCTCTAGGACGTCAGCCGTGAGGCTAGATTGCACACGTTCTTGCCGTGTAAAGGGCAAGCGCCATGCCCCGTTCGCCGATATACTTTTCTCAATGACCAAACTGACCTCGAAACAGCGCGCCTTCCTTCGCAAACTGGCGCATCGATTGAAACCCCTCGTCCATATTGGGACAGGCGGTGTCACCGGCGCATTGGTGAATTCCGTCGTGGAAGCCCTCAATACTCGGGAACTCATCAAGGTGAAGATCCTCGAGACGGCGCCTGAGAATGCCAAAAAGACCGCCGAGCAGCTCACGAGCGCCATACCCGACACCCATGTGGCGCAGACCATCGGGCGGACCATCGTCCTGTACCGTGAGCACCCGGAAAAGCCTGAGATCAAGCTTCCCAAGGCCGGAGCGGACGCCGGCGGCAGCCGCTAACGCGGCCCCTCGCGCTTATGTCACGCGCATTCGTCAAGGAAGACGATTCGGAGCCACCGCAGGACTTTCGGCTACCCGATGAAGACTCGCCTTATTATGCCGAGGCCGCAGCGTGGGCGCTCATCCACGGGGCAGACGGCGGGGACACGCGCAGCGCCGAAAAAGCTACCGGTTACGTGTGGGGAGAGGTGATGCTCGTGCCGCATGTAGAGAAGATCATGGCCGAGGCCGAAGAGGCGGGCCAGGACAGAGTGGCGCAGTTGGCTCGGAGGTTCTTGAGGGCTGCGCAGGGGTAGGGCGTAGGCGCAGACGCGGAGGGACCGAGTGACCTCCGGCAACACCGGTTCGCCCAAACGCATGGACTACACCGTCATGGGGGACGGCGCGGACACGGGGTACTTGGGGCCGGAGTGCTGCTGCTGCGGAGCCGGGCCAGGGTGCCTTCCGATTGGGACGCACACTCACTGGCAACCCCATTCCCGATAGATTTCGGGTTCGCGATAACCGCCCAATTACACCATCACGATCGCTATGCGTTACGAAGGGAAAGTCTACCGACCACCATCGGAGGGGCGGTCGTATATCCTGCAGGCCACCATCGGCTGCTCGCATAACCTGTGCACGTATTGCGACATGTATCGTGGGGTGGACTTCCGTGAGAGGGCCCTCTCGGAGGTCTTTGAGGATATCTCGGAGGCGGGTCAGCTCTATCCTGGGGTGGAGAAGGTCTTCGTCGCAGACGGAGACGCGCTCGTCATGGACGTCCCGCATTGGCTGGCGCTGCTCGGGGCTCTCAGGGAGGCCTTCCCCCACCTGAGGCAGGTCTCCTGTTACGCGACGGCCGGCAATGTTCTGGAAAAGAGCGATGCCGAGTTGAGTGAACTCAAGGAAGCTGGCTTAGCCCTGCTCTACATCGGGCCCGAATCGGGAGACGAGGAAACTCTCCGCCGCCTCGTAAAGGGTGGGACGTTCAAAGATCACGTCGATGCGGCGGCGAAGGCTCACACCGCCGGCTTGGAAATCAGCGTGATCACCTTGCTCGGAGCTGGCGGGGTGGACCGAAGCGTAGCGCACGCTCACGCAACGGCGCGGCTGGTTACCGAGATGGATCCCGAATACCTCGCGTCGCTGACGCTCACGATCATTCCTGGGACACCCCTACAGCGCATGGTCGACAAAGGACGCTTCGAATTACCGAACGTGGCGGGGCTGCTGACGGAACTCCGCACGATCGTCGACGAGGCGAGGCCCACGAACGCACTCTTCAGGACGAACCACGCGTCGAACTACGTCCCTGTTGGGGGCCGGCTGCCCGAGGATCGGCAACGACTGGTTGCGGCACTTGATGCCGCGTTGGCGGGGCAAATTCCGTTGAGACCTGAGTACATGCGAGGGCTTTGAAGGACTACCGGTAGGCCGCAATCCGAACCAGCTCCACATTCCGCCTGCCCAGACGCGCTACCCAGTCCCGCACCGCGGCCCCGTCGTTCACCACCGGGAGGGGCGTCTGCACTGGGCCGCAGCAAGGCGCACCGCTTATTAAGGCCCCCAGGCACGTCGTTTTGTCCGGGTAATATTGACAAACTGTTTTACCCTGGTATAATTGCTGGACCACTGAACCAATAGGGACGGCACCATGACTCAGGACCTCATCTCGGGCTGCACAGCCTTTTCTGGCCAGCGCCGCATCGCGTCTGGCTCCCTCATGCACGTCGCGCTGGCCGCCAAGACCGTCGCGGACCACGACCCTGTCACCACCATTTTGGTATTCGACAACGCGACCAGCGGGTTTGTGGAGCTAGATCTACGAGGCTCTCTCGACGACGTGCGGGAGCGTGTACTGGCTCTTCTACCCGAGCGATCGCCGGGCGCGGAGGCCACTTCACTGACCAGCGAGGCAGCTCCTCGCAAAGGCCCGGGGCGTCCTAAACTCGGGGTGGTCTCCAAGGAGGTGACTCTCCTGCCTCGGCACTGGGCTTGGCTCGGCGCTCAACGCGGGAGCGCGTCCGCCACGTTGCGCCGGCTGATCGAGCACGCTCGCCGCGAAGAGGGCGGTGCTGACCGAAAGCGCCAGTCGCAGGACTCGGCCTACCGCTTCATGTCTGCGATGCTCGGAAACGAACCCGGCTTCGAGGAGGCGACCCGTGCCTTATTCGCGGGGGATCGAGCGAAATTCTTCGAGGAGTCCGATGCGTGGCCGCTGGACCTTAAGGTGCACGCCCAGCAGATCGCAAACCGTGCGCTTCCCGACGCATCACAATCCCAACGCGCCTAGCGCAGAGTCCTCTCCATCATTCAAGACCTGACAACGGGCTCCATCCCACGTCATCTATTGGCGCTCGCGATCCCAATCTCGATCGGGATGGTATTCCAGGCCGCGTACTACCTGGTCGACCTCTATTTCGTGGCCCAGCTCGGCGACGCCGCGATCGCCGGCCTGGGCTCGGCAGGCAACGTGCAATTCCTTGTCATGTCGCTCACCCAGGTCCTGGGCGTCGGCACCATGGCGCTCATCGCTCACGCAGCGGGAAGGAAGGACCGCGATGACGCCAACCTGATCTTCAACCAGAGCATCTTGTTCGCTGGGCTTTGTGCGCTGGTCACGCTTGTCGGCGGATACACGCTCGCCGACGAATACATGGGCACGATCGGCGCAGACGCGGCGACCACCGCAGCCGGGATGGAGTACCTGTATTGGTTTCTTCCCGGACTCGGCCTCCAGTTCGCGCTTGTCGCTATGGGCTCAGCGTTGCGAGGCACCGGGATCGTCAAGCCGACGATGATCGTACAAATCGGGACTGTCGCCCTGAATGCGGTACTCGCCCCCGTCATGATCGGAGGTTGGCTCACCGGTCACCCGTTCGGGGTGATGGGCGCGGGGCTGTCCAGCACCATCTCGATCGGTGTCGGGGTCCTCATGATGGCCGTCTACTTCCTGAAGCTTGAGCACTTCGTGGGCCTGGACACCAAGCTATTGAAGCCGCGCCTCGACACCTGGAAGCGCATTCTGGCGATCGGCCTACCGCCCGGCGGAGAGTTCTTGGTGCTCTTCATCGTCGTAGGCGTGATGTACTGGACGATTCGCGACTTTGGTGCGGCGGCACAGGCCGGCTACGGCGTCGGCTCGCGTGTCATGCAAGCGGTTTTCCTCCCTGCGATGGCGGTAGCCTTTGCGACGGGTCCGCTGGCGGGACAGAACTTCGGAGCCGGCCGGCACGACCGCGTGCGCCAGACGTTCAAGGTCGCCGCGATATACGGGAGTCTCATCATGCTGACGCTGACGCTCTTATGTCTGTGGCGCCCGGAACTACTCATCGCCGCCTTTACCGACGACGCTGAAGTCATCGCGATCGGGGCGGAGTTCCTGCACATCGTCTCGTGGAATTTTGTGGCGGTCGGACTCGTCTTCACGTGCTCCGGCATGTTCCAAGGCGTCGGCAACACCCTGCCCGCCCTAGCGAGCGGAGTCGCCCGCATGTCGCTCTTCATCCCATCCGCGGTGTGGATGTCGTTCCAGCCGTGGTTTGAACTGCGCCACATGTGGTACCTGTCTGTGGCGACTGTGGCGATGCAGGCTTGCTTTAGCATCTGGCTGTTGCGGCTTGAGCTTAGGAAGGCTTCGGGAGGGCACTTCCCGGGCGAACTTCAAACCACCGTGCCCCCAAAAGTGACTGGGCTGTGGCACTCCGACCATTCAGCCACCGACCCCGTGCCGCGAAGACCGTGCGTGAGGGGGGGGAATCAGACGACGCTTGCTCCGAGCGAGGCTCGAGGCTATGCCTCGGAGCGAAGAGAACGAAAATGAGGACCCCCGGAACAAGTAAAAGGGATTCCCGAAAAACCCAGCCAGAACGCAGCGCCCTAGCCCGGAGGGAGCGTTGCCCTGCTTCTCCAACAAACCAACCCGCGCCCCCACCCGCGTTTACTCCCGCGCGGAGCTCTCCAGCCAGGTCGTCTCCTCACCTGAGTTGATCGCCAAATGCGACCCTGCCGTGCCAGGTGCCGCTCCGTGCCAGTGCTCCTCGTTGGCGTCGATGACGACGATGTCGCCGTCAGACAGCGACAGCTCGACTCCGGCCCGATCGACCACCACGCAAGTTCCGCTCAGCCCGAACAGCACCTGAACGTCGTCGTGCTGGTGCCAGTGTGTACGGGCTCCCTCGTCAAAGGCGACGCGGTAGATCCGGACGGGCTGCCCGTCCTCACGGCCTAGGAGCCGCTGCATCGTGGCCGGCAGAACAAAGTTGTTTTCGTCGACCGGAGCCTCCGGCACGTCGGATTTGCGGATCACCTTCATGGTCAGTCCTCCTGGGCGTCCACGATCGCTTCGGCTTCCATCTCAATCAGATACCCGTCCCCGATCAGACCAGCGTTGACCAGCGTGTTGGCGGGCTGAATGTCGCGAAAGCGCGCGCCGTGCGCCCGCGAGACCGGCTCCCACACGTCTGGGTCGTTGATGTAGATGCGCGTCCTCACCACATCTTCGAGGCGCCCGCCGAGTGACTGGATCGCGCCCTCGATCTTGTCGATGCAAAAGTGCGCCTGCGAGCCTGGGTCCGTCCCACCGATCAATCGGTCGCCATGCGTCGCGGTCGTGCCCGACACAAAAATGCCATCGCCCTTTCGTACGGCGCGCGAGAAACCCGCGAGATCCTCCCACACGGTTCCGCTGAGCGCTTTCGTCCGACCATCCGACCCCTGCTCGGTCGGATACGGCGAGGGGAAGCTTTCGAAGTGATCGCTGAGGTCACCGGCGGCGGTGAGGAACGGAGGCTTCCGATATTCGTCTCCACAGTCCCCAGGGATCGCGTCGAGCAGGGCCGCGGCTGCTCCGATGTCGACGCGGGCTTCGTCATCGAGTTCGAAGTCGAACATCTGCAGGGTGTCGTCGATGTGTTCACTCTTGCCCAGTCGGGCACCGACGATCACACCCGCGACCGCAGGGTCATCGAGGATGTAACGACTCGCCACATTGGCCATCGACACCTCAAGACGGCGAGCCGCGCGCTCGACGGCGGCCAGCAAGCCCTGGAACTTGGACCAACCACCCGCAGCATCGATGAACCTCTTGTACTTCATCTGGGACCACGTCTCAAGGGCGTCCATACCTGGCTCATCCCGTCCAACCCAACGCTCCGTGAGAAATCCGCCCGCGATCGTGCCAAAGGCAAGCACCCTCACGCCGTACTGCGCACAAACATCCCGCATGTCTCCGGAAGCCCGCTGATCCAACAGCGAATAACACACCTGGTTCGAAATGATCTCGACGCCGCTTGCACACAGCATCCGAACGTGGGCAGCATCCGTGTTCGTCAGGCCGATGTGTCCGATCAGGCCTTCGGACTTGAGCTCCTGCAGCGCGAACACGCAGTCCATCCAGGCAGGGTCCGCATAGCTCCACGCATGAAACTGGAGCAGGTCGACGCGCTCACGCTTCATGCGCGTCAGCGCCAATTCTACGGCTTCTCGGACCTGAGCCAGCGATCTCGGCCCGGGCTTCGGCACCCACTTGGTGAAGAGTTCCCCTGAGTCGGGCCAACGCTCGTGATACCGTCCAGAGATCAACTCGGATGACCCGTAGTGGTCGGCCATGTCGAAGGTGGTCAGGCCAGCATCCACGTAACGACGCATTTCTTCGGCACCCACGTTCAGGTCGAGCGGCACGCCATCGCGTTCCATATCCGCGATCTGCCACAATCCAGTAAGAACTCGAGAAATCTCGAGCCCTGGCGCGAGTTCGGTTCGCGGAATCACAGTCACTCCGGAGGAAGCGTGAGGAAGAGTTGTTCCGTATCGACGCCGCTCCGTTTTAGCGCTCCCAACTCCTTGAAGTAAATCACAGACGCTACAACCATCACGGCGATCCACAGCGGGGTTGAATGGAAGTACCAGGCGGACACTTCGGCGTTGAGATCCTTCCAGACGTGGACCGCCAAAAACGTCATCAACAACAGAAGGCCGACCACAGCCACCGGAATCTGGATCGCCCGCGACGGGAGCACGGTGACGTCCTTGGCAATCTGCGGATTGTGTCCAGGCAAAGTCAGTACGGTCACACACATGACCATGAAGTTGACCAGCATCGACGTGACCAAAATGTCGACGCCCAAAAAGAAGTCTCCGGCAAAGTGACTTCCCAGGATGCTCACGGACGCCATGACGCCCGACAGAATGAGCGCCACATGGGGGGTGTGGTACTTCGGATGAACGGCGGCCACCCCTTTGGGGAACACACCGTCCTCGGCCCACGCAAACATCAGGCGGGAAACGGCCAACAGCATGGCCGGAAGATCGTTGATGAGGGCGATCGACGCGCCCGCCACGATGAGAACCGTCCACCCCGGCGACAGCACGTAGCCGAGCAGCCCGGGCGCCGTGAGATCTTGAGTCTGCGCCCGCTCAGCGATGAAGCTCCACGGCACAGTGTGATAGACCGCCGCCGTGAAGAGCATGTAGAAGGTACCGACGGTGATCACGGCAATGCCGATCGCTAAAGGCAGGTTGCGACCGGGATTCTTGGCCTCCCCCCCGGCCTGGGCGATCGAGTCGAAGCCGATGAAGCTTGAGAACAAGATCGCAGATGCTGCCAGCAGACCGGACCAGCCGATCGTGACGTCCGGAGGCGCTGGCACCCCTACGCCTTCCGCGGCCAAAAGGCCTGCCGCGAAGTCCCCCTGGTCGAACATGAAGCCGGCCACGATCACGACACCACCCAGAACAAACATCAGCGCCATGAGGGGGACCAAGACCCTCTCGTACGCCTTCAGACCCCGCATGTTGATGGCGACCGACACCCACAGGAACGTGAGGGCGAGCCCCACCCGGACCGGCCCGGTGTCGAGCACGGCGGCCGCACCGTCGAAGCCCACAGCCGCAACCACGTCACGGAGGAACGGGATGAGGACGTAGGACACCACCCCGATTGCGATGGACAACCCGAACCATTGAGAGAAACTCGCCACATACCCCAGGTAGGGATGCAGACCCCGGCTCGCATAGACGTAGCTGCCCCCCGCGCGTGGCATCGCAGAGGCCAAAATGGCGTAGCAGAGCGCCGCGAGTATCGCCGGCACAGCCGCGAACATGAACGCCGGCAGCACGTAGGGCCCAATACCAGGCACGCTCCGCTGCAGCATGAACGGAACCACGTTGATGGCTGCGCCCAGCATCGAACAGATACCGGTCGCGGCAAGGCCGACGAGGCCGAGCCGGCGGGTGAGCCCAGTCGCGGGAGCAACCGGGCCGGACGAATGGGGCATGTAGCCTTTCGTTGGAGCTGCGAGGTCGAGGAGAAGCTGACGAGCGGGTACGCGGCGGCGCAAGCGCGCAGGCCGATTCCGACATGTTCGGGCCCGCCCATGCGCGCATAGTTCTTGAGCCCCTCGCGTCGGCTGCCTGTCGGCAAGTGGAGAGATATTTTCAGGTAGGATCAATTATACTACCATAGTAGGATGAAAAAGAAGATATCGATCACCGTTGAGGACGGTCTCCTCACTGAAATCGACCGCATTGCGGGCCCTGGGGCACGATCGGCGGTGGTGGAACGGGCCATCGAGGCCTATCTGCGCGGACTTCACCTCAAAGAAATTCACCTGCGCGACTCGGCGCTGCTCCACGAACACGCCGAGGCCTTCAACGCCGTGGCGTTCGACGTGATCGACTACCAGAGAAGTTGGGAGGACCCCCTGCCCGGTGAATCGTGAAGCGAGGGGACGTTTACCGGGTGCGCCGCCCCGCCGGGGATCCCCGCCCGACGCGGGTATTCGTGATCGTCGGTCGGCAGACGGTGATCGATTCTGGTTTTCCATCCGTGATCTGCGCGCCCGTCCACTCCGGTGCCGACGGCCTCGCGACCCAGGTCGCGGTAGGAATCGCCGAAGGATTGAAACACCCGAGTTGGATTCTCTGCGACGCGCTTACGACGGTCCCAAAGACGCGGCTTACTGACTACATCGGATCGCTGTCCCAGGCAGGGATCCTCTCCCTTAGGCGCGCACTCGCAGTAGCCCTGGAACTAGTCTGACGCAGGTAGGGCGCCCACGGACCGATTGAAACCGATCCCCGCCAAACTCGGCAGAACCACCAATGCCATCGTAGCCGCGGTCACGGTCCCCAGCATCACCGCTAGGCCAAAACGCGCCGTGGGTGGAAACGTCGACATCACGAAGATGCCGAAGCCAGCGCAGATGATCGCCGAGGCGCCGAGCACCGGTCTGCGAATCTGTGATAGCGCTTCCGTCCAGATCAGGTCGTCAGCCCTAGGGTCGGCCGACCTCTCCTGCCCCGCCGCCCGGAGCCTCCGCACGCGCACCACCAAGTGAATCATCGAGTCAACGCCCATGGCCAGCGCCACATTGGCAGCCGGGGAGGTGATGATGTCGACCGCGATCCCGAACCAACCGAAGGTCCCGAGCACGACCATGGGAATGCTGGCCAGGCAAACCCACATTCGTACGGTGAGGGTCGCAGACCGTGAGACCACGAGCCCGACGCCCAGAAAAAGAAACAGTAGGCCTCCGATTCCGACGCGGAGGCTCGACGCGATGAGCCGTCCGAGCTGCGCCTGTAGGTCGTAAAGCCCGCTCACGGAGAGCGCTTCAAGGTCGGAAGCGACCGCATACCCTCGCAGCCGCTCCATCGTCGCCTCGCGGGACGGATCCTCGATCGACTCATGCATCCGCAAAAAGTAGTGCCCCTCGTCCCGAGCCTCCGTGACGTAGGAGAGTCCGACGCCCCCAAGGCGAGGACTCGACGCAATATCCAGCAACACTTCAATACTCATGAAGCGTGCGAGCGGCAGTGTGCGGGCATGATCGATCAGTACCGCCGGCGAGAGCACCATGCCCACGACCGGGTCAGCTTCGAGGGCATCCTGGAACGCCTCGAGTTTCTGGAAGACCTCGGGCGAGTCGAGCCGAGCGCCGTCGGCGTCCTTCACGATGATATCGAGCGTGCTGCTGCCCCCGTCGCGATCAATGCGCTCAAGGCCGTCACGCAGGGCGCCCCCCTCCGCGAAGTAGGTGAGCAGACCCGGGTCGGTATCCAAGCGGAAGATGCCCGCCCCCAGCACCAGCACGAATAGGCCGACCGCACCAACTACGGCGGGCCCTCGCACCCGAGCATGCCCGACGGGCGTTCCCGATGCCGGCTGCGCCCCGGATGGTGGAGTCTTGGCCCATCGGGCCAGAAACGCAGGGTACACCGCGTAGGCGACCACTAACGCCGTGACCGTCCCGACCGCGCCAGCAACCCCAAGTTCCCTCAGTGGTTTCGCCGAAGCCACAAGAAGGCTGAGAAACCCCAGCAAGGTAGTCGCCATACTCCAGAACGACCCCTCGAACGTGTCCTTCAGTCCCCGCGCAAGCGCCAGGGCACGGTCACCAGCTCCGTCTCGCATCGCCCGAGACCAATTGGATGTGATGAACACGACATGCGACAGCGTCAGCACGAAGGAGATGGTCACCAGGTTGGCAGTTAGAAGGCCAATCGCTACGCCCCCGGCCTGAATCAACATGAGCGTGATGCTCACTGACACGAAACAGGTCGCCAACGTGCCCACGACGATCGCCACATCGCGGTATACGAGGCCTACGAGCAGTGCAAAGACAAGCACCGCGGCAAGGCTGAAGACGACGAGATCCCGGAACAGGTTCCTGCGGATCAGCTCCACGATCACTGGCACGCCGGACATGACGACGCCGAGGTCGCGGTCGGCAAATTCGGCGACCACGGCTTCAACGCGCGGGACAAGCGCCTCGGGATCTGTACTGTCCGTCAGCAAGACCACATTCGTCGCCGCCGAGTCGGGCGTGAGGAGAATGCGGCTGAACATAGGACTGCGCACCGCGTTTTCCGTGGCGATGCTGTAGCCACCCGAAATGCCCTCCACGGCGAACAAGGCGGCGGTCAGTTCCTCGACGTTGCGCTCGTACACCTCCACATCGCCGGCGAGGTCGGCCACCCGCAGGAGGATCTGAGGGCTAGATCCGTAGCGGGCCGACACCGCCCGCGATTCTTCGAGCTGCGGGTCGTCATCTGCGAAGAAGAATCCCTCTTCGACCTGAGGTGACAGGTCGACGAGACGCCAGACAGCCAATAGACTGACTACGGCAAGTAACACTGCCGCTCCTGCTGCCCAACGTCCGCTCCAGATTCGAAGGAACATCCCTTTAGACCCTTCGTAAGGAGATCGGCATCTGCAGCTGTGCATTCATCGGGAGGAACGTGTGCGTCATCGCGCTTTGGGTTTGAGCCTAGTTCTGCTTCTAACAGGTGTGGTTCCGAATATCGCGGCTCAAGAGGCGGACGTGCGTTCTGCTGTGAACGCGACGTTGAACGCCTGGAGCACCGGTCAATATGCAGCGTTCGTCGACAACTACCATCCTGACGCCCGCGGTTTCTTCCTAGACGGTGGGCCGCTCATGGAGGGCTTCAGCGTCGCGGCCCTCGAAGCAGCGGCGGACGCTGGCTTCAAGGCAGACGTGGAAGTTCGTGACCTCGACGTCCAGGTGTACGGCATCGCCGCCACTTCGGTCGCGTACCTCGTGGGGGCGCTCACGCTCCCAGGTGGCATGGTGCTGCGCGGGACCTGGCGCTATTCGGAGACCCGAGTCCTGACAGAGGGTAGCTGGAAGGTGGTCCAGTTCCACATCTCGAAGCAGGAAGGCGGACTGCCCTGACCTCGGAGCCAGCTCGCTCAACGGACCCTAGACACGATCTCGTCGAAGATCTTCTCGGCCACGTTCTCCGCCAGCTCG
>CALFPJ010000011.1 GCA_937919655.1 uncultured Gemmatimonadales bacterium
GTGGGGCACCTGGACGCTGGACAGCGTCACGCCACCATCCGTCGACCGATACATGCCGGTGTTGAGCGCATACATGGTCTCGCGGTCTACAGGATCAGCGTAGACACGCGTGTAGTAGAACGCGCGCTGGCGAAGGCGGCGGTCTTCGTTGATGCGTTCCCATGTCAGACCTGCATCGTCTGAGCGGAACAAGCCACCTTCTGCTGCCTCGACCTGAGCCCATACTCGGTTCGGGTCAGCCGGCGACACCGCAACACCGATCTTACCGATGACACCCTCCGGCATACCCGGAGCTCGCGTCAGTTCCGACCAGTTCTCCCCGCCGTCCATGGACTTGAATAGTCCGCTGCCCGGCCCGCCGGAGCTCATGCCCCAAGACTTACGCCAGCCTTCCCAGAGCGCCGCGTAGAGCACGTCGGGATTTGTGGCGTCCAAGCTGATGTCCTGCGCACCGGTGCGCGCATCACGCTTGAGCACCAGGCGCCAGTTCGCGCCACCGTCGGTCGTCTTGTAGACGCCGCGCTCGGGGTTCTCAGCTGAGTGCTGGCCCCATGCCGCCACCCAAGCCGTGTTGCAGTCGGTCGGGTGAATACGGATGCGCGCGAAGTTCTGCGAGGACTCGAGACCAAGGTTGGTCCACGTCTTACCGGCGTCGTCAGAGCGGTACACACCATCGCCCTGCTGAATGTTGCCGCGGATCTCCGTCTCACCCGTGCCGATGTATACCACGTCAGGGTTGGCTTCGCAGACCTGTACCGCACTCACAGACGCACTGGTGATCTGGTCGTCGGTGACGTTGGCCCACGTCGTGCCGGCATCGGCGGACTTCCACAGACCTCCACCGCTGGCGCCGAAGTAGTATTCGAGCGGCCGGGCCTGGCTGCCGGCGACAGCGGTGCTGCGACCGCCACGCGCCGGGCCGATGTTCTCCCAGCGCAGGTTTTGATACAACTCAGCCGGATAGGTCTGAGCGTCGGCGCTCAGACCGAGGCTGCCGATGGCTGCGGCGGCAATCAGCCATGAGCGGAGCCGGAACAGATCCTTCATTGGGACACCTCTGTTGCTGGGATCACCCGACCCAAGCCTCTGGTGGGCGATACCTATCAATTAATGGGACTTGGAAGACGGGAGAGAGAGTGAACATGCGGCCTCAGGGCACGTTCAATCAAGGAGCGGCGCTCAGACTGGCTTGAGCCCATCCAGGACCCACGGCATCAACTCCGAAATCGTGGGGTGCACGAGCAGCCTACTACGGTACTCCGTGTAAGGGCGTTCCGGTGGCCTGACCGGTTCCAATGATCAAGTGCTGGGAATAACGTAGGGCGGGGCTCAGAGCGAGGTGGGGGGGCCGCCCGAGACGGCGTGGCTTGTCCGCCGCGGGACCGCGGCCTAGCGTGCGTCGGTCCCTGATGCTCCGCCGACCTTTACACCGTGATGAACATGAAGAACAGACGACTCCTCCTGTCCGCCTTTTTTATGCTACTCGCGGTCACGGTCCAACCCGCCGCGGCGCAACAGACCTACGACGTCCTGATCCGCAACGGGCGAGTCCTAGACGGGACAGGTAACCCGTTCTTCTACGCGGACGTGGCGATCAACGGGGACGAAATCGCCGCCATGGGCGACCTCTCGTCAGACCGCGGGCGGCGCGAGGTGGACGCGCGCGGCCAGTATGTGACGCCGGGCTTCATCGCGCTTCACGAACACATTGACGGCGCCATCCTGGAGGGACACGGGACGGTCCCGAACTACGTCACCCAGGGCTTCACGACCGCGGTCATCAACGCCGACGGAGGGGTGCTGAACGGCATCTGGCCTTTGTCGGCGCAACGCGACTCGCTGCAGAAGCTCGGCCATCAGCTCAACCTGGTGCCCATGGTACCACACGGCGTGGTCCGTTCACTCGTGATGGGAACGACCCCCGCAGACGTCATGCGATACGCCACCGACGCCGAGATCCAGGAGATGAAAGCGCTGGTGCGCCTTGGTATGCAGGACGGCGCCTTCGGTCTCACCACGGGGCTCGAGTACAACCCGATGCGCTATAGCTCGGAAGCCGAGGTCTTAGAATTGGCCAAAGTTGCCGCGGAATTCGGAGGGCACTTCCAAGCGCATATGCGCAGCCAGGGCCGCTACCCGAAGTGGCAGGTGCCGAGCCACATGGATCACCCGACGCAACGGGACGTGTCGTGGCTCGATGCGGTGATGGAGGTCCTGAACATCGCCAAGGTCGCCAACATGCCGGTCATGTTCGACCACATTCACCCGAAGGGACCTCGGGAGTGGGGCGTCAGCCGCGCAACCACGCAACTCATTGATCGATCGTGGGCCGAGGGGCACCCCGCCTACATCAACATGCACTCTTTTGAGGGGTACTCAGCGGTCGTCACGCTCATCCCCCGATGGGCCCTCGTCAAAGGTGACGTGCCGGGCCAGAGCGCGGCCGACAACTTTCCTCCCGTAAATTACGACGGCATGCTCGACAACATGCACGCCCGCCTCGCGGACCCGGCCACGCGTGAAATGATCAGACGAGACGTCGAGTATGAGATCATGCGCCAAGGTGGCGCGGAGAATCTCTTGATTACCGACTTCCCTGACCCCGCCCTTATCGGCAAGACGCTCGCCGACGTCAAGAAGCAGTTGGGCGTGGACGACCTACAGGCGGCCATCTGGCTCCAGGAAAACGGCTTCGACGGACCGGGGGGGGTTCTGTGGATGGCCAAGGCCGTGGGCATGATCGACATTGAAGAGTGGATGAGGCAGGACTACACGGCGGTCTCGCTCGACCGTGGGGTGGATACCGGCGACCACAGCTCGAAGTCGACCCATCCCGGTGAATACGGCACGTCCGGCCGGCTGCTGCGGGAGTTCGTGTTCGACCGGGGCACCATCACCCTTCCCCATGCGATCCGTTCGATGACGGGACTGTCCGCTCAGATCCTAGGGCTCACCGATCGGGGTCGGCTCGCACCCGGCATGAAGGCGGACGTGGTGGTATTCGACCCCGAGCGGGTCCGCTCGGACGCCACCTACCTGAACCCATACGTCTATCAGAAAGGCATGACGTGGGTGCTCGTAAACGGAGAGTTTGTCGTCGAGAACGAACAGGCGACCGACCGTCTGCCGGGTGTGGTGCTGACCCGTCAGCGGTCGAGGGCGCGCCCTATTTCAGACTGAGGCGGGGACCACCCCCAGGCTCAGATAGATGGACGCGGAGACCGCCAAGACTTCAGTTAGGACGAAATCGTGAGAAGAATTCCGTCGGGGTCGATCAAGTTAAAGGCCCGGGCGCCCCACGGCATGTCTTCCGGCTCGCTCGCGAGTTCGCCGCCCCGGTCTTTAATCGCCGCGGCCACTCCGTCGACATCCTGCGTCGTCTGCAGGTAGATCCGGATGCCCTGCCCCTTCACTCACTCACCCTTGACCCAGTCGTCCTGGGACAGCATCAGACGGCAGTCCCCTGCCACGAGCGCCGCGCCCCTCACTACGCCTTCATGCTCGAATTTTTCCACTAGGTGGAAGCCGACGACCTCACAGTAGAAGTGCAAGCTCGCCTAAAGATCATTCGCCGTGATGGCTGGAAGGATCGAGCCAAGTCGCAGCGTCTGCCGACGCTCACCGTGACGCCGCTCTTCGGGGACTTCCGTTTCTTCGCTCATATCGATTCACTCC
>CALFPJ010000012.1 GCA_937919655.1 uncultured Gemmatimonadales bacterium
CATCGACAACGTCGAGCACCCGGATCTGGCGGAGAGCTTCCACATCGCCCCGCGTCGACCCGTCCACGAAGACCTGGGCCAGCGTCCGACCCGCGAGGTTCGCCCCCCTCGGCCTCAGCCACCGTGAGCGGAGTCGCTGGATGGCCTCGTACAGGTTCGCCTCGCCCGTGCCGAGAAGATCCTCGCGGGTCAGAGTGTCCGGAGCGGAGCCGGCGCTCGCCTCTCCCGAGCTGGCGCAGCCGAGAAGAAGCAGTAGTAGACCGTACGATGCCCATCTGCTGTGCATACCCATCAGGGACGTGCTCCTCTGCCATCCAAATCCGGATGCGTCAGGTGATGTCCCGTCGCGCGTCCGCCTGGTGAGGTTGGTGTCGAGCATCGGGGATCACCTTCGTCGGGGTCGTCGAGCGGACGCTTGATCGATAGTGGACGCCGCAGCGCTCTTTCGCCATAACACCGCCGCCGTGTGGAAGTGACCCGTGACGCCGCTACGAGCAGGCGTCGGAGTTGGAGAACACCGGATCGATCCTCACATCGAACGTATCTCCGGGGTCGGCATCGATCGGGCGCGTGGTACATTTTGGTCCGGCGAGCAGATCGATTTCGATGCGAAGTGGACCGCTGAAGTCCCACGGGATCGCCAGGACCACCAGTTGTTTTCCGGCGACGACTCCCAGTAGGCGTCTCCCGCCGAGGCCCACCGCGTGGAGTCGGGCGTCCATGAGGTTGTCGTTTTGGACGCGAATCCGGATCGTCTCTTCCGCGACGGGTTCGCGGGTAAATAGCGGCTCACGCTCCACGAGTCGTCCGGGCCTCGAGCAGGCCGCGATCACGACGAGCGCGGCGAGCGAAATCAGCGTCTTCGTCATTCTGTCCTCCGGCTGGATCCGTCCACCCTAGCATCATACGACAGGTGGAGGGGTGACGTAACCACGACCCCGGGCCTTCAGGGCGACTGCGTGGTGCTTTCAGCGTGCTGTCGCCCCCCCGCACGGATCCACCCTGGACCGAGACCGGGGCACGGCCCACTATGACGGAGTCACCAATCCTCTACCCGGCCACCGCGGTATCAACACCGCTCGGAGCGGTAGGTTATGCGCAAGACTATATGTTCACTGGGTGCGTTCTTTGGGGTCCTGCTGACGATCGCCATCCCGGCGGTTTCCGCCGGCCAGGAGACAGCACGGCCGATCACGGCGGATGCGATTCGTCAGGCGGAGCTTTTACTCGGTCTCGAATTCACCCCCGCTGAGCGCCAGCAGCTCATGGAGCGGCAGCGGTTCTTCCAGGACCTCGCCGGCCTTCGTGAGAGCTACGGGCTCATCCGAGCCGCGGCGCCGGATCAATCGGTCATGCCTGCGCTGCACTTCATGCCCCAGCCCCCCGCTTGGTCGCCGCCGAAGACCGACCTCGGGCCTACCTGGACGCACGTGGGAGGCGCCCTGCGGCCCGCGACCTTGGAGGACGCCGCATACTGGACAATCGCCGAGCTGGCCGAACTGATCCGAACGCGACAGGTCACTTCCGTGGAGCTGACTCGAATGTATTTGGGTCGACTGGAGCGATTCGACCCGGACGTTCACGTCGTGGTGACGCTCCTGGAGGACGCCGCTTTGCGGCAGGCCGCGCGCGCCGACCGCGAACTGGCAGCTGGACGTTATCGGGGACCGCTTCACGGAATTCCGTACGCGCTGAAGGACCTATTCGCGGTGGAGGGATACCCAACGACGTGGGGCGCCGCGGCAAACGGTTTCGAGCAGATGGAGGGCACGGCTACAGTCGCGCGAAAACTGGAGGAGGCGGGCGCGGTGTTGCTTGCCAAAGTGAGCCTGGGCGCCCTGGCCTGGGGCGACGTATGGTTCGGAGGCAAGACCCGCAATCCTTGGAATCTTGAGGAGGGTTCGAGCGGTTCGTCGGCCGGATCTGCCGCGTCGGTGTCCGCTGGCTTGGTGCCGTTCGCCATCGGAACCGAGACCTGGGGCTCCATCGTATCGCCGTCGTCCACGACAGGCGTCACCGGACTGCGCCCCACGTTTGGTCGCGTGAGCCGGGCCGGCGGGATGGCGGTGAGTTGGTCGATGGACAAGGTCGGCCCGATCTGTCGGGCTGCTGAAGATTGCGGGATGGTGCTGGACGCCATCCGGGGGAGCGACGGCATCGACCGCAGTGCCGTGAACGTCGCATTCAACTACACGCCTGAAGTGGACTGGGCCGCACTCAGGGTGGGCTATGTGGAGGCCGACTTCGAGGGCGACGATGCCAGCGCGGTGCTGGACCGGGCCACGCTCGACGTGTTTCGCTCTTTGGGTGCACGTCTGGTGCCCATCGAGCTTCCCGACCGACCGGTCGAGGCACTCAGCCTGATCCTGGGAGCCGAGGCCGCCGCGTCTTTCGACGTGATTACCCGCACCGGCCTGGATGACCGGCTGCCTCTTCAGGCGGTCGACGCGTGGCCGAACGTGCTGCGGACGACGCGCTTCATTCCCGCGGCCGAATACATCCAGGCCAACCGCATTCGCACGCTGCTCGGACAGGACATGGCCCAGATCATGACGAACGTGGACGTGTACTTGGCACCTGCCCAGAGAGGCGACAACTCATTGGTCACGAACCTCACGGGCCATCCCGCCATATCTCTGCCGAACGGCTTTACCGACCTGACGTCACCCAACGCAATCACGGTCATCGCCAGGCTCTACGACGAGGCGACCCTTCTTGCGGTGGCGCGCGCGTACCAGCAGGCCACCGACTTCCACCGTCGCCACCCGCCGCGCTTTGCGCGGTAATGCAAGGACCCACGTCATCTCCGCGCTTCCGTCAGTATGTGGCGGTCCCCATGAAATGATGGACGCGCGGGTCCGTGAATCCAGCGCCTTCATCCACTGTCGGATCGACAGCTCCGATCAGGCGTCGCCACGGTCGGACCTGAGAAGCATGCGGACACCAAGGCCGGCGGCGCGCGGGCTCAGGCCTAGCGCGTTTGGATTTCCTAACCATTAAGTCCAGCTACGGGGACGAACACTTCTGGTGGGAGGCCTCGGTCTCGGCTATACGGCGGCAGCCGTCCTGAAGTCGGAGCGGGTTGCGCGGGACGAAGTGGGCGCCGGCGTGAGCGTGGAGGGTGCTCTGAATGTCT
>CALFPJ010000013.1 GCA_937919655.1 uncultured Gemmatimonadales bacterium
ATGGGTTACGCGGCATTAGGTTGTGTCGTGAATGGAGAGGTAATTTCAAGTCATTTTACATCTGGTCGACAACGCATGGGTGGCGCCCCGGCCTTACGTTGGATCGTAAGGATAATAATAGGGGCTACTCTCCAGAAAACTGCCAGTGGACGACTCGTCTGGCACAGTCACGAAATACCAGAGCCAATAAGTATGTCGTGTTTCGTCGTCGAAGAATCCTGATGTCAGATGCCGCCAAAGTGTTGGGCTGTTCTTTTGGAACAGTCAGGCGAATGCAAGAAATTTCCGAGGAAACAAATCAATACTTTACTTCTGTTGCCAACAAGCTGTATCCTGTCGCTCCCGCCCAATGAGGAAATTCAAATGACCACACCTACCCCCAACGAAATTCCGACCACGGTTCTCAAGGTCTCGCATCACCCGGCCGGGCACATCGCGACGCGCTATGCCTATGCCGCCTACGGCTCCAACCTCGGCTTCAACCAGATGACGTCTCGTTGCCCCCGCGCCGAGATTGTTGCGTCTGGTAAGCTGCTTGGGTTCCGGCTGGCCTTCGCGATGGTGGCGACGATCATCCCTGACGACGACTCGACGACGCTGGTCGGCATCTATCAACTTACAGCGTCCGACGTCGAGACGCTCGACAAGCGGGAGGGCCTCGGTCGCGTCTATGACCGCTACCTCGTGACGGCGCTCACAATAGACGGCCGCGCGATACGCTGCTTCACCTACATCAAGAAAGATGATTTCCCCGAGGCGCCGAGCGACCTCTACTACGGACGACTCGCCGAAGGCTACCGCAACTGGGCGTTCGAGGATCGTCGTCTCCGTCACGCCCGGAAGCGCGCGGTGAAGGAAGCTCTTGCCCGCGCCGACGAACGCAAGGCGCGTGACGAGGCGGAGGCCCGCGCGGCGGCGCGCCCGAACTGGTATGGGTGGGAGCCTTACAATTCCCACAGCGGCGCTCGCAAGATCAAGCGGATGACCTACACCAGCGAGCAGGAGTCGTTGCCGTTTGCCGACGTCGACAGGCGCGGCATCGCGAAGGTGAAGTCACTCGTGACCGGCCGTGAGATTGGCGTCGCCAAGTACGCGACCACCGCGGCAAGGAACGTCGAGTGGGGCCAGCGTTCCGGCGACTTCTACTGGCGCGTGAAAGGTGATCGCGTCTGGTACAGAGACATCAGCACTCACGAGGATGTCACGTCGGGCATCGCGCGCGGCGAGCTGGCGCAAAACCTGCCGGGATCGCAGGCCTATAAAATCGTCGACGACAACAAAGGAAACAGCGCAACATGACCGCCCACGCACAGCCGGCAGACACAATTTTCCCGGAGGAGTCCCGGACGGGGCTTCCGACGCAGATGGACGGTCGACGACTCAGGTCGGCCCGGAACCGGGAGGCCTTCCTTGTTGCCGGCCTCACGCTGATCGTTCGTGACGGCAACTGGGCTGCGATGGTGCCTCAACTATGCGCCGAGTGCGGCCTGTGCCGGCGGACATTCTTCGCGCGGTTCCGCGACCTCGAAGCGTTTCGAAAGGAATTGATCAGGCGACACGGCGCCGAGCTGGTCAGAACACTGTCCGAATCGGTGAACGCCTCCCCCGCCGGATCGCGGTACGCCACGCTGATCAGGAAGTTGATGCGGGTGGACGCATGACCTCCCCCACAGAGGCGGAAGAAGCAGCAAGGCGGATTGCAGAAACAGGAGCGACCATGATGTCATCTATCTTCCGTTTTGCATCGCGTGTCTGGTCCTCGATATGGCCGTCTCGGCGGAGCCGTGTCCCGGAGACAGATCGGGTGAGTACAGCAGAGACGGCGCCATCGTCCGAAACGCGGTCAGTAGTTGTCGCGTTTTCTGTAGAGAATAAAACACGTCACAGAAACCAGAAAACTAATCACGAGAAGACATCGTTCTACTACTTAGACAATCTCCTCTCGGAGATTCCCACTGCGCGCAGGATAATGCGGAAGTTCAGACAGCTCGATGACGACGCCTATCGATACCACGCAAAGGTTGGCGTCCGTCTTGTGGCCAACGGGATAGCGCCCGATGACGACGCCTATCGCCGGTTCGTGAGACTCTTGCCGTCCGCGGCGATGGTCTACTTTCCCCCGGTGGAAGGCGAAAAAGTCTCCATGTGTGTTTATTTTTGTCGTGTCACAAGAGCCTCTCCGCACATAGCGGTCCCTATGGGTTCTCGTGCCGTCTATCGCGTCACTCTCGTCTATACGCCCACATCGAAGGGTCGCGCCGTGGGCTATTCATATCTCGTGGCGGTCAAGGACAGCAGTATTCAGGTCATTCCGGAGCGGTCGGTCTCTCACTGCATACTACCGAGGGGCGGCTCGTTCTCACGAGTGACGTGGGGAATGTCTCATGGGCTTGAAATTCATTGGCGTTTCATGACGTCCGAAAAAGAGAAGGACTCCGAAAAAGAAAAAGAGGCCAAAAAAACATGGGGGAGCACCCCCGCTGAGTTTGGCGCCTTTCTGTTCTACATAACCACAGGATACGTTGAGACGGATAAGGAGTTTCACGTCCGGGCAGAGCGCGACAACATATCAGTGTCCTTCGGAGTTGCGTTAAAAAGGACGCCCTACTTCTTCAAGAACAGAGACAAGGTCGTGAACGAGCGGGGCAAGACGCGGCCCATATTTCATGCTGTCGAAGGCCACACGAGAGTACTGCCGAGCGGCAAGGAGTCGTCTGTTAAGCCACATTACAGGGGCCTGAGACGTTTTACTTGGGCGGGGGAGTCGGTGACGATCACCCAACCGGAACATTCTGTTCTTGAGTGGAACCTGTCGGCGATAGAGAGCGACGACGATACGGTCGGCGAGGGTATGATGCCGATGGGGGACATGGGTTCCTTTGTGATCGACGCAACGGAAAATAAAATAAAAGCGAATGGGTAGTCTGATGGTTCGTCGTATCGAGTCGCCGCTGCAGGACGAGTTGGGTCTTCCTCCAGTTCGTCGCATCTGGACGCCGCCGGAGTCGTTTGTCCTGCCGACGTCGTTCCCCGAGCTGCACGGCTTCGTCGCGCTCGACCTTGAGACGAAAGACCCCGGCATTGCGATGAAGCGCGGCTCGTCGTGGGCGCGCGTGGGGGAGGGATTTATCTGCGGCGCCTCGATCTACGGCGAGAACGTGTCGGGATACTTCCCTGTGGAGCATGCCGAAGGCAACTTGGACTTTTTAGCTTTCCTGCGATGGATCACCACGCAGGCAGCGAAGCCTGATGTCATCTTCATCATGGCGAACGCCTCCTATGATGTCGGTTGGCTGCAGCGTTTCCATGTCAAGTTTGCCAACGCCCCCGTCGACGTCCAGACGATGGCGTATCTTCTCGACGAGCATCGTCGAAGCTATTCCCTCGGTTCTCTGGCGCGCGACTACCTCGGTGAGGGCAAGAGCAGCGACACGCTGGCGGCGTGGGCGAAGGAACATCACATCCCCAAGCCGATGGAGAACATGGAGAAGATGCCGTCGTGGGCGGTGGCACCCTACGCCATCGACGACGCGCGTCTGACCTACAGCCTCTATCACAAGCTGATGCCGGAAATCGAGAAGGAAGACCTGCAGAAGGTCCTCGACCTCGAAAGCGAATGCACGATGGTCGTCACCGACATGAGAAAACTCGGCGTGCGTGTCGATCTGGATCGAGCGGCGGAACTTAAAAGACTATTCACCACAAATCGTAACTCAAGTCTTCTCGCCATTCATCGGGAGACTGGGGTTAATATGTCGCCGTTCGAGAACGAGGCGGCGATCAAGGCGCTTCGTGTAGAGAACCCCAACGTCGTGCTGGGCGAGACCGGCCTAGGGAACGACTCGGTTCGTCGTGAGGTTCTTGAGTCGATCAACTCTCCTGTATCGAAGTCTATCCTCATGGCACGGAAGTACGACAAGGCCGTCGGTACCTTCATCGAAGGATACCTTGAGGGGTACGCATACCGCGGGAGAATACACGCCGAGTTTCATCCGACACGCCACAACGACGAAGACAACGACTCGATGTTTGGCACTGGGTCAGGACGTTTTGCCAGCTCGAACCCGAACCTCCAGAACATCCCGATCCGCGATCCCGACATCGGGCCGGCGATCCGATCCTGCTTCGTCCCGGAGCCCGGCGAGGACTGGCTCAAACTCGACTACGCCTCGCAGGAGCCGCGTCTCACTGTACACTTCGCGGCGCTGGCACGACAGAATGGCGCCGTCGGCATGGTTGCCCGCTTCCGCTCTAACCCGATGACCGACCTCCATGGCGAGTGTGCGGCGTTGATGGGCATCGAGCGCAGGCACGCCAAGACGATCAACCTTGGCCTCGCCTACGGCATGCAGGGCGCATCACTGTGTCGGCAGCTTGGACTTCCAACCAAGATGATCACACTTCGAAATGGGCGTGAGCTGGAGGTGGCCGGCGACGAAGGTCAACGACTCCTCGACCGCCACGCCTCGTCGGTGCCTTTCATGAAGGGCCTCTTCGAGCTGGCGAAAGACACGGCGAAGCGGCGCGGCTACGTCAAGACGATCCTCGGACGGCGCATCCGGTTCGAGAAGTATCCTGACGGCAACTATGCCCGCATACACAAGGCATTGAACGGCGTCATTCAGGGAAGTGCTGCCGACCAGATGAAGATGGCACTGATCGAACTGCGTAAGGCCGGTATCCCGATCAACATCACCGTCCACGACGAGGCGGACAAGAGCCTCCCGAGGGGTGGGGAGGGTGAACGACTCAAGGCGCAGATCATCGAAATCATGGAGAACTGTCTCCCCCTTGAGGTACCGGTAATTGCCGAGGCCAGCGTCGGCGCCAACTGGGGGAGCCTGTCATAATTCGACAGGATACTGTTGACAGGTCCGGCGGTGTCCTGTATTGAGATTGCGCCGGGACTTCTCCCGGCTCCCAATGAGGATCAGATAAATGTCGTTTTTCAATAGCAACTACTACCGCCCCTCCAGCGCCAGCTTCGGCGAGCGCTCCGGCCCCAACCGTTACTATCACAATCGCCGCCTCGCCCGCGTCGCGCCCCGCGCACAGAGCGCCAGCCTCACCGACCCCCGCTGGGTCTCCTTCAAGGAAGTGCAGGCCGCCGTCGCTGCGTGGATCGAGGCGAAGGCCGACAGCTTCGACTTCGCCGCCAGCATGTACTCGGCCGTCATCCGCTACGGCGACCTGACCCCCAACCAGTACACCGCCATCGAGAACTGCATGGCCCGCGACGCCGAGCGTGCCCAGCAGGGCCAGAATCCGGCCCGCCAGACCACCTCGGTCGAGTTCCCCAACATCCGTGCCGCCTTCGATGCGGTCGTGGCTGGTGGGGCCGTAAAGGCTCAGATGACGGTCGACGAGGTCAACCTCTCGCTGGCCCCCCTGACCGGCCGCAACCCCGGCGCCCTCTACGTCAAGGTGAACGGTCAGTACGCCGGCAAGATCGTCGGGAAGGTGTTCCAGCCGGGCCGCGACGCCCCCGCCGACCTCGTCGGGAAGCTGGTCGAAATCGAGCGTGACCCCCGCGCCGCCATCCAGTCGGATGCCGCCCGCCGCGCCGCCCGTCTGGCGCTGGCCATCGCCGAGGGGCGTTCGCTGACGATCCCCTGCGGTTGCTGCGGCCTGACCCTCTCGAACGAGGTCAGCATCGCCCGGGGCATTGGCCCGATCTGCGCCGGCAAGTGGGGCGTCTGAGATGCCCGCGCCGAGCATGTGCGCGGCGACGAGACGCTGGGTGGGTGCGGAAGGAATACATTTTGGCGGGAGCGAAGGCGTGAGTGTGAATATCATCCAAGGCGATTGTCTTACGGTGTTGCCTACACTTCCCACTGAGTCCGTGCATTGCGTTGTGACATCGCCGCCGTATTGGCGCGTTCGTGATTATGGCCACGCGGATCAGATGGGGTGGGAAGCGTCTCCGAATGATTATGTGAAGAGGATGGTCGCTGTCTTTCACGAGGTGCGGCGCACGCTACGCGCCGATGGCACGGTGTGGGTGAATCTAGGGGACACCACTAATAATCGTCGTCGCATCCGGGGGACAAGTCACCAGCCATCCTTGAATGGTTTTAGGGAAGGCACATGGGCAGAGGCGACAAAGGCGGGGCTGACACAGCTTTCAATCAACGATGGTGATCTAAAAGAGAAAGACATGTGTGGGGTGCCGTGGCTGTTTGCGTTTGCAATGCGCCGGGATGGCTGGTTCTTACGACAAGAAATTATTTGGGCGAAGTCATTTGGAAAACCAGAGCCGACTAAGGACAGACTCCCAAATCGACACGAGCAACTTTTTCTCTTTTCCAAATCAAAGAATCACTACTTTGACCGTTCCTCACTTCCAACATACGCCACGGGATCAGTATGGCAGGTGCCACCAATTGGTCGATCCGACCATGCTGCGTCGTTTGCGGAGGCGCTTGTTCGTCCCTGTGTTTCTGCTGGGTGCCCCAAGGGAGGGACTGTGTTGGACCCTTTCAGTGGATCAGGAACAACCGGGAAAGTCGCGGCAGATTTAGGGCGAGAAGCCATCCTGATAGAATTAAACTCGGAATACATAGAGAACTCTCGCGCTCGCATTAAGGGAGAGAAGGCGTGAACGACCAACTCGCACTGGCGCTGGGCATCCCACCGCCGAAGGTCCACGCGCTCCCCGCGAACTGGAAGCCGTTCGACCTCGCGCAGCTTCCGACTCTGTCGGGCATCGGCCCGATCTGCGCCGGCAAGTGGGGTTTCTAATGACCAGCATCGACAAGAACGCGGGCGGCTCGATGGAAGTCGTCCGCGTTTCCGGGACGCCGCGGGAGGACAAGTACGCCCGCGCCCGCGCCCGGGGCTGGAACGACGTCCGCCGTGATCGGGGCTTCCGCCCCGAGTACGACAAGTGGAAACGACTCCTCCAGTTTGCCTACGAGCGCGGCCGCTTCCAAGCCACCCTCGCCAAGACGTCGCGGTGGCCCTCCAACGAGCCGCTCCCGGTATGGAACCGGGATCAGGTTTTCATGCAGGTCCTGATAGCCGCCGTCGGCGTTCCTCAGGCCCACGTCATCGAACAGGCAACGCGCGAAGTGCGCCGAAGGAAAGCAAAATGAGCGCCTCCAATATCTCCCTCTCCCCGGACGAGCTGCGGCTCGTCCTCCGGGCGATGAAGCGGCTTCGCTTCGAGACCGAACACAACATCCGCAAGAACGAGGCGCGCGGCTGGGAGCCCCAGCCCGGTCGCCTCGATCTTCAAACCGAAATGCTCAAGCGCATCGACGAGCTGGGCGAACGACTCAGCAGCTATGGGGAGAGCCTGCCGTCATGATGATCACGGTATCACGCACGCGACTCAGCATCGTTCAGGTGCCGAGCGCCGAACTGAGCGCCATCTACGCAGACATGCCGGCGCCGGGAATCATTGCTGAGGGCGCCCGTCCGACGCCGGCCAATCTCGTCTGGCTCTATGAGCGGTATCCTCAGGCCGGCTGGGTCGATCCCGAAGGCCTCCTCCTCGAAGCCCGCGCCTTCTCGTTCATCCAACGTCAGGACCGCCCGGCACCGGGGGACTACGAGGCGGCGTTCCCGTTCAAGCTGCCGCCGCTGCCGTTCCAGCTCGAAATCTTCGCCGCCGCCCGGCACATGACGGAGATTGCTCTGGCGCCGGTCGCGATGGGCACCGGTAAGACCAAGATGTCGCTCGACATCGCGGCCGATAAATTCTTGCGCGACGAAATCGATACGCTTGTCGTCGTCGCGCCGAACGGTGTCCACAAGCAGTGGGTCCTCCGTGCCATCCCCGAACACCTCAGTGCTGCCGTCCGCTATCAGGCGGCGGTGTGGTCGCCGACGCGGAAGGTGCCGGTGATGGTCGGGTCGCCTCCTGCGTCAGCCCCCCGTCGTCTCCGCATACTTACCTTCAACGTCGAGTCGTTTTCGTCCGAGTCAGGTAAGGCCTTCAAGGCGGCTCGTGCCTTCATGGCGTCTGGCCGCTGCATGTTCGTATTCGACGAGTCCTCGCGAGGGAAGAACCACCGCGCCGCTCGCTCGAAGGCAATCCTCAAGCTGCGTCAGTACAGCGTCGTGCGGGTGAACCTCAGCGGCACCCCGATCACGAAGGGTCTCGAAGACCTCTACATGCAGTACGAATATCTCAGCCACGGCATCATCAACCAGACGTCGTTCTACTCGTTCCGCAATCGCTACTGCACGTTGGTGCCGGCGTTCCGTGGCGCCGCCTTCGGTGTCGTGAAGGTCACAGGCTATCGTAATGTCGAAGAGCTGATCCGTAAGATCGCGCCATACACATTCGTGGTGCCGAAGGATGCGCTGGGCCTGCCAGAGAAAACCTACGAGCGCCGGCCGGTGCCGATGACCGACGAGCAACGGAAACTCTATCGCGCAGTGAGGGATGAGCTGATCACTGACCTCCGCGCCCATCGCATCGCGACGCCCGCCAATGCGGCGGTGCGACTGATCCGTCTGCAGCAGATCGTTTGCGGTCACGTCATCGAGACGATGGAGGCCACCAACGAAGATGGCGACGACGTTACGATACAGACGTCGTCTCTGATATCGAGCCGACGACTCGAAGTGTTGTGGGACGTGCTGGAACAGCACAGCGGCCCCGCCGTCGTCTGGTGCCGCTTCACCGACGACATCAAGGACGTCCAGTCGTTTCTCGAAGAGAACGGGAAGCGCGTCGTCAGCTACTACGGCGAGACATCGAACGCCGACCGCGAGGAAGCCGTCCGCGCCTTCAAGGCCGGCGAGGTCGACTACTTCGTCGGCAACCCCGCCGCCGCAGGCACCGGCCTCGACGGCCTACAGGTCGCCGAGTTGGCGGTCTACTACTCGAACGGCTTCAACGCCGAGAACCGCTGGCAGAGCGAGGATCGCATCCATCGTATCGGCATGCGGGGACGCGCCCACTACGTCGATCTGGTGACGGAGGATTCGGTCGAC
>CALFPJ010000014.1 GCA_937919655.1 uncultured Gemmatimonadales bacterium
CGCCCACGGCATCGCGACGTCGGAGTGGCACCGCCGAGCAGGTCGTGCCGGCCATGGCACCGCGCCGTGCGAGTGCGGCCTCCAAGCAGGCTCCAACGTCGTCGACGTCCCGACGCCCCAATGAGGAGCCCGGCCAGCGAACGCCTGCGGCTCGGCCGACCCAGTTGGACCCGCGCAGCGGTACCCCCCGGACGACCACCCCTGACACACGCCGGACGACAACGCCGCCCGCGGCGGCGGGACGGGCCGCGGTCTCTCGTCCATCGCTCCTCAGGCGCCTGGGCACGGCCGTAAGGGTCGGTGGAAACCAGAGCTCAGTGCCGAACCAGGCTGGTCGCGCCAACTCAGCGCGCCCAATAACCTCCAGGCCAACAACCGTGAGGCCTTCGACCGGAAACGGGTCGTCCACGCGGGTGACCGTACCTTCGAGGTCGGCGGCCCCGCGCACGAGGGGGGTGAGTCCCCCACAGAGAGCCGCGCCGACGGGCCGCAGGCCCGAGGTGACCAGAAGTCGCCCGACCACATCATCCGTGCCTGCGACTCGGTCTGCCAAACCGCCGACGCGTAGGGCTCCGCCGGCGGCGAGCCGGCCCACCGCACGGTCGTCTCCTCCGCCTCGCCCGACCGTGCGCCCGAGACCCACACCGCGGCGGCGGGGTGGTGGCGGTTGACCCAGCAGACCACCGGGCACAGGAGGCGCCGACCCCATTTGGGCCCCGGGACCTTTGTGCTTAGGTGGTCGACTGTGAACGAACTTCTGGGGCGGGACCCCGGTGTGAGCGCGACACGCCAATGGAATCCTACAGCAGCGGGCCTTCGGGAGCGTTTCTGGCTCGATTAGCTTTGACCTCGCTCTGCCCAACCGCCTAGACCCGCCGACGCCCCGTGGACACCGACCGCATTCGAAATTTCTGTATCGTGGCGCACATCGACCACGGTAAGTCGACGCTGGCTGATCGCCTTCTCGAGGGGACCGGGACGTTGGATCAGCGCCAGATGCGCGCTCAGGTGCTCGACGACAATGAGCTTGAGCGGGAGCGCGGCATCACAATCAAGCTGCACGCCGTGCGCATGGCCCATAAGGGTAAGGATGGACAGCAGTACGAGTTCAACTTGATCGATACCCCGGGGCATGTGGACTTCACCTACGAGGTGTCACGCTCCCTGGCGGCCTGCGAGGGCGCGCTCCTGATCGTCGATGCTACACAGGGAATCCAGGCTCAGACCCTGTCGAACCTCTTCCTCGCCCTCGACGCCAATCTCGAGATCATCCCGGTGATCAATAAAATCGATCTACCGGGGGCCGAGCCTGAACGCCGTCGAGATGAGGTCGTCGACCTTCTGGGTGTGGAGCCCGACTCGATTCTCCTGGCCAGCGCCAAGGAAGGAATCGGCATCGAGGCCATTCTGGACGCGGTGGTCGATCGAGTGCCTCCCCCGAAGGGTGACCCGAAGGCGCCGCTGCGTGCGCTGATCTTCGACTCTTATTATGACAAGTACCTGGGCGCTGTTCCCACGATCCGGGTTATGGACGGGACGCTGCGGGCGGGCATGAGCATCACCTTCGGGAATGTCGAGGCGAAATACGAGGTCACCGAAGTCGGGTGCCTGCGCCTCGGGCGAATTCCGCTCCCGGAGCTCGGGCCCGGAGAGGTCGGGTATATGGTTGCGGCGATCAAGGAGGTGTCGCACACACGTGTGGGCGACACGATCCTAGATGCGAACAATCGGGCGACTGGGCTTCTGGCCGGCTACCAAGAAGTGCGTCCCATGGTGTTCGCTGGGTTGTATCCCACGGATACTGATGACTATGAGGATCTGAGAGACGCGCTTGAGCGTCTGCGACTCAACGACGCCAGCCTGCAGTACGTGCCCGAGACGTCGATCGCGCTTGGTTTTGGATTCCGTTGCGGCTTTCTCGGTCTGCTGCACATGGAGATCATCCAGGAGCGACTCGATCGAGAGTTTGGCGTTGACCTGATCACGACTGTTCCCAACGTGAAGTACCACGTCAAGCTGACGGACGGCTCTGAGTGCGATGTTGAGAGCCCCACCGCGCTTCCAGACCCGGTCCGAATCACATCGGTTTTAGAGCCGATCGTTCGTGCCCATATCCTCTGTCCCGCGGAATACATCGGTAATGTTCAAAAGCTCTGTCATGAGCGACGGGGCATCTTCAGGGGCATGAGCTACCTAGATCCGAAACGCGTAGAGCTCGACTTTGAACTGCCGCTGTCAGAGATCGTCCTGGACTTCTATGACCGTCTGAAGAGTTGTACGCGAGGGTATGCGGCGCTGGACTACGAGTTCATCGAAATGCGCCCCGGCAAGTTGGTCCGCCTCGATGTCCTCGTGAATGGTGATCCGGTGGACGCCTTCAGCGTCATTATCCATGCGGACAAAGCGCATAGCCATGGCCGAGATCTCGTGAGGAAGCTCAAGGAGCTTATCCCGCAACAACAGTTCGCGGTCGCACTTCAGGCGGCAATCGGTAACGACGTGGTGGCGAGGACCAACGTGAAGGCGCTGAGAAAGAACGTCACGGCGAAGTGCTACGGAGGCGATATCTCTCGGAAACGGAAGCTGCTGGAGAAGCAGAAGGCCGGGAAGAAACGCATGAAACAGGTCGGGACCGTGGATATCCCCCAAGAAGCATTTCTGGCCGTGCTTAACTTGGGTGATGATTGATCTGGATTCGGCGCTCCGAGGCGCGTCTGCTCACATCTTGGGTATTCATGACCCGGTTCGCTGCGTTTCTTCGACACCCTTCTAGCGAGGGCGCCCTCGCTCTGCGACGTTCTCCCCATGACCGTCCTGGAATCCATTGATTGCTCTCGGCCGCGACCAAGCGGTCCAGAAGGGAGCATAGAACGATGACCCGGTGGGTTGTGGGTGTCGACATCGGTGGCACGAACCTCGTCGTCGGTCTTGTTCCAGTAGATGGAGGGCCCGCCGAGGGGGTTCGCTCGCGGGCTACCCAGTCGGAGCGAGGAGCCGATGCGGCCGTCGTTGACATCGTGCGTTTGTCCGAGGACGCGATTGCCGAGGTCTTGGAGCGGCACAGTGCGACCCGCGCGGACATCGCCGGCGTAGGGATCGGCTGCCCAGGCCCTCTGGACCTCGACGCCGGCGTGGTGATCGCCACGCCCAATCTTGGGTGGGCGAATTATCCAATCCGAAAGCGCATTGCTGACGGCCTGAACCTTCCCGCCAGCCTGGACAACGACGCGAATTGCGCGACGTACGGAGAGTGGTGGCAGGGAGCTGGCCGCGGCGTGCAGAACCTCGTCGGCGTCACCCTGGGCACCGGGATCGGGGGCGGGATGATCGTAGACGGCCGCCTCGTTCGTGGGGCATCGGGGAGCGCGGGGGAATTGGGTCATACGACCATCGATTTCACGGGGCGCCGATGCGCGTGCGGCAATTACGGGTGCTTGGAGGCTTATGCGTCTGGCCCGAACATCGCCGCTCGGGCGCGTGAGGGTGTTGCCGCCGGTTATGAATCGGTACTTGCCGAGTTGGTGGGCGGAGATTTGACCTTGATCACGGCGCTCACCGTCTATGAGGCGCTGGTACTCGGGGACAAGTACGCGCATGAAGTCATGAACGAGACGGCGAAGATCCTCGGTGCGGGCATCGCCAACGCGGTCAACTTGTTGAACCCGGAGGTCGTGGTGGTGGTGGGAGGGGTGACACGAGCGGGGGATCACCTCTTTGGGCCGCTCCGGTCCGAGGTGCGACGGCGGGCGTTTCCATCTGCTGTGGAGGCGTGCCGGATCGTGCCTGGTGCGTTGCCAGAGACCGCTGGGGTCGTCGGGGCGGCTGGGATCTTCGTCGCGGAGCATCTCACATGATGGAAAAGACCCTCGGTGTCGTCGGCACATTGGTATGGGACCGGATTATCGACAGAGATGAGCGTTCTGAGCCCTTCGAGGAGTGGGGCGGCGTCGGATACGCCCTCGGAGCACTCAGCGCCGCGATACCGGCGGGGTGGCGAATCCTCCCGATCATGAAGGTCGGGCGAGACCTTGCTGAGGAAGCGTACCGTTTTCTTCGTGAAATCCCCGGCGTGGATGACTCGGCGGTCGTGATCGTTCCGGATGCACACAACCGGGTCGAGCTTAGATACGAGAGCGAGGCGAGACGCTTCGAGCGTCTCACCGGAGGCGTTCCGCCGTGGACGTGGCCAGAACTCGCACCGATAGTCGAGATGTGCGACGCGCTTTATGTGAACTTCATTTCTGGATTCGAGATGGAGTTGGAAACCGCTCAGGCCTTGCGGGTCGGTTATCGGCGCCCTACGTACGCAGATCTCCACTCGCTTTTCTTGCACATGACGCAGCATGGCTTGCGCGTTCCTCGCACGCTGGACGCTTGGCAGGCCTGGTTGCGTTGCTTCGACGCCGTCCAAATGAATGAGGATGAGTTCAAGCTTCTTGGAGCGGACGGAGATTCCTGGCAACTCGCTTCTGAGGCCATTGGGCCCGACTTGCGCCTCATCATGGTGACCTTGGGCTGGCGGGGTGCGGCCTACTTGTCCTGCTCTGATTTTTCCGCGGACCCCTTCAGTTGGAGGCAGGACGGACGCCTCGCGGTGTCCGCCGGCGCGCACACCGGTAAAATTGGCCTCACTGACCTTCCGCGAACCGGCGACCCGACAGGTTGTGGGGACGTCTGGGGAGCCACTGCATTCGCCCGCCTCTTGGCGGGTGACGATCTGGAGGAAGCGATGGGCCACGGGAATCGCTTGGCCGGTCGTAACGTGGAGCATAAGGGCGCGCGAGGTCTTTCTCGTCATCTCGCTGGCAAGCTCTCACAAGTGGAGGAGCGTAGGTGAACGTTCTTTCTGTCCCGACCTCTCTTGATCACCTCACCGTCGATGAACTCCTCGACGCGACACATGTCGCGGCCGAAGGACGCCTTCTGTTTGACGCGCGCCACTTGAGGTGGGTCGATCCTAACGGCATGGTGGGCCTGTTGCTGGCAGGGTCCGTCGTCCAGAGTCGATCTGGAGTGATGCCGCGTCTAGAACTCCCAGAAAATGTGGATGTCTTAGGCTATCTGAGCCGGATGGGGTTCTTTCGAGAGGCGCAGGAGATCTTTGAGTACGACGATCGTGCGCCGCGCAGGGGAAGTGGGCCGTCCGATGTCTTGCTCGAAATCACTCCCATCCGGGCGAACGTGGACGTGCATGCGGTGGTCGATCGCGTGCAGGCCCAAGCAGGGACCGTGTTGGCGTCCAAACTCGGATATCCCGCATCGGCGGTAGTCCAGTTCTCAGTCATTCTCTCGGAGGTGTGCCAGAACATCATTGAGCATGCCGAGGCACCCGGGTTTGTGGCTGCGCAGGCCTATAATTGGTCCAAACGACTCGGGCGCTTCGTGGTGGTCATATCGGTCATGGATAGCGGGCGTGGATTCCGCGGGTCGCTCAATGATGAGCATGCTGCTCGCTACGCGGACCGTTGGGCGGACACGACGGCGCTCGAAGCTGCTTTCCTCCACGGATTGACCCGCTTTCCTGATTCGGGCCGAGGACAGGGAATTCAGCAGATTCGCAGACAGGTTCAGCGCTGGAACGGAGCCATCACGATCCGGAGCGGTACTGCGCGGATCGGCCAGGTACCGGAGTGGGACGACACACCTCCACTCGTGGATGGTTTGGAGCCATTCCCGGGGTCGCAGATCAGCATCATCTTGCCGGCGAAGACATGACGGACGTACCGCTCGATCCAATCGCGATCGACGTGGGTTCACTCGTAAAGAAGACGGTTACGTCCCTGTATTCGCACCTGGTGACGCGGCCTACGGGCCGCGCCGTGCGTATGGCGATAGAGACTCAGTTGCTGGGTGCGGGCTCGCGATCGTTGTCGCTCATCGACCTTTCGGAAGTCACGATTTTGGATTTCTCGTGCGCAGACGAGGTTGTCGCCAAACTCTTGCAACGGTACCTGGAGGTCGATGCGCAAGAAGCCTTTTTCGTCTTCTGTGGCGTCCATGAGCCTCACCGTGATCAGATTCAGGTCGTATTGGAACGACAGGGACTCGTGGCCGTGGCCGAGACGGATACCGCCGTTTTTGAACTGCTCGGTGCACCCGACGACCTTGAGCAGCGGGCGTGGCTGCGACTCGAGGAACGAGGGCTCATTGGCAAGGACGATGTCGAATCGCTGTTCCCCGAAGATGAGCAACGCGCTGCGCTCAATCGTCTCGTGGATCGACGCGTGGCGTTCCGTAGTCCCATCTCCGGACGGTACCACGCCCTGAGTCGGCTCGTGCGACACCTCCTCTAACTGTTCGGAAGGCGCAAATGTCTGAATCGCCCAAGGGAAAGCACCGCCCCGCGACCGTCGGAATCCACGGACGAGGGCACGCCCGCCGTCCGGGAGATCCCGTCGTTCCACCCATTGTCCAAAGCGCCACCTTCCACTGGGCGAGCCCGGCAGATGGTGAGCTTCTCTACAGTCGGTGCGGGAACAATCCGAATCAGCTGGAAGTGAGCCAAAAGATCGCCGCGCTCGAAGGGACGGAGGCAGCTGTTGCGTTGGCGAGCGGCATGGGTGCTACCGCAATGACGTTCCTGGCGTTGGCGCAGGCTGGAGATCACATCGTGGCGTCGTCCTACATCTACGGCGCCACCCTCGCCCTCCTCCGGGATGAGTTTCCCCGACGTGGAATCGAGACAACGTTCGTCAATCCGGGAGAGGAAGGGGCCTTCAGACGCGCGCTACGGACGAACACAAAGCTCATTCATATCGAGCTCCCTACGAATCCGTCACTCCGTTTTTTTGATCCCCGGCCGGTCGCCGCGCTTGCGAAGGAGGTCGGGATCCCGCTGACGTGCGACGCGACATTCGCCTCTCCTGTGAACTTTCGCGGGATTGAAGTTGGCATTGACGTCGTGATTCATAGCGCGACCAAGTACCTAGGCGGGCACTCAGATCTGATCGCCGGGGCGGTAGCCGGGAAGGCTGACTTGATCGAGGAGGTCACGCGGCTGTCCAGGTTGTACGGACCATCGTTGGACCCCAACACCGCGTGGCTTCTGGACCGGGGCATTCGGTCGCTGGACGCGAGAATGGCTCGCCACAACACGAACGCGATGGAATTGGCCGAGTGGTTCACGACCCGGCCCGAGGTGCAGCAGACCATCTATCCGGGACTACCGAGTCACCCGGATCACCGCGTGGCCGCCGAACTCATGTCGGGCTTCGGCGGCATGATCAGCATTGTTCTTGCTGGCGGGGGTGAGGCTGCCGACCGCTTTATGGCTGGCCTCAAGATCGCATGCGCCGCGCCGAGCCTGGGGGGTGTCGAGACGCTGATATCGCAGCCTCGATTCACATCGCACCTGTCTCTGAGCAACGGCGAACGCGATGCGCTCGGAATCCCCGACGGCTTCGTCCGAATCAGTGTCGGAATCGAAGACGTCGAGGACCTAAGGGCTGACTTCGAAGGAGCTTTGGAGAGCCTCTAAGGGGCTGCCCCGTCTGCTACTTCTCGTCCATGAACGGATAGGTGTAGTCCGTGTCCGAGACGAAAGTCTCCTTGATAGACCGCGCACTGACCCATCTCAGCAGGTTCAGCATTGAACCGGCTTTGTCGTTCGTTCCTGAGCCACGCGCGCCGCCGAAGGGCTGCTGTCCAAGGACAGCACCGGTGGGCCGGTCGTTGATGTAGAAGTTGCCTGCCGCGTTGCGCAGCGCATCCATGGCTTCCCTAATGACATTTCGGTCACGTGCGAAAACCGCGCCGGTGAGCGCATACGGCGACGTCTGGTCCACGAGGGTGAGCGTTTCCGCCCAATCTGCGTCGTCATAGACAAAGATCGTCAGCACCGGACCAAAAATTTCGTCACACATCGAGATGTAGTCTGGCTTGTTCGCCCGTATGAGGGTGGGTCGAACGAACCAGCCCTCCGAGTCGTCACACTCCCCCCCGACGAGCACGTCTGCGTCGTCAGACGCCTGCGCCGCATCGATGTACGATTTGATGCTGTCGTAGGCTTTCTGATCGATTACGGCGGACACGAAGTTCGTGAAATCGCGTGGGTCGCCCATCGTGAGCGAGCCGACTTCCTCTACGAGAGGGCCCTCAAGCTCCGCCCACATACTTGCCGAAATATAGGCTCTCGATGCAGCGCTGCACTTCTGCCCCTGATACTCGAAGGCACCGCGGACGATCGCGGTCTTCACGGCGTGCCAGTCCGAATCAGGGTGGGCGATAATGAAGTTCTTACCACCGGTCTCACCCACGATGCGCGGGTACGACTTATACGTGCTCATGTTCGCGCCGATCTTCTTCCAGAAGCTATTGAATACGCCGGTCGACCCTGTAAAGTGGATTCCGGTGAAGTCCGACCGAGACAACAGTATGTCCGTGATCTGGGGAGCATCGCCAGACACGAAATTGATCACGCCTGGGGGCATTCCCGCCGCCTCGAACAACTTCATGACGTAGTAGTTCGAGAGCATCGCGGAGTGCGCTGGTTTCCACACAACCGTGTTGCCCAGCATGGCGGGGGTCCCAGCCAGGTTCGCGCCGATCGCGGTGAAATTGAACGGCGAAATGGCGTAAACAAACCCTTCCAGCGCCCTGTATTCCGATCGATTCCACACGCCCGGTGCCGGCAAAGGCTGAATGCCGTAGATCTGCTGCGTGAAGTGCGCACCGAAGCGGAAGAAGTCGATGATCTCACATGCGGCGTCGATCTCGGCCTGGTAGGCGGTCTTGCTCTGCCCGAGCATGGTGGAGGCGTTCAGCACTTGGCGCCACGGGCCCGCGAGGAGATCCGCTGCCTTGAGAAAGATCGCGGCTCGGTCCTCCCACGGCATGGTGGACCAGTCGTGGTGAGCCGTGGCGGCGGCCTCGACCGCCCGCTGGATTTCTTCTGGGCCGGCCCGGTGAGCGCGAGCGATGACGTGGCTGTGCGCGTGGGGCATGACGACGTCAAACGTGTCGCCGGTTCGGATCTCCTCGCCTCCAATGATCAGAGGAATGTCAACGACCATTTGCGACTGGCGCTGAAGCTCGGATTTTAGGGCCGCCCGCTCACTGGTTCCAGGAGCGTAGCTGAGGACAGATTCGTTGATGGGCGTCGGAATCGAAGCAATGCCGTTCATAATGCAGAGGCGGGGTAGCAGGTGAACGGGAGGGCATGTTTTCAAAAAATGGCGGAGGAACAAGATCCTTCTCCCGCCACCTAGAATCGACCTTACTGTCAACTCACCCGAAGAATCTTACCTTGCTCACACCCTCACGCAACCGCTGCCACCCGCTTTGGACCGGCGTGCCGGTCGGCGTATACGCGTAGTAGTACTGGAGGTAGTAGCTCTCGTCCGGGCTCGCGGCAGAAACCTCGTTAAGTACGGCGCCGAAGACGCGTACCCCGAGCCTTCGCAGCTGGTCGACGGCCCGTTCGGCTGCCCGTTGCTCAGTTTCACCCGAACGCAGAACAACAACCGCTCCGTCGGTGTGCACTGCCAAGATCGCCGCGTCGGTCACCGCAAGCACAGGCGGCGAGTCGATGATCACATGATCGTAACGCCCCTCGAATTCCTCAATGATTCGGATCATCGCCTTGGAGTTCAACAATTCTGAGGGATTAGGCGGGAACGGCCCCGAAGGCAGGAAGTCCAAATTAGGAAGCACGTTCGGCCGAACGGTCTCGCGGGGTTCTGCATCTCCGATTAAGGAGGTTGGTCAGGCCCGGCTCGCGCAGGAGATCAAGGGCGCGGTGCAGGGAAGGACGCCGCAAGTCGGAGTCGCTAAGCAATACGCGCTGCCCCTGCTGAGCGAGCATTACCGCGAAGTTCACTGCGGTCGTCGACTTACCCTCGGACGGCCCAGGACTTGAGAAAAGAACGGTCCGGATGGGTTCTTCGTCGGAACTCATGGACATCAGGTTCATACGGAGATTTCGATAAGCCTCCGCGGCTGGATCAAGCGGGTCCATCGCCACGACTAAAGGAACCCCTCGCCCTGCAAGTTGGTCGGCGCCCTCTGCGGCGTGCTCAAGACGACGAAGCCGGGGGATCCGAGACGTGAGCCACTGGTCGCTCTGGACCAGACTGATGTCAACGATGTTTGTATCGATCCGGGGCTCTGCGGCCAAAGAAATCTCGCTTGCCGCCGAGCGCCCCGGGATGATTTCCAGGTCATAGGCTCTCGGGGCTTCATCGTCGACCTTCTGGAGGACGAAGCTCAACAGGCCAGCATCCAGTGTCGTACCGGCCGTCGTCTCGGCCAGCGTAGTTCCGTCAGGCGTGTTCAACTGGGCGCGGGAGCCGTCTGAGTTGTAAACCAAGCGGTAGAAACCGTCGGGCATGTCCGGATGAACAGAAATGTAGCGCACGAGATCAGAACGAGGACCGCCGTCCATCCGGGTAAGGCGGAGCCCGACCGAGTCAACGACCTGTTCGCGAATCGCGCTTGAGTTGAGGACCTGGATTTCAGACTGAATCGGGTCCACGAAGAAGTTCATCCCCTCCATGTTGAGCATATTCACGAGACCGGCCTGGCGCGCGGACGGGTCGTTTACCTGCAGGGACATCGCGGAGGAGTAGAACGTCTGTTGTTGAGAAATGGCCCAGATCGACGATGCGGTCGTAACCGTGAAAATTATGAGGACCAACTACAAACGTCGCGTGACCACCAACCAGTAGTCGGACAAATGGGGGGTGCCCCCGAAGTTGTCCGGATCCGGATCGATGTCCGGGGTCTGAATCAGCTCGTTTGTCATGCGCCTCAGGGTCGAATTGCTCCGTTAAGCCTGAAAATACCTGCAAGGTGTGTACCGTCGCCAACCATCGCACGTATCGAGTCCACCTGACCTAGTAATCAAATCGAGAATCAAGGGTTGTCGAAAATAGATCAATGATCATGTATCTTGATAGGCGGCCTACGATAAGGGGTTCGGGTTGACCGACGTCTCCAGTGTTCCGTACTTTTTTCCCCTTTTCCGCCCCTTGTTGCCGGGTGCGTGGCTCATCATGAAGAGTGTGTCCCGGGAGATGTTGTTGGTTATGCCCGAAGGACATGCAGCGCATCGTAACCCAGAAAACATATGTTTCTTGCCGGTTGACAGCGGTCTCCGGTTAATTCTTTGTCTAGATGATCCTCACATCGCCGCCCACGTGAATCACAAATGACTGAAGACGAATTGCGCCGTTCCGTGATGTCCGCCCTGTCCCGTATTAAGCATCCCAAGACAGGGAAGGACGTCATCACCTCCGGGCACGTTCAAAACCTGGTTGCGGGCGACGACGGCGTCGTTCGATTCCAGTTCATGTTGAAACCAGATGATCCGAGCGACCTCCTCAGGGACGCACGGGCGGCAGCGGAGGCCGTAGATGGAGTGGCCGAGGTCAAGGTCAACGTCCAACTCCCGCAGATGGCGCCGTCGGGCGGCGGGGGGAAGCAGGGAGGCCTCCAGCCTGGGTCCGTTCCCGCTCCGACGCCGAAGCCTGGCATCCTCACAGGGGTGCGCCAGATCATCGCAGTGAGTTCCGGCAAGGGTGGAGTGGGCAAATCGATGGTTGCCGCGAACCTAGCCGCAGCGTTCGCAAAGTCCGGCAAGACAGTCGGACTCTTGGACGCCGACATCTATGGGCCGAACATCCCGCTCATGTACGGTGTGCAACGGCGCCCCAGCGTATCGGGCGAAAAGGGGAAGGAGATGATCGAGCCGCTCGAGGCCCATGGCGTGAAGCTCATGAGCCTAGGCTTCCTCCTGGACAAAGAGCAGCCAGCCATCATGCGTGGCCCACTGATCTCTGGAATCCTGAAGCAGTTCCTTGAGCAGGTGGACTGGGGAACGCTCGACCTCATGGTGGTCGACATGCCCCCGGGCACCGGAGACGCGCAGCTGTCGCTGGTTCAGACCATCGACTTGGATGGAGCCGTCATGGTGACGACGCCCCAAGAGGTCTCCACCGGAGACGTCCGCCGTGGGGTGAAGATGTTCGAGCGCGTCAACACGCGTGTCCTGGGCGTCGTAGAGAACATGAGCGGCCTCGCGTGCCCGCACTGCGACGAGATCGTAGACGTATTTGGGTCCGGCGGAGGGGAGACCCTCGCCAAGGAAATGAAGCTGTCGTTTCTGGGTCGGATTCCGCTTGATCCCGCCGTGAGAAAAGCCGGAGATGAGGGTGTTCCCACCGTACTGTCGGCTCCTGATTCGGCTGCGGGGTTGGCGATTACTGCAGTGATGCACGCTGTCGCGGATGTCTTGGACGCTGTGGAGTAAGGGGGCGACGGTGGCGTGTCCTCCCGGCTAGGGCGCTGCGTTCTGGCTGGGGTTTCGGGGGCTTCCATTTGACCTTGTCCGGGGGTCCTATTGCTCGTTCTCTTCGCTCCGAGGCGTAGCCTCGAGCCTAGCCAGGAGGACACGCCACCGCCGCCCCCTTCAAACGCGGTGGCGCGGGCACGGGGGTTCGGTGGGCCGGGTCAGGGAACGTCGGTAGGGCGGGTACGGTGGGGCATGGGTTTCCTGACACCGAAGGGAGCTCTGCCCACATGCCAAGTGTACAGCGAGCGACGAGGCACCGCCTCGAGCCGCGGCGACAAAACGCCCGCGAGGCCTCCCAACCCAACACGAACAGCCTGCCCCGCCATTCCTAGCCTCCATGGGCGCAAACCGACCCAAGGAGCCCAGCCCGCTCTGGTACCAAGAGGCCTAGGAGCATCCCACCTGGGCACCCCAGCCACAAAAGCCCCGTGCCACCAAGGAAAACGTGGATAGGCGGGAGGTGTCGTGGCCCCCGCAGCGCGAGGCTGGGGGCGTAGCCCCCGAGCGAGCGAACGAAAAATGAGGAGGACCCGAAAGAATTAAAGGGAACGCCAGCAACCCTAAGCCAGAGTCGAGCGCCCTCGCGCAGCGGGGGCCACGACGCCCCCCGCCCGCCTACCCGCTTACTCCCCCTCCAACCACTTGCGGTCAGAGGTCGACAGACCATCGTCACCGCGGAACTTCGAGAAGATTTTCACCCCGATCCATCCCACGAGGACGATGGGGGCGACCTTGAAGAGCAGAAATGCGGCGAGTCCGAGCGTCAGCGAGAAGATTGTGCCCACGATCGATAGCACGACGCCGGCCACAAGTAGTGTGATGAGGCCAACGGCGAAGAACGTCAGGATGGTTCCGATCATGGGTTCCCCCTAGCAGAGGATGTTGCTGCGACGAGTCTGGGACATCTAGTCAGCGGACCCACACAACCTTGACGCTTCCAAAGGCTGCGTCTAGGTCGATGGATATTTGATGATCAGCAGTTTCCCAGTCCAACGAATAATAGGCGTCACCACGCTTCACCATGCCTTCGGAGTCGAGCGAAGTCAGGAAGCTGTCTTTTTCCAGCCTCACGCCCAGGCTCTCAGGAATTCGCAGCTCGAGGGCACCGAGTCCCATGTCGATCGAGACACTGGCATTCCTCTGCCAACGCCCATTGAACCATAGCGTGAGTTCGCCCACGCCAGCGTTCACTTCGATCCGATCGGCGTTGAGGTTCCCGAGGTGTCGCGCCGTGAACTCAGCCGCACCCACCTCAAAGAGCGCCCTCTCCATGACCTCGGGGTTGGGCTCAGACACGTCGATGGTGGTCTGAGACGCTCCCGTGCGTAGACCCAGATCGGTGAGCGCTAGACCCCCCAAGTCGAGATCAGCCTGGACCACCCCGAAATTCAACTCAAGGTCCATCGGGACCCCGCGGGCCAGTTCCAGGTCGAACTGACCCGACTCGTTGCGCCCGCGGCGGCTCCAGCCGTTACTCGTCGACTCAACGCCAAGTTCGAGCCGAGTCCCACTGAACTCAGCCACCGGTTCGAAACGATCCTCGTCGTAGCGAAGATTCATACTATAGAGCTGGCCCTCGTCGGAGGCCTTCACGGTGAAGTGCCCCGAACCATAGTCGACGAAAACCCGCACCGGATCGTTGTTCTCAATCTTCCGAGACTTCGTGACCGTCCGCCAATTCTGCCCATACACGCCGGCAGGCATTGCCGTGGCAGCTAGGACCGCCAGCAAGAGCGCCTTACGCATCCCTCCCCTCCTCATCATTCACCACTTCGTCATCGTTCGTGGGATCCACTTCGATCTCCACATCAACATCCATCGCCGCTTCCCACGCTGCATCGGCGTCGAGAGGGGCGGACCACTCGCGACGGCGTCCGCCACGCGTCAAGATCACCGCGCCGAATCCGATCTGAACGGCCATGATCGTGACGATCACCCCGGCGACCATGAGCAGGCCTGTCAGGAAGCCCATGAAGGGGGCGATCGAGATCACGTTCGCAGCCATGAAGGCGAACATCAGTCCGAGAAGACCACCGAAGACCGTGATAATCGGGTTCGACTTGCGAATCCAACTCGTCCACGGGTAGCCGCTATCAGACAGCCATTCCCCGGTGTTTCGCGCAACCGCCACGTAACCCATCACCGCCGCAGCAGCGGCCGCTAATGGGAACAGCGGCAGCCACGCTACCGCGACCGGGATCCCGATGATGGAGACCACGAGCGCGACCGCGCCCAGAACCCACACGGGGAGCAGGAGAAGGGTTCCGGCAAATCCGACCATCGCGGAGCGACCCGGCGAGTGCCGCGCCGTCTCCGAAATCGCATCGACGTTGCCTCCGGCGAAGGCCACAGCCATCGCGCCCAGCAGCCCGAGAATGAAGACCGCGATGAGGTTCTCCATCAGCCCACCCACACCCCGGATGACGGGACGCAACGGCGACATCAATGAAAATCCGTCGTCTTCCCGTCCCAACCTCGTCACGTTCCGCAGCTCACTCCGGAGCTCACTTCGAAGCTCTCCACGCAACTCGTCGCGTATGCGATCCCTGATTTCCGTTTCGAGATTCCTGTCGTCGTCCAGGAGCTTGACGATGCCCCCGTCGACCTCGCCCAGGTTCTTCGTAATCCGGGCGTCGGCGAGGCGCACTTCGCCTCGTACCTTGGCGTCTTCCAGCAACTCCAAGGTCCCGTTCACAACAACTACGTCGCCGTCGACGTCGCCGCCAATGCGGAGGCTGCCCCCGATCACGACCACAGTTCCGTCGACTCGGGAGCCCTCAGGGATGACAACGTCCTCCTCGACGTGAATCTTGAAGTCTCCCGCGATTCCCTCGAGTGCCTGCTGCATCAGGCCAAGTCGGTTCGTCGAATTGAGGAGGACGCGAAGGATGGATGCGTCGTCCCCGATCGACACGGAGACTGTTCCTTCGTCGTCGTCCGCCGTGACCTCTGTCGAAGTGAGTGCATCTTCGAGCGCCTGATCGATCTCCTGGGCAACGGCTGCCAACTCTGTGGCGAGGTCAGCGGGCACCGTCCAGTCGGACAGCATGCGTGACAGCGCGTCGTTGTCGAGGGCTACGGCCTGGCCTAGAAGAGCACGCCAAGCGATCTCAAGGTCGTCCCCCGTTTTAAACGAACCCACGGGCTCGCCGTCAACAAAGACCTGACCGTCCTCGAATGAGATCTCGAGCTTGGCATCACCGGTCAATTCGAGGCGAAGAGCGGCCTCAGATCTGCCGACAGAGACTTCTTTCGAGATCACGTCGCGCACTTGCGCGCCCAGGGTCAGAGGAACCAAGGCAGCGGCCAGTGCGACCGCGGTCAAGCATTTAGGAAGTTGTAACATGTGCATACCGACCCAATGGACGGGAAGAGACGAGGTTCGTGTAGAGCACCCGCAGCGCGAACAGGCAGGCGAATGCGTAGAGCGTGAAGCCGGCCGCGACCAGAATCGGTGCGGAAGCGATGGCTCCATAAATCGTGGACATCCCAGACGCCTGCAGGCTCTGCAAAGCGAATGCGGTGACCGTTGAAGCACCGGCCGCAGCTGCATCGCTCAGCTGCCACCACAGGTATGACGCGAGCGCGCCGGGCGTCATTGTTGGGTGTGAAAAAACAGCATAGACCAAGAGTCCGACCGTCACGGCCGGCGTCAAAGCAACGCCCGATACCGCGGCCCAAGCCTCACGGGTTTGCGGTACCATCCTGCTCGCCAGCGCGAGCGCCCTGTTCCACATGGGGACGCCGGCCGGCCGGGCCAGAGACGCAGAAATGCGTACCTCGGCCATCACCCGGTTGGCGAAGTCGTCGGGTACACCCATGTGTCCGAGTCTGTCGAGGGCAAGGAAGACACTTTGAAGATCGGTGGCTTGGGCGGTGCAACTCGCACAGATACCCAGGTGAGCTTCCACACGGGCTACTTGCCGCGCAGGGAGGAAGCCCTCCATTAATTCCTCAAGCTTCTCGGCGCTAACGTGGGAATCACCTAGGCTCGGCACCCACCCGGAAACGCGATCTCGGAGGCGAACCGCCAGCGACCGACCCTCGGGCATGGCAACCGACGACATCACCCGATCATGGAAACCCTCGTGAGGCCTCACGGACGCCAGCGCGCCAAGGTCTGAATAAAGGAGCCGCCAGCCGTCGATCTCGGCCGAGCATCGAACGCACGACGAGACATGTCCCTCGACTGAAGCGCTCCCTGTCACAGAGAGGTCTCCGTCGAGGAACGCCTGCAGCCGTTCGGCGCTCAAATGGTCAGAATTATGGGTCTTCATGCTGTTCGGACTCCGTGGTTTAACCTACAGTCCACCTTACGGCACCGGGTCAACTGGAGTTTCACAAATGAGGCTAAGGATGCGGAGCCAGCGGGAAAGTGCTGAAACCGCTGGGACACCTCGCGTGTGGGGCCATGAGTCGGCATCACGACACCACGTGAGAAAGGCGTTTTTTGAGTTCGGCGCGGGCGCGGTGCAGATACGTTTTCACGGTGCCTAGCGGGAGGTCCATGATCTCGGCGATTTCGTCGTACGCGTAACCCTCCACATGACGCAGTAATACCACCGTCTTGTACTCGTCACGGAGTTCTGAGATGGCTTCTTCGATCTGGCCACCGAGTTCCCGGTTCTCCACAAACTGCTCCGGGTTTTCATCGTGCGATTCAATGACCAGCTGCGACTGACCTATTTGGTCGGCGGTCGTCGCGTGCGGCGAGCCATGGATGGAGATTGTGTCGAGCTTCCGCTTCCGGAGATGATCGATTGTGTGGTTGTTGGCGATCTTGAAGATCCAGTTGCTGAATTTGTAGCTGGTCTTGTAGCTACCGATCGCGTTGAATCCACGAATAAAGGCCTCTTGGGCGAGGTCCTCCGCCAAGGTCCGGTCTCGTACCATTCGGTAGATGAGCGAAAACACAGGCCGCTCATATCGTGTGAGTAGCTCGCGGAATGCGGCCTCCCTGCCACGAGCGGCTAGGGTCGCCAAATCCCGGTCGTCGAGCTTTGCATAGTCCGGAGCGCCCAGTGAAGTCTTATCCCGCCTCAAGTGTGGGAGCCACCGGACAGCGGCTCCAGGCAGGGAAGCAATATCAGAAGTCATTGGCGACCCCTACGCGATGGCGTAACCGCCGGTTTCGCGGGCGCCGTTGAGGCCCCTTGTTGCTTCCCGTAGCTTTATGCCCTTATTCGACTTTCGGCCTCAGTCGATCAGGTCCACCGAATCTAAGCCGCTCTGACCCCTGCTGTCATGCCATCAGTCCAAGCTGCCGTCCCCAAAGAGGGGGACGAGCGGCACGATCAGGTCCAGACGCTCTTCTCCGAGATCGCGCCGCGCTACGATCTTTTGAATCACGTTCTGAGCCTCAATATTGACCGCTCCTGGCGCAAGCATGCGGTGAACAAGTTGGGATGGGAGGCATCTCCCACGGGTTCGTATTTGGACGCTTGCGCGGGAACCTATGACTTGGCGATCGAGCTCTGCGGTCGGAAGGACTTCCGCGGACGCGTGGTAGCGTCGGACTTTGCGCAGCCGATGCTCGTGGAGGGGCGGCGCAAGATCGAAAGCCGCCCTGTGTCAGCCGTCTGTGGAGACTCCCAACGGCTGCCATTCCCTGATGACAGCTTCGACGGCGCCACTGTAGGCTTCGGCGTAAGGAATCTCTCGGACCTCGCCTTGGGGCTGAGCGAGCTTCACCGGGTGGTCCGGCCGGGAAAGAGGCTGGTAGTACTGGAGTTCACCGTGCCCCCGAATCCTTTGATGCGGGCTGGTTATCTCTTCTACTTCCACCAGATACTTCCGCTGGTTGGGCGCCTCGTGTCCGGGCACCCGTGGGCCTACACGTACCTCCCGGAGTCTGTGAAGGGGTTTCCGGGACCGCCGGAGTTAGCCGCCATCTTCGAGGGCGCCGGATTCCGAGATGTCGGTTGGAAGCTGTTGACCGGCGGTATTGCAGCGCTCCATTGGGGAACCGCCACCTAGGGTCCTGAGTCAGAAAGTCGTGTGCATTCGAGCGCCGCGGCATCCACGCTGACCGCGTTGCTCCTCCTCAAAACAGCGGTGCTATTCCTTGTCGCCGTGTCTTTCCAGGGCGGCGCATCGCCACTCTCGGTTCTGAGGGAACTTCTGACTCACGACACTAGCCCCCGCGCCATCAGCGTCCGTTAGGAACCTCGATTCTGGTGATCTTCCCCAGTCGTTCCAGTTCGCCGAGTCCGATTCTCTCCGGGTCACCCACAACGAGGATCATCATTTCATCTGGCCGCAGGTGCTGTGCGAATGCCGCGTGAATCGCCGCGGGCGTCACCCCGATCACACCGTCCATGTACCGCTGCAGCCAGTCCTGAGGCAGGTCTTGGGCGAGGTAGAACATCGTCCTTGATACGATCTGTCCCGCCGTTTCGAAGTTGAAGACGAACCCGTTCACGACCCTCTCCACAGCAGTGCGCACCTCATCGTCTTCGGGCGGAGCATCACGCAAGCCTGCCATCGTCTCGAGGATGACCTTGATCGCAGGGACCGTATTTTCGGGGCGCGTTCTGGTGATCGCTCCTAGGAGTCCGTCGTAGCGGCGGGGCATCGTCCACAACGAAGACGCTGAGTAGGCGTAGCCCTCCTCAGTTCGCACCCGTGACAAGATGCGGCTGGCGAATCCGCCTCCACCAAGGATCGAGTTCCCGATGGTAGCGGCGAAGTAGGCGGGTTCGTCAGCGAGGTGGACGTCCGTGGCGTGCGCCATCACCACGACACTCTGCTCAAGATCTTTTTCAATGAGGTATACCCCGGGTTCCCGCCGGATTTCCGGTGCCGGAGACGGAGGCATCTCTCCCTCGCAGTGCGGCATGCGTGAGACGAGTCTCTCCAGCAAGGGCCCGACTTCCCCCCAGGCGACGTCTCCGGTCACGCCCAAAACGAGGTTCTCACGGCAGACGATGCGCGCGTGGAGTTTCCTGAAGCGGTCGGGAGATAGCAGCGGATCTTCGAGGTCCGAAGGCTCCATCTCCCATCCGATCGGGTGGTCCCCGTAGAGGAGGCGATTGAATTCCGAGAAGGCAAGGCCCGACGGGTTGTCCATGCGACGCCTGATGGCCTCGTCCTGACGCCCCCGCCAGACCTCGATTTCGACGGAATCGAAACCGGGCTCGGTCATGAGTGCACCCCAGAGATCCAGCGCTGCGGACAGGTGCTCTGTCAAAGTGTTCATGCTCGAGGAGATACTCTCCCCGGCCCCACCAAAGGACGTCTGGATGGCGTACAACTCTAGCATTTCATCTACCGAGTCGGGCGGTAGCTCCCTGGTCCCGCCGTAGCGGAGGAGTGCCGGAAGTGCTGTGCCAGCCGCGTAGAAATCTCGGCCCCAAACTGAGTAGCCACCGCGGAATCGCGCGAACACCGTGACCAGCGGAAGAGTGTGCTCCTCAAGAATGAGCACCGGCACCCCATCGAGGTCGTGTTCGGTGGGTGTGGGCGGCTGGAAGATGAGCTCTGGGAAGCTCAGTCGATCTATGGCGCGATCGCCGAAGTTCGTCTGTCCAGCGGCTGGTTCCACGTCAGCCAGAGTCAGAACTAGGACCGCGATTACGAGGGGGCCAGGTTTCACTGTGAACCCTTCTTCACCAGGGTCGCTACCGTCCGGTTCTTGCGGACCAGGTATTGCGCCGCCACCCGCCGAACGTCTTCCGCGGTCACGCCGCTGAGTCGCTCGGAATAGCGAAATGTCTCCCTCCAATCCCCGAGGACAGAGGTGGACTCGGCGAGCTGAAACGCGAGGCCTAGGTTAGACTGGATTCGGCGAATCGATCCGGCCGCAATCTGATTGCGGACCCTCTGCAGTTCACTCTCCGTGGGCCCGTCGGCGGCGAGTATCGCGATTTCCTGGTAGATAGCCGCCTCCAGCGCTCCAGTCTCATGAGGTGTGATGGGAGATGCGTCGATCTGTAGAAGCTGTGGATAAAGGCTGCCCGGCCCGAGCGAGGCGAAGACACCCGAGGCGGACTGGTCAGCGAGTACCAGTCGACGGTGGAGCCTGGATGTCCGTCCGCCCGCGAGCAACGAAGTCAGGATCGCCAACGTGGGCGCGTCGTCATGTAGGCTCTCGGGAACGCGCCATCCGATTCTGAGTTGGGCTCCCGCGTCCCATTCGACCTCGACCCGTCGTTCCCCCAATTGTTCGGGCTCGAGGGCGAGGACTGGGGGCGGCACGTCACCACGAGGAATCGGTCCGAGATACCGGCGGGCCCATCCCTCGACCACGTCCACATCGAAGTCGCCGACGATGGCGACCACCGCGTTGTTGGGGCCGTAGTAACGTCGGTAGTAGTCCGCAACATCTGTGCGGCTCAAGACCTCGAGATCCGACATGTATCCGACCACGGGCACACCGTACGGGTGCATGGCGAAGGCGGCGCCGAGGTGCGCCTCGTAGAGTGCGCCACCTGGGTTGGTCTCGACGCGCATGCGCCGTTCTTCCGTCACGACGTCTCGCTCTGAGTAGTACTCGCGGAAGACAGGGTTCTGCATACGGTCAGCTTCGAGCGCGAACCATAGTTCGGTTCGGTTTGCGGGCAGCTCCACGAAATAGATCGTGGCCTCGTTCGTGGTTGTGGCGTTCAGGCCTTGAGCCCCGGCTCGAGAGAGTATCCGGTCGAACTCGTTGCTATCTACGAAGGTGCGGGCGCTGTCTTCGAGCGTAGCAATACGCTCGGAGAGGCGCCGCACCTCCGCACTGTCTTTGTGTTCCCGGGCCCGTACCAGGGTGTCGTGGGTCGCGTCCATCAAAGGGAAGAGTTCGACCTCCCCCGCGAGGTTTTTTGTTCCGATCGTGGTGGTGCCCTTGAACAGCATGTGCTCGAGCAAATGCGCGATACCGGTCGTTCCCAGTCGCTCGTGAACGCCACCCACTGCAAACTGCACGACGAACGACGCTGTCGGCGCGCCTGGGCGCGGTAGGATCAAGAGCCGCATGCCATTGTCGAGTGTGACCTCACGGACCGGCAGCGACTCCCCGGGCGTGACCTGGGCGGTCGCGGGGACATAGGTGAAGCCGAGTCCGATTAGGCCAATGATCATCAACGCTAAGCGGGCCCCTAGCAAGTGAAAGCGTCCGAGCCGGCTTCGTCCTGCGGACGGAGCCTCAGAGGCCCGGTCGGTCCGCGCGGCACCTGGTGGCATCACAGGACTTGGCAGCCGGGACAGAAAAACGCAGACCGGCCTCCAAACACGATACGCTGAATCTCTGTGCCACACAGGAGGCACTCTTCCTCGTTACGGCCGTAGACATTCAAGCGGCGAACGTACTCGCCCTGTCCGCCGTCGGCGTTGCGATAGTCTCGGATCGTAGTGCCTCCCGCCTCGATGGCTGCGTTCAGAACTTCCCTCAGATGTGCATGAAGCGCGTACGCCTCCTCCCTTCCCACATTACGGGCTGGGCGCTGCGGGTGCAGGCCGGCGAGGAACAAGGCTTCATTGGCGTATATGTTACCGATGCCCGCGACGCGCCTTTGGTCAAGGAGCCAGGAGCGGATCGGGGAGCGCGAGTGTTGAAGCGCGGCGTGGAGATGGCTTGGACGGTACCCGCGTGCTAGCGGCTCCGGACCCATTCGACTGGAACGGGCCCGCCAAGTCGTTTCGTCGAGGGCCTCCACGGTCCCAAATCGCCGTGTGTCGTTGAACACCAGACAGCCGCCGCTGCCGAAGCGGAACGTGATCGCGGCGTGGGTGGGTCGCGCCGCGCCGCGTGGGGGTGCTCGGAAGGGTAGCAACCCTCCGGTCATGCCCAAGTTTACCGCAATCAGGCGTGCCTGGTCGAGTTGGATCAAGACATTCTTTCCTCGCCGTTCGATCGCGGCGATTCGGTGGCCGATGACCCCTGCCGCGAACGAGCTTCTGGACTGACGAAGGACGTCAGGGCGAGCAACGCGCACGTGGTCGATTGTCTCTCCGACGACGGTACGGCGCAGGCCGCGCACAATCGTCTCGGCCTCGGGGAGTTCGGGCATAGCCTAGCCGACCGGCCCTCCGTCATGTCTGCTCAGTTCTCTCCACCCGATGTCCCCGCGGTAGAAAGCGCCCTCGAACGTGATCCGGCTCGCGCCCTCGCGACTCGCCTGCGCCGCCTCGGCAAGAGTCGGCGCCGTAGCCGTGACCGTGACTACACGACCTCCTGACGTCACCAGGCGGCCATCCTCAAAGCTCGTGCCGGCGTGAAAGACCATGCAGCTGTCGGTTTCCAAGTTGGACGGGATCGAAACGGCGTGCCCGTTTTCGTAACCACCTGGGTACCCGCCGGAAGCGAGGACCGTCGTAACCGCGGCACCCGCTTGGGCGCGAGCCAATGAATCTTTGACCCGTCCGCCTTCGGCGATTGTCACCATAGGGTCGAGCAACGAATCGTGCATCATCGGGAGGACCACCTGGGTCTCTGGGTCACCGAAGCGGCAGTTGAACTCTATCACCTTGATGCCATCGTTCGTCTTCATGAGGCCAGCGTAAAGCAGCCCTCTAAACGGACAGCCTTCGGCGGCCATCGCACGTAACGTGGGTTCGAAGACTCTGGTGCGCGCTTCGGCGAGCAGCGCGTCGGAAGAGATCGACACCGGAGCATAAGCGCCCATGCCCCCCGTGTTCGGCCCGGTGTCGCCTTCGCCGACCTGTTTGTGATCCTGAGAGGGCGGCAGGATCAGGCAGTTGACACCATCCGTGAGCGCAAAAACAGACAGTTCCTCACCCTGCAAAAATTCCTCGATCACGACTTCCCGTCCGGCCTCGCCGAATGCCAAGTCGCCCAGCATGGAACGGATGGTGTTGACGGCCTCCTCGACCGTGAAACAGACCACGGCACCTTTCCCCGCTGCGAGTCCGGACGCCTTCACGACGATCGGAGCGCCGCGCTCACGTACCCAGTCTTCTGCGCCGGCGAGATTTGAGAAGGTCCGGTAGTCGGCCGTTGGGACACCAGCGTGTCGCATGAGATCCTTGCTGTACGACTTGCTCGATTCGATTCGCGCCGCCGCTTGGCTGGGGCCAAAGACGGTGAGGCCCTTCGATTCGAAGCGGTCGACGATGCCTATCGCTAAGGGCACTTCCGGACCCACGACGGTGAGGTCGATATGGTTCGATGCCGCCCAGCCTGACAGGGCCTCAATATCTCCGGGGGCAATTTCCACTGGGGTGCATATCGGTCGCATGCCTCCGTTGGGCATCGTCGCGAAGAACGAGGCCCCAGGCGCATCGCGACGGAGTTTCCAAAGAAGGGCGTGTTCGCGCCCGCCGTTTCCAACGATCAGAATGCGCATGAAGAAGAGTCTATGCCGCCGGCCGAGAAAAAAAAGGGGCGACCGAGCTTTCGCCCGATCGCCCCGAGAGAGATGTGCCCAGCGTCAGCGCTTGAAGCCACTCACGAAGTCAGAGCCCATGCGCTTCGCGGCGTCAGTCATGGTGCCCAGCAATTCCTTGGCGTCGTCGGCGTAGGCCGTAGCCGCTGCCGTCAGATCGTCCTGGTACGCAGGATCTGGCTCACCGCGACGGGCGTACTCGCCGCGGATGATGCGGTCATAGTCGCCTGACTCGATCCATGTGCGTAGTTCGTTGACACGGATGGTATAGAAGGGATGCGTCTGCGCCAGCAAATTGAGAACCTTGAAGACCTGGTCGACCACGTCGCCACCCTCGCGGTACTCCTCTGCTTGCATGATGTATTCCTGCAGATCGGCCTCATCCCCGGATCCCCCGCCTGCCATTTTGAGCATGGTGCCGAGGACCACCTGAGGGTCTTGGACCGTCAGCAGGCCTGCGCGGTCGGATGAGAGTTCCGACTTACGTTGCCATTCCAGAAGTGCCACAAGAATCGCGCGAGCAGCGAGACCGACGATCGGAAAGCCCATCGTGGCCAGATTGAGCAGGATCATCGTCATCGACTTGTAGAGCACGTGGTCGCTCATGATGTGACCGATCTCGTGACCGATCACATAGGCGAGCTCGTCGTCGTCGAGAAGACGTACGGTACCTGAGTTCAAGATGATGAAGGGCTGCTCCATGCCCCAGGCGCCGGCGTTGACGATCGGGGTCTGAGAGATGAAGAGTGGGTACTCTTTCTGCACGTCCAGCGTCTTCAGGCTTTCTTTATAGATAGCATAAACTTTCGGGTACTGCTTCTCGCTGACCTTGACCGCGCTGGCCTGGAACGCGAGCCGAAAGGCGCGTTCGGTCATGAACCCGAATATTTTCCTCAGGATATCGTCGAAAACTGGAATCCGTCGCAGCGCTTGAAGCGCGGCTTTGTCAGCCGGATGCTCCCACGAATGCGGCGCAATCTCCGTCAGGATTCGGCGAGCCTTTGCTCCGCCGTCCACCGTGTCGTCCACCGTGTCGTCCTGATCGTCCGCCATGTTTGTTTCCTCTTCCATTTTGTTGTCCCTCACGCTGGCGGCGAGAGGGGTGCCGACGTTCGTAGGGCCTTACGGGCCCCTAGGAGTCCTAGTTTCACGGGCTTCCCCACCGGACGCCTGTGCTACCCCAGTACTCGGGCTAGATCGTCTATAAGGTCAGCCTCGTCTTCAATGCCTACCGACAGACGGACCAGGCCAGGCGTGATACCCATCGCCTCGCGCCGATCCTCGGGGACCGACCCATGCGTCATCAATGCCGGGACGCTGATCAGCGACTCGACTCCGCCAAGGCTCTCGGCCAGAGCAAAAAGCTGGAGGTGCTCGGTCAGCGCCTTGGCTCGCTCCAGCGTACCGACGTCGACGGATACCATCCCGGTGAACCCACGCATCTGCTTCACGGCCAAGTCGTGCTGGGGGTGCGAAGCGAGGCCGGGGTAGAACACGCGATCCACGGCCGGGTGGGCCTCGAGATACCGCGCGATCGCGAGCCCATTCGCGTTGTGCTGCCGCATGCGCAGATGCAGAGTCTTGGTGCCCCGCAGCGTAAGCCAGCAGTCCATGGGGCCCGGCACGGCACCAGAAGACTTGCGGATGAACATCAGCTCGTCGCCAAGCTCTTGATCCCGCACGGCCAGGAGGCCGCCAATGACGTCCGAGTGACCGTTGATGTATTTGGTCGACGAGTGGACCGTGAAGTCCGCTCCCAAATCGAGCGGGTTCTGGTTATACGGCGACGCGAACGTGTTGTCGACGGAGAGCAACGCCCCGGCGCTGTGGGCCAGCTCGGCGATCGCGGGGATGTCGCAAATGCGCATCATCGGATTCGTGGGGGTCTCGACGTGAATGAGCTTCGTCGAGGGCCTCAGTGCGGCCGAGATGGCGTCGAGGTCTCGGGTGTCAACGAATGAGAACTCGATACCGAAACGACTGAGCACATGGTTGAACATGCGCGTAGTTCCGCCGTAGGTGTTCTCCTCACTGATGACATGGTCACCCGCGGACAGCCGCTTCACGATGGCCTCGATCGCAGCGAGACCGGACGCGAACGCGACCCCCTGAACGCCATTCTCAAGCGCTGCGAAGTTGGCTTCTAGCGCCTCGCGTGTGGGGTTGGCGGTGCGCCCGTAGTCGTAGCTTCCGCCCTTGGGTTCGCCGACGGCAGGCTGCACGTACGTCGAAGTTTGGAAGATCGGGGTCATGATCGCCCCGGTTATCGGCTCGGGGGAGACTCCGGCATGTACGGCACGTGTGCCAAATCCAAGCCCTTTGTGGGACCCTTTGCTCATCAAATTGTCCTCAGTTTACGTAGGTGGCGCAGGGAATCTATCGGGTCTTCGGTTGCCCGCCACCCAAGGGCTACCGTGTCCGTTGACGGTGTCCGGGCGGTTGGGTGAAGTTTCGGTTCCCGTGGGGAGTCGAGAAAACCCACTCATTTTACGCGATCGCAGGGGTGCCGGTGCCGATTGTTCTCCCAGAAGGTCTCATGGTCAGCGTCTCTGGCGTGCGTGGTAAGGTGGGGGTCCAGCTTACGCCTGAGTTGTTCGCAGGGATTGCTGGGGCCTTTGGCACCTTCATGCGTCGCGAGCGCGGCGACGGCCCAATCTATGTCGGCAGAGATTCACGCACCTCTGGCCCCATGTTCTCCCGAGCGGTCATCGCCGGATTGCAATCGGTCGGTGTTGACGTGGTCGACCTTGGGGTCGTGCCGACGCCCACGCTTTTGCTTGCGGTTGAGGAGAGCGACGCGATCGGTGGGATGGGTGTAACTGCGAGCCATAATCCTGCCGAGTGGAATGCGCTAAAGCTGGTCGACGGAGCAGGGATCTTCTTGGACGCGGATCTCTCTGCGCGCTTCCGCACCTTTCTCTCGGAAGAGGACCCTGTACGCGTAGGGTGGGATCAACTGGGAACCGTGCGGGAGGACAACGCCGCGTGGCCGGTCCACCTTGCGGCGATCCTGGCGCTCCCGCACCTGGATGTGGGCGGCCTCAGAGCCCGCCGGTTGAAGGTCGCGGTGGACTGCGTGCATGGAGCAGGGGGCCCGGTCATGGCGCAACTGCTCGAAGCGCTCGGATGTGACTTCCAGGGTATCGGCATGGATCCAGACGGTCTGTTCCCGCGCGACCCCGAGCCGACGGCGGCGAACCTCGCCGCTTTGAGTGCACTGGTGCAGGAGACCGGTGCCGATATCGGCTTGGCCATCGACCCCGATGTGGACCGCCTCTCGCTCGTGGACGAGACCGGCGCGGCGATGGGTGAAGATCTGACGCTGGCGTTGGCCTCCGCCGCGGTCCTGCGCAGGACGCCCGGGTCTGTCGTCACAAACCTGTCTACGAGTCAGGTGGTCGAGGACGTAGCGCGAGCCTTTGGGGTGCCTCTGGTCCGATCCGCTGTTGGCGAAGTGAACGTTGCCCGGCGAATGCAGGCAGAATCGGCCGTGGTGGGAGGGGAGGGCAACGGTGGTGTGATCCTGTCCGCGCTCCATCACACTCGAGACGCGCCTCTCGCAGCGGCTCTCGTCCTACAGCACCTGGTGGACGAAGGCCTGACGGCATCCGCGGCTGCCGCGAAGTGGCCGACCTACGACATTGTGAAGGTAAAGGTGGATTTTCCGCGCGAGTCTCTCGCCGACGCCTACGTGGCGCTTGAGGCGGATCTCGCCGCCGGCGAGGTTGATCGGACCGACGGGCTACGGCTCGCGTGGCCTGGGCGGGGGGCTTGGTTGCACGTGCGTCCTTCCGGGACGGAGCCGATCGTTCGCCTCATCGCGGAGGCCCGTGACGCCTCTGCCGCGCAGGCCCTTGTGGACCGAGCCGCTGCCGTGTTGGGCGGGGTGATCTGATTTTGACCTATATGTGGGACAACGAGGAGTAGCATCCATGTGTGGAATTGTTGGCTACATCGGCCCGCAGGAGGCAGCCCCCATACTTATTCAGGGGCTGAAGCGACTGGAGTACAGAGGGTACGATTCCGCCGGAGTCGCGGTGATCAACGGTGCAGGTCTGACTGTGGTGAAGCGACCAGGCAAACTCCGTGAACTTGAGAAGGCACTGCGTCAGGCGGAGCCTACCGGTCATTGCGGCATCGCCCACACGCGGTGGGCTACGCACGGCGCCCCGAATCAGGTGAACGCACACCCGCATACCTCGGCGGCTGGGGATATCGCGTTGGTTCATAACGGGATTCTGGAAAACGCCGAGGTCATTCGGAAACAGCTGATCGGAGAGGGTTATTCGTTCGCGTCGGAAACGGATACTGAAGTTCTTGTGCACCTCATCGATCACTTGTGGGACGACGGAGCGCCCCTAGAGGACGCCGTTGTGGCGGCTCTGCGACTGGTGGACGGCGCCTACGGCATCGCGGTGGTGTCCACTCGTGACCCGGACAAGATCGTGGTCGCTCGCCACGGCAGTCCGTTGCTGATTGGGGTCGGTCGTAACGGCGAAATGATGACCGGATCGGACGCAGCGGCCGTCATCGCGCTGACCCGCGAAGTGGTTTATCTCGACGATGGCGACTACGCCGTTTTGAAGGCTGATGGGTACCGCACATTCCGTCTCGAAGGATCGGAGGTCGATCGGCGCGTCCACGAAGTGACGTGGAATCTCGATGCCATCGAAAAGGGCGGTTATGAGCACTTCATGCTCAAGGAAATCTTCGAGCAACCGACGTCTCTGCGGAACGTTCTTCGCGGCCGGCTTCTTGAGGAGGAGGGCGACGCGCGCCTGGGTGGAATCGAGAACCACCAGTTCGACCTAGGGCGCATGCGCCGAATGGTCGTTATGGCTTGCGGTACGAGTTGGCACGCCGGCCTGGTCGGCGAGTATATGATCGAGGAGTTGGCGAGGATTCCGGTGGAAGTCGAGTACGCCTCGGAGTTCCGTTATCGGAATCCTGTGCTCGAGGAGGGCACGTTAGCCCTCGCGATTAGCCAGTCAGGCGAAACCGCGGACACGCTTGCTGCGCTGCGGGAGGCGAAGCAGCGCGGCCTCTCGACCATGGGTGTCGTGAACGCCGTCGGGTCGACTATCGCCCGTGACACGGACTTCGGCGTGTACCTGCACGCTGGCCCGGAGATCGGGGTAGCCTCCACGAAGGCGTTTACGAGCCAGATCGTGGCGCTCGCCCTCTTTACGCTCTACATCGGGCGCAGGCGCCATATGTCGGTCGTACAGGGCCGCGAGATCGTGCGCGCGCTTCAGCAGCTTCCGGCCCAGGTGGAAGAGGTGCTGAAGCTGAACGACGAGATCCGGGCTCTCGCAGAAGAGTATTCCGACGCCCGAAACTTTCTGTATCTGGGGCGGGGGTATCAGTTCCCGGTGGCGCTAGAGGGTGCCCTTAAACTCAAAGAAGTCAGCTACATCCATGCGGAGGGGTACCCGGCGGCAGAGATGAAGCACGGCCCTATCGCGCTCATCGACGACGATATGCCGATCGTGGTTCTGGCGCCGCGGGACCCGGTATATCAGAAGGTGGTTTCAAACATCGAAGAGATGAAAGCGCGCAACGGCCGCATTATCGCGGTGGTGAGTGATGACGCTCCGGAGCTTCAGGGAAAGGTGGACCGCCTCATCAGGGTTCCACATACGATTCCGTCTCTGCTTCCGGTGCTGACCACTGTGCCCCTCCAGTTGCTGGCGTACCATATGGCCATCCTGCGAGGCGGCGATGTCGACCAGCCCAGGAATCTGGCGAAGTCCGTCACCGTCGAGTGAAGGTCGTACTGCAGAGGGTCTCGAGCGCAACAGTGACGGTCTCGGGAGAGGTAGTAGGGCAGATTGGGAGAGGGTGTCTCCTGCTCGCCGGCTTCCGTGATGGCGACAACAACGACCGGCTGTCTTGGATGGCTGAAAAGGTCCTTGGGCTGCGCGTATTTCCCGACGACTCGGGCAAGATGAACCTGTCCCTGGAGGATGTCTCGGGTGACCTCCTCATTGTGAGTCAGTTCACGCTTTACGGAAATACGAACAAGGGGCGACGGCCGAGTTTTGTGGGCGCTGCTCCGTCGGAGGTCGCGCGGGGCTTATATGAGCAATTCGTGGATCTGATGCGCGGACGGACAGGTGGATGTGTCGAGACCGGTGACTTCGGCGCTCATATGGATGTCGCTCTTGTGAATGACGGACCCGTCACATTGATCCTGGAGAGAAAATGACCGACGTGCGCATTGTGCTCGCATCGGCCTCCCCACGGCGAGCGGACGTGCTGCGTCAGCTTGGGTTGGCTCCGGAAGTGTGTCCTGCAGACGTCGACGAGACGTACTTCCCGGGCGAGACCCCCGAGCAGCATGTGGAGCGTTTGGCGCGCGCGAAGGCGTCGGCCGTGGCGGATGCGTACACAGGTGCGCTTGTGGTTGGTGGTGACACGGTGGTCTTGGACGGAGCCACGGTCATGGGCAAGCCCAGGAACGGGGACGACGCCACCGAGGTCCTCTTGGCGCTTGCCGGCCGTGAACACCAGGTTCTGAGTGGTTTGGCGATCGCGGGAGCGCATGGGATAGTCAGCAGAGTGGTTTGCACGCGAGTGAGGTTTCGGGACTTTTCCGCGGACGATGCCCGCGCATACGTCTCCAGCGGAGAGCCACTCGACAAGGCCGGGTCGTACGGCATTCAAGGGTTGGGCGCGGCATTGGTGGCCGGAATAAGCGGGGACTACTATGCGGTGGTGGGCTTCCCAGTGGCTGCTTTCATTGATTTGTTGACAGAAGCCGGGTGGCGATACGACTTCGGTCGCGTCGTACCCAGGCCTTAAGATCCCGCGCGTTCGACGCGCACTAAGTCGGAGATCGTCCGATCATATGAGTGTTCCCGCAGTCTTGGCCATCGATCAAGGGACAACGGGCACGACCTGCCTCGTGGTGGGCCAAGACGGGGTGGTCCACGGCAGTGCCTACTCTGAGTTTGCTCAGCATTTTCCTCGACCGGGTTGGGTCGAGCACGATGCTGTGGACATTTGGGAGAGCACCTGCCGGGTGGCGCGCGAGGCGCTGGCGGCCGCAAGAGATGTCGACATCCGATCGATAGGCATCACGAACCAGCGCGAGACGGTGGTCATGTGGGACCGCGAGACGCTGGAGCCCGTTCATCGCGCCATTGTGTGGCAGGACCGACGGACCACCGACGTGTGTCGAGCGCTTAGAGCGTCGGGGCACCAGTCCGAAGTCTCTGCGCGCACGGGTCTGGTGCTCGATCCCTACTTCTCGGGCACAAAAATTCGCTGGCTCCTCGATCAGGACGCGGACCTTCTCCGCCGGGCAGAGGCCGGCGAACTCGCGGTGGGAACCGTGGATACCTGGCTTGTCGCGCGACTCACGAATGGCGCCGTACACGCCACCGACCCAACGAACGCGTCTCGGACGATGCTCTTCCATTTGCGAGACGCGGCTTGGGATCCGTGGCTGGCCGACCTCCTGGGCGTCCCCTCGGTCCTCCTGCCCGAAATTCGGCCGAGTTCTGGCGACTTCGGCCTGGCTGCAGGCGAACACTTGGGGATCACCGCGCCCATCTGCGGAATCGCCGGCGATCAGCAGGCAGCGCTTTTTGGACAAGGTTGTTGGGACGTGGGGCTCGCTAAGAATACATACGGTACCGGGGCTTTCCTCCTGATGAATACGGGCCAGACGCCGGTCCCCTCACACCACGGTCTCTTAACCACCGCGGCGTGCGACGCAAAGGGAGGATTGGCCTACGCGCTCGAGGGGTCCGTATTCATTGCCGGGGCTGCCGTCCAATGGCTGCGGGACGGTCTGGGTTTGCTCGAAACAGCGGAAGAGTCGGCCGTCATGGCGGGCGCGCTCGGGGACAACGGCGGGGTCTACTTCGTGCCGGCCTTCGTTGGCCTTGGGGCCCCGCACTGGGAGCCGGATGCGCGTGGCATGATCGTCGGACTCACCCGAGGCACGACCAAGGGGCATTTGGTGCGCGCAGCCCTGGAAGCCATGGCCTTTGGGACCGCTGAGGTCCTAGGGGCCATGGAGGCTGACTCCGGCGTGCCGACGTCGGAGCTTCGGGTCGACGGTGGCGCAGCGCGCAACGACTGGCTCATGCAAATGCAGGCCGATGTCTTAGGCACCCCGGTTCGTAGGCCTTCTCTCGTCGAAACGACAGCCTTTGGTGCGGCTGGGCTGGCCGGCATCGCATCGGGCGTGTGGCAGGACGCAGCGCATTTCCTGGGTGCCCAAGAGGGAGGTGCGCGCTTCACGCCGGCTATGGCTGCCCCTGACAGGAAGCGGCTCCTCAGCGAGTGGTCGCGGGCTTTGCGTGCGACGGTGCGGTGGGCCAATGACGCTTGAGGGGAGGCAGTGGAGTTTTCCCGTTCTCAAGGCGCAGGCGAGATGTTGGGGGAGTACCGTCTGCGAGCGGCGTCGGGGAATTTCCGCGTGCATTCATCGGGACCTTTGGGTAGGTGATTTACCGGACTGGTAGTGGGTCGCCGAGAGTGGCTAGATTCCAACCGAATTCTGGACCTTTGCTAAGGATGACGTGATGAAGAAGCACAGTCGGTTCATGGTGGGTCTGGTGGGTGTGGCCGCCATCGTGTCGTACCTCATGTGGACAGGTGTGAGCGAGACGATGGTCTACTTTCTCACTCCGACGGAGCTTCTCGAGCGGGCTGCCGCGGACCCTTCCTTCCATGAGGTGGGAGTTAAGGTCAGCGGCCAGGTCGTTCCCGGAACCTATGCGCGCGTGGCAGGGGAACTCCTGCACACCTTCACGGTGCGCGATCTTGAGGACGAGGCGGTGGAGTTCCAGGTCGAGTTTCGCGACGCACTTCCCGACACCTTCACAGACGAAGTCGAGGTGGTCCTAGAGGGTCGCCTCCGGGCGGATGGAGTTTTTGAGGCGGCTACGCTACTCACGAAATGCGGCAGTCGATATGAAGCTTCTCCGGAGGATCTCCCGCGGTGACCAACCTCGGTGAATTCGCGCTCTGGGTTGCCCTCCCCGTTGCGGCATGGGGAATGGCATTGGGCTTCGCCGGCGGGCGTACCCAGCGTGGGGACCTCGTGTTGTCTGCGGAACGGAGCATCTACGCGGTCTTCTTTTTGCTGGTGCTTGCGTCGGCTGGAGTCATGGCCGCCTTCATCGGCGACAAGTTCCAATATTGGTACGTCGCGAGTTACTCCAATGCTGAACTCGAGATCTTCTATAAGATCACGGGGTTGTGGGCTGGTCAGCGTGGGTCGCTGCTGTTTTGGGCTCTCCTACTCGGCTTCTTCTCCAGCATCTGCGTATTCCTGAATCGCACGAAGCATCGTGAGTTCATGCCCTATGTGGCTGCGGTGCTTCAGGGCGTCATGCTGTTCTTCATCACGGTCCTCCTGTTCGCGGATGTGAATCCGTTCGAGCAGTTCGACTTTACGCCAGCGAACGGACAAGGACTGAATCCGCAGCTACAGAATTATTGGATGACGATCCATCCGCCCACGCTGTACCTAGGCTTCACGGCCTTCACGATCCCGTTCGCTTTCGCGGTGGCAGCGCTGCTCAACGGGCGACTCGACGCACGGTGGATTCAACTCACGCGTCGGTGGATTTTGACGTCATGGTTTTTCCTGTCGATCGGAATCGTCATGGGCATGCGCTGGGCGTATGAGGAACTCGGCTGGGGTGGCTACTGGTTTTGGGACCCTGTGGAGAACGCATCACTTCTCCCGTGGCTGACTGCGACTGCGTTCTTGCATTCGATCCAGATCCAGGAAAAACGGGGCATGTTGAAGGTTTGGAACATGTCTTTGGTCCTCATGACCTTTCTGTTGACGATTTTTGCGACCTTTCTCACTCGTTCGGGACTGATCGAGTCGGTTCACTCTTTCGCCCAAGAGATCAAGATCGCGTATATCTTCCTCGGCTTCATGGGTTCTATCCTGGCTGGGTGTGTAGTGCTGATCCTCTACCGACTCCCGAAACTCCAGAGCGAGAACCGGATCGAGTCGTTCGTGTCCCGTGAGTCGGCCTTTTTGTTCAACAACTTAATTCTCATCGGGGCGGCGTTTGCCGTCTTCTGGGGAACCATCTTTCCCTTGGTGGCTGAAGCGGTAACCGGCGAGAAAATCAGCGTCGGCCCGCCTTTCTTCGAGAAAGTGAATTTCCCGATTGGCCTGGTACTTCTCGCGCTCGCGGGTATCGGCCCCGTGATTGCCTGGCGTCGCGCGAGCAAGCGGAATCTCCAAAAGAACTTCATCATCCCGACTGCGGTCGGCCTGGCTGTCGCCGCGGGGCTGTGGATCGTTGGCGCCCGCCACGCCTTAGCTCTAGTGACCTGGAGTATCTGCGCGTTTGTGGTTGTGATTATTGCGATCGAGTTCTGGAAGGGGACGCGGGCGCGGGCGAGAATCGAAGGCGAGGGATATGTGCTGGCCCTCTTCCATTTGGTCACGCGTAATCGGCGACGCTGGGGTGGTTACGTCGTCCATATTGGCATGGTGATGATCTACTTCGCGTTCGCTGGAGCTGCCTACAACGTGGACGAGCGGGCCCACCTAAATCCAGGTGAGTCGGTCGAAGTCACTTCTCCCTTCGGGCATACCTATACGCTGACCCATGAAGGCCTCTCGGTCTCCATCGGACGCGGCCAGCGCAATCTCGTCTGGCAGGCCATCGCCACGATATCGGTGAAACGGAACGGAAAAGCTCGGGGCATTCTTACGTCGGAGAAGCGGCGGTACACGACTAGCGAGACGCTGATGACCGAAGTTGGGATTCGCTCGAACGCACAGGAGGATCTTTACCTGATTCTTTCCGCGCTTGACGACCCCGATGGAGCCCTCGCTGCCGATTCAGATGCTCAGGGCATCGATCTCCAAGTGCTCATAAAGCCTTTTGTGGCCTGGATTTGGTACGGAACGCTCATGCTGGCCATCGGCACACTAATCGCATTATGGCCCAGCGTGGATCGCAAGCGACTGGTCCTTGAGGCGATGACCGAAAGGCCCGCCGGTGACCCCGCCGTTGCGGGCGCTGCGGACTAGAACGACTGTGGCCCTCCTTTTCGGCGGAATGCTGGTCGCGGCGGCGGTCGTGCTGTTCATCATACAGCCCGTGGTGAAGGGCTTGCATGCGTCTCTGGAGCGTGACGAGAATGAGCTCACCGACACTGAGGCCCGGAAGCGCGTAGCGCTCTTGGCGCTCCGCGATGTCGAGTACGACTTCCTGGCTGGCAAGCTGGATGAAGTCGACTACCGATCGCTGAAGAGCGAACTCACCGCCGAGGCGCTCGCGGCACTAGAGGCGGACGAAGCGGTTCAGGGTGGCTCCGCGGCCACTGCAGGAGCCGACCTCGAAGAGGAGATCGCCCAGATCAGGGCAGGTCTCGAAAGCGGTACTGGGTGTGGAGCCTGCAGCTTCATCAACGACGAGGGGAGCCGTTTCTGCTCTTCCTGCGGATGTGCGCTCCCGGCGGAGGTGGCCGGCTGACTGGCCCCGTTTTGATGGCTGCTCCCGACACGGCTCCGCCGACGCTGGCGACCGAGGATGTGGTACTCGACGCTCAGGGCCTCGTTCGTGAGTATGGGCCGGTTGTGGCTGTGGCGGGCATCGACCTGACGCTCGGCCCAGGAGAGTTCCTGACCGTGTTCGGACCCAATGGTGCCGGAAAGTCCTCGCTGCTCGGGCTGTTGGCTGGTTCCATGAGACCGACGCTCGGTAGGGTGTCGGTGCGGGGTCAGCAACTCGACTTCGGTGACGTGAGCTGGCGGCGCCGGATTGGGGTGCTTTCCCACCGTGGCTTTCTCTACCATGACCTGACGGTCACAGAGAATCTGCGATTCTTCGGACGCCTCTTTGAGCTCACAGACCTCGACCGACGCATACCGGAGCGCCTCGCTCACGTAGGGCTCAGCGATCGGGCCGGATTCAAGGTTGGGCAGCTCTCACATGGCATGAAGCAACGACTGGCTCTAGCCAGAGCTCTGCTACATGACCCGGATCTGGTGTTGCTCGATGAGCCTTTCACGGGGCTGGACCCGTCTGCCGCAGCCGTTCTTCGAAAGGTCCTCGTGGGCCTTAAAGATGGGCAGCGCACCGTGGTGATGGTGACGCACAACTTGGGCGAAGGCCTCGCGCTCGCGACCCGAGTGGCGATCCAAGCTCGCGGTCGGTTCGTGTGGCAGGGGGGGCGCGACGAAATCGACACCGACAGCTTTGAACGCTTCTACCACGAAGCCGTCGAAGGGCGGCGCTAGGTGTCCTACCTTCGCCAGGTGCAGGCGATCGTCTGGAAGGACCTTCTGCTTGAATTCCGGACCAAGGAGCGGTTGGTCGCGATGGGGGCGTTCGCGGTTTTGTCTGCCGTGCTCTTCAACTATGCGGTCGATAGGACCGCGGTGCGTCCACAAGACATCGCGGCAGGTCTCATTTGGATGACGATCGTCTTTGGAGGGCTGTTGGGGGTCGGGCGGACCTTCCACCTGGAAGCTCAAGATGGGGCTTTCGAGGGGATTCTCATGAGTCCTGCTCCAAAAGATGCAGTGTTTCTTGGGAAGACACTCGCGAACTTCATTCTTCTCTACGTTGTGTCCTTGTTGGTTGTCGCCGTCTTCATGCTCTTTTTTGGACTTGAACTCGGGGCAAGCCCGGCCGTGCTCGCACTTGTCCTCTGCTTGGGCGTTCTCGGGTTCGTGTCGTTGGGCACTCTATTCGCGGCGGTTTCGTCAGGAACAAGGATGGGGGAGACGTTGCTTCCTATTTTAGTTTTCCCGCTACTGGTGCCCATGGTGATTTTCGGGACGGGCGCGACGGGGCGTCTGCTTGCCTCGAGGCCGGTCGCCGAGGTGGTTGGGGATATTCGCATGCTGGGGGCGTTCGCCGTGATGGCACTCGCCGCCGGTGCACTACTTTTCCGATTCGTCGTGGAGGACTGATGTCGGTTAGCGGACTTCGGAAAGGGGGCGTGACGCTGACCGCCCTTGGACTGATCGGGTTGGTGGTTATCTATTGGCTCTCATTTTTTTGGGTCTCCACGGAGATCCGCCAAGGGATCGTTCAGCGCATTTTTTACGTGCACGTGCCGGCGGCGTGGACGACAGGGCTTGCGTTCGGTATTGCGGCCCTGACGAGCGCCATGTACCTGTGGCTCCGAGATGAGCGCCTCGATCGTGCGGCGGTGTCGGCGGCTGAGGGAGGCATGGTCTTCGGGGCTATCATGCTCACGACCGGGCCGCTGTGGGGAAAGATCGCCTGGGGGACTTATTGGACTTGGGAACCGCGCCTCACGTTGACGCTGCTCCTCTGGTTCATCTTTCTCGGCTATTTCATGGTGCGGAGCGCGACCGACAATCCTGAAAAGGGAAAGCGTTTCGCAGCCGTGGTGGCTATCGTCGGCGCACTCGATATCCCATTCATTCATTTAAGCGTCATCTGGTTCCGATCACTGCACCCGGCGCCGGTTGTTATAAAGCCGGAGGGCCCGAGTCTCCCCGGTGATATGCTCACGTTGCTCCTGGCGAGCTTCGCCGTGTTCACGGTCCTGTTCTTTGGGCTCTTCCTCCTTCGCTACGCCCTCGAAACCGTGCGTGTAGAACTTGACGCTCGCGCCCGTGAAGTTGCGGCCTAATCCATGAATCTCATGAAAAAAATCACAGTCGGCTTCCTCTCGGGTGTACTTCTGCTTACAGGGTATTCGGCGCTTGGTGGTCAAGAAATGACCAACCTGCCGGTCGGTGGCGCCTTGGCCGTGCAGAGCCTGAAGCCTTATTGGCACGTATTCATCGCCTATGCGATCGTCCTCGTGGCGGTATTGGGGTGGGTCATTTCGATGGGGCGGCGCCTCTCAGCCTTGGAAACGCGACTCGGCGATTCTGCAGAGCATCAGTAATCCATTGGGCGCCTCAGAAACTCTAGCGAGTTTCGCCTCGGGCAGCTGACGCCCGTTTTATAAAAAGTTCACTTCCTTGGGGCGTTCTGGCTTACATGCCTGGGATTATCCGGTCGTAAATATTTGATTATTGTGTTGGCACACTTCTCGCTTGAGCATATCTTTATCTAGCTTGCGACTGGGTTAGGTAGCTGCCGGAGTCCGCGGGAGGTTTCACTCAGGAGGCATGCTAATCATGACAACCGTAGGGTTCGGACCCGATGTTTCGTGAGCTTCGCGCTCGCTGCTTTCATCGTTTCACCGTCGCTCGAGGCTCAGACCACGACGTAGCCTAGCACGGTTCGGTATGGCTCCGGTATGATCGATATCCCGGTCGCCAGTGTCCTTCCTCACATGACCATCACCGGGACGCATTCCGGGTTCTTCATGGATCTGGGGCGGACGTTGGAGATCGACGGGGCAGGAAACGGTCTCGCCTTTGGCCCGGGGTACGACAAGTTCTATCAGGACGCCTCGGTTGCCGTGGGGCTCTTCGATCGGGCAGAGATTGGCGCAACGTTTCAGTCGCTCAACGGAGCCACCTCCGGTGGGAATATCTGGGGCATTTTCGGTCGCGTCGCACTAATTCAGCCAGCGTACTAGGGTCTCGGCCTCGCAGTTGGCGGGCGTTATGTGATGGCGCCGGACTTCGGAGGTGTGGCGCTACAGCCGAACCGCCTCGGCTTCCCCGATGACCGTTTCCGGGAGTCGTACACGGGTTTGGCCGACGTGAGCACGGAACTGAGCTTGTACGGTGTAGCTTCGGCTCACGTGCGGGGTTTTGATCAGGGCTCCTCGCCGGACCACGACTTCACTTTCTCGCTTGGATACGGGACCGGCATGTTGAAGGAAGGGGGCGACCTTTCGTTCTACAACTTTGCCCATTCGGACGGCTTGTTCTTCGGTTCTGCTGTGCATTTGGGCGTTGGCGATTCCTCCCTGCTCACGTTCATGGGCGAGTACAATGGCTTCGACGTGAACGTTGGTGCACAACTTGACCTAAACGGCATTCGCTTGGGGGCTCAGTACCTAGCCGCTAACTATGGCGAGCCGTCGGGTGGATATTTTTCCGAGTATAGAAAGCCGAAGTGGGGAATCATGGCCTCAATCGCCCTGAATCCCGGCGGCAGCGATGGCATCCTCTCCAAGCCACATCTGATGGCGCGTCCGATGCCGGACACTGTTCGGTTGCCGGCGCCCGCTCCGGACACTGTTCGGATCACCAGGGAAGTTGCCCCGGCCTTACCTGACGGTAACCCAGCGAACGTCTGCCTCGCGACCGGTGAGAACGTCCAAGTACGTGTGTCGGCGCCGTGGTGACACATTGGTCGGTCCGAGCCGTGTGACGATCGAGTCGTTACGTCCAGGGGTGGTTTTCGCCGGAACGTATGCAGGCGCCGTACCTTGGTTCCGCAATGACGAGGCGATCACGTTTGAGACGAGTGGTTATGATAAATCAGGCGAAGAAGCCCGTCTCGATTGCGGTCAGATCATGCGCGTCAGTGAGCACATGGGCGTCAGCCTGTTCGCCATGCGCAACGCTGATCGTCCGTTCCAAATGATCTACGTGGCGGTGCGACCAGGCGTCTGGCATGGCTACCAGAGTGGTTTGCGGAGGACACGCGGGCAGTAAGAGGGCTCGCAGCACTCCGGGAAGTGGAGGGCCCGCTCGGCTTTTGCCGGGCGGGCCCTTTTCCTTCTGGTACCTCCCATCTGCTTTGGCCAAAGAGCGCTACATCGATCTAGCGCTCAGTGCGCGTTCAAGAACGCGATTGCCTGCGTCGAGCACTGCCATGACGGCGGCCTTCGGCAGGTCGTCCTCCACCTCGCAAGGGGCGGCGCCCAAGAGCTGTTGATGACCGACACCGGATCCGGAATTCAATCGAGTGACGACGACCCAGCCGTCGAAGGCACGCACGGCCTTCACTCCGACCATTTCTAGTTGGACCGCGTCCCCGGCTGCAGCGAGGGTCGCCGCCAAAGCGGCCCTTGAGGCGGCCTTAATCACCCCTTGTTTCGTTTCCAATTCCTCAGCCGTCCGCTCGTAGGAAGTCCCAGCCCACTCAAGACTCACGGATACACGGCCACAATCCGTGGACGGTGGTCTCGCGATGGAGAAATTTAAAGCGCAGACGTGAACGCTCAGTGTGGTGTGGTGGCATAAGTAAGGGCGCGTGTGGGGCCTAGGGGGGACGCATCAAAGCTGTGGTATTGGGAGAGGAACGCGCAAGCCACTTTCTCGGCCCGCCCATGGATCTCTCCTTGGCGGGCCGACTTCTCTAGTCGGACGCGAGCGAACCTCGGCTCGGCAAGAGTCGGGACTGATGCCGTGATACGGCGATCGTTCTCGGACACCGATGCGGTGGCGAGGTGACGCGCGGACTGACTGTCGAATTGTCATATGCGAATGTCCCGAGACACCATGCCGCTGACCGGGGTAGCGTCCTATCTTGGTGTCTACCCAAGACCGGCGACTGGGGACTTTCGCTTTATCTTCGGGTTCTATACTTTGAAGGCCGAACCCCCGAATTCCGGGGCACTGAGAGGACGGAGGCCAGATGGCAGCGGCGGAAATGACTGATCAAAAGAAAACAGACCAAAAGCAGAAGGCCCTGGACACTGCCTTGACTCAGATTGAGCGCGCGTACGGCAAAGGCTCGATTATGCGAATGGGCGACGACGGATTCGCCCAGAAGATCGAAGCGATTCCGACCGGTGCACTCAACCTCGATGCAGCGATCGGGATCGGCGGTATCCCTCGTGGTCGCATCAGCGAGATCTTCGGCCCCGAGTCCTCGGGAAAAACCACCATCTGCCTGCACATCATCGCCAATGCCCAGCGGCTTGGTGGCATCGCCGCGTTCATCGATGCCGAGCACGCGCTTGACGTCGGGTACGCCCGCAAACTGGGCGTGGACGTGGACAACCTGCTGGTTTCGCAGCCGGACACTGGTGAGCAGGCGCTTGAGATCGCCGAGGTCTTGATCCGAAGCAATGCGATCGATGTCGTGGTGATTGACTCTGTGGCGGCGTTGGTACCGCGGGCTGAGATCGAGGGCGAAATGGGCGACACGCACGTGGGGCTCCAGGCTCGCCTAATGAGTCAGGCGCTCCGAAAGCTTACGGGTGCGGTCGCCCGGTCGCATACGTCGGTCATCTTCACGAACCAGATTCGTGAAAAGATCGGAGTGATGTTCGGAAGCCCTGAGACGACTTCAGGTGGACGTGCGCTCAAGTTTTATGCGTCTTTGCGCATGGATATTCGGCGCATCGGCGCGATCAAGGACGGGCAGGATGTTGTCGGGAACCGCACCCGTGTGAAGGTCGTGAAGAACAAGTGCGCTCCACCGTTTCGGCAGGCGGAGTTCGACATTCAGTACAATGAGGGTATCAGCCATGGTGGACTCCTCGTCGATCTCGGTGTTGAGAACAACATTGTCGAGAAGTCCGGATCCTGGTTCTCCTACGGCGATCTACGCCTTGGACAGGGAAAGGAGAACTCCAAAATCTTCCTCATCGAAAACCCAGATATCGCTCAAGAAATTGAGGTCCGACTGCGCGTGGCGCTCGGCATGGTAGACGATGCGGTGACCGAGCCCGCCGTGGTGGACGATGCGGATCTCTCCATGGAGGTCGTTCCCGACTGATCCGGTCATCTCCGATCCACGAGAGGCCTCGGACCATCCCGGTTCGAGGCCTCTTTGTTCTCCCTGCGCCCCTAATTCTGGCCGCTGGACTTCTGCGACAGAACGCTCGGGCCTGCATCCCCGACCGATGCAGGGTTATTCTTACCATTATCCAATAGCCAAGAGGCTTTTCCGCGCCGCAGCCCCGCGCAAAATCATGAAGACCGCAGAGATCAGACAGCGATTCCTCGATTACTTTCGGGAACGGGGTCACGAAGTGCGCCCGAGTTCTTCGCTCGTGCCTTCCGATGACCCCACATTGCTTTTCACGAATGCCGGAATGGTCCAGTTCAAGAGCATCTTCCTAGGTCAAGAAGAAGTTCCGTACAACCGAGCCGTCACCTCACAGAAGTGCGTGCGGGCCGGCGGTAAGCACAACGATCTTGAGGAAGTGGGTCGGACAACGAGACACCACACCTTCTTCGAGATGCTCGGTAACTTCTCGTTCGGTGACTACTTCAAGAAAGACGCGATTCGGCACGCGTGGGAGCTGCTGACGGAGGTATACGGCCTCGATCCTGAGCGCTTGTTTGCGACGGTACACCATACCGACGATGAAGCGGCTGAACTTTGGGCAATCGATATCGGGCTTCCCGCCGAACGGATCTTCAGGTTGGGAGACAAGGACAACTTCTGGCAGATGGCGGATACCGGCCCATGCGGCCCGTGCTCCGAACTCCACTACGATCTGCGCCAGGAACGGACGCCCGTAACGAGCACTGAGGATTTCGTTGAACTCAATGAGTCTGGCATCATCATCGAGCTATGGAATCTCGTCTTCATGCAGTTCGACCGGAGCGCCTCCGGGGAGCTGAACCCTCTCCCGTCCCAATCGGTTGACACTGGGGCCGGACTTGAGCGGATCGCCTCGGTGATGCAGGGGGTCGACTCCAATTTCCATATCGACCTCTTCGAACCCATGCTGGCTCGCGTGGCCGAGCTGGTGGGTCAACCCTACGACCGGACGTCGGAAGCGGGCGTGAGCTACCGTGTGCTCGCGGACCATGCGCGCGCGGTTGCGTTCTTGTTGGCGGATGGAGTGTTTCCGTCGAACGAGGGGCGCGGCTACGTCCTGCGGCGGATCCTTCGGCGGGCGGTGCGGCATGCGTGGCTTCTGGGACGCCGCGAGCCGACACTGGTCGGTGTGGTCGAGGCCGTGATCGACACGATGCGTGAGGCCTACCCTGACCTAGAAGCCCGACGCGAACACGTCATCCAGACCACTCGGGCCGAAGAGGAACGCTTCCTCTCGACCATCGAAGGCGGTATGGGGCGCTTCGACGAGCTTGTTTCGGGGACGGGTGGGACCATCCCTGGCGCCGAGGCGTTCAAGTTGTACGACACGTTCGGCTTCCCGCTCGACCTCACGCAGTTGATGGCAGAGGAACGGGGCTACGACGTGGACGTTGTAGCCTTCCAGGCGGCCCTTGAAGAGCAGCGGGCGCGTTCCAGAGCCGATAGAAAGGCGTCATCCATAGGCATGGATACCGCTGGCTTGCTCGAAGGATGGTCGACGCTTTCGGAGGAGGCGCAGCGCTTCGTGGGTTATGAGGACCTCGAGGCTAAGACCGTCGTGATTGCGTATCAAGAGAATGATGGGACGTTCGGCCTCGTTCTGGAGGACAACCCGTTCTATTTGGAAAGCGGTGGTCAGGTCTCGGACCTAGGGACCGTGCAGGGAGAGGGGTGGAGCCTTGATGTTCAGACGCTGGCCAAGGTGAGCCATCGAACAGGCTTGTTTGGACCGCTCACAGGGACCTTTCCCGGTGGCGACGGCAGAGTTGAAGTGATCGCTCGGGTGCCGGAATCTGTGCGCCGAGATACGGTGAGGAATCACACTGCGACGCACCTGTTGCACGCTGCGCTCCGGGAAGTGTTGGGCGAGCATGTCGTTCAGCGCGGCTCGCTGGTGGCGCCCGACCGTCTGCGATTCGACTTCGCTCATGCCGCCCCCATGACCCACGAGGAGCGAGCCCGCGTTGAGTCGATCGTAAACGAAGCAGTTTGGGCTGATCATCCGGTGACGATCGAGCAACGTGCCCATGCCGACGCCGTTGCGTCTGGCGCGATGGCCCTGTTCGGGGAGAAGTACGGCGACGAAGTACGTGTTGTCACCATCCCCGGGGTGAGCATGGAACTGTGTGGCGGGACCCACGCTCGCCATACGGGTGAGATCGGTCTTTTCCGTCTAGTGAGCGAGTCCGGCGTGGCTGCCGGCGTCCGTCGAGTTGAGGCGCTGACCGGCCGCGGAGCCTTCAATTACTTCAAAGCGCAGGAACAGGCCCTTTCTGATGCGGCCACAGTGCTGAAAACCCAGCCTGACAACCTTAGCCATCGCGCGACGCAACTCCTCGAAGAACGTGTCGAGTTGGAGCAGCTGCTCGATGAATTGAGAGCGCAGGGCGGCTCTGGCGAGACCGAGGTCGTCGTCGAGTCTATCGATGGGCCGGGCGGGACGCTCACCTATCGAGGGGTGAGGCTAAAGGCTCGCAGTGCCGATGACGCCCGGAACTGGGGGGATCACTTCCTCTCAGGTGGAGGAACTGATGTGGCGGTGCTCGTTGCCGAGATGGCCGGTGAAAAGCACGCTTTGTTCGCCTTCGCCACGGAGCAAGCGATATCGAGGGGTGTGCGCGCGGACGCTGTGGTACGAGAAGTCGCACAGGTGGTGGGCGGCCGGGGTGGGGGACGTCCTCACATGGCTCAGGCGGGGGTCGAGGACCCTTCTAGAATCGACGAGGCGCTCCGGTCGGGGATCGACGTGGTCAGCCGACTCTTGGGACAGGACACGAAGTGAGCGATGTCCGCCAATGGCTTGCGGGACGACGTCCAGTGCCGCCGATGGCCCTTGAGGCATGGATACCAGCGAGGTCCCCAGAGCTCCTCGCTGGATTGACTGAACACGGGGTCCTTGCGCTTGGGAGGGCGAGGCGCAGGCCGGGCCGTGTTCGCGATAGTGCTTTCGATCTCTTGGTGGCGGATGCTCTCCTGAGCTACGCGTGCGAAGCGGCGCTCGAACTCCCGGATCCAGAACTCGCGCTGCGCCGGATTCTTCTCGCGGCGGCCGCCACCTCGTGATCGATCAGGACGCCGTGGCCTATACCGACATCCACAGCCACCTGGTGCCTGGCGTGGATGACGGGGCTCGGACGCTCGAAGACACATTGGCCTCCGTGGAGCGACTTACGCGCTTGGGGATCCGAAAGATCCTCACGACGCCCCATCTGGATGGAAGCCTCACAAAGGACCCCAAGGCCCTGGAGGCTCGTCTCAACGAGGTGACGGCGGCGTGGGAGATTGCGGCTGATGCGATCGGTCGTGACTTCCCGGAGGTCACGTTCAAGCGCGGTCACGAGATCATGTTGGACGTGCCCGATGTGGACTTCTCCGACCCACGAGTTCGTCTGGCGGGTACCACGTTCGTTCTCATTGAGTGGCCAAGATTGCACGTGCCGCCGGGCACGGTGCAGGTGCTTGAGCGAATCATCGGCGAGGGGTACCGCCCCATCATCGCGCACCCAGAGAGGTATATCGGAATCGATCGTTCGCTGGACGTCGTGCGGCAGTGGCGGGACGTCGGGGCCCGTCTTCAGGTGAACTACGGTTCGGTGTTTGGACGTTATGGGGCTGGTCCGAAGTTGATCGCATCCCACATGCTGAAACGAGGGTGGGCAGACTACCTCGCATCTGACTTTCATGCACAGTCGCAGTCGAAGATCTACTTCAAGGAAATCTCTGTCCGCTTGGAGTCTGTCGGCGCGTCCGAGGCCCTAAAGTCTCTGTGCATGACGAACCCGAGTCGAATTCTGCGGGGCGAGGACCCGTTGCCGGTGCCGCTCCTTCTTCCCGAACAGCTCTCTGGGCGAAAGTCAGAGGAATGTTCGACTAGTGTATCGCCGCGCTCTGTGCGTCATAGCAACTATTCTCGGCCAAAGTGAGGTCTGCCATGACTGACGAGCTGTCTATGAAGGTGATTCAGGATCACCTGAGTGAGTTGTCCGACTTGGCAGCACGGGTATCGGGCGAGTTGGGCCAGAGCGTGGGGCACGTCGCTGACCGGGTGCTTGCGACTTTCGCGAACGGTGGAAAGATCATGTTCTGCGGAAATGGTGGATCCGCCGCCGATGCCCAGCACCTTGCGACCGAGTATGTCGTCCGCTTCTCCAGGGAGCGTAGGGCTTTGCCGGCGTTGGCCCTGACGACGGATACTTCACTGATCACTGCTGGCGCCAACGACTACGGGTACGAGACCATTTTCTCGCGGCAGGTCGAGGCGTTGGGGAGAGCGGGCGATCTGTTGATACTACACTCGACGAGCGGGGAATCTCCCAACCTCATGCTTGCGGCGGAGACGGCGTCTCGACTCGGCGTCGGCACCGTGGCCCTGTTGGCCAAGGGAGGTGGACGTCTGCACTCGCTCGTGGATCTGGCACTCGTGGTGCCGACCGACTCCACGGCCCGTGCCCAGGAACTTCATCTGGCGATTGGCCACATTGTATGCGACCTCGTAGATCGTGACATCGCGGGCGATAGATAACCGAGCTATCCGGCACTCTGACCAGCAAAGAAGGTTCTATGAACGAATTGATCGATCTTACCGGCAAGAACGCGCTAGTGACGGGCGGTTCTCGGGGCGTGGGGCGCGCGACCGCGCTTCTGCTCGCTAAGGCCGGTGCCAACGTTGGCATTAGTTATCGAAATCAACACGCGTCGGCGGAAGCTGTCGTTGAGGAGCTCAGAGCCCTTGGTGTGGCTGCTTGGGCGCACGGCGGTGACCTAGCCACCCCCGAGGCTGCGACAGCACTATTCGGGCGTGCGGAGTCGGAATTCGGCGGACTTGATATTTTCGTTGGCAACCACGGCATCTGGCCGAAGGTCGACGCCCCTGTGTCGGAGATGACGGACGAGCAGTGGCATGGCACGCTTGCCGCGAATCTGCATTCGATGTTCTACACGTGCCGCGCTGCGGCGCGTACCTTGCGCTCAGATGGGCGCTTGGTGCTCGTCGGGAGTACTGCCGGCCAGCGAGGGGAAGCGTTTCACGCGGATTACGCAGCCACCAAAGGGGCAATGATTTCCTTCGTGAAGGGGTTCTGCATTGAATTGGCACCCCGTGGGATCACCGTGAACTGCGTAGCGCCCGGGTGGATCGATACGGACATGTCTGCGACGGCCTACGAGGGTACTGAGCGGGCACGAATCGCTGCTGCGATTCCCATTGGACGGATCGCGACGGCGGAAGACGTTGCCGGCCCGATTGTGTTTCTCTGCTCAGAACTCGGCCGCCATGTGACAGGAGAGATCTTGAACGTGAACGGGGGCGCGGTCCTCGTGGGATGAAGAACTTCCGTCCCGCCGTCCCGGGCGCCGTCGACTGGATCGTTCGTAAGCTCGAAGACGCTGGCCATGAGACGTGGGCTGTGGGCGGCGCCGTTAGGGACTCGCTCGCCGGGCGCGCGTCTGGGGATTGGGATCTGACGACCCACGCTCGGCCTGGGGATGTGCAGAAAATTTTCCGCCGTACTGTTCCTCTTGGAATCGACCACGGCACCGTCGGAGTCCTCGCGCGCGACGGCACCATGTACGAAGTCACGACCTTTCGGAGGGATGTGGAGACCGACGGTCGTCACGCCGTGATTGCGTTCGCGGAGACCGTCACAGAGGACCTGGCGAGAAGAGATTTCACGATCAACGCCATCGCGTATCATCCGCTCCGCGAGGAATTGTTGGACCCGTACGGCGGACGAAGCGACCTCGATGCCGGGGTGTTACGAACGGTCGGCTCGCCCTCCGAGCGGTTCGCAGAAGACTATTTGCGCGTGTTACGCGCCTTCCGCTTTGCCGGCCGTTTTGGATTGAGTATCCACGCTGAGACGTGGCAGGCCGCGCAGGCAGCCTCAGGGCACCTAAGGGATCTCTCCTCAGAGCGGGTTCGTGAGGAACTCCTTAAGGTTCTCGACGTGGACCCGCGGCCCTCCATAGCGTTGAGCCTCTACTCCACTTCTGGGGCGATCGCGGCGCTCTACCCGGAATTAGAGTCGTTAAGGGTCGATAGGGTCTCCGCGTGGGAGGCAACGCTGGCATCACTAGATGCTCTCCCCGTGGGAAGGCCCTATTTGCGCCTGGCGGCGCTTCTCCGAGATGTCGACGCTCAGGCGGGCATCCAGCTCTTGTCACGTCTTCGGCTGTCGAATTCTCAGACCGAAGAATCAGCGCTTCGTGCCACGGCCGAGCCTCTCCCGCCGCCTGGTGCGGATGGACATCAGATACGCCTCTGGCTTGCCGCCACCGGCCCCCAGCGCCTCACCGCCGTTGCCCGACTTGACCTTGCGCGAGCCAAGGCACTCGGACCCACTGCGTGTGCGACCGTGGTCGCCGCTTGGCGACGAGCGAAGGCGGAGCGGCGGAGTGGTGTACCCCTTTCGGTCGGAGAACTGGCCATTAATGGCCGCACCCTCATCCACAAGGGAATGAAACCGGGTCCTGAATTCGGACAAATTCTGGGTGTGCTGCTGCAGCGAGTGCTCGAGCGCCCGGAGCTCAACACGGTGGAAGCGCTCACGGGGCTGGTGGATGACCTGGTCGGGCGCGAGCAGCGGTGAGCGATCTGGACCTGTTCGCAGGAGACGGCCCCGAGCGGGTTGGGTCCGAGGGTACGAGTGCAGAGGGTGACCTGGCGGGCCAAGACGCTGCAGGGGTCGACCTGTCGGCACCTCTGGCGGCTCGGATGCGCCCGCGATCGCTCGGGGCGTTTCGTGGACAGGATCATCTACTGGGACCGGGGCGGGCGATCCGTTCGATGCTGGACCAGGGCGCCCCCCAAAGCATGATTCTGTGGGGCCCTCCGGGGAGCGGAAAGACGACGCTAGCCAGGCTCATCGCCGCCGAGACGTCGGTCCGCTTCGTTCCGTTCAGTGCGGTGACGGAGGGGATCGCCCGAGTCAGAGAGATCATTGAGGAGGCCGGCGTGCGCCTCCAGGCGACGGGTCTGAGGACGATCCTCTTCTGCGACGAAATCCACAGGTTCAACAAGGCGCAGCAGGACGCGTTCCTGCCCCATGTCGAAGCAGGCACTGTGATCCTGATTGGAGCGACGACGGAGAACCCTTCGTTCGAAATCGTGCGGCCTCTGCTTTCGAGAGCGCCTGTTTATGTGCTTAACGCACTTGGCGAGCCCGAATTGAGGCTGATTCTTGACGACGCGGTCGGTGCTGAGGGAAGAGGGCTTGGGGGAAGTGGGGTGACCTTCGAAGACGAAGCGCTCGATTTTATTGCCGCAGCTGCTGACGGTGACGCCCGGCGAGCCCTGGGCGTGCTCGAAGCCGCGTCCAACCTCGTTGGCACCGGGGGGCAGGTTGGCCTGGACGCTGCACGCGAAGCCCTGCAGCATCGCTTTGCGACGTATGACAAGGCCGGCGAGGGTCACTACAACCATGCCTCGGCGCTTCACAAATCGATCCGGGGGAGCGATCCCGATGCGGCGCTATATTGGCTGGCACGCATGATTGATGGCGGCGAGGATCCACGCTACATCGCGCGGAGGCTGGTGCGGATGGCAGTGGAGGACATCGGCATGGCGGATCCGGTGGCGCTCCATGTGACCATTGCCGCTCGCGACGCCTTCCAATTTCTCGGCTCACCTGAGGGGGAACTCGCGCTTGCGCAGGCGGCGCTGTACCTAGCGACGGCGCCCAAGTCGAACAGAGCTTACCAGGCCTGGTCGTCAGCGCTCGCCAAGGCCCGACAAACCCCCGGTGCTCAGATACCGCTGCATCTTCGTAATGCTCCGACCAGTCTCATGAAGGATCTGGGCTACGGGGCTGGTTACAAGTACGACCCGTCTGAAGAAGGCGGGATCTCCCAGCAGACCTACCTGCCGGAAGAGATCGCCAACGAGCGCTTCTATGAACCGGGGCCGTTCGGCTTCGAGAAGACTGTGGCCGAGCGGCTCAAGTGGTGGGCCGAACGTCGGGGCGGCGGCGAGTGACCGATCACGCCAGCCTGCCGGGTTCTAGTCTCTCTGGAGGTTAGGTATCGTTCACCTTCTAGCACTCGTGGCCGGCGGGGTGGACTCGTCTCGGCCGACCGGAGTGCCCTTGCGGAGGCAGTAGGATACCCACTCAACTCATCGACCTTCTCACGCCCGTAGAGCGGGCTGTTCTGGTCGGCGCGCCCCCTCGTGGACTGGATGTCCGCCAAGCCGAGGAGCACCTACTCGAACTCGCTCGCCTGACGGATACCGCGGGCGGTGAAATCGTCGCCACGCTCTCGCAACGGATCGATCGGCCGCACCCTCGGTTCTACATCGGTGAGGGAAAGGCGAAGGAGTTGAAGGAACTGGTGGAAGAGCACGAGGGTGATCTCGTGATCTTCGACGAAGAACTGAGCCCGGCTCAGGGCCAGAACCTCGAGCAACTCCTCGGCGTGCGTGTCATGGATCGGTCCGAACTGATTCTGGACATCTTTGCCACGCGTGCTCGTTCCCGAGAAGCACGCATGCAGGTCGAGCTCGCGCAGCTCCAATACCTGCTGCCCCGCCTGCGGCGCATGTGGAGCCACCTTTCGCGAATCAGAGGTGGTATCGGCCTTCGGGGGCCCGGTGAGACGCAGCTTGAGACGGACCGGCGCCTGATCGGAACCCGGATCGCGGACCTCAAGGCGAAGCTCCGGATCGTGGCGAAGGCCCGGGAAATTCAGAGAAAATCGCGGGAGGGAAGTTTTCGCGCGGCTTTGGTCGGCTACACCAACGCAGGCAAGTCCTCGCTGCTGCGGGCCCTTTCGGGTGCCGATCTGCTCGTGGAGGATCGCCTGTTCGCCACGCTCGACTCAGCCACAAGGTCGGTCGATCTGGGATCAGGCCATGAGGCCCTCATCACAGACACGGTCGGATTTATCCGAAAGTTGCCTCACCACCTTGTGGCGTCTTTTCGCTCCACGCTTGAAGAAGTGCGCGACGCGGACGTGCTCTTACATGTGGTGGATGCATCGCACAGCGATTGGGAGGAGCAGCGCGAAGTGGTTCTCGACGTGTTGGCCGACCTCGGGTTGGACCAAACCAACAAGATCCTGGTGTTCAACAAGGTCGACCGCATCACGCACGCGGAGGAGGAGGCGCTCAGCGCCCGCATTCGGGCCCTAGAAGTCGTTCCGGCCGTGTTTGTCTCCGCTCACGTGCCTGATACACTTAACGCCATCAGAGAGACGCTTGTCGCTCGGATTCGTGCGAGGCTGTCTGAGGTGATCGTCCACATCCCTGTGGATGACGGACAGTCGATCGCGTCCCTTTATAGAGACGCGGAAATCGTCGAGCGGGTGGACGCGGACGACGTCGTGTCTCTACGGGCCCGTGTTCCAGCCGCAGTCCTGGGTCGGCTCGCTGCGAAAGAGCGGATTCGTGTGGAGCCGGTCGGATGATGGGGCTGTGGCTGTTGCGCGAACCGTCGCGGATCGAGAGGGTAACGAGAGGACGACCGACCACCGCGTTGCCCACATTTACGTCAAAGAGTTCCACTGAGGAAAAGCCGTAAGATCATGCGCTTATACGTCAACATCGATCACGTCGCGACACTTCGCGAGGCCCGCCGTACCGACGAGCCGGACCCCGTGCGTGCCGCTGTATTCGCCGAGTTAGGCGGGGCGGATGGAATCACGGTGCACCTCCGGGAAGACCGCCGGCATGTGCAGGACCGGGACGTCCGTCTCCTCATGGAGACCGCGCGAACGGGAATCAACTTGGAAGTCGCGGCGGCCTCAGAGGTCGTGGAATTGGCCTGTGCCTGGCGGCCGCTCCAGGTCACGCTGGTGCCCGAGAAGCGCGAAGAGGTTACGACGGAGGGCGGCCTCGGATTGGCGACGTCCGACCAGCTCGCTCCGGTGCGTGCTGCGCTGAAACGACTCGCTGAGGTGGGGGTTCGGACTTCGTTGTTTATCGACCCTTACGAGGACGCGATTCGTGCCTCGCTCGATCTCGGCGCAGACGCGGTCGAACTACACACCGGTGAGTATGCGAACACCCGTGGAGCGGAGCGGTTGGAACAGGTGGCGAGGCTGTCTGATGCCGCATCCCTGGGGCAGAAGCTCGGAATGACTGTCCATGCGGGACACGGACTCACCTACGAGAACGTGGGGCCGGTGGCAGGGATTCCAGAAATTGAGGAATTGAACATCGGACACAGCATCGTTTCGCGTTCGGTAATCACCGGGATGGAGGCTGCAGTTCGCGAGATGGCAGAGATCCTGAGACGTGCACGGGCGGGTCGGTGAAGCATTGGGGTAAGGCGCTCGTCGGTGCCACGATCACCATTGTAGCCTTGTGGTGGGTGCTGAAGGACGCGGACTTTGGCGAGATCGTAGCCAACATTCGTGGGGGCGACATGGGATTACTGGTCGCCGCTGTGTTCGTGGCGACCTTCGGCTTCTTCATTCGCGCACTGCGATGGAAGGTGTTGCTGTCCCCGATGAAGGCGGATACCAAGCTTCGATCGCGGTTCGCGGGAGTGGCCATTGGGTTCATGGGCAACAACATCCTCCCAGCCCGGGCAGGCGAATTCGCCCGGCCCTATGCGCTGAGCCGAATGGAGCCCGTCAGCATGAGCGCCGCGTTCGGATCTATTGTTGTGGAGCGTTTCATGGACGGCGTGATGCTCCTCGCGTTCCTCTTGGTGCCTCTGGTGACTCCGGGCTTCCCGGGGGTGGGGGCGCTGACGACGGGACTGGGGGGGGTGATCCTTAAGGCAGGAGTCTTAGCCGTAATCGGGGTCATGGTTGCATTGGTCTTCATGGCGGTCTGGCCTGCGCACTTCGTGAGACTCGCCGAATGGTTCGCTCGATTCTTGCCGACGAGGGTCGCCCGACCACTTGTGGGCGCGCTTGAGTCCTTCTTGGACTCGATCGCCATCATGCGAGATCCCAAGCTCCTGACCCTTGGATTCGCCTGGACGGCGTTCTTTTGGACATGGCACGCGATGTCGTTTTGGCTGGGGATGATGGCGTTCGGCATCGACACAGGGTTCGTGTCCGCGATTTTCACGGAGGCCGTCGTCGGTTTCGGCGTCGCGCTGCCCTCGGCGCCTGGATTTTTCGGGACCTTTCACGCTTCCGCTGACTTCGCCCTCAGCACCGTGTACGGTGTGGAGACCTCGCAGTCCTTGGCGTTTGCGTTCGGGTACCATTTCGGGGGCTGGGTTCCGATCACGCTCATCGGGCTCTACTACGCCTGGGCCCTAGGGCTCACGCTGGGTGACGTTGGCTCCGCAGAGGAACGCGTGGAAGACGGCATCGAAGAAGAGCGCTCCGACACGAGGGAAAGCGTGGGGGAGCGGTGACGCCGTCAGCGTCCATCCTGGCACCCGCAAAGATCAATCTTTACCTGAAAGTTCTCGGTCGACGTGCGGGTGGCTTCCATGACATTGAAACACTGTTTCAATCCGTCGATTGGGGAGACACAGTCAAGGTAGCCCTCACAGGCCATGCGGTGACCCTCAGCGTCAGTGGGCCGTACCTGGGGCCGATGACGGAGAATCTCGCCTACCGTGCGGCAGTCATGTACCGCGAGGCGGCCGGGGTGCAGTGTGGTATTCATGTCTCCCTTCTGAAGCGCATTCCAGCCGGTGCTGGACTCGGCGGCGGTTCCTCGGACGCCGCGGCGGTGCTGACACTTCTCCAGCACCTCTGCAGTGGAGCGCTATCTGCGAGTTCACTGCAGCTCCTGGCTGCGGAATTGGGCTCTGATGTGCCCTTCTTTTTATGCGGAAGCACACTGGCCGCCGCGAGTGGTCGAGGCGAAGTCCTCGTGCCCCTCGATTCGTTTGCCGCCGCCCGTGTCTACGTCGTGACGCCCCCCGTACATGTGGCGACGAGCGCCGCCTACGGGGCGCTTGCCAAGGGAAGCATTGAGTCCGACGCGGGCCCCACGTCCTGGACTCCGCCCCGGGTTGATCATTGGGCGGATGTCATCGCGATCGCCATGAATGATTTCGAGGCGACGGTGTCGGCACTCCATGGGGAGGTCGGTGTGGCGCTGCATGCACTGCAGGCGGTAGGGTACCCGCTTGTGATGTTATCTGGGAGCGGGGGAGCCTGCTTTGCGTTAGATCCGGACGACTCGATCGGACCCCCATCTCAGTCCGGGCGACTGAGCGAATTGGGGTGGCCGATCGTGACCACCCGCACGCTCACGATCCCGCCGAGTGTATCTATTTCTTGCTAGGGTCTTGAACCAGCCCCCCTCCCGCCGGTAGGATGTTGCCGCTGGCCCGACTTCTGCCGGTAGGACAGCGGTCCTTGGTGAAGGCCATGTAGATTCCGTCGAACGTGGCAGATAGTGCCCCCTGGTGTAATGGCAGCACACCGCTCTTTGGCAGCTGTGGTGAAGGTTCGAATCCTTCGGGGGCAATCGTTGGGCACATTTCAGGCTGTAGAAGGCTGTTGAAGGAGTACAGCGGCCCGCGTTACGGTGCCACGGCCCCAGGCCCTAGGCAGAGGTGCGCGAAGGCATAGCCGAGCTACGGCGAGAAGCTCCAACGACGGGGGGCACCGCGCGAAGCGTGGTCGGGCCGTGCCACCGTAACCCTCCGACCCGTACGGTCATGTTACCTATGCGCTTGGGCGCAGGGGCCTGCCCCCGTTCTCAGTACCAGGGGTTATGAGAGTGTGATTAACTGCTCCC
>CALFPJ010000015.1 GCA_937919655.1 uncultured Gemmatimonadales bacterium
GGCGAACGTCTGGGACGAGGTGGCCTAGCGACGGACTACGGCGAGGTCCAAGTTGGCTGCCCCCGACCACTTCAGCGGCCCGCAATGATCCACCGACCCCACATATGGGGAGCCGTCCTATTCGCCTGTCTTTCAGTGGCGACCTGGGCTCCCGTCCGAGCACAACAAGCAGGCAGTTCGAATAGTGTGCGGCCTGTTGCTCCGGAGACTCAAGCGCGCCCCAGACTTAGAGCTTCCCCGGCAAAAACGGGGATCATCCTCGACGGTATTCTCGACGAGGCAGCATGGCTCAGCGCGGATACGACAGATGGGGTTCTCTGGACGACCCAACCGGTCGCAGGTGTCCCCGCCCCAGATCGAACGGTCATCAGAATCGTATACGACCACGAAGCTCTTTACGTCGGGGCGCGTCTATACGATTCCGAGCCACAACGGGCGGTCTCGGCTGGCCTGGAGCAAGACTTCGCAGTCGGGGATTCAGACCTCTTCGGTGTGGCGATCGACGCCGCCCGAGACATGCAAAGCGCGTTCACCTTCGCGGCGAATCCCGCGGGGGCCACCTGGGACGCACAGTCCTTCGGCGACGGGGCCACCATCAACGCCGCATGGGAAGGGATCTTCGAGGTCGAAACGACCATCGACGAAGAAGGGTGGATCATGGAGATGCGGATCCCCTTCTCGACTCTTCGCTTTCCTGCAGGGGAAGAAGAACAGATATGGGGTCTCAATTTCAGCAGGCAGATCAAGCGCCGCAATGAATACGCTACTTGGGCGCCCATCACTCGGCAGTCCCGAGTCTTCCGGGTCTCGATGGCTGGAACCCTAGAAGGCCTTCCTCCTATGAGTCCGGGCCGCAACCTCCAGATCAAGCCCTTCGTGATTGGGTCACGAAACCAGGGCCAGCTCCGGCCTGAGGGAACGGCGCAACAGTTCGACGTGGGCCTGGACGCTAAGTGGGCCGTAGCACCCCAGCTGACGCTCGACCTCACAGCCTTGACCGATTTTTCCCAGGTCGAGGCGGACGCCGAGCAGATCAATCTCACGCGATTCTCAGTCTTCTTCCCAGAAAAGCGGGATTTCTTCCTAGAGAACGACGGGATCTTCACATTCGCGGATGACGCCTCACGAGCTTTCCGGTCTGGGTCGGGGCCGCAGACCTTCAAGCTCTTCCACTCCAGGAGGATTGGTCTGTCTGACGCCCGCCAGCCACTACCCATCGGCGGTGGAGCCCGACTGTCTGGCCGGATCGGGCGGTATGATCTCGGTGTCATGAACATGCAGACGCTTCAAGACGAGGGTCAGTCGGCAGAGAATTTCGCCGTCGCCCGTTTGAGACGGAGCTTTCTCACCAGCTCAGATGTCGGCGTCATGTTCGTAAATCGTCAGGCGACTGGAAGCCAGATCGGAGACAGCTATTCGCGGGCGGGCGGCATCGACGCAAACTTCCGGCTGGCTCGACTACAGGTGAACTCCTATGTGGCTCTTTCGGACGACCCGGGCTCAGACGGAGATCGATCGACGGGGATGCTTCAGCTGGGTTGGCGCGACCGGACGCTGGACTTTTCTATCATGGGCAAGCACGTGGGGGAGGATTTCTCTCCCGGAGCCGGATTTGTGAGCAGGGCTGGAATGAATCAGTGGTTTGCGTCAGGCGGGGTACATGTCCAACAGCCCACCAGTTGGCTGACCGAGCTGAATCCCTACCTCGACATTACCGAGTACTACGCCCCTTCAGGGGGTCTCGAGAGTCGGGAAATCCAGCCAGGGGTCGCAGTCATCGCGGTGGACGGCGGACGCGTCACTGCCGAATACTCGAGGCGGACCGAACGATTCTTGGCCCCCGAATCACTCCTCGGAGTGATCTTACCTGCCGGATATTACGAGTTCGGGGCGACCAGCCTTGGATACACATCCAACAGCGGTCGAATACTGTCGGGCTCCGTGTCGATGAGTTCGGGAGAGTTTTTCGACGGAGATCGGACATCCATCACCAGTTCGCTCTCCTTCAGGCCGAACGAACATCTCGTATTTCAGGGGACTTTCCAACGCAATCGACTGACCCTCGCCGGCCAGCCCATCGAGGCTGATCTTCTCCAGGGGCGAATTCGCTACGGCTTCACCACGAAGGCCTTCGCATCGGCTTTTGTCCAGTACAATCGGGTCGCGCAAGAGCTTATCAGCAACGTGCGTTTCAATCTGATTCACGCTCCGCTAAGCGACATTTTCGTCGTTCTATCCGACCGCCGCAGGACCGGCACCTTGCCCGGTGAACGGAGCGTACTCGACCAAGGGATCACGATAAAGGTGACTCGTCTTCTTCAGTTCTGAGTCGCCGGCTCTTGCGGGGTCACTAGTTCCGAGCACTCGGCGGACAGTAGCGCTTCAGGAATCCCAAAGACATCCGTACGTTGCTTTGGTCGATGGCATCCATCGGTGATGTGACACCACACGAGCATCTCTGCCCCGTCGCCCGTTCGGGGCCTCGTGACACACACGCAAAACCACATTCCAAAGCTGAGCCGTTCTCCCCGAACGCGCTCGATGCCTTGGAATAGGTTTCAACGTTTCGGCCCCGCCCCTTTATGGTAGAGATCCCGCGGCTGCTGAAGATTCAGCCAAGAGTCGCTTGAGGTCCCCAAGAACGGCACCCAGCACAAGGCCGTGCTAGGTGTGACACCTCATCGCCCGTGATCGATTTCGTTGACCCCTTAAGGGCGACGATCGCACTCGCGAGTTCGCGCTGCGCTAGGCCGAGCGGCTCTAAAAGCTGGCAATTGCGCGATGCCTGGGTGAGCCAGGGTTCTTCCGGAGGACGCGCACCTCCGCCTCAGCACACGATGGCCCTTGACCCCGCTGGGCTCGTACTTAGATTAGGATAGTACATCAACCTTAAAATATTGACTAACGGAGCATCTCCATGTCTGACAAAAAGCTCATCGCCGTGATCGGAGCCACCGGCGCACAAGGCGGAGGCCTCGTCCGCGCCATTCTCGCCGACCCGAACGCCCAGTTCCGTGTCCGCGGCATCACCCGGAACCCAGAATCTGAAAACGCCTTGGCCCTGATTGCCCTCGGCGCCGAGATGGTCTCAGCGGACCTCGACGACGTGGCGAGCCTCACCGCCGCCTTCGACGGCTGCTATGGCGCCTACTGCGTCACCAATTTTTGGGAGCACTTCTCCCCAGAGAAAGAGATCCAGCAGGCCCAGAACCTAGCGAAGGCCGCGAAAGCTGCCGGCATCAGCCACGCCATCTGGTCGACCCTAGACGACACGAGAAAGTCCATCCCGCTCGATGATGACCGCATGCCCACGCTTATGGACCACTACAAGGTCCCGCACTTCGACGCCAAGGGTGCATCCGACCACTTCTTCACCGACGAGGGCGTGCCCACGACGTTCCTGCTGACGTCCTTCTACTGGGACAACCTCATCGCATTCGGCATGGAGCCCCAGCGCGGCGAAGACGGGAAGCTGGTCTTCACACTGCCGACAGGCGACACCAAGATGCCGGCCATAGCCGCGGAAGACATCGGCAAGTGCGCCTTCGGCGTCTTCGCTGCGGGAGACAAATACATCGGCCAGACCGTCGGGATCTCCGGAGCCCACGTCAGTGGCCCCGAGATGGCGGCAGCGCTAAGCGAAACCCTAGGTGAGCCCGTCACCCACTTCGCCGTCCCCTTCGACATGTACCGCGGATTCGGCTTCCCCGGCGCCGGAGACCTGGGCAACATGTTCCAGTTCTACCACGACTTCAACGATGACTTCAGAGCGTCCAGAAGCACAGAGCTAGCCCGCCAGCTAAACCCAAACCTCCAAGACTTCCAAGCCTTCCTGTCCAAAAACGGCTCCCGCATCCCCCGCCACTAGGGAGCTGAGGAACCGCAGAGGTCGCCGGGTCAGGAGCCAGGCCACCGCGCCTCGGGGGGCAAAGCCCCCCGAGCGCCTTGGCCAATACGCCCAAGGCCGCGGCCCACCAAGAAGAAACCTCCCCCCCCCCGCCCGCCGCGGCCCGTGTCAAAAAAGGAGGATGTGGTGACGCCCCCCCGTGTCGGGACCGGCGCGGCGGGTTCTCCTCAAGAGCGCGGAGTCGTAACCAGCCATCAAGCGACGAAGACGGAGACCCGAGGAAGCGACAGCGACCGAGGGGTGAGCCCCAGCGAACGAATCTCCGCGCAGGAGCCGACGCCCCCCGGAAAAACGAGGAAGCGGACAATCAGGAACCCCAAAAAAACACGATTCAGACGCAGCGATTCCGAGGAGAACCCGCCGCGCCGGTCCATCCACAACGCAAAAAAAAGGCCCTCCCCGCCAACCAGCGAAGAGGGCCCCTCAAGCTCTCAGCAACACCAAGTCACCGCATCACTCCGCGTGAACCAACTCCGCCTCAAGCGTCTCCGGATCAACCATCGGCTGCCAAATCTGCATCGCGGGGAACGTGCTCAAGAACCAACGCACCGAGAACAGGTAGGCTCCCAAGAACATGCACCCAATCAGCGGCTGCCACACAGAGAAGACAGGATCACCCTCGTGCCACAGCGCAGGAGCCACCACTCCGTAGCGCTCTAGCCACAGCCCTACCACGATCACCGACGTAAAGAAGGCCAGCAACTTTGGCTTCATCTTCGCCTTCCGTCCAAGCAGCCCAGCGAAAGGCACCAGGAAGCAAAGGCCGATGATCAGCAGCCAGAACGGCCCCCAGGACGTCGGGTCAGAACGCTTGACGATCCAGGCCTGCTCCCAGGGAAGCTTGCCATACCAGATGACGATGTACTGACTGAAGAACAGGTAGGTCCAGAAGACCGTGAACGCGAACGACAGCTTGCCGATGTCGTGGCGCTGCTGCAGACCGATGTGATGTTTGAAGTCTTCGTGTTTGGTGCGCAGGTAAAGGCTCCACAGCGCCGTGCATGCGATGCCGCCCCAGAACGCTCCCATGAAGAACCACGGACCGAACATCGTGCTGAACCAGTGCGGCTCAAGGGACATCGCCCAGTCGTAGGAGATGATGCTCATCACGACCGCGTAGACCATCACGAACGCCGGAGCCATGGTGGTCATGCGCTTGTAGCTGCTGACCTCTTCCTGCTCTTGCCCCATCCAACCCTGCGTGAGACGCTCACGCCAACTCGCGCGCGCAGGATCATTTTCTTCGGAGCCCTCGGTCAGGCCCATATCAGGGCGCAGCGCCAAGTACACGAAGTAGATCGCCATCCCGAACAACACCGTCACGCCCACGAGGTTACGCGTGACCAGGAACGGAATGTTCAGGTATGCGACCTTCTTTTGGACGATGGGGTCCGTCGCCATCATCTCGATCCACGGGAAGTAGTTCTCCCGCAGCATCAAGACCATCGGTAACAAGAAGAGGAACGACAGCGGCAAGAAGGCGACGAACGACTGGCTCACCCTGCGCATCGACCAGTTCCACTTCGCTTTCGTCATCCATGTCGCGAACGCGAACAGGACACCCCCAATGGCGATGCTCGTGAAGTAGAGCCAGTTGGTGACGTAGCTGATCCAGGCCGAATCGGGGTCCTGCCTGAGACGCACCACGAACGAGATCAGCCCGACGAGGAAAAGAGCGCCGGCTATCATCGATGCATTCTTCGAGCGCGGCAGGTACCGGACGGGTACCTCAGACGGTACGTGCATGTGTGCCATTACTCAGCCCCCCCAGCCAGCGCATTGCCCGCTTGCTCCTGCAACTGTCTCACGTAGTTCACCACACTCCACCTGTCGAACTCGGTGATCCGGCTGCCGTACTCCGGCATGAGCCCCCGGCCCACGCGGATCATTGTGTAGAGGTACTGATCGCTGTAAGCCGCAACGGTCGCGCCCGACAGGTTGTACGCAGGAAGGACCGGATGCTTGGCCGCGATGTACGCGTTGGCCCCAACACCATCGGGTCCGTGGCAAACCACGCAGGTTCGCAGATACAGTTCCTCGCCACGCGCCTGGGACCTCGCGTCGTCCCGAGACATCGGGTTGACGAGGCCCTGAACCACAGTAGAACCAACACCAGGCGTGCCCAGATCCGCCTGCGTGATGCGCGGGACCATGACACCTTCGGGCTGGCCGAGGTTCACTTCGCCAGGACGCGCCGGGTAGTTCCCGGACGCGAACGCGAAAGAACCCTCCGGTGCGCCACGCGGGTTCTCATACGGGTCGAACGAGCGCGAATCCCGCATGCTGCGCCCGAAGATCATGACCATGCCGTCGTCGAGCGGTTTGCAGCCCGCGAGCGTCATTAGGGCGAGCATCGCAATGAGGGAGCGTGACTTAAACATTGTCTTCTCCCTCCCCTTCGCGGAGCTCAATCGGCTCCTGAGCGTTCAAGATTTTTCTTGCCTCAGCAACGCGGTCCGCACCGGCTTCGACATAAACGCCGTAGCGGCCCGCAGTGAACTCGGGATCGTAGACCACCGCCGGCTTGATGTTCGGCAGGCGGCTGAGAATGAAGAGTCCGATCACGGTCGACAGCGCCCCGAATAGCACCGTCATCTCAAAGATGATGGGTACGAAGGCTGGGATCGAAATCATGGGCTTACCACCCACAGCCAGAGGCCATTCCATCGATGTCCAGATGGTAAACGCGAAGCCGGTCGCGGTCCCGGTAAGCGCGCCGACGAGCGTCCAGACCCGAACGGGGCTCTGACCGTAACCAAGTGCTTCTTCAATGTGATGCTCAGGGTAAGGCGCGTAGGCCTTCACCTTGAAGCCGGCTTTCCTGAGCCCCTCGATCGCATCCACCGTGGAGTCGAGGTACTCGTACGAAGCAAGCAGTCCCGTGGCGCTCATCAGTGGGCCTCCTTCTGCTTACGCATAGGTGGCGGCATGACTTCCTTGAGTTCCTGGATCGCGATCGGCGGAATGAGCCGAGTGAACAACAGGAACCAGAAGCCGAACCAGGCGAAGCTCCCGACCATGATCATCATCTCGGTCGTCGAAGGACGGTAGATGCCCCAAGCGAACGGCTCGTACTCATGGTGCAGCGACGTGACAACGATCACAAAACGCTCGAACCACATGCCGATATTGATGAAGATGGAGATTACGAAGAGCGCCGGAATGGAATGCCGCACACGTTTGAACCACAACATGACCGGCACCAATCCGTTACAGGTCAGCATCGTCCAAGTCGCCCACCAATAGTCACCGAAGAGTCGGTTCCAGAAGGCAGTCCGTTCGATTTCTTCACCGCTGTACCAAGCCATGAAGAACTCAGAGAGATAGGCGTAGAGGACGATCATCGACGTCAGCAAGCAGAGCTTGGCCATCGCGTCGAAGTGCTTCGTGGTGAGATAGGCCTCGAGCCCGAAGATCTTCCTGAGCGGCACGGTGAGTGTGATCACCATGCCGACACCGGAGAAGATGGCCCCTGCTACGAAGTACGGCGCAAAAATCGTGGCGTGCCAACCGGGCACGATGGACATCGCGAAGTCCCACGAGACGACCGAGTGCACCGATAGCACCAGCGGGGTCGCGAGCGCCGCCAGGAAGATGTAGGCCTTCCCGAAGTGGTGCCATTGGCGGTCAGTCCCCTGCCACCCCAGCGACATCACTTGATACAACTTCTTGCGGAGCCCGGTCGCCCGGTCGCGCGCCGCGGCAACGTCAGGAATGGTGCCGAGATAGAAGAACACCGCCGACACCGTGAAGTACGTCGTCACGGCGAAGACGTCCCACACCAACGGCGACTTGAAGTTCGGCCACAAGAAGCGTGAGTTGGGATACGGAATGAGCCAGTACGCGTGCCACAGTCGCCCGACGTGAATCAACGGGAAAAGCCCTGCGGTCATCACGGCAAAGACCGTCATGGCCTCCGCAGCCCTGTAAATGGACTGCCTCCAGGGGGCCCGGAAGAGGAACAGAATCGCCGAAATCAGGGTCCCGGAGTGCGCGATACCGACCCAGAACACGAAGGTCGTGATGTAGACGCCCCACCCGACGGGTGAGTTCAGGCCACTGACCCCGAGGCCGCGGTACATCTGCCAGCCCCACGCGCCAAGGAACATGCCCACCCCGGCGAGCGAGATGAGCAGCATCGCCCACCAGCCCTTTCCGGGCGTCTTCAGAACGTTGAGTACGTCGCGGTTGACGTCGTCGAGCCTGGTGAGGTCCGGGTGCGTCAGCGCGCCACGCGCGGTCCGGTCTTTGGTCGCGACGGACATTATTCGTGCCCTCCGGAGACCACTTCGTGGAACGTCACCTTCTTCAGGTAGTTCACGGCCGGCTGGGTGTTGATGAGTTCGTCGAGGACCCTATAGGTGCGTTCGCTTGAGACGATCTGCGAAACACGCGAATTGGGGTCGCGGATGTTGCCGAAGACGATCGCCTCGGCTGGGCAACTCTGCTGGCATGCTGTAACGATGTCGCCGTCCCGTACCGCTCGCCCTTCTTCGAGCGCCGCACGGTTCTCTGCATCACGAACCCGTTGCATGCAGAAGCTGCACTTCTCCATGACACCATTGGTCCGAACCGTCACATCAGGGTTCCACTGCCAGTTCATCGGCTCCGGTACGTTCTCGTCGGTATACCGATACCAGTTGAAGACCCGGACCTTGTAAGGGCAGTTGTTCGCGCAGTAACGCGTCCCCACACACCGGTTGTAGATCTGGGCGTTGACGCCCTCCGGCGTATGGTACGTCGCGAAGACGGGACAAACCGGCTCACACGGCGCGTTGCCGCAATGCTGGCAGATCATGGGCAGGAAGCGGACATCTAGATCGCCCGCCTGGGTTGCATCGATGTGCTCGTAGTAACGCTCGATGCGCACCCAGTTCATGTCTCGGCCCATGAGGACCTGCCCCTCACCGACCCAAGGCACGTTGTTCTCTGATTGACACGCGGTCACGCAGGCAGAGCAGCCCGTGCACTTGTCGAGGTCGATCGCCATACCCCAACGCGGACCCTCGTGAGCATCGGCATAGGGGCCATGCTGAGTGCCTTCCAACGGGAACGCGGTGGCCGCGCCGCCGCCCGAAGGTACCGGGACGAAGCCGCCGGCACCCTGCAATTCTTTGAATTCCTCGTGACCGTCTTCCTCGTGCTCAGCCTCGGCCGCATGCCCGAGTTCCGCGAGTGCGACGGCCGGCGCAATGGGACGGTCGTGCTGGTCGTCCGATCCGGCGATTGTGGCGATCCGGCGACGCTCGCCCGTTGGGCTCACAGAAACCGTCGTGGCCAAAGTCACCAGACCACCTGAGAGTTGTTCCGACTCAGACGGCAACAAGTCCATCACGTTGACACCCTGTCCCGTCGCCCAGCGGCCCATGTCGGTGTGTCCACCACCCATGGCGAGGGCCACCGAGTCTTCGCGAATGCCCGGGTAAAGCCAGATCGGAACATCCACGGCGCCATGCGACGAAGACACCGTAACGATGTCGCCCTCACGAATGCCGCGCTGTTCAGCCGTGTGGGGGTTCATCTCCAACCACGAATGCCACGTGATCTTAGAGACCGGGTCCGGCAGCTCTTGCATCCAAGGGCTGTTGGAAAACTCCCCGGCGCCGAACCTTGGCGAAGGATGCACGACGAGCACTAAGTCACCACCGGCGTCGAACACCGGCGGATCGAAGCTCAGCGCGGCATCGGGCGCCCGCATTTCGCTCATGCCGCCCATCGGCATGTCGTGTTCGACAGCACCCGCATGAAGCGCCGCCTGCCAAGTCGCCTCGAAGTCACCCGTGTCGTGCATCGCCATGTGCCGGGCGCGCAGGTACTCGTAGAACGTCGCGGAGCCGAGATCCGAGCCCAACTGGGTCGCGACCGCGAGCAACACATCGCCTGACTGCTTGGAATCGAAGTGCGGGACCGCCTGCATGACCGGCTGCTGGATGGCCATGACCCCGGCGCGAGGCATCGAGTCGCCCCATGCCTCGAGGAAATGCCGATCCGGAAGGATCAGGTCTGCCATCGCGGCGGTCTCGTCCATCGCCGAAGCGAAGGAGACCTTGAAGCCGACCTGCTCGAACGCGGCCCTGAAGCCGGAAGCCGCCGGCATCGTGTAGGCTGGATTCGCGCCGTGGATGATCGCGACACCCACCTGACCTGCCGCCATCGCGCTGACCGCGGACTCCATTTCGGCGTACGAGCTGGCCGCCGCCGTTACGCCGGCATCGTAGTGAACCGTGCGGCCCGCGTTGCCCGCGACGTGGTTGAGGATCATGACCGCAACATGCGCTGCGGTTGCACCCCTGTGGTTGGCACCGGCGCCCGGCCCCATGGCTAGGCTCGGACCTTCCGATGCGAAGCGCTCCGCCAGTTCGCGAATCGCGTCCTCGCTCACGCCAGCTGCCGCAGCGGCGGTGGCCGGACTGTAAGAGCGCAGCACGTCAGCATAAGGACCCGCAGCGCTCGCGTCTTCCGCGATCACCGAGGCCATACCCAGCGCCACTGCAGCTTCTGAACCCGGGCGAATGGGGATCCACTCGTCAGCGTTGAGGCCGGTGGTGGACAGTCGTGCACCCAGGTAGATGAAACGACCCTTCGATTGGTGGTCGTCCACCGAGCTCATCTTCGCGAGGCCCTTGTTGTGGGCGACTGGCGAAGAGCCAGACTCGATGAAGTCGTTACCGAAGGAAAGCAGAAGCCGCGACTGCGCGATGTCGTAGCGCGGAAGCCCGCTCGCGCCGTACACCATACGTGCGGCCTCCTGGAGCGCAGCGTCGGACACAGCGTCGTACTCGACCCGAGTGCCGCCGACCGCAGTCACGAACTCCCCAATGAGGCTATCCATGCTGGGGCCCACCCCACCACTGACAAACAAGACGCCACTCGCCGCGCGGACCTTGGCTGCCAAGAGTTGCTCGGCTTCCGCCCAGGTACCCTGACGCAGATGGTCGCCCTCACGAATCATTGGACCAGCAAAGCGGTCCGGATTGTAGAGGTGCTGTAGTGACGCATGGCCCTTCGAGCACAGTCCGCCCTGCGAAACCGGGTGGTTCGGGTTGCCCTCGACCTTTACCGCACGTCCCTCACGCGTCCGCACCCACATGCCGCACTGCGCAGAACAGCTGCCACAGACGGTGGTGTACCACGTCGCGACGCCCGGGGTGATCTCATCGGGGGCCACTACATAAGGAATGAGTTTCTCGACGTCTCCCGGGCCACAGCCCGAAAGTGTCGCGCCGGCGCCCGAAACCCCGAGCACCTTGAGAAAGTCACGCCGCTTAATGCCGTCAGTCATAGTCATTTTCGGCTCTAGTAGTGGCAGACGGCACAGTCCGTGGATGCCTGCTGCACGCCGGACTCATTCGGCTGCCTATGGCATTCCACGCACCAACCCATGTTGTCACCCCCCCACACCGGATCCTGTGGAAGAAGGAGCTTCCCAACGATGCCCCGATTGGGCGGCTCCAAGACCTGCATTGTCTGGATTTCACCGTGACACTGCTGACATGTGAGGCCTGCGTTGACGTGCCTCATGTGCGGGAAGTGCACGTGGTCCGACACTTTGTAGATCCGGACCCATGGGATGCCCTCACCGGCATCCAGGTATTCCTTGATCTTGGCGACTTCCTGAGGATTGTTCGCCCCGGGAATCAACTGGTGGCAGCCCCAGCAGGTGGCCACAGAAGGGATTCCCGCATCCACAGAACGCTCCGCCGAGAAGTGACAGAACTGACAATCCATCTTGCCCTGTCCCGGCTCGGAGCCGGCGTGCTGATTATGGGGGAATGCGATGGGCTGGACGGCCGACGATAACGTCGTGCCCCCGGCAGCAGCGCTAGGCTGGGTACCACCACCCTGGACGAACGCAAGGCCGGTGAGCGCGAACACGCCCGCCAGCCCGCCGATGAGCCAGTGCTTTTTCATTACTAAGCTTTGCTCCTGCACGAAGCATTCGCGCCTGGGAGGAGGCGCAAGGAGGGGCTTTTCGCGCACCGGCACACTTTGTGACGGTTTGGAACAAGCCCTAAAAACGCGGCCTGAAGCTATCTGTACTTGATGGTTGTGGTCAAGGCGGTGCACGCCCCTCAGAGAAACCTTTTTATCCGCGTCGGTGTTATACTTTCTCCACTTCGGCTCACCTGGATTCCGCAACCAGAAAACGGCTCGGACCCGGGCTCTCTCTGGGCCAACGACGTGGGGGGTCGGAAGTGCGTTCCGACTCCAACCCCTATAAGGTTGTCAGAGCTACCTCCCATGGCCGAAACGACCGCGTCCGCGCCCACTCGCGAAACCAAGGTTTCCCTCGAGCTTCTCGACCAGTTGATCGAAGAAGTTGAGACCGTATTTCACGGAAAGAGGGATGTCATAAAGTTGGCGCTTGCGGCGGTGCTGGCCCGCGGGCACGTGTTATTCGAGGATGTGCCCGGAGTAGGTAAGACCACGCTGGCGCACGCACTCGCGAAGACGCTGGGCGTGGGGTTCCGACGCATTCAGTTCACCTCAGATCTGCTCCCGTCTGACGTTCTGGGTGTTTCGATTTTCAATCCAAAGACTGCGGAATTCGATACCCGGCCCGGACCGATCTTCACGAACGTCGTGCTCGCCGACGAGATCAATCGCGCTCCGCCGCGCACGCAAAGTGGCCTCCTTGAGGCGATGCAGGAGGGCAGCGTCACCATCGATGACGAGACGTACACGCTGCCGCGTCCGTTCCTGGTGATGGCGACGCAGAACCCTCTTGAGCACCACGGCACCTATCCGCTCCCGGAAAGCCAGCTCGATCGATTCTTGATGCGCATTACGATCGGGTACCCTGGGCCGGAGGCAGAACGACGCATCCTGACCGAGTCGGCGGACATTGAACCCGTCTTCGATCGACTGCGCGCGGTCCTGACTCCGACGCAGGTGTTGCAGCTCCAGGAACGGGTTGAGGACGTCTTAGTCGACGATGCCATTCTCGACTATCTCATGGCGATCGTGGAGCGAACCCGGACGTCGCCAGAGCTGCGCATGGGTGTCAGCCCTCGGGGTAATATCGCGCTGTTCCGGGCTTCCCGCGCTTATGCGCTAACCCAGGGGCGCACCTACCTGGTGCCCGATGACGTCCACCACCTGGTGGTGCCCGTGCTCGCGCACCGAATTCTCCCAGTAGGCGCGGCTAGCTCGAGCATGGATGCTCACGAACAGGCCGCAGGCATCCTTGAATCGATCCTGGACGAGATCGAGGCGCCGGTCTAGGGCGTGCCCCCGGCATGAGCTCCGGCACTCCGATTGTGGAAGGACGTCACCCGGAACTCGGCTGGCGCTTACTCCGGGACGGCGCGATCGCCGCATACCGTTGGGTAGGCACAATGCGACGCCGGTTGCGGGCGTGGCGCCGCATCAGCTTCACGTCTGGTGGGCTGGTCTTCACCATCGGGGCGTTTGCGGTGGGCTTCGCAGCCATGAACACCGGCAACAACCTGCTTTACTTGTTGCTCGGCTCCATGCTCGGGTTCATCGCCGTCAGTGGTTGGCTCTCCGAGCAAGCCATTTCCGGTCTAAGCTTCGTTCGCTACCTGCCGCACGCAGTCACCGTAGGTCGGCCCATGCGCTTGGAGTACCACGTGCGGAACGTGAAGCGGCGATTGCCCAGCCTAGCGGTGGAGATCTCTGAAGCCGGGCTCCCCGAGAGCGCATTCTTGGCGCACGTCGCCGCTCAGGGTTCGGCTGAGACGCGATCAACGAATCGATTCGTGCGGCGGGGCATCTACCGACTCGGGACGGTCACGCTGTCCACGTCCTTCCCGTTCGGGATGTTTCTCAAGGAACGTGACATCCAACTGCCGGGTGAGGTCGTCGTATGGCCGCGTTCCGACAGATCGGTGCGTGCGCCCACTCCGGGCGGTGGGAAGGTCCCCAGAATGGGCGCCACCGCCCAGGGCCCCGCAGGTCATCGAGGTGAGTATCGCGGGCTGCGCGGATACCGGCCAGGTGACGACCCGCAAGATATCCACTGGAAGTCCTTCGCCCGCACCCGCCAGATGGTGATCCGCGAATACGAGCGCGACGGCGCGGAAACGCGTTGGATCTGTCTAGACTCTCGGGGCGATCCGGGGGACGCGGCGGAGGTCACTGTAGAGGTAGCCGCCTCGTTGGCGGCGATGGCGGTCGCTGAGTCGCGATCCTTCGCGCTCGTCACGCACGACACCGTCGTCGACCCTGGACAAGGGCCGGCTCAGCTCGAACGGGTGTTGGACATCCTTGCTCGCGTGGACTTCGACCCGACCGCCCGATTGCCGGTGCCCCCGGTAGACCCACAGACGTGTATCCTCGTTTCCATGGATGGCGCACCTGGCTTCGGGGACCTCCTCGTGATCGGTCGCGATGCCGTGCTTGAACGAGCAAAGGAGCCGACCGCCGCGTGAACCTGAGACTCCTGCACCGGCGCCTCGCGGTCTTCATGGGCCTCGCTGGGTTGGTTGCCTTCGCGGGTGGCGCCGGCTTCGAGCCGCTCTCGGCGATTTTGGCTGCGATCGCTCTCACCACTGCACTCTTTTGGCATCCGGATCCGGAGCTATCGCACCGCATGGAGCGTATTTGGCTCCCGCTGGCGACGCTCTTGGTGATCCGCGCTTTGGTGCACGTCTTCGTGACCCAAGACGACGTCGTGATTCCGGTCGTCGACCTGCTGTTGTTGCTCATGACGGCTGAGGCCCTACGCTCGCTCGACGCGCCAAACGACATCAGGCTTTACGCACTTTCGTTCGCGCTGGTGCTGGCCGCGACGGCCTATCGTCCGGGCATCATTTTTCTCATCGCCTTCGTCACGTACGTCGTGCTGGCGACCCTCGCGCTCATGGTCGGGCACCTCCGGCGTAGAGCTGAGGCCCACAAGATCCGAGACGTGCCTCTGGGCAAGGGACTGATCTGGACCACGGGCGCTCTCTCGGGCGTCATTCTCATGGTCGCGACCCTCGTATTCGTCACCTTCCCGCGCGTATCACAGGGGTGGGCGGGACGAGGAGAGACACTGGCCTCGTCAATCGCGGGCTTCGCGGACGAGATATCGCTAGGCCAATTCGGCTCCACCATTCTGGCGAATCCGGAGATCGTTCTGCGGGTCGAATTTCCCGAGGGCGTGCCAGAAGACGTTCCGGCTCTGCATTGGAGGGGGAGGTCCTACGATCGCTTTGACGGGGTCCGCTGGACCCGGTCCGGACGCGTACCTCCATCCTCAGCGCCAAGCGCATGGTACCGTGAGCGCTGGGGCGGCACCGTCATTGAACAGAAGATCTTCGCGGCGCCGTTGGACGTACGCATCCTCTTTGCCTTGCACCCCGCAATCGGGATCGACTCCGACAGCGGAATCCAGCCCCTCTTCGACAACACGGGCGATTACGTCTACTGGGGCTCCGGCGCTCCGGCGTATACGGCGTTCTCACGTTCCAACCCGCCTCCGCCCGACTCGCTCCGGGCGGCGGAACGCGGTTATACACCGGCGGACCGTTTCTTCCTGCAGACACCGAGTTCACTGGACCCACGAATCGCGGCGCTCGCCGACTCCCTCACTGCAGGCCTAGAAACTCGATACGACAAAGCCGTCGCAATTCAGCGCTGGCTGCAGAACTTCACCTACACTCGAGATCTTCCCGCCACCGCACGCGAGACGACTCTCGAACACTTTCTTTTCGAACGCCAAGCGGGTCACTGTGAGTATTTCAGTTCCGCCATGGCTATTATGCTGCGCACGCTGGGCATTCAAACTCGGAACGTCAATGGCTTCCTAGGCGGCGACTGGAGTCAGTTCGGCGACTATCTCGTCGTGACTCAGAACTCCGCGCACTCTTGGGTGGAAGTGTGGTTCCCCAATTATGGGTGGGTCACCTTCGACCCCACCCCAGCGGGCGCCGCCTCGACCGACCAACTCGCTGCTTGGTTCTGGCCAGGTCAGCTCGTCTTTGATGGACTGCAACATCGTTGGAAAAAGTGGGTGCTCGACTACGGCGCCGACGATCAGAACGGTCTCCTGTCTCAATGGTCTGACTTCTTCCAGAGACGCGACATGCAGGAAGCCGCGTCGAGCACCGAACCACGGAGCGGCCCCAACCTCTTCGGGGTCACCCTGATTTTGGTGCTGCTCGCGGCGGGACTCTACTGGGCGCGTCGGGGCGGCGCAGCGCGACCGCCCGAGACCCATGCCTACCTCGCGTTGCGCCACAGTTGCGCACGCGCGGGCCTGGCGATCACGCCGGGCCTGACGCCGCTGGCGTTGGTAGCGCGCGTGCGTATCGAGAGGGCCGCCGCCGGGCGGGCCGCCGAACGGGTTGTGGACCTCTACCTCCGGGCCCGATATGGACACGAGGCATTGGGTGAATCAGACCTCCGCGAAATGACCGAGGCATTAGGAGCCGCCCGAAAGTTGCTGCGTGTTCGTGGCTGAAAAAGCGAGGGCCGGCACATGCACGCCGAGTGGGAGGACGTGACGTGCGACCGCCCAATGTGTATCGTGCAGACATGACTAGCGGAAAAGGCCAGAGGGCCGGCCTACACTTTGCGACCATCGCCCACGACGGTCGCATTTGGGACGCCTACCTCGAGTTCGACGACGACGCGCACCGACCCGACATCTATCGAGCGCGCATCCGCTTCGACCCAGCCAATTCGATCGACTTCGCGGACCCGAATCCTCGGACGACTGTGATCATCATCGAGGAGAGCTACGAAGCGGCTGTCGTCAAGGCGCGTCGTTTCGACGAACGCGCCTTAGAGGCGATGCTCAGGTCGGCATTACCGGAACCGAACTCGTCAGACGACTAAGGCCCCCTAGGGCCATATTGCGTAGATCTCACGTGCCTGAGCCCAAGAAGGCTTAGAGCAGCGCCGACACCTAAGCCTCCCGCACCCAGCGCCAGAGCTCGGGAACCGTGGGTCGTTTTCCTGCCATCAATATGCCCACCTTGTAGATGCGGCCCGCCACCCATGCGATCGCGAACACCGCGCCGATCATGAGGACGAAAGACAGCGCCACTTGCCAGGCCGGTACGCTGGCCCCGCTCGCGACGCGCGACCACATGAGAACGGGGGAAAACAGTGGGAATAACGACAGTCCCGTCGACAATGGAGTCATGGGGTTCTGAATCACATTCATGACGAACATGATCGGGATGATCAGAAACATCATGACCGGGACCTGTGCCTGTTGCGCCTCCTCATCCGTACTGCACATGGCACCCACAGCCGCGTACAAGCTGGAGAACATGAAGAAGCCGAGAATGAAGAAGCCCATGAAGAGGGTCAGCATCCCGAATCCGGGCAACAAACCCTGAATTTCATCCAGGCCAGAAACATCCGGCCGAGACGCGATGAGCATGGGGATCCCCGCTGAGGTGATGAGCGCACCTGACAGCAACCACACGCCCATCTGGGTAAGGCCGACCGCGCCCACGCCGACGATCTTCCCCAGCAATAAGTGCCATGGCTTCATGGAAGATATGATGACCTCGACCACACGACTGGTCTTCTCTTCCAGGGTCGCACGCATGACCGCCACCGAGTACAAGAGGATGACCATGTAGAGGAAAAATGCGCCGATGTACGCCACCATGAACTGAGGTTCGCCGGCACCGGCCCCGTCCTCCTGCAGCATCTCGATGCGGAGATCGCCGCCACTGAGTAGGGAGGCTGCATCAATACCCTGCTGCTCCAGCTGATACTCAAGTGCCGACCGCGTCACCGTGCTCTCAAGCGAGATCCGGCGGATCGCCGAGGGTCGGTCCGTCGCATACAGCGTGGCCTCTCCCGTCTGAAGGGTGAGTTCATCGAGCATCAAAAAGCCGCCGAGGTCGCCATCGGTGGCCTGCTGCCTCAGGCCGCTCATGACATCGGCCGACCAAGGCACGCTGTGCACTGTATATCCGGCGGCCTCGAACCCTGGGGCCACTCGTTCATAGAGGACGTCGGTGCCATCCACAATGGCTATATTGCGAGCCTCCTGCTGACCCCTCTCCGCAAAGTAGATCGGTACGACCGTGACCCCGATCATGAAGACCGGGCCACCGATCGTCGCGATCAGGAACCACTTGGATCGGACCCTCTGTAGGTACTCGCGGCGGACCACAGCCAACACGTTATTCCACATCATGCACCTCCGGGGTGGGGGCCACTGGGCATGCCATTGTCTCCAACGGCGTCCGCGCCCGCGTGACGGACGAAGATCTCGTGAAGCGTTGGCTCCACCAGATCGAACCGAAGAATTCGGGCCTCGGACTCCACCCCTCGCCTGAGAATGGTCTGATGATCCGCGCCGTCCCGGAGGAATAGGTGCAATCCCCCGTCGATCTCCTCCGTACGATCAACCTCGGGACCAAGAATCCAGTCGTCAGGGCCCTCCCATTCCACAGCCACCACGCCCTTCCGCTCAGCGGCCTTAAGCGACTTCAGCTCTCCATCCAGAACCTTCTTGGCGTTCGATATCATGCAGACCCTATGGCAGAGCTGCTCAGCCTGATGCATGAGATGCGTAGAAAAGAGGATCGTCGTGCCTCGGGCATGAAAATCCCGAACAATGGACTCCAGCACGTCCTGATTGATCGGATCCAAGCCGCTGAACGGCTCGTCGAGAATCAGAAGTTCCGGATCGTGAAGAACCGTCCCAATGAACTGGACCTTTTGTTGCATTCCCTTGGATAGGTCGTCGGCCCTCTTGTCCGCCCACGCGCTGAGACCGAGGCGGTCAAGCCAGTCTGACGCCTTCTTGCGGCCCTGCGAACGTTTCACGCCGCGGATTTCGGCCAAGAAGGTCAACATCTCCAGCACTTTCATCTTCTTGTATAGCCCACGCTCTTCAGGGAGGTAGCCTACCTTCTCGCGCCGCGTGATGTCTGGATCCGCGCCGAATAGGCTCACGGATCCCTCGTCCGGGTGCAGAATCCCCATGATCATGCGAATGCTGGTGGTCTTGCCCGACCCGTTGGGGCCGAGGAGGCCACAAATTGTGCCCCGCGGGACCTCGAAGTCGAATCCGGACACTGCCGTGTGTTTCCCGAAGCGTTTCGTTACGCCCCGGAGACGGATGGCGTAGCCGTTGTCATCCATAAGTCCTGCTCATGAGCGAGTGATCGGAGCCCAAGGACTCAGGGCAAAGAAGCTACGTAAGCTACGCGATATCGCGCACATAACTTCACATTCGGAGGGGTATGTACACAAAATCGGCAGAATTGCTTAACTTAGTTGGTTACAGACCGCTTCAAGAGGACACGGCATGGCCATCTATCGCACGCTCTACTACACAGATGTAACGATCGGCGTCGGTGGGAGGGTGACAATCCCCCAGGACATGAGGGAAGATCTCAGCCTGGACGAGGGCGATTCGCTCACCGTCCGTGTCGAAGAAAATCCCAAGGGCGGCCGCCAAATGGTCATCTGGCGCGCAGAGCAGCAGCCCGACGAAGACTAGCGGCTCCGCATCGGCGCTACGTGCCTTCTAGGTCGACGTAGCGCACAAAATCCCGGAGCGGCCCTCCCCCGTCGTGATGCCACGTCGAAGGAGGGAACGGCACCTCTGAGAACGCAGCGACTCTGGAGACGCCTACGCGCCCTAAGGCCTCCGCCAGCGACTCGAGGTCGTCGTCGCCCACGCCCGCAACACCCATGGTTTGCAGGTGTGCCCCGAAGGGCGCAATGAGGCGAGCCAATACAGAAAGTCGGGGCAGCGGTTTGACGCGCACGACCCTGCCGACGCACGATGGAGAGAACGCGGGAGAAGGATCGTAAATGACGGTCCAGGAAGCGCCTCCGCCGTGATGGACTTCTACCCCTGAGCCGGAAGCCGCCATCAATTCTGCCGTACCTCTCACTTGGTGCACAGCAGAAGCCTCTACCGCTTCCAGCGACCCTCCTGGCAGTTCGTCTTCCAGGGCGCGGAGCGCAGCCGCCAGCAGAGTCCCAAAAGCGGGAGGGTCGATTGCGGCGCCCTCCTCAACGTACACAACATGGGGCGAGACACAGCCCCGCTGGTCGAACATCGCAACCGCACGGGCCACGTCACCGACGACGGCGTCTATAGCGTCGGGGGCCAGCGCGCGCCGACCCACTACCCCGGCGCTCAGCCTGTGGTGGTACGCGACAAAGCGGGTGCTGACCGGCGCACGGGCCCGCAGGGCCGTAACCACGGCGTCGCTCCCGTAGGCCGTAACCACAGAAGCCGAAGACATCGCCCCGTCTTCCAGCGACTCACGGCCGCCGGGCCAATACACCACGGCAACCGAGTCAGCCAACACTGGGTCGGCTTCTCGAAGCGCGCGTGCGAACAAAACGGGGAGGACTACGTCGCCTCTGCCGGGCTTCACCAGCGTCGGCCCCTTCACCATCAGGCTGCGCAGCATCGCATTCACACTCACACCTGGCACACTTCCCGACACGATCTGAAAACTGAGTTTGGGTCCAACCACCAGCGTGCGTCCGTCACCGTGAGCGACAAAACGATCCAGGGCGCCTACGCTGCCAAATTCAGTAGTCGCCATCGCTGACAAACGCGCCTCAGTCCAGTCAGTGGCCATGCCGTCCAATACGGCCTCAGCCATCTCACGCGACACGCCCGCAGTAGGTGGCAGCAGGCGCAGCGCCTCCTCTCGCAGAGGGTCGTTCGGGTCGAGAAAGCGCCTCCCGACCAGACCAAGGACGGCGGCGATTTCTCGAGCCGGTCGTGCTACGATGGGCCCGCTGGACTCCCCGAGCGACTCAGTCAGGCTTCGGATCCAGCCCGCGTCGGCGTCCAGATATTGGATCTCCGCGCCGCCAACGCCAACCGTGAGGCCTGGGCCTGGTGGCATACCCACACCGCGTGGCAGAGCCCATGCCATGAACCGCCGCTCGCTCATCGAAACCCCGCCGCAGTCATGAGGTCATCCATGGCGCGCGAGCACCCGCGCGGCTCCGCGTCAGCGGCACGGCCCGCGAGGAACACGCGACCCTCGGACACCGCACCGAGGTCTTCCGTGAGCACGTGAGCGACGGAGCCAGCGTTGGCGAGATCGAAGAACGACAGGATCCCTGACTCACCCTCGGGCTGACCCTCGAGCGTGGTGGGGTCGAGTGCGCGGACCCGAAGCCAGGGCGGAGGGACGTGCCCACACCCGAACGGCTCACCCGCCAGCACGGGCTCGTAGAGCTGAGACTGGAGCTCTGTCATGCCATATTCGTTTACGATGCGCGCTGCACTCACACCGGTCGCGGCCGCAAGCCGGGCATACAGTTCGTCCCTCGGCAACTCCCGAGCACGACCCTTGAAGCCCCCGGTCTCCATGATGCGGCTGCCGTCGGGGAGCGGACCGAGAGTGGCGGCCGGCGTCTCTAGGGCGTGGACGAACGCAAAGGCGGTACCAAGGAGTAGGACCGGTGCATGGCTGGCGCGGGCAGCCGCAATCGCGTTCCCGAGGGCTTGGGCATCGATGGCACCCGAGCCGTCCACTGCCCACGTGGCCTCCGTCGCGTACCTCTGCGCGGCCGCGCCGACCATGTGCGAGAGGGACGAGTCCGGCAGCGCGGTTGGCGGGGGGATCAGAGACACGAAGTTGATTCGGTCCAGGTCCGGGAGCAGGTATGCCTTGAAGGCCGGCAGAAGCGAGGCGTCGTAAAGTGAGAGGCGCGGCACGAGGTGACGTCCCCTCGGCCCGCCGTCTCCGGTGGTTCCGCTGGTTCGGAACACCGCCTCGGCCTGCGAGGGGTCGCCGCACACAAGATCGAGATGCCGGAAGGCTCGAGTCGGGACCGCGGGTACGTCTACCCAGTCCTGGACCGAGTCGGGACCGCGGTCGCGGCCCTCGCAAAACCGTCGATACGTAGAATTGTGCTCGAATTGATACCTAAAGACCTTCATGGCGGCAGATGAGAACTCATCGTCCGTCCACGGGTCGGCAACGCCGGCTGAGAAGCTCGCTTCGAGGCCGGAGGCAAGCTGGTCAAAGCGCTCCACACCGGCGCTCGATTCGTGTTGTTGTGACAGATGCATCTGTGAATCTACGGCCTAGCGTGGGCTCAAAGGCAGTCCGTAGTCCAACACGACCGCAGACGTACGTGTCTGGAACTTGTTCCCGGGCGCGATCTCGCGCGCAGGGCGAATTGTGAATGGAGCTTCCTAGATGATACGATCGGCGCGTTTGGCCGTTTTTGTTTTTGCACTTTCGCTGGCGGGCCTTATCCATCCAGTAGGTCTGGCAGCTCAAGAAAGCGTCTCCACGAACGGAGCACCTATGAGAGCCTTCCGGATTCCGGAAGGCCAACAGATCGACCTCGACGGCTCGATTACAGAGGAGATCTGGAAGCAGGCGGTTCCGATCACCGACTTTACACAGCAGGAGCCCGTGGAGGGCGGCGAGCCCTCTGAACGAACGGAGATCTGGGTCGCCTACGATTCCGACAAGCTCTACATCGGCGCGATCATCTACGACGATCCGGACGGAATTCTCGCCTACCAGAAGCAGCGAGACGCCTTCCTCTCCACTGACGACCGCTTCATGTGGATCCTGGACACGTTCAAGGACGGTCGCACGGGCTACTTCTTCGAGATCAACGCCAACGGGATGATGGGCGACGCTCTTCTTGGCGGAGGTGGTGGGCGTGGCGGCGGGGGAGACTTCGGTGGTGGCGGTGGTGGCTCGAACCGAGCCTGGGACGGCATTTGGGAAGTACGGACGGCGATACGCCCGGACGGGTGGTCACTCGAGGTCGAGATCCCATTCCAGACGCTCAACTTCGACCCATCTTCGGAGGAGTGGGGCATCAATTTCCAGCGCACGATTCGCCGAAAGAACGAAGAAATCTACTGGCGTGGCTGGCACAGAAACGAGAGCCTGCAGCGCCCGATCAATGCGGGCACGCTGACGGGGCTGACCGGCTTGTCTCAGGGAATCGGCCTCGAGGCGATTCCATCGACGATCGCAAGTTGGCGGAACACCCCAACCGACACGGACCCGACCACTTATCCTCGCGACCTCAGCTTGGACCTCAACTACAGCGTCACCTCAAGCCTGCGCGCATCCGTGTCGATCAACACGGACTTCGCAGAGGTGGAGAGTGATCAGCGACGCGTGAACCTGACGCGCTTCCCGACGCGATTCCCAGAGCAGCGGGACTTCTTCTTGGAGGGCTCGGGGATCTTTTCGTTTGCTCCGAGCAGCGGCCCAGAACCGTTTTTCTCGCGCAATATCGGCTTGGCTTCGGGTCGGCAGGTGCCCATTAACTACGGGACCCGCGTGACCGGTCAGGTGGGGAGGACCGAAGTCGGCTTTTACCAAGTGGGCACCGGAGAGCTCACATACTTTGATGAGACCGCCGGGGACATCGTATTGCCATCTGAGCAGTTCACGGTCGCACGCGTCCGGCAACCGTTCTTCGAACAATCGACGATTGGAGCGATCTACACCCGACGTTCCACGTTCGAGAACGTGGATGGATTCGCCCCCGAAATCGGCCACACGGCCGGCGTCGACATGCAGCTCAACACGCGGCACTTCATGGGCGATCACAACGCGGACTTCGAAGCGTTCTTCGCGTGGAATTCGAACCCGGATCCAACGGTGGTGCGGTCGACCGGAGACCTCTCCGCCCGCGGCTTCCGCTTCAATTTTCCGAACGACGTTTGGTCCGGCCACCTATCGTATCGGGAATTCGGCGATGACTACCGCCCGACCGCCGGTTTCGTTTCCCGCAACGACTTTCGGCGGGTCGAGCCACGTATTGGTTGGTCCCATCGCCCCGAGAACATCGACTGGCTTCGTAAGTTCGATGTCTCAGTGCAGTTCAGAAACCTCACCGAGTTAGGGACGGGCATTCTCGAAGAACGCGAATGGGACTTCAATGTGCTGGGGCTCAACTTCGAAAGCGGAGACAACATCAGTCTCAATGTGAAAAGGGTCTACGAATATCTCGACGCGGACTACGAGATCAGTGACGGAATCGACATTTTGGCCGGCGAGTACGAGACCTGGGAGTACGGGATTCGCGGAAACACCACCGGTCGCAGAAAGATCTCGATCTTCGGCGGTGTGGGTTGGAGCGGCTTCTGGAACGGTAACCGCAAGAACGGTAGCGCTCGCGTCACTTTGCGCCCCAACCCCAGCCTGAGCCTGTCGACCAACTTCCAGTACAATGACGTCACGCTTCCGCAGGGCGACTTTCAGGCCAACCTGTACGAAGTCGAGGCCAACCTGAATCCGACGCCGTGGGTGTCGGTCACCGGCCAAGTGCAGTATGACGACGTCTCGGGACTCGTCGGCTTCTTTGGGCGTCTGAGGTGGATCGTAAAGCCCGGTAACGACATCTACCTGGTGTACGCGCACAACTGGCAGAACCTGGGCGAGGGGCTTCTAGATAACCGCGACCTGATCACGCTGTCGCGGGGCGGATCGATCAAGCTGAACTACACCTATCGGTTCTAGCCGCGCCCACAGCCCAAAACTGAGAGGCCGGTCCCATTTTTGATGGGGCCGGCCTCTTTTTCCTCCACAGCCTTCTAGCGGGCAGTCACGACTTGGCCTTCGGGTATTTGCTCGGCGACTAAACGATCCCTTGGTCCAACATCGAGTCAGCCACCTTAAGAAAGCCACCGATATTGGCGCCGTTCACGTAGTTGCCTGGAGTACCAAAGTCGCTGGCCACCGACACACAGTGCTTATGAATGTCGATCATGATGCTGTGCAGCTTCTGGTCGACTTCCTCGCGAGACCAGTTGAAGCGCATGCTGTTCTGTGCCATCTCAAGCCCAGAAACAGCGACGCCTCCTGCGTTGGCGGCCTTGCTCGGTCCGTAGAGGATGCCCGCGTCGAGAAAGATCGAGACACCCTCCGACGTCGTTGGCATGTTGGCCCCCTCTGATACCACCGTGACGCCGTTACGCAGAAGGTTCTGCGCGTCTTCCTTGTTGATCTCGTTCTGAGTGGCACTGGGAAAGGCACAATCCGCCTTGTGATTCCAAATCGGATCCGTCGCGCCAGCGGGTTCCGCTTCGAGCGCCGTGTAGGCCGCTGACGGGTAAGCATCAGCATACTCCTTGATGCGCCCGCGCCGCTCGTTCTTTAAAGACATGACGAAGTCGAGCTTCCCACGGTCGATGCCCTCTTCGTCAAAGATGTAGCCAGCCGAGTCGGACAGCGTCAGCACCGTGGCGCCGAGGTCGATCAGCTTCTCGGCAGTGAATTGAGCCACGTTCCCGCTGCCGGAGACCAGGCAGCGTTTTCCTTCCAGCGTGTCGCTCCGGGTCTTGAGCATTTCGGCCGCGAAGTAGACCGAGCCGTACCCTGTGGCTTCGGGGCGAATGAGGGATCCGCCCCAATTGAGGCCTTTGCCGGTAAGCACTCCAGTGAACTCATTGGCGAGCCGTTTGTACTGCCCGAACAAGAATCCGATCTCACGACCACCCACACCGATATCGCCAGCAGGGACATCTGTGTTCGGCCCGATGTGGCGGTACAACTCGGTCATGAAGCTCTGGCAAAAGCGCATGACTTCACCGTCGCTCTTGCCCTTCGGGTCGAAATCAGAACCGCCTTTTCCGCCGCCCATGGGGAGAGTGGTCAGCGCGTTCTTCAGGACCTGTTCGAACGCGAGGAACTTGAGCATGCCTAACGTGACGGAAGGATGGAAGCGGAGACCGCCCTTATACGGACCGATCGCGCTGTTCATCTCCACTCGGAACCCGCGGTTGACCTGCACACCGCCTTGGTCGTCCACCCAAGGCACCCGAAACATGATGACACGCTCGGGCTCAATCATGCGCTCCAGAATTCTCGCAGATCGATACTCAGGTCGGCGCTCAAGAACCAATTCTAGAGACTCGGCGACCTCCTCAACCGCTTGGTGAAATTCCGGCTCAGCCGGATTTTTCGCCTTCACATCCTCCATGAGACTCGTGGCGTACGTGGCCATGTGCCCGGACCTTTTTCTTTAGGATTGGATTTTTCGGGAGGGGTTTGGAGCCTGCGTCAGACAGTCGCTGCCGGTTGCCGGGGGATGGCAAGAACACCCTTTCGTTTGCGGCCATTGAGCACAGCTAGGATCGGTTCGTCGAAGCGTAGAAGGCGTACAACTCCGTCACTGCTCACTTCTGAAGTCTCCCCCAACAAGTCCCAATCAACAACACCCTCACCGGCACTTTCGTTGACCGTGAGGAACCCAATTCCAAGCGATACCAGATTCTGATAGAAGTGGGTGCCTTGGGACGGAGTGACGCGGAAGTCGCGGAACCCCGCCTCGACTATCAAGCGGGCCTCAGAGATGTCCTCCCAGCGTACCGGGATGCCGAGCCAAGGGTGAGTCGAACCCCACCTCCCGACCCCTATCAGGGCATAGTGGCGACCCTCTGCTTTCAGGCGCGCGTTCATGCGGGCGACGCCTTCGGCACACTCGGCGCTCCGCGCACGATCGAAGTTGTTCCGGTCCACCACCACGATGTCGTGCAGGCCTTCAATGCGCCCGTGCCCGAGGACCGACGGACTCTCACAAATCACCCGCCGATCACCGATGTTGTCGAGACGGACATCCCCCTCCTCACGCGCGACAGCAAGCGGCCGCAATTGTAGGAAGGCGAATTCAGAGTGGCTGTCGGGGTCAGAACTCAGTGTGACGGCGAACTCGATTTCGACGGGCAGTCGCGTCCCGGCCATGCCAAGAATCAAGAGCTCCTGAAGAATCTCAGCCAGGGGAAAAATTCCGTGCTTGAGGACCGGCGCAAAAGACACAACAGGAACACCCGGTCGACCCAGTCCATCATAGATGACGTTGTTCTCGGCCGAGTACGTCGACCCAACCGGAGCGAGGGTGCCATCTGCGGCTGCGTCCCTGAGGGTGAGCCGCACCACTGCGCCGTCGTGCCTCCATCCTCCTGGTGGCGGCGGCTCCCCAAGCTGCAGCCCGTAGAAGACTCGCTGCGAGTGATCCAGCATATCCTCGACTGATGAATGCTCGAGAATGTGACCCGGGTGGGGGGGAGCAAAACGAAGACACGCCTCGCCCTCAGCCACGGTCTTTCCGAGCCCCAACGCGACCGCCGCAATACCATCTTCCGGGCGTCCCGGCGGAGTCGGATAGTAGTTGTGCGACCGAGCCACCCCCGAGAAATGCGGATAAAAGCGGTCTCCGTGCGGCGCGCCCACGACACGTTGAATGATGACCGCCATCGCCTCTTCCTCCAGACGATACTGGGTAGCCCGGATGAACGCTCGTGCGCTCGATGCGTAGGTGGTCGCGTAGACTCGCTTCACCGCATCCAACAGCTGCTCCAAGCGTGTGTCGATGCTGTCTGCGTCATTCGGCAACAACCAGGTGCCGTAGACCCCTGCGAGAGGCTGCTGGGGGGAGTCCTCAAGCAGGCTCGACGAGCGCACGGCGATGGGTGCGGTCACCACCTCCAAGACACTCCGAAGCTGTTGCACCACGTCGGGCGGCAGGTCAGCTGCCAAGAAGCGCGCCAACGTCTCCTCGTCGTCGTCATTTTGTAGGGCAAAAGGACGCAACTCGTTGTCGTCCAGGAAGCGATTGAACACTTCCGTGCCCAGCACGATCGCGGCGGGCACCGTGACTCGGATGCCCGGAAAACGATCAGTGATCCGTACTTCGTCAATCAGGCGGCTCGCGAAAGCGAGTCCACGACCCTTACCGCCGAGGGACCCGCCCCCGATCTGGACCAGACCCTCTTCGCCGTCGAACAGTCCTACCCGGAACGGAACGACCGATCCTCGGTTGCGCTCCCTTCGATAACGGTCGATGTCGTGGACCAAGCTCTGACGCAGGTCCTCCACGCTCTCGTAGTCCGCCACCACCCGTGCACGCAGCTTGCTCGCCAGTCCGAATTCGCCCCGAGCACGGAGCCATCTGGAGAAATCGTGACGGCGAGCGTGAAACGCGACGCTGTCCGCAGGTGCTACGACGAGAAGTCCGACCAAGCTCTTGAGGTCTTTTGCCCGCGTGATCTCGAACCCGGCTGCGTCACGAAAAATGAAGTCGCCAAAAAAGAGATGAGACGACAGGTATGCGCGCACCTGTCCCAGAAAATCCGGAGACCCCTTGAGCATGAAACCCACGCCAAGGGCGGCAGCCACCGCACGATTTCCTTCGTGCGAGGACTGGAGGGCGATGGGCACTTCCGGTTCCAACGCCCGAATCGCCGCTACGAGTTCCTCCCCGGCCGTGGCGCTTGAGGTGCCGTCCCTCGGAAAGCGCATGTCCGAAAAGACGCCCATGATGGACGAGCGGTACTGCGCAAACACGCTGAACGCGTCCTCATACGTCGTCGCAAGAAGAACTTTTGGACGAGCCCGGGCGCGCATGATCCGCTGCACCCGGTTGCCTGCCTCCAATTGAACGGCATCCGAAAGATTCTGCAGCTCTCGATAGACGAGCGGCATGAACGCCGAGTAGAAGCGGACGTTGTCCTCGACCACCAGGAAGATCGGCACGCCGACACGGGTGTCCTGCTGGGCGTTCTGCAGATCTTCCACGAGCTGCACGATCGCCAGCAGGATGCCGGCGTCACCTTGGTATACAAAGCGGCCGATGATGTTGGCGGCGTCCCCAACCTCTTCGTGCGGCCGTAATTCCTCTCGGTCGTATGCGAGGACGGCTATTGGAACGTCGTGGCCCACCTCCTGAAAAGCCTTCGCCAACTGGACCGCGTCCATATCGCCGACGTGCGGACTCGTCACTACAAGGTCGACGGGACGATGGTCCATAGCCAGCAGCTTAAGTGCTGCCCGCCCCGACGAGACCCGCGTGAGTGCCGGGGGCTCACGCGGGGAGGCTTCCATAAATGTCCCGAGCACCTTGTCATGGAGGTGGCCGTCTTCTGCCAAGATGAAGGACTCGTAGAGCGACGACACCAGCATGACGTGACGAACCTGGCGCCCCATCAGATCACGATAGCCACCCTGGCGGGCGCCAAAGCGCTCTGAGAAATCGAAAACCGACTTCATCGCCGCCGCCGCTACCAGCCGCTCATGATCGCCATCAGTTCACCCCGGACCCTCGGGCCGCTCGACCCCCGCGCTGACCCGTGTGCTCGCCGTCTCTCAGCGTCACCACACCGTTCACGACCACAACGGGAATGCCCACCGGGTACTGATGCGGAGCCTCGAAGGTCGCCTGATCCGACACGGTGGAGGGGTCGAACGCCACGAGGTCAGCAAACGCGCCGACCTCGATGACACCACGTCCACCAAGTTTCAATTTCTGGGCCGGCATCTGTGTCACTTTGTGGATCGCTGACTCCAGTGTGAGCGCCCCGGTGTCACGTACGTAATGGCCCAACAGACGAGGGAAGGTGCCGTAGCCTCGTGGATGCGGAGAACCGCCAGAGAGCGGTCCGTAAGGCGCATAAATGCCGCCGTCGGAGCACACCATGCCGAGCGGGTGCGCCAAAATCTTCGCCGTATTCTCTTCACCCATGCCGTGACCGATCATCCCAACTCCGCCGCCATTCGCTTCGAGCAGTTCGAGCGTGAGCGCATAGGGCTCGACACCACGGTCGCGCGCCAGATCACCCATCAACTTGCCACGTGCATAGGCAGTGGCCGCGTTCGTGCTCGTGATCTGTACGGAATTCCAATCTCCGAGGAGGGCGACCTTGTCCCGGCACGCGCGTTCGAGCCTAGCCGCGGTGTCGGGAGCTCTGAGGCGCCTCAGGAACGCCTCGTTTCCGCCCGACCGATATGCGTTCGGGAAGAGGTTGGAGAGACCGGTCGAGTAGGCCGTGTACGGATAACGATCGAAATGGACATCGACCCCTTCGGCACGTGCGCGCTCAATCAAGTTGAGCGCCGCGTCGGCCTTCCAATAGTTGCGTTGCCCCTGTGCCTTTAGATGAGAAATCTGGACAGGAACGCCGGCCACTCGGCCCACATGAAGCGCCTCCTCTACGGCACCCAAGAGTCGGTCGTCCTCGTTACGCATATGGGAGGCGTACGGATAACCCGTCCCCTGTAGGACGGACGCCAAGGCAACGAGCTCGTCCGCGTCCGCGAAGCCGCTGGGTGTGTATTCCAGCCCCGATGACAAGCCCACGCATCCGCCCTCGATCTGCTGGCGCAGGAGCGCCTGCATCCGTGCGATCTCCGCATCTGTAGCAGGGCGGTCTTCGTTCCCGACTACCAATCCCCGCAGCGCTCCGTTGCCGACCATGGTGGCGAGATTGACCGCCGCGCCCTCACGGTCCATGCGGCCCAAAAAACCCACCGGGTCGCGGAAGTCGATTTCTACATTGTACTGCCTGCGGTAGCGATCGCGCGTCGACTCGAAGCCCTCGTCGGACCACGGGCCGACCGACCCGCCGTCTTGCCCTACGACCTCAAGGGTGACGCCCTGACGAATACGGCTTTCCGCATTGTTGTTCACCAGCAAGGACATGTCGGCGTGGGAGTGCACATCAATGAAGCCCGGCGCCAGAGCGAGCCCTGTCAGATCGATCTCGTTAGATCCGGCGGCCAGCTTCGGACCCAAATCGGTAATGCGGTCGCCCGTAATCCCGATATCAACCTCCCGACCCGCCCGCCCTGTGCCATCAAAAACCGTCGCGCCGCGTAAAACCAAGTCGGCCCGTCGCTTTCCGTATACAAGACCGGGAGCCACGAGTGATCCCGCCCCCGCAAATGCCGAAGCTCGAACGAAAGTCCGTCGTTTCATGTGCTTGCACGCTCCATGTGTGGTGGCCGTCACGGCCCGACGGAGCTAACCCCGCCGACTACGCCCCGGTTCAAGACCTCCCGCATGCAAGATCTTCTCCTGCAAACGAGCCCCCTCCTCATCCGTAAAATCCAAAACCTGCCTCACAGCCGCATCAATTAGATCGTAAGTCTCAATCGGAAAATCGCTCCCCTCCGCGTGCCTCAGGGCCCCGCGCAAAGAAGCCAATTCCTTTTCAGCCTTCTCCGCCGCCCGCCTCAACCGATTCAAAGCCTTACGAGCCTCAGATTCAGCACTACTCATAAGTTCCCAAAGCCATCAAGAAAAAAGGTGGTTCCTCCGATGCAGTCGTGTCCGCAACCAAGCTGTGACTCGCACCGACGACAAAACCAACTTGCCGCAGAAGCCCCCCCCAAACAACGTGCCTCCGCCCGCGAAGGGGCGGGGCGCTTTCGCCTCACGCAGCGATATCGGCGCCGGGACCCGGTCGGCCCGGCGTCGCTTAGCGAAGCCTCACTCAGAACCGGGTGGCCTTAAAGCGAACGGCGAAAGCGATCGCGAAGAGAGGCAAAAGCGCCCCGCCCCTTCGACCCTGGAACCCAAGCAAAGATGTAACTAGTCTCCAACATGAATGAGCGATTAGAACTCCTAGTAGTAGGCGCCGGCCCGTGCGGCATCGCCGTAGGCGCCGCCGCAAAGAAGGCTGGCGTCTCATGCGTCCTCGTCGACCGCGGCTGTATTACAAGCTCGCTCACCGACTACCCGTACTACATGACCTTTTTTAGCACGGCAGTCATGCTGGAGGTCGGCGACGTTCCGTTCACGATTCCGGAATCGAAGCCAACTCGACGTGAGGCGCTGACTTACTATCGGCGCGTCGTCGCACATTGGGACATCGATGTGCGGCAGTACCAAAACGTGGAGCGGGTCGAGGGTACCGCAGGGGATTTCACCGTGCATACGAGGAAGCGTGACGGGACCAGTGAGGTCTTTCGCTGCGCGGCGGTCGTATTCGCCACCGGTGGTTTCCATCACCCGAACTTCCTCGAGGTCCCGGGCGAGAAGCTCGACAAGGTCCACCACTACTACCACGAACCCTACGCGTACTACGACCAGGACGTTGTTGTCGTAGGCGCAGGGAACTCAGCCGTTGAGTCGGCGCTGGAGATGTACCGCAACGGATCCCGCGTCACGCTGGTGCACTTTCTCGACAAGATCGACCGGGGGGTGAAGCCCTGGGTGGTACCCGATATCACAAATCGATTAGAAAAGGGTGATATCGCCGTCCATTGGAACAGCCGTATCACCGAAATCACCGGAACTTCGGTTACGGTGACGCACGGCGAATCGGGCGACGTGACAGAGATCCCGAACGACTTCGTGGTGGCGATGACGGGCTGGAGGGCGGACCACACCCAGTTGCGTGACCTTGGCGTAGAGATCGACGACGACACCGGCATCCCGCACCATGACAAAGCGACGATGTGCACCAACGTGCCCGGCCTCTACATCGCAGGCGTGATCGCGGCCGGCCACAACGCGAACAAGATCTTCATCGAGAACGGCCGCCAGCACGGCGGGTTGATTGTGGCGGACCGGCAGGCCTAGTTCGGCAGCACTGGACCTCCAATAGGCGACGCCGGCCGAGAGGAGCCCCAAGCGGAGCCCTCCCGGCCGGCGATCACGCGGGTCGTCACCCTACGTGCACCCGGCCACCCTACGATCGTGTTCGAGCGAGACGCTGGATCAGTTCATCCACACATCTTCGAGCACACGTAGGGTGGTCGTGTACTTCTCACCACCTACCGAGAGCGTGACACGATAGACGCCAGGATCGGCCGGCCGACCCTGGTTTCCGCCGAATCCACCACCGCCACGCCCAGTCGGCGGCGGCGGATCGCTACGCAGGTTCCACTGGACGCGATTGAGGCCAGCCAGACCGGTGCCCTCGAGCGTCCGGAACACCTCGCCGCTGACAGCATCCGCAATCGTAATGCTCACAGCCCTCGTGGTCTCATCCGACAGATAGTAGTGGACCGCGGAACCCGTTGGGGCGCTTTCGCCAGTCCAATTTTTGTCACCCGTGACCGAACGTCCCTGAGTCGGATCACTCCGCCACTGTATGGCTTCCCTCGGCTCGAACAGGTGAACGTCTTTCGCAAGAATTTCGGTCGTGAAGTCCTGCAGCGCGGTCATGTCGTCCATGACGTAAACGGACCGGCCGTGCGTGGCCAGGACTAGGTCGTTGTCACGTGGATGGACCAGGACATCATCGATTCGAACCACCGGCAATCCGTTCATGAACGGGTGCCACTCTTTACCCTCATCCCCGGAGATAAAAAAGCCGAACTCGGTCCCCGCATAAAGAATGTCGACGTTGCGGGGGTCCTGCCGCACGGTATTCACGTTCCCAAACTCCGGGAGATTGGCTGCGATACTCGTCCAGGTCGCACCATAGTCGTGCGTGGCGTAGACATAGGGCTTGAGGTCATCTGACCGATGGCCGTCAATCGACACGTAGGCCGCCGCCGGATCGAAATGGGACGCCTCCACTCGTGACACGTAGTACTCAGTCGTGCCACCGGGGAGGTTCTTGCTGACCTCGGTCCACGTGGCGCCGCCGTCACGGCTGACCTGGATATTACCATCGTCGGTGCCCATCCAAAACACGCCGGGCACGAGGGGCGACTCCGCGATTGACACGCCCGTGCTCCACAAATTCACCCCGTCGTTTCGCGATAGGTTGCAGTCGATGCCCCGCGCTAACTGAGTGCACCGCGGCACGTCGTTGCGCACGCCCATCAACTGGATCGGGTCGCGATCTTTACTCTTCGTCAGATCCGCGCTCATGGTCCACGTGTCCCCACGGTCCCGAGATGTGAAGAACCGATTACCAGCCACGTAGACCGTGCTCGGGTTATGGGGCGAGAGCAGGATCGGGGTGTTCCAGTTCCAGCGAATTTGATCGGAGGCGTCCGGGGCAGGAACAATGTTCCCTACGCCGTCGCCACCGCCACCGCCCGCCGGACGCGGGCGAATGCTGACGGCTTCCCCGGTCGCGAGGTCGGTCCGCCGCACGTTCCCGTTCTGAGATTCGGAGTAGATGATGTTGGAATCCGTCGGATCAATCTGCGAGTAGAAACCGTCGCCGCCGCCCGAACGGAACCAGTCCTGCGCCAGGATGTTACCGGTGCGCATCGAACTCGGCCCACACCATGAGCCGTTGTCCTGCAGTCCCGTGCACACATTATACGGGCGCGCCATGTCGACGGACGCGTGATAGGGCTGACCCACCGCCCATGTCCGCAACGACTCCCACGTTTCGCCTTGGTCGTAGGAGACGTCTACGGATCCATCGTTACCAATCATGATATGGTCGTGATTGGTCGGATTGATCCAAAGCGCGTGCTGATCCACATGGCCGTATCCGTCTAGCGTTTCCCATGTCTGGCCACCGTCCCTGGACTTCGCCACCTGCTGATCTACGGTATAGACAAGGTCCGGGTCCGACGGGGACACGCGGATCTGACTGAAGTACATGGGCCGTCCGTTCTCATTGCTGCGGAACTGCCAATTCTGGCCGCCATCCGTCGACCGCCACACGCCATTCCACTGCTGGTCGGCCGGCAATTCGCCGTCCCGCTGTAGCGCCACCCACGCCGACCGTTCCTCGTCGGTCAGCGGCGACGCCTTATCGGCGGCGACTTCGATCTGAGCGTAGATCATGTTGGGGTTCGCCGCGGTCGTCGCCAAGGCAATTCGGCCCATAGTACCCGTGGGCAGGCCGTTCCCTTCCATCCGACCCCAATTGTCACCGCCGTCGCTGGACACCCAAATGCCGCTGCCTTCTCCACCACCGACGAAGCAGCACGCCGATCGGCGGCGCTGGTAGGTGGCAGCCATGAGGTGGGTGGGGTCGTCCGGTTTGATAATCAGATCTGTGGCGCCCGTGTTCTCGTCCACTCGGAGAACGTGGGTCCAAGTTGCACCCCCGTCCGTCGTCTTGAAGACACCGCGTTCCGGATTCGCTCCGAAAAGGTGGCCATTCGCGGCTACCCAGGCGGTGTTGGGATCCGAGGGATGTACCACGACGCGCGCGATCGACTGAGTCTCTGCCAATCCCATGAAGGTGAACGACGCTCCTCCATCAGTGGACTTGTAGACGCCCGCACCAAACGACGCACTCTGGCGATTGTTGGACTCGCCCGTACCGACGTACACGACGTTCGTGTTCGAAGGTGCGATGCCGATCGCGCCAACAGAATGTGTGCCAAATTCGTCGAAGATCGGCGTGAATGTCGTCCCGTTGTTCACGGTCTTCCACAAACCACCGGTCGCAAACCCTACGTAGTACACGAACGGGTTGTGCGGATCTACCGCGATGTCATCGACACGCCCGCCCTGCCCGGCCGGCCCGATCGAGCGCCACACCATGGGCCGCAGCAGCGGGTTGTCCGACTGGTTCACGACAGACGCAGTTGTGACTTGAGCCGTCGAAGACGAGGGAAGCGACAATGCCGCGACCGTGAGGACGAGCAAATATCGGAGGAGCCTCGAAGGGGACATCGGTCCACTCCCTGATTTTGGGTCCACCCGGAGAAGTGGGCCGCGTGTGATGTGAGATCGTCAAAGTGGATCGCCGGCGGCGATCCCGTCAAACGTCACTGCCGATTCGCTGGACAGCGCCACGCCCCGAGGCCCATCAAGCTACCGATGTATTCCCCTCAGCTTCTCATTGAAGAAGCCCGCCTGGCGTCGAACGAGGTCGTAACGGCTGGCCTCTGTGGCCACAACATGCGGCTCGACCGGGTAGACCATCACCTCGAAGTCCTTCTCCAATTCGATCAACCGCTGAACCAACCGGGCGGCGTCCTGGAAGTGCACGTTGTCGTCCATGAGCCCATGTGTGATGAGCAGTGGGTCGGACAGCCCCTCCGCGTAGTAGATGGGACTCGAGATGCGATAGGCTTCGGGGTTCTCGTGGGGCACGCCCAAGATTCGGCTCGTCCATCCATCACTGTAGTGAGCCCAATCGGTGACCGCCGCGCGCGCGATTCCGGCTCGGAAGACGCCTGGGTAGCGGAAGAGCGACGTCAGGGTCAGGAAGCCGCCGTATGACACGCCGTAAATTCCGATCCTGTCTGGGTCGACGTCCGCGTTATGTGCGAGCCAGCGGGCTGCGGCCACGGCACCGTCTGTGTCCTTGATGCCCATGCTCTCGGCAATGTCAGTGCGGTAGTCGCGGCCGTAACCAGCACTGCCCCGGTAGTCGAAGTCGAGCACCGTGTATCCCTGCTCGAGCATGTATTGGATAAAGCCCAGGTGGTGGTCGTACCCGTACACGCTGTAGCCACGGTGCGCGAACTGGCGATATCCGCCTCCGTGAATGTGAACGATCGCCGAGCGTTCCGCGTTCGGGACGTCGGGGCGGAAAAGAGCCCCCCACAGAGGACCTCCATCTGGGTGGGCGAACGTAACAATCTCCGCCCTCGTGAGGGGGTGCTCCCAATAATTGTCGGACCCGCTCACCGTGACGCGCGTCGGAGCAGAGCCCGGGTTCGCAGCCATCATGAACAGATCAGGAAGACGAATGCTCTCGCTGCTCACGACGGCCAGGCGCCGTCCGTCCGGCGACCACCACCCCTCATGGCGCCCCACTTCGCTGGTAAGGCGCACCACCTGCCCACCCCGCGCGGGCATGCGATAAAGATGGTCCTCCGCAGGATGCTCTCGGCTGGTCTGTAGAAGCCACGTGCTGCGGTCTGGCGACAAGCTGGCCCCGCGAACTTCCCACGGGCCCTCAGTAAGGGGCGTCACGGCACCGTCGAGTCCGAGCAGGTATAGATGACTCCATCCGCTCCGCTCTGACGCGAAGGCCAGTTCGTCCGCGGACACCCATTCCATAAGCGTAGGTCCGCTGTTCGCCTGCACAGGGGGGCCACCGATCCAGGCATCGTCGTGATCGTGGGTCAGAATTCGGGCGCTCGCCGCGACAAGGTCGATCTCGGCGACCCACAGGTCTTCATCGTCCTCTCCCAGGAACTGCGCGACAGCCCGGGTACCTTGGGAATTCCAAGACAACCGGGACGGCCTGGTGTTTTCCTCGTCATCCTTGTCGACATCGACCCACCGCACAGTGATGGAGTCCAGTGGAACGTTGGGGTCGACCCGCACCACGCCGAGTCGATACACGTCGCGGGGCTCGCCGACCTTGGAACGCGCGTCAAGAACCTCCGTGTATCCGGACTCGTCCACATAGTTCGCATACTGGGTGGCAGGTCGCTGGGAGCTGGGTGTTCGGGCCCGGAACGTCAGCCAGCTGCCGTCGGGCGATAGCTGGATTTGATCGACCCGGACGCCTGCCCCCACAGGGATCGCCTGGGAGGGGGCGAGTTGGCTCAAGCGGGCCGCCTCGGCTGTGCGGTCCGAGATCTGCCCTTGGGTACGCACGTGGGCGAAGAGCTCCTGCTGTTGCGCCCGCAACCAGGCCGCCGCGTCGGTCTGACTGGGCGTCGTCCGTTCGATGCGGGCCGCCAAAGGCGCGAGCCCGCCTCCCTGGACATCGTAGCGATACAGGGCACTCCCGACTTCGAAGTCGACCGCGGCCCCGTCCGCTGAGAAGTGTGGCTCCCGGATTGGCTGGTCCAAAGCCACAACTCGCCGACTGCCGCGGGCCGCGTCGTGCAGGTAGAGGCTTCCACCCCCGACCCACGCAGCCCGGATCCCATCTGGGCTCCGTTGAACGTCGGCCCCTGGGACCGCGTGCCGATCCTCAAGGGGGACTTCCTCCACCCAGTCTCCGGCGGGCCCAGCCAGGAACCACGCGTCCTCATCTGCAACGTCGTCGCTGGCAGGCGTGCGGCTCCATCGGAAGAAGACGCCCGACCCGTCAGGGGCCCAACGCACGTCCCGTACTCCCAAGCCCAGCCACCGATCATTATGGGACACATCACGGAGGGTGAGCGGACGGGCCACTGCGGTAGCCGCCGTCAGCTCGGACTGCCGCACCGGCGTGGCCTCGCGTCCTTGAGCTGCGAGCGATACCGAGGACGGTACAGTCGAAAGGACGGCTAGCAAAAAAACAGATGTGCGGCGCATATCTCTACTCCGAAAGTGGCAGTCGCTTGTGGGCTCGGATGCGGCCCCCAACATTCCGCGCGGATGTTGAGCCCGCCGCATCCAGGCCACGTACCGGGGGAGCCCCTTGAAGCATCTTGCCGCCTTAGTCCTGCTCGCGTCTACCCTTGCCGGCATGAGCGTCGGTGGGGTCGCCCCTCCGGAATCGGACGGAAGCCAGTCGGTGAACGCCGTTTTCCGCGCTGGGCATCTGGCCCGGGACCCTCAGATCGCCCCGGCTTACCTCGATCGGCGTCTGGACTGGAACCCTTAGACCGCGGCCAATTACCTCGATGGGCGCCTGGACTGGTGGTTGGCATGGCCGAACGCGGCCCGAGACCACGGCACCGCCTGCGTCTCATGCCACACCGCTCTGCCGCACGCGCTCGCGCGTCCGTCTCTTCGTCAGGCCCTAGGAGAACGCACGCGACCGACTGGGGAACAGCAGATGATGGACAATGTCACGCGGAGGGTACGCCTATGGCGGGATGTGGAGCCGTTCTACCCCGACCAGAAGCACGGTCTCCCGAAGACCAGTGAGTCGCGGGGCACCGAAGCCGTCCTGAACGCCCTGATCCTCGCGACCCGAGACGCCGACACGGGCGTTCTCAGTGTGGACGGCCAGCGCGCCTTCGCGAACGTCTGGGCCCTGCAAATGCAGACCGGAGACCTGCAGGGTGCATGGTCTTGGCTCAACTTCGGTCTCGAGCCTTGGGAGGCGTCCGCGTCTCCGTTCTTTGGGGCAGCGCTGGCGGCGATCGCCGTCGGCACGGCGTCCGAGGGTTATGCCAGCACGGAGAGCGCCGCGCCCAAGGTCGAGCTGCTGCGCGCGTATGTGCAAAAGGAAGTTGAGAGCCAATCGCTGTTCAATCGGCTCATGGCGTTGTGGGCCTCAGGCAAACTGCCCGGCTTGCTTTCACAGGCCCAACGCGAGGCCATCGTCACGGCGGCGAGTGCTGCACAATCCGCTGACGGCGGCTGGAGTATGCCATCGCTCGCGCCTTGGGGGCGCATCGGCGACTCGATTTTGAGTGGAACAAGCGACGGCTTCGCCACGGCCCTGACCCTCCTAGCGATGCAACAGGCCGGGGGGCCTCACACAGCGCATTCGATGACCTCGTTGGAGAAGGGGCGCGCGTGGCTGATCGCCAATCAGGATTCACGGACAGGGTCCTGGCCGGCTTCATCGATCAACAAGGAGAGCGATCCCAATTCGGACCGAGGGAAGTTCATGAGCGACGCAGCAACTGCGTATGCCGCGCGGTTCCTGGCGGGTGGAGGCTAAGGCGCGGCGCAGCGTCAGGTGCGCGTAGCACGAAGCCACCCACGGCAGGCCGGAGCGTCCCGCGGCACCCTCGACCTGCTGCGGCTCAGGCCTTCGCACGCCCAGTGAGGGCGGCGACCGCAACGAGCCAATCCGCGTTGCCAGGCCGAAGGATGTGAGGCTGAACGATGGCTTCACTGCTGGCGAGAGCCCCTGCATAACCAGGCCGCGGGGAGAAAGTCACGAGCCTGCCGTCGGCTGCTTCAGACCCCAACTCTAGGTCGCCCGTCTTTCCGCTCATGAGCCTAATGCCCGCCCCATGACGTTTGGCCAGGGCCTCCTTGGCCGCCCAAGTTCGGATGAAGGCCACACCCTGGTCTGCCTCCGCAGTCGCCCGCAGTTCTTCGGCTTCACGCTCCGAAAACCAACGGGAGGCGATCGAAAGCGCTCGGGACACTTCGCGGTATCGCTCCACATCGAGACCCAAGCTCGCCGACGAAGACACTGCAATACAGAGAAGTTCACCGGAGTGCGTGACCGAAAAGGTGAGCCTCAGCGGGTCGCCGACGGTCGGCACCAACGTCGGCTTGCCACCCGGGGACGTCACGATGCGCAGGGACTCCGAATCACGCGCCAGATACGTGCCGAGAATCACCCGGAGAGCCACGCGCCTCGCCATTAACGCTCGGCGCGGCTCTTCGCGAGTCACAGCCCCGACCCGGATCCTGTCCTCCTCGGCTACTGGCGCGGCTTCAGCGAGCGAGAGGAAGGCCTCTTCTTGGTGGTCGATCACCCATACGTCGGGACGGGACGGGCGTTCGGCAAATCGGCCCGCAGCACCGTCAGCAGCGGACTGTAGGGTCACGTTCCTCGAGCGCGGGCACGGACCGCGAACGACGGCATTTCATAGATCCTCAGTCCGTCCACCCACTGCGTGCCATAGACCATCAACGTGACCGACTCGCCGGGTACGATATCTACGCTCACGGCCTCTACCTCGGTCACGATGTTCTCCCTTAGGGGCACCACTTGGCCGCGATAACGCCAAGACACCGGAATGCCGATGACGGGCTGGTCGAAGACCGGATCCACGAGGTCGTCCAGCCATCCCTTCAGCGACATCAGCGCACGTGCTGACTGCATCAGACCCTCGAGGCCGAGAGAGCCCGGTTGTACCGGATCTCCGAAGAAGTGCGCCTGGAAGTACCACGCGTCCGGCCGAATCGCTTGCGTCGTGCGTATCCTGCCCAGTCCATCCTTCCCGGCATCCGGCCAGAAGCCCGTTACCGCATCGAGCATCCGCATCTTCGGACCGTCCATCCCGGGGAGATGAGCGAGCACTCCGCCGCCGTCCTCAAGCGGGAGTGCGGCCGTCGGCGACACCTCATCGCGACGGGCCCGCATCTCGTCGGTGGTCGCGAGTCCTCGCTGATCCTTAAGGATCTCCGGGCTAAAGAACCCGAAGCTGGTCGTCAGGTGCATGACCGGCCCCTCGTCGGACTCACACGTCACTTTGAAGAAGACGATGCTCGTGCCCGCAGCCTCGACGTGATGCGTCAGCTGCGTCGTCATCCGAAGCGTGCCCGTCCCGGGATGCACCGGACGACTGAGGACGCAGTCGTCCCCGTCGAGGTTGCGGAAGGCCACATCGCCGGGTGTTTCGACAAAGAAATTCAGATATGATGCGAACCAGCCACAAGGTTGCAACAGGGCTTCGAGCAGGACGGCGAAAGGCATCTCGCCTTGTCCTTCGTCGAAGTACCACGCCTCCGGATCCACGTCGAAGTTAGACGCCATCACGCCCGCCTGCGCTGAGCCCGGCGGCACGTCCACGGAGACAATGCTGCTCACGAAGTGATACGGCGGACCCGGTAACCTCGGGCAGCTGAGCGGTCCGTCGTACTTAGTGAACATCTCGCCGAACGCGTCGCTCGGCTTGCCCCAAGCACAAGCCAGAAGCGCCTCATAGTCCCCACGCACATCGCTACCTGCGGGACCCACAAGCCGAGCTGGCTCGGCACCCGCAAGTAACTCGCGTCGGGTCGTGAGCGGGTAGTCCGGGACTAGGCGCATACCAAACCGCCGGCATCCGAAGACCTTGAATCCGTCGCTCTTGCACAGAAGCGCCGCGTAGACCTCAGGCACGTCGCCATCGATGACTTCTTCGATGAAGACCTCGTATTCCAGGCTGTGAGGCCCGTCCGGCACTACCTGGCCCCGACACAGGAAGCGGGCCATCTCGCCCGGCATCGGCTCAAAACGCCACCCGTCACGGTAGATGGAGAAGCCCATCGCGGCCATCGCGAAGGACAGCGCCTGGGTCGCCGCATCCGCCATGAGCGTACCGGGCATGCAGGGGTCGTTCTTGAAATGACCGTCGTAGAACCATGTGTCGACGGGAACGTCGGCCACAGCTCGGAGATAGCCCCGACCCCAGGGACCTCCCGTGGGGTCGAATTCGGGGACGGCATCAAGCAGCTGCAGGCGGCCCGACCCGATTGAGGGGGTCCGCGTGTGACACGCTGCCATCTCGAAGCCCTCGCCAAAGCAGCGATAGGCGTCGCCATTCACGAAATGCTGGACGTCTTCCGCTGAGAAGTTGCGCTTCTTGGTCAGACAGGGAGCCGGATCCAGTCGAGCATCAGCCTTCGGCTCGTCCTCAGCGGCGTCCCATAGAACCCCTCCGGAAGTGGCAAGCTCTTCCTCGGTGAAGAATCCAGCTTGCCCATTGCGCACGGTGATCAGAAGTCGATCCCCGATGTGACAGTCGTAGTGGAAAAAGAAGAGGCGGACATCGCCGGTCTTCGCGTGACCGTCCACATGGATGTCGTAGCGGAGCGTATCACCTGCCGCCGGCAGATCGCCGTGGAAGGTCAGATCACACCCGAGCAGGCGATAAACACGGTCGCCCTTGTTTAGGAAGTCCGCGCCTAGCCACGAAATGAGCAGGAGATCCGCCTGGCCGGACTCAATGACCGCTCCGGGTGCCATTCGCCCCGCATGGAGATACCACTCATCCGCCCGCACATCAGTCTCTGTCACGACCCGGCCCTTGGCCATGGAACCGGGTTCGCCCTCGATCAGGATCGCGCGGTCCGCGAGCAAAAGCGGAGGCTCCGGCATGCGTACCTGTCTCGCGTATCCGTCCTGTTGCTCGAAGAGCGCACCAAAGATCTCGGAGATCTTTCCGCCGGCGTGGATCTCGAGCTGCTCCCGTGTCAGGAAGGTCGGGCCCTGCGGGGCGGCGACCGGGACTATAAGGGCGGGGTTGACGACGGCCAGGGGGTCGACCGCGGTTGCCGCGACGGCTGGGGTGGCGACCGCAGGTGCGGGGACAGAGTCGGTGCCGAAGGCGGGTGTGCCGACGCTGGGCGCGGCGACATGGGCTGAGATGGCACCGCCACCCGCCGCAGGCACGACCTCGGCACCTACATGCGCAGACCCGGCCCCCACCATCGTGCCGGAGCCTGGATGTACGTGCGTTGAAGGTGCCAGAGTTGGAGCCGTATAGGACCCCGCGGCCGCGTTGCCCAGGGTGACGCTAAGGAACTGGTCATGTAGCTCCTTCTGTCGCCGCAGAAAATCCATGTGTGTTTGCGCGACAGAATTGAGCAACGCCATCGCTGGGTGTGCATCAGCGGATCCCTGTCCCGGGGCCGGCATCGCAACCGCCGGGCCGCTGGGGGCGCCAGTCGCGGCTATCGCAGGAGCGGAGGCAGGCGCCCCCACAGGTGCGCCTGCGGGCGTGGCCGTGCCCGAGCCTGCCGCGGAACTCACGGGGCGGGCAGTGGACCCATTGGAGGCAAAGAGCCCGCTGAGGTCGTAGCCGAGCCCACCTGACGGAGGTGGGGACATCGCCTGCTGGGCTGAGGATGGGGCGTTCGATTCCATGGAGACTGCAGTGGTAGAGGTAAGCGTCGTGCCTTGCGGCCAAACGATGTCCGGCGAATGTGTCCGTAGCCGAAGCATAGGCCCGCTCACGACCGCCGCACCCAGTGCACCGACACGGAGGCCCGCCATGCGATCTGCATACTGGGTCAGATCCATAGGAATCCCGGCCGTCCACAAAGCCGCGACCGAGCGAGCGAGGGGCTCGAGCCCCGCACCTTCGTGCGGATCCACGGCGACCACGATGTGTGGGCGACCTTCAAGGGTTCGGCCGATCGCGCTGGTCAGAAGCGCGCGCGGGCCATGCTCAATGAACACGCGCACGCCGTCCGCGTACGCCTGTTCAACGGTTTTGGGGAGGTCGATCGGTTCTAGCGCCTGCTGCGTGATCGCATCTGCGGCCGCCTCGCGCGTGGGCACGTAGGCGCGGTTACCCGCGTTGGTGTAGAAACGGATCTCAGGGACTGAGCGCGTCTCGCGGGTGTGGATGTCATTCCAATGCTTGGCAAACGGCTCCAGCGGTGCGCAGTGGACGACCATGTCGAGGCCGAGCGAAATCGCTCGACGACGGCCCACGGCGTCTACGACCCGGCCGCACGCTTCAGCGTCGCCACCAATAACCACGTCTTCGTAGTGGTGGATCACGGTGATATAGACCCGCGATTCACCGTCCATAGCGGCCTCGATCTCGGCGAGCGGAGCCGCGATGCGCCAACACACCCAATTCGGATCCTCCCCCTCGGGGAGCCCCCAATACTGAGCTGCAGCGTGGCACGCGCCGGTGAGCTGGTTGGCGTACATCTCTGAGCCCTCAATGTCCTCCAGCATCGCGTCCAGGTCAGACCAGACCCCAAAAGCCAAGAGCGAATTTGTTTCGCCCGACGACAAGCCCATCGCCACCTGCGGCTGAATGCCGAGCACGCCCCGCGTAAATTCGGTGTGCGCCTGACACACGAAAGACGAACCGGTCAGCTGAGTCGCAGGAGAAAATGAAGTCACGTCAGCACCGTACAGTCGCTCCGCGAGATCGGGCGTCCCTGCGAATTTCGCGGCTAGGCTGTGGCCTATGCCAGGAAACGCGAGTAACAGATCCCGAGCAGCGCCTGGATATGCCGCGGCCGCACCTGTGTAACAGAAGGCCACTTCGCCTTCGACCGTACCTTCGCCGAAGTAGAGCCCCGGGCCAGTCGGACTCCGGCCCTGGTCGAGCTCGGCCAAGGAATGTGTCCTCAGTCTCTCAAGCTCCTGCTCAGTCTTGGCCACCAGCGCCAATCGCACCTCTCCCTGCAGCATCTGCACGTCGCTCGTGACCGCCTCGGCGAGCGCGGCCCGATCCTTCGCAGCATAAAAGCGGCAGACGGGCGTCATGAGCGCACTGATCGAGTCCACGGTCTGGTTGGGAGCCGCCAGCAGGACCGATGCACCTCGACCCGAGAACGATGTGACAGCGACCTGGGAGTGGACCCCATCTTGCCTCCGCGGGGCCGGCCACGCGCCTGCTCGATCAAGGGTGACGCCCAGATGTGCGGTGACTGCCCCAGCCGCGACGTGGAGAAGGCCCGAGGCAGCATGCGCATGGCCGAACCGCGCGGTCACCTCACTCTCCCCAGCCGACGGCGTCAGAGAGATCTGTACCGCTACGGCTTCACCCTCTGCGCCAACTGGGACCACGCCTGACGTCGGCACACCGACCGTGGCAAGCACCTGAACGCCTTGGGCCCGCGCATCCCTCTCTCGCATCAACACCATCGCAACCGCCGCGTCTCCCGGGCGTTGCCGGTCTTCCGGCAGCACTCGAGCCGCAGCGGCCTTGTGCGCAGATTCGTGCGAGAAGTCCGACGCGCCCACCAGCGCCGAGCTGATATGACCGGCCTGTAAGGCTCTGACGGCAAGTCCGAGCGCATCGATGCCTGATAGCTCTTCGCTGGCCACCGTGAAACCGGGCGCCGTCCAATCCCGCTGAGAATGAACTCGATTCGCTGGGATATTGGGCATGCACCCGATGACATGGGCCGCCGTAAGCACCGGGGCCGATTCAGCGTTGGCGACCCTCCATCCGTCCGTGGGCGTCTGCGTATCGAGCAACTCAGGCAGGCGGACACGCAGTCCGTGTCTCGCCGCCTGCGGGTCTACGCTCATGCCTATGTACACACCCGTACTCGCCGCATCGACCGGCCCGATCTGACCCAGCGCCTCTTCCACGACCGCAAGAATAGAGGTCTGCTGCGCGAGACTCGCCTCAAGGTCTTTGGGAGGGAAACCAAGCCCCGCCATCTTAAGTACGATTTCCGGGGTTCTCGTGTCCTGGGCCTCACGAGCGGCCACTAGGCGTCCAACGAACGAGGTCAGTCCCACACTCTCGCCCGCGATCACACCAATCGCGCAGATCGCGATGGGCTCGGCGGGCGTCGCCACAGCCGCCGGCCCCGAGTCCTGCGTCCGAATGGGCGCGGCCCCGGTCCATTCTTCGACGATCATGTGTGCGTTGTTGCCACCGAACCCGAAGTTGCTGATCGCGGCCCGCCTGGGACCGTCGGTCTCCCAAGGTTCGGGCTCCGACAGAACCCTGAAGCCGTATTCCGAAATCACGTCCAGCGGGTCATCGCACGGCGTCGGCGGCAGCGTCTTGGCCTCAAACGAGGAGAGAACCTTGAGGAGGCTCGCAACACCCGACGCGGTAACGGGGTGACCGATGTTCGCCTTGAGAGAACCCACGACCGGCTTCGCGTAGTCTCCCCAAACGCGCGCGAGGCTCTCGAGCTCGACCGTGTCACCGCGAGACGTGCCGGTAGCGTGGCACTCGATGAGTCCGACGTCTGCCGGACTCAAACCCGCCTGAGCGTACGCATTGCTCATCGCGCGGACCTGCCCGTCGGCAGAGGGAGCCAAGAATCCACTTTGACGCCCGTCGTTGGAAAGCCCGACCCCGCGGATCACACCAAAAATGTGATCGCCGTCGCGAACGGCGTCGTCCAAGCGCTTGAGGGCGACAAGCCCCGCTCCCTCTGCGGGAAGGAGCCCGTCGGCCCCTTTGTGGAACGGCCGCGACTGCCCGGTTGGGCTAAGCGCTTGGAGCGCGGTAAAGCCGAGATGAATGAAGAGCGGCTCCGCTCTGGCCACGCCTCCCGCGAGCATGAGGTCGGCTTCATGATTCTGAAGCCGGCGGCACGCGATCTCTATCGCGTAAAGCGATGAAGCACAGGCGGCGTCAAGCGCGAAGGCATCTCCAGAAAGTCCGAACGCGTTGGCGACGACGTGAACCGGGAAGCCCGAAGAGAATCGATTCCGAGGGTCCGAGTCACGCCCAGCCAGCACAGCCGACGGAGACTGACCGCCAAGCTTGAGCCAGTGATCCTCCACGAAACGTGTGTGCTCGACGGTCGGATACGAGAGGTTGCCAACGATCAGGCCTGACCCCGGTGGAGGCACATCGACGCCGGCCTCAGCCAGGGCGACGCTCGTACAGTGGAGCAGCCATTGAACGAGCGGATCGAGACGCTCGGGGTCATCGATCCGGTCGGCAAAGGCGGTCGGATCGAAAACGGTGTCGAATCCAGTCACATAGCCGCCACGATTGCTGGCTGCGAACTCCGAACCTGAAGCAGTGGGCCTCAGCAGCCGGCGCGAGTCGAGACCCCAGGCACCCGCCGGAGCCTCGTCAATGAGCACGCGGCACGCCTTCACGGCGGCAAACAGTGCTTCCGGGCTTAACGCACCTGGTAGCACACACGCGCGCCCCACGATCGCAATCGGCTCAAAATTATCCATATGTGGCACCGCCTTCGGCATCCGGCTTACGCGCCTTGGATGTCGAACGCCACCTCTCGAAGCTCGGCGACTAGGTCGCCCTCTTCCGTTGCCAGGACGAAGTCGAAGAGCGTGCCTGTGGTGGTCCGCGTCGCTCGGAACGCTGAGCGCAGCCTCTCGGGAAGCGTTTCCAAGTTATGAATCACCATGGATCCGACCCCGACGACCTTTTGCACCGCACCCACCTTCTGATGCGTCCATAGCGCCCCGAGCTGAAGCAGGCCATCCAACGCAGCCGGATCGAAGCCGAAGACGGAGCCCCGCGAGGGCCACCCAAGGCGGGCAGCATTCCTGAGAAGAGCCATGCCGCCCTCTTCAGAGACACCCTCTAGGTGGAGGATCGACTGGAAATCCGAGACCCTACTCAGGACCGTTTCGTAGACTGAGCGCACGTCGAAAGCCCACGGTTCAAGACCCCCAGACGGCACCGAAGGCGGCGGGGCCGCCCCGATCATCGAATAACGGATCTGCGTTTCGTGATGGATGTTGCCGTCAGCGTCGCGGAAAACCAGTTGATACCCGGGCGTGTCTAGCCCCACCGGAATCACATCCACAAAGTGCTTCTGATCCGAATCATCTTGTGCGCCCTCTCCGACCAGGCCGCGGAACTTGGACACGACAAGATTCTCCAAATACGTCCGCATCGAACGAACCGGCTTGAGCGCGTGGCCAATGCGAAGCGCCAGATCGGCAACGATCGCAGGTGCCACGCCGCTTCGGCCGCCGGGCGCATCCGAACCATAGGCTCCGGCTTTCGTGGTGAACGTCAGTCGGTGAGTGGTGCTGGGGAAGGAAGGCGAAGCCAACACCACGCGCTCTACGCCTTCACCGTCACGCTCCAACTCGTCGACGAAGAACTGCGCGCCAGCCTCGAGGCCCAAAAGGGCAACGCCCTGCTTGGCGAAGTGTGCGGCCAATCCCGCATCTACCATTCCACCGGCCCACGGCCCCCAATTGTAGGAACGGACCTTACAACTGTCCCCTCTGCGGTACGCCTCGGCAGCAGCCACCTTATTGAGCACCTCGTTGGCCGCAGCGTAAGCAGCCTGGCCCGCATTCCCGGTCCGCGCCGCAATTGAAGAGAAGAGGGCGATGAGTCGGATCGGGTCGTCTTTCGTGGCTTCCAGAAGCGCCGACAACCCCAAGACCTTCGGACCAAAGACGTCGGCTACACGGTCTGAGGTGAGCTCGGCAATAGCCTTGTCTCGCAACACCCCCGCGCCATGGACGATACCTGCAATCGGGCCCCACTTCTCACGCACGTGGTCGAGCGCAGCGCTCACCTGACCCGCATCGCCCACGTCCGCGCTGATGTAGAGGGCTTCGATTCCGCGTGCATCCAATTCGGCCAACGAGAACCGAACGGCAGCACTGGCCGCGAGCGTGTGGGCCTCTTTTTGAATCGTGGCCAATTCGACAGCCTCACCACGCTCCCGCGCCGCAGCTGCCAATGCGCCCGTCAACTGGACCGGATCCGAGGTCAACGGGACCCCAGCAGGCCATTCACCCAACGTCGAGCGTCCGAGTAGCGCCAGACGCACGCCCCACTCCTCCGCCAGCTTCGCAGCACAGGTTGCAGTCACTCCCCGTGCGCCGCCGGACACGACCACAACCGAGCCTCGCCCAAGGGCGGGACCCACAGTCGCGTCTCCTACCAGGGCCTCCAAGCGTAGGACGTTCCGCATGCCATCTGCGGCGATCCCGACCTCGATCGCGGGGCCACCCAAAAACAGCTCGTTGACGATTTCCTCCGCCGCAGTTTCCGGATTCGCGACATCGATGGCCTTCAAGGAAGCCCCAGGCCACTCCCTGGCAGCGGTCTTCACGATTCCGGCCACTCCGGAAGTCCACGCGTGGGCCCCTGGGTCGGAGGAGAGTCCAAAGTCGCCACCCGTCGACTGGATCGTCACAAAAAGTCGTTCTGTAGGATCCGGGTGCTGCGCCACGACACGAGCGACCTCAACGACTCCGCAATGGAAGTCTATGGAGGTGTCGGGTCCCGGTTGGGTTGCGGTCAGGGCCGCCAGTGAAATCACAGCCGAATCAGATGCGTTGACTTTGCCAACCTTGGCGGTGACGCCTCGGGCACGCAGCCCTTTGGCGATCGCCGCCGCGAGCTTCGGATGTTCGTTCGTGACCTTCACCCTGACGCCTCGCGTCAATGCGCCGAGCCCAAAGTCTGGACGTGGCTCTGGAACGATCCGAGGAGCGTACGCAGATACATCGACATCAGCAGGCGTGGACGCGAGAGCCACCGATGGTACCGGGTGCGCCGGAACGTCCGACTTCGGCGCGGGATTGTCGGCCTGAACCAGAACGATCAGCTCAGCTTCGACAGGGTCACGCAGCTTGTTCGCAACGTCACGCAACGTCCGAAGACTCGAGAGATCCGACGGAGATATTTCCGGCATTCCCGGCATACGCGACTGGAGCTCAGACAGAATCTCAACCTGCTTTATGGAATCAATACCGAGCCCTGCTTCCATCTCCATGTCGAGATCCAGCATCTCGATCGGATACCCGGTCTTTTCTGCCACGACAGCCAATGCCAACGCGGTCGTGTCTATAGGTTCGTCCGCGGCGGGCGGCGCAGCAACGTCGGACGCCGGCGGCGAGGCCACTACTGTCGACGAGACGCTGGCAGTAGCGGAAGGGGCTGCCGACAATTTATTCGCTACGTCACGCAACGTCCGGAGGCCCGCGAGTTCAGAGGGCGCGATCTCCGGCATTCCCGGCATGCGGGACTGCAGCTCGGAAAGGATCTCGACCTGCTTGATGGAGTCAATGCCAAGTCCTGCTTCCATCTCCATGTCGAGGTCCAACATCTCGACTGGATAGCCCGTCTTCTCCGCGACCACCGCTAAGGCCAAGGCTGTCGTATCGATGGGCGCTACTGGCGCCGCAGCGTGACTCACCGCCAACGTCGCCGGCGCAACCGGCACAGCAGCCAGCTTATTCGCAACGTCCCGCAAGGTTCGCATACTGGCCAGGTCCGAGGGCAAGATCTCCGGCATTCCCGGCATACGCGACTGCAACTCGGACAGGATCTCTACCTGCTTGATGGAGTCGATCCCGAGCCCCGCCTCCATTTCCATATCCAGGTCGAGCATCTCCACCGGATAACCCGTCTTTTCGGCCACCACAGCCAAAGCCAATGCTGTCGTGTCTATGGGCGCGGGGGTTGCTGCAGCCGGAGTCGGCGCAGCAGCGACGTCCGCAGCCGCAACGGCGATCTCGGGCGGCGCAGCAGCGGCCTGCATGACGGGAGCGGCGGCCAGTTTGTTTGCCACATCGCGCAAGGTGCGCAGAGTGGCGAGTTCCGAAGGAGCAATCTCGGGCATGCCCGGCATACGTGACTGCAGTTCCGACAGGATCTCTACCTGCTTGATCGAGTCGATGCCAAGCCCTGCCTCCATCTCCATGTCGAGGTCTAACATGTCGACAGGATACCCCGTCTTTTCCGCCACTACGGCCAAGGCCAAGGCGGTGGTGTCGACGGGCTGAGCCGCAGCGGCTGGCTCGGCAGGGGCCGGCGGCGGCGCAACAACGACCGCTGGAGGAGCAACGGCCTCGGCGGCACGCAGCTGGACTGGCGCGACCGCGGGCACTGCGGGCACAACGATCGGCTGCGTGAACACAGCTGGAGTCGGCACGTTCGGATACGCTACCTGGACCTGCGCGGCCGCGGGCAACCCCGGCGAGTGCGGCAGCCCAGCGATGGCGCTGGCCGCCATGTCCAGGAATCGCTGATGGCTGTCCGCCATGAGGGTCTGGAAATGTTGGTGGGCTTCGATCGTGCGCAATTGCAACTGAGCGAGGTCCGACGAAAACACCGCAGGGGAGGCCGCCGCAGGTAAAGCCATGGGGGCGGGGGACGGCGCTGCGACCGCAGGCACCTGGGCCGTGACGGGCGCACCCAGAGCGGCCGCAACCGGAGGCGCCTGCACCGGCCGCTCCACTACTTCTGGGTTGGGGGCCGGAAGGCCCGCATTACCGTTCTCGGGCGGATATGGCTTCTCGTGGTTCGATCCACTGATCATGATTTGGTGCGCCTTCTTTTCCGGAGGCGCTTCGGGGAGCCGATACCCGTCGGCCAGGTCGGCGAGAGACATCTCGACACCCGCCGCGGCCAGCTTCCCAAGTCCTCGCCAAAGACCACGCAGGCCCGGGGCCCGCTTGTCGTCCAGGCTGACCGCTACGTGCGTTCCCTTATCCAAGCACCGTCCGACGAGCTTGGTGAGTACACCGCCCGGGCCAACCTCCACGAAATGGGTCACGCCGGCGGCGTGCATCCCCTGGATCATCTCCCGGAACCGCACGCGCGAAGCGAGTTGATCCGCAAGGAGTCGACGAGCCTCGTCGGCTTTCTTCGGGTATGTACCCGCGGTGGTATTCGCGTAAACCTCGACACCCTCGTCGCTCCATTCCACAGATGCGAGGAAGTCGTGGAACGGTTCACAACTCCCCGCGACGATGCTCGAATGAAAAGCCGAAGCGACCGGGAGACGCACCGACGTGATGCCCTCACCCTTCAAGAGCTGCCTGAAGTCTTCGATCGCCTTCTCGGAGCCGGCGAGGACCACTTCGGTCGGCGAGTTGTCGTTCGCCACGACCACGCCAGTGTCTTCCGCGATCAGGGCTGCAACGGCCTCTGCGCTCGCGGACGCGGCGAGCATAGCCCCCGCCTCATTGGCCGCTGCCTCTGCCATCAACTCACCACGCCTGCGCGCGATCGACAGCAAGTGAAGCGGATCCAGACGACCCGCTGCGGCCAATGCGGTCACTTCCCCAAAGCTGTGCCCGGCCACGACGTCGGGGGTAACACCCAGCTTCTCGAGCAAGCTCATGTAGCCGAGGCTGACCGCGGCAATAGCCGGTTGAGCCGTCGCCATCTCTGTGAGGGTGCGAAGTTGGGCCGCCCGCTCCTCATCTGAGAACGCCGGCGGCGGAAATACAGCCCGATGAAGCGGATTGTCCGCGAACAACTCTAGATCCGCAGCGCCGTCCCAGACCGCTCGCGCAGACTCGAACGTCATCGCCGCCGCACCGCCCATTCCTACGTACTGACTGCCTTGCCCTGGGAAAAGGAAGGCCAAGCGTCCTTTGTCGACCTTCCCGAAGCCGAAGATCACATCTGGGTCACGCTGCACGGCGCCCGACCCTGCCTTAAGCGTTTGGGCCGCGCCCTCAATTTTCGCCGCCAACTCCTCGAGGCTGGAGGCGACAATCGCCACGCGTGCCTCCGCGCCAGACTCGAACGCGCTCAGCGACTCGTGGGCGATCAACCCGAGAGGACGACCGGCTTCGATGGACGTCCCGACCTGCAGCAAGGCGTCGCCAAGCGCGTCTCTGGTCGGAGCAGACAGAAGCACGAGTTCGTCTGGCCACGCCCTGAGGCGCTCCGCCCTCCGCCCCGGCCCCGTGTACTCTTCAACGGCCACGTGGAAGTTGCTGCCGCCAAATCCGAAGGAGCTCACCGATCCGCGTCTCGGGTGGTCGCTTCCTCGGATCCAGGGGCGGGCCTGCGTGTTGATATAGAGTGGGCCACCTTCAATCCCGAGCTCGGGATTGGGCCGAGAGACCTTCAGCGTGGGCGGCAGAATCTTGTGATGCAGGCCTAAGGCCACCTTGATGAGACCTGCGGCGCCAGCCGCGGCCTTCGTGTGGCCAATCTGCGACTTCACGGAACCCAGCGCACACCAAGCCTTCCCTTCAGGATTCGAGGGCGCAAATACCGACATCAGCCCTGCCACTTCCGCGACGTCACCCGCCTTGGTCGCGGTCCCGTGACCCTCTACGAGTTCAACGGTCTCTGGGCCGTACCCGGCCTTCCCGTACGCGCGCATGAGCGCATTGGCCTGGCCTTCAGGGCGGGGAGCATAAACGCTCGAAGCCTGCCCGTCCGACGAAGCGCCAAGTCCTTTGATGACGGCATAGATGGGATCACCGTCCCGTTCCGCATCCTCAAGACGCCGCAGCGCCACCATGCCGACGCCCTCACCGATGAGCGTGCCGTCAGCGTCCTCCGAGAACGGCCGGCAGTCCCCGGTAGGCGAAAAGGCGGGCGTCTTCGAGAAACACATATACATAAGGATGTCGTTGAGCGCGTCGACTCCCCCCGCGACCACCATGTCGCTGTCGCCAAGGTAGAGCTCCGCCAGACCGGCCTGGAGCGCCGATAGCGAACTCGCGCACGCCGCGTCGGTCACGAAGTTCGATCCACCAAGATCAAGACGATTCGCGATTCGTCCGGCCACCACGTTGCCCAGCAACCCAGGGAAGGAACTCTCCTGCCAGGGCTGATAATGATCGCCGATCCGCTTCACGATCTCGATCACCTTACTCTCTGGGAGCCCCCCGTCACGAAGGGCCTTTCGCCAGATCGGGTGTTGCAGGCGCGACCCCATCTGCACCACAAGCTCCGTAGCCGATGCGACGCCTAGAATCACACTCACCCGACTCCGATCAACCTCACCCTCACGGAAACGCCAGGCGTCTTTGAGAATCCGCTTGGCAGCCATCAGTGCGACCAACTGGGCTGTGTCCGTTGCAGGAATCGCCTTGGGCGGGATTCCAAACTCCATCGGATCGAAGGAAATCGGCTTAAGAAAGCCTCCCCGCTTCGCGTACGTCATATCCGGGACGGTGGGATCCGCATCGTAGTAGTCGTCCACCAACCAGTGGCTCGGTGGCACCTCGGTGATCCGATCGGTCGCGGATATGATATCACGCCAGAATTCGAGCACATCGGAGCTCCCTGCGAACTGGGAGCTAACTCCGATGATTGCGATGGGAGGAGATTTAGCCATCTATCGATCTCAGCGTAGTTGTCGGGGAATAAATGTTACATCGGCGCGCCCTAACGGCACGCCGGCTAGCCGGAGTTGGTGGGCTCGCGTCAGCTCAGCCGCACCCTCCATGAGATTAAGCGCGACCTGTACGACCGTGCGATTCTCTATAGGATCAAGAAAGCTACCCTCAACCCAGCCGTTAAAGGCACCCATCGCGGGCCCGCACCAAATTTGGTAGTCCGCTCTGCGTGTAATTTCGCCGGCCCGAGCCCACTGCGCACCCATGAACAAGTACCAGCGAAAGACCAAGGCCATCTTGTGTTTGGGGTCTGCTGCGGCCCGTTCCACTTCACGCACATCCCTACGGGAAAAGAACGCCTCCGTTTCGGTCCAGATGTCGTCGATCGCCCGGCCGAGCGTGTTCTGTTCCAGCAACTTCCGCTGCGCCTCCGGAATCGCATCGAGCCCGGAATAAGCCCTGTACACGCGATACAGTTCCTTGGCTCGCTGTGCGAAGAGCGTTCCGCGCTTGAGGACCTGAAGCTCGACGCCCATCTCAAACATGTCGGCGGCCGGGGCCATCGCCACATCGGTCACGGACGCCGCGGCCAGCATCTTGCGACCATCCTCGGATAGCGCCGACTCAACTGTGCATTGGTTTACCGAGCCGGTCACGACGTACGCCGCACCCGCCGCAAACGCAGCAGCAACCGCCGCTGGCGTCCCGAGTCCACCCCCGACGCCGACCCGCGCTGCCCTTGGGTAGTCGTGTTCGGCGGCCACCTGCTGCGCGAGCGCGATCATCTGCGGGAGCAGCACCGTCAGCGGCCGATTGTCCGTATGCCCGCCGGAGTCAGCCTCCGCCGTCAGGTCATCAGCTACCGGCACGAGACGCGCCAAGCCTGCCTCTTCGGTCGTGAGATGGCCTGCCTCCACCAGCGGAAGCAGAAGCGCGTCCGGAGCGGGAGCCAAAAAGGGTCGAGCGACTTCGATCCGCGAGACCTTGGCGAAGATCCGAGTGCGCCGCACAATCGCGCCATCTGGCCCGCGAGAAAGACCCTTCGCGGACAGAAAGACCACTGCTGGCGAAAGCTTCATGAACGCTGACGCCGAGATGTTTTGCACGCCTCGGGCGAGCATCAACTGGGCGAACTCCATCTCAAGATGAGGTTCTTGGGGGCTATGGATCAGATTCGTGCCCCAATTCTTGATGTCGGGGCCCAGGGAGTTCTGAATCAAGACCACCGCCGCGTCGACCTCGGGAATCGGGAGTCCAGCGCTGCCGAAGAAGGCCATTATGCCCGCGCGGGCCGCCGTCACGACCATTTCTGCGGACGCGATTCCTCTCGCCATCTCCCCGACCACATATGGGAAGCGACAGCCGTGCGTGCTGAGAAACGACCGGTCCCCAAGCCACTCAGGATATACCGGCGGTAGCACCCCCACGAGCGCTTCGTCGGGGCCGATGGAGCCAAGCACCGCTCCGTCAGGTCCGAGCGCTACCGGTCGGACGCCTTGGGCGCCCGCAATGAGCCCCACGGGCGCTCGGACAGGAACGCCTCCAGGTGCCGCATCAAGCAGAGTCACTCCTCCCTCCATGCCTTCTATCACGCGGCTAACAACTCAGGCCGAGAGTTATAAACATATGCCTACCTCGACGTCGAGCGCCGCAGTATCAGGATCATTGCCCAGCCCTAGTGATAGGCCGACGGCGACAATGAGTGCCAACGATAAGGAAGGTTGCACGCTACGGGTATACAAGCGCCACATGTTTCGAGGGGGGCAGCAGACCGACGAGACCTGTTGCGACCCCATCCTGTCGTTCAGTATGAGTGGCGATCCCGCCCCGGAGTCGTCTCTTCAGCGGCCGCAAGTTCGACTCGCGAGCGACCAGCCAGAGGGATATCGAATGACCGAGAACCGCGGCCCCGCGCTGCTTACTGTCATGCGACCCAACAAGGGGGTCATCTACCCGGAAGACTATCTAAAGGCGGCGGGGGAAGTCCTCTTCGGGCTTTTTGCCGTGGTATGGGCAGTCACCTACCTCTGGAACCCTGGGGTCATCGAGCAGAACCCACTGAAGGACCGCCCTGGGGTACAACAACCTTTGTGTCGGGTTTGATGCCGCGCCGGCTACGTACATCGGCCTCCTCCTGTTTTTGCCCTCGGTGTACCTGCGCATCCGCTTCGCTTGGACGGACATGGAGTGCACCCGCCTGTTGCGCGGACGCCTGACGTCATTGCAGTACTATATTCTCGGTCTCCACAGACGCACTCTTCGTAGCCTCTATCTGCGTGTTCGGACTGGTGTTTGTGATCTCGCCCTTCGACTCCGTTTGGCCTCACTCACTTGCGTTTCTGCAATACGTAGCGGTTCGCTTTTTGGTGGTCTGGGCGAATATCTACGAGCAGGTGGCCCCTCCGAAGAGCAGCATTCGCTTCCTCTGGGTCTATGGCTTCGTCTCGCTGGCCTTCCCTGCACTCGTCATCATCAACTACTTGGCTTACGAAGCCCCACCTCTCGGCGGTGACCCCGCCTCGCCGCTGGTGCCGTATCAGCTGTCCATGATCTTCGACTACACATGGTTTGCTTGCCTTGCCCTCACAACCATCTTCATGCCTCGAGCAGAAGGACTGCGGATTGGGAGCTCGATCATGGAGGAGGCCGCGGCCTAGTGTCCTGTCCCAGACACCCACGGAGCAGATCCGTGGAACCGGATTCACCCGCCGCCGATTCGCCCTCAGTACACGCCTGCTGTAGCATGTCAGTGAAACTGTAGACTGCTGGACACGCACCGACTTGGAGACAGAATGCGCGGATTTGCACTAACCCTCCTCGCCGCAGGCGTCGTAGGGACGGGCGCGTGTGGGGTTGCAGAAGGGGTATCCGACGAAGCTAGGGTTGAGGAGATGACGGAAACGTTACTGGGACCGGCGGACGGCCACGACCTGGCCCCGTTCGACCTCGAGCGGGTCGTTGTCGGGGATATGGCGCCGGACTTCTCCGCAGCTTCTCTGGCTGGCCCTACCGTCACCCTCTCGAGCTATCGCGGGCAGAGGAACGTTGTGCTGTTCTTCTATCGGGGGCACTGGTGACCATGGTGTGCTGAGCAGCTCGGGAAGCTGCAAAACATTCTGACACCAGAGCAAAGGATGACCACCCAGATCCTCGCGATCTCCTCGGATGGACCGGAGATGCTCCAGATGATGATGGACCGGGTGGCAGAGGAAACGGGCGGCTACATCCTCGATTTTCCCCTCCTATCCGATCCGGACGCGGCGATCATCAATCGGTACGGCCTCTTCAATCAGGATGACTCACAAGGACGAGCGATCCCGCATCCGACAGCCTACGTCATTGACCTGGAGGGCCAGGTTCACTGGAAATTCACCGAGGTGAACTACCGGGTGCGACCCGAGAACGCCGACATTTTGGCGGCGCTGGCAGAACTCGGCGGCTAGGTGCACCCGGCAGGTACTTACTCTGCGGGCACCGAAATCACACGCCCGTCCAGCACCACGGACTCGACGCCACGCCGCACGTACGCCAGCGCGATCGTCTCACCGAACTTCGGAGACTGAACCGCTGACGTGATCCATCCCACGGACTTGTCGGACCCCTCCGCCAACAACTCCGCCCCTTTGGCGGGCGTGGGCACGTCGCCCAGCTGCAGGAGTCGGAGGTGGCGGTTCACCTTGCCGCGATCGCGGATGCGGATGATCACTTCCTGGCCGGTATAACAGCCCTTCTGGTAGTCGATGGCCCGATTATGGATTCCGGCTTCGATCGGGATCGTGTCTTCGCTCATATCAGTGCCGAACACTGGGCGGGCAGCCTCGACGCGCAGCGTCGACCACACACCGAGCCCCGCGGGCCTCGCGCCAGCCGCGACCACAGCACGCCACAGTGCCGCCACAGAGTCAGACGGGCCGACCACGGTGTACGCGTCGGGCCAAACCTCTTCCGTGCGGATCACCGCGAGCCCTTCCCGGGCCGATGCGCCAACGGAGCGCCACGATCCTTCAGCCAACCCGGAGAGATCGTCACTACCGACGCGCAAGCCGAGCGCGAGGCGCGACAACACCGCGGCGGCCTCGGGTCCTACGACGGTGATCATCGAGGTCGAGTCGGTGACATCCTGGACGGCCGCAAATCTAGGAGGGAGCACCTTTCTGAAATTCTCTTTCAGCGCTTCGACGCCCGCGACGGGTACGTCCAGCAGCATTTCCTCAGCCGTGGCGTCCCCACGCATGATCGCCCACAAGTCTGTGAGCATCTTCCCCTTTGGCGTCAGGACCGCATGGTAGGTGGCGTCTCCGCCCAGGACGCCCTCGTCGACCTGGCTCGGGCCCGTTGGCATGCGGCCAGTGAGAACCCCGGTGAGCATCTTCGCTGGCGCTCGGCCCGTGATGGCGAGGCGAGCTCGGTGACTCCGGTCGAAGGCCGCGAGGCTGGACGTCGCCGCCAAGTACTCGGCGGCAGGATCGCCGAAATGTCGAATTAGTTGATGCCCGTGATAGTCCCCGGCAACCCCGCCGGCCTCCACCATTGCATCCCATAGCAGGCTGGTGCTCAATCTATTCCTTGGTCTTCGGGCAGGTCCCTGCCGGCTCTGAGGTCCTCGACAAAGCCCGCCACGCGCTGAGAATCGGCGGCACTCGGCGCGAGCCGCAAATACCGTTCGAGCTGTTCCGCAGCCTCGTCTTTGCGGCCCAAACGAGCGAGGAGCACGCCACGAAGGCGATTCTCGATCGAGGAGGTCGGTGTGACCATCAAGATCCGCTCGACCGCCGCGAGCGCGCGGGGATCGTCGCCCACATTGACGTACACTCCCTTCAGGTTCGTGAGGAGCCGTACCAGCATGTCGCGACGCGTCGCAGTCCTAAGGAAGTGGTCCTGAAGCCGCACCATCCCTCCGTATACCCGGTCTAGGAGATCCTGCGCCTCATCCTCGTAGCGAATCTTGCCAGAATCGAATGGGTCCAGAAGCAGGTTGGCGGTATCTCCTCTGTATCGAAGGAGGAAATGGCCTGGAAAACTCACACCTTCCAGGGGCAGCCCCAGACGCCATCCGACTTCTAGAAGCACCACGCCCAGGGTGAGCGGAATGCCCATGCCTCGATCTAGTACATCGTTCAGAAAGGAATTCCGGGGGTCGTAGTACGCTTTACGGTTGCCGTCGAACTTTCGCCGACGGTAGAGCGTGTCCACGACTTCTCCGAGAACAATGAGATCCGCGGTCTCGTCGGCCAGACGGTCCTTCACCTCTTCAGCGAGCTGATCGAGGCGCGCGAGATAAAGATCAACGCAGAGCTGAGGGTACTCTTCCTTTGCTACCAACAAGAACATGCGCGCGAGGTCCATCTCCGGCTCAGAGCGAGACAGTTCCTTCGCGAGGATCTGGCGGGTTGCGAGGACGGGCGTGGTCAACGGTCTGCGGCTTGGCTCGTTCAATGAATAAAAATCGAAATAAGGGCGTTTTGTCCGCGGTGGCCGTTGAGTACCCTCTGAGACCTTTTGGTTTCCGCTCTGTGGGGCGTCATCCACACAGGCAGTTCCCAGCGACCCTTCCGGCTACCAAGTTCTGTGTGCCCTACAAGGCCGTTGAAGAAGTACAGCGGCCCGCGCCCCAACCATGAGGAGCCCATGACAAACGAGCCCCGGGACCAGAGGCCGAAGATTCGGCTGTCCCAGCTCAGTCACGGAGCCGGGTGAGCTTGTAAGCTCGGGATGTCCGAACTGACGCAGGTTCTGCGTCACGTCCTTCCGGTGGAAGATCCGAACGCCCTCGTTGGTCTTACGACCGGCGATGATGCTGCCGTGTATCGATTAACCGACGACCGTGCCTTGGTCGTGACGGCCGACTTCTTCACGCCCATAGTCGATGATCCGTATGACTTCGGGCGCATCGCGGCGACGAACGCACTCTCGGACATCTACGCCATGGGCGCCAAGCCCATGTTCGTGCTCAACCTCGTGGGCTTCCCGCGGGCGTTGCTGCCTGACGGCATTCTCGAGGAGATCTTGAGGGGTGGAAGTGATGTGACGCGGGCGCTTGGTATTCCCACTCTGGGTGGTCACTCGATCGACGACGCAGAGCCCAAGTATGGGCTCGTTGCGATCGGCGAAGTGAACCCGGCGCGCATGGTCACCAACGCGGGAGCCAAACCCGGCGACCTCCTGGTCCTGACCAAGCCGATCGGCTCCGGGGTGATCGCGACCGCCATCAAGAAGGGTGAGGCATCCGACGAGGTGATCGCGGCGGCAGTAGAGGTCATGGCCACCTTAAACGCGGGTGCCGCGGAGGCGATGGTCGGCGCAGCGGTCGTGGCGGGCACGGATGTGACCGGCTTCGGACTGTTGGGTCACCTGAGGAGCATGATGCGCGCATCCGGCACTGCCGCTACGCTGCGCGCCCACGACGTGCCACTCATAGACGGGGCGCGTGCGCTGGCCGAGGCTGGCCATATCCCCGGTGGCTCGAAGCGAAATCGTGAGGACCTCGCTGCGGACGTCGACTTCGCAGACTCCGTCGATGAAGTCACACGGATGTTACTCGCAGACGCACAGACCTCCGGCGGCCTGTTGATGTGCGTACAGCCTGAGATGCTGGCGGTGCTGATCGCAGGCTTGGACGGTCGCAGCCCCGTCACCGCGGTAATCGGTGAAGTGACAGAAGGCCTACCGGGGTGGATCCGGGTAGAGGGCTAGACTGACGGGCCACCCCGCCAGAAGCGGAGTAGCCCGTCAGTCAAACGCCTGGCCAATGTTGGCCGGAGTATTTTTAGTGAGGTGAAACCGGCCGTGGCGCCTTTGCCGTGGCTGCCTTCGTCGCCGAAGACTTCTTGGCTGGCGCCTTCTTCTTCGCCGGAGCCTTGCTGGGCCCAGTCCCTCGCGACGGCGCGCGTTTCACCGTGTGACCATCTACCAACGCGACCGCGAGTACATCGTCCAGCGTCTCGGCCAAGTGGAACGTGATGGTCTTGCGGATCTCATCTGGGATATCGTCCAAGTCTGCTTCGTTGTCGATGGGTACGATGATCTGTTTGATGCCAGCCCGAACGGCGCCGAGCACCTTCTCCTTCACACCACCAATCGGAAGCACACGCCCGGTCAGCGTTAGCTCACCAGTCATGGACACGTCCCGTTTGATCTTGCGACCCGAGACGGCCGACACGAGCGCGGTCGCCATCGTGATCCCCGCAGACGGCCCATCCTTCGGAATCGCTCCGGCCGGCACGTGGATGTGTACCTCCTTGCCCTTGAGCGCGTCCTCAGGCATTCCAAGGTCCGCCCAATGCGCCTTCGTGTACGATAGCGCGGCCCGAGCCGACTCCTTCATTACATCGCCGAGCTGTCCAGTGAGGACAAATCCACCGGTCTCACCCGGCATCACACTGGCCTCGACAAACATGATGTCACCACCCATGGGCGTGTAATACATTCCGGTCGCGACACCAGCCGTGTCCTCTGCGGCGAGTTTCTCCGGATGTACGCGGGGACGGCCAAAAAGGTCTCGCACGTCTTCCGCGGTCGCCTTGATCTTCTTGACGACACCGCCGGCGATCTTCCGGGCGACCTTACGCGCGAACTTGCCGATCTCGCGCTCAAGCTGCCGCACGCCGGCCTCACGCGTGTATTTCTGCACGATGCTCAGGACAGCCTTGTCCGTCATCTGCAACTCGTCATCCGTCAGACTGTTCTCCTTCCGCTGACGCGGCAGGAGATAACGCTTGGCAATCTGGAGCTTCTCTGCCTCAGTGTACCCAGAGAAATCGACCCGCTCCATACGGTCCAACAATGGCCCTGGAATCCGGTCCAGATAGTTGGCCGTCGCAATGAAGAGCACCTCGGACAAGTCGAACGGAATGCCGAGATAGTGATCCACGAAGGTCGAATTTTGAGCAGGATCGAGCACCTCAAGCAACGCAGAACTCGGGTCGCCCTGGTAGGACACGCCGAGCTTGTCGACCTCGTCCAACAGGAAGACCGGGTTCTTGCTTTTGGCTTGCCGCATGCCCTGCACGATCCGGCCGGGCATCGCACCGACATAGGTGCGCCTGTGCCCGCGGATGTCCGCCTCATCGCGGGCCCCGCCCAGCGAGATCCGCACGTATTTACGACCCAGCGAACGGGCGATCGACTGGGCGATCGACGTCTTGCCGACACCGGGAGGGCCCACAAACAGCAGAATGGGCCCGCGCCCGCCGTGGACGTGCCCGTGATCTCCCGGCTTCGCCTCAGGCGCATCCTTTGTGGGGCTCTCTCCTGATTCCTTTTCAGCCTCCTTAGCCGCATCCGCGCGCTCAAGATGCAGCTTGCGCACGGCCAAGAATTCGAGGATGCGGTCCTTCACGTCCTCAAGACCGTGATGGTCGTCTTCGAGGATCTTCTGCGCCTTGGCGAGATCGATCTTCTCTTCTGCCCGCTCGTTCCAGGGCAACTCCGTAATCCACTCCAGGAAGGTGCGGATCACCTGGTATTCGGCGGACTGAGGGCTCGTGCGTTCGAGGCGCCGCAGCTCACGATCTACCTCGGAGCGCTGTTCTTCGCTGAGCTCAAGTTCGCCGATTCTCTCACGCATCTCTTCGACGTCGTCGCGTTCCTCTTCCTCGCCGAGTTCCTTCTGAATCGCCTTGAGCTGTTCGCGAAGAAGCATCTCCCGCTGCCGCTCGCCAAGCTCGGACTGAACCTTGGCTTGAATGTCTTCCTGAGCATCGATACGAGCGAGTTCCCGCTCGACCGCAACCAGACACGCACGCATACGGTCTTCGTCGTCGAGCATCTCCAACAGATCCTGCTTCTGCTGGGTCTCGAGTTCCAGGTAGAACCCCACCAGGTCGGCGAACGGACCCGGTTCGCCCACACCCTGAATGAGTTGGTTCAGCGCCTCAGCGGGCACCCCCCTGCGTGTGCCCAACTCAGCCGCCCGATCTCGTAATTCGCGATCGAGCGCCTGGAACGCGGGGTCGGTTGCATTGCGCGGTTCTTGACGTTTTAGGTCAAGAAGCACCGCGTGCAACATCGACTCACCCTCATCGTGATACGACAGCGCCTGAGCGCGGCCTTCACCCTGCACTAGGAGCTGCACACCCCCGCGCACACGATGCGTCTGAATGATCCGGACCACGGTACCCACATTGTACAGGTACTCGGGTAGGGCATCGTCCACATTTTCACGTTGCGCCACGGCAAACATCCGTCGATCCCCGTCCAACGCCCGTTGCACTGCTTCCACCGTTCCAGGGCGCCCCGCGGAGATGGGCACCGCCACGCCCGGGTACACGACTGTGTCCCGAAGCGGAAGCACTGGAAGCGTAAAACGCTCGCCCATTAAGTCCTCTCTCTTTTCGCCCCCGTCATCGACGGGGGACATCTCTTTATCAGTCAGCGTCGTCACTCCGGCGCTCTTCGTTAACTAGGAGGTGCATGATCCTTGCCACAGCAAACCGTACGTTTCGTGCCTCGATCGCATGAAAGCCTGCCAATGTGGCGGCCGACCGAGGATTCGGCGCGCCACTTTTTCCCTTCGGCACCGCAAGTTAGCTTGGCACCTCGTTACTCCTGGCGCCACTGGGCGGGGATGGAATCCATATGAGCGAACTGCTCGACGGTATCACTTGGTTCCGTGGCTCGTCCTTGCGTATTCGACGGATGGGCCTCGAGATCCACGTGGACCCCATTCACGTGACCGATAATTCGAAGGCTGACTTCGTCCTGCTCACGCACCCTCATTACGACAATTTTTCTGAGAATGACATCGAGCGGGTCCGCACATCGGAGACGATCATCATTGCGCCTGCCTCCATGAAACATCAGTTGGCTGACGCAGATCACTTCATGCGCCCCGGGGATATGCTGCAGATCGAGGGCTTCGATGTTCTGGCCGTCCCCGCTCATAACGTGGACAAGAAGTTCCACACGCCAGAACATGGCTGGCTCGGTTACGTGTTCACGATCGGTGACACCACGTACTACCACGCGGGAGACACCGACTTTCTTCCGGCGATGTTTGGCATCCGCTGCGATGTGGCGTTCCTGCCCTGCGGCGGTCACTACACCATGGGAGTCGAGGACGCAGCCCGTGCAGGAGAGGCATGTGGCGCATCGACGATCGTCCCGATCCATTGGGGCGACGCTCATGAAGACAAACAAGACGTCGAGAGACTCAAAGATCTCTTCTCGGGAGACGTCGTCATACTCGATAGGGCGGGTGATGCCCGCTCGTCGTGACCACCTCCATGTAGTGAAAGGCAAGGCGGACCTATGCGAACCTTCTCGGCACTCCTGTCGCTCTCTCTCGCCCTTTGGGCCCAGCCCGCGGCGGCCCAGATGACCGGACCCGTCACCAGCCCGGCCACCACCTCGGGGCGCTCGACGGTGTATTCCCCGCGCGGGACTGCCGCCACGAGTCATCCGCTCGCTACCGGGGCCGCTTTGAAGGTGTTGGAGGCCGGAGGCAACGCCATCGATGCTGCGGTCGCTGCTGCTGCGGTCCTCAACGTGGTCGAGCCGCATATGACCGGGGCCGGCGGGGACATGTTCGCCATTCTTTGGTCAGCCTCGGAGGGCCGACTGATCGGGCTCGATGCCAGTGGCAAGTCCGGATCCAAGACAGACCGTGCCGCGCTCGTCGCCGCCGGCCAAGAGCGCGTGCCCGGAAGCGGTGCGGCATCCGTCACGGTTCCGGGCGCGTTATCCGGCTGGAACGCACTTATCGAGAACTACGGCACCATCTCTTTGGCCGACGCGCTAGGCTCAGCCATTCGCATTGCCGAGGAAGGCTTCCCTGTGAGCCCCATCATTGCGCAGGACTGGGCTGGATCAGCCGCCGGACTGCGGCGCAACGCGGGTGCAGCGGCCACGTTTTTGATTGACGGCGAAGCCCCGAAGGCGGGTCAGTGGTTCAGAAATCCCGATTTGGCTCGCACCTTCACCAGGGTTGCGGAGCAGGGCATCGAGACCTTCTACGGGGGCGAACTCGGCCGTGAGATAGTCGCCGGACTCGACGAGTTGGGTGGCTACATCACCATCGAAGACCTGGCGAACCACCAGTACCGCTGGGTAGAGCCGATGAGCGTCGATTACAAGGGATACACGCTCTACGAACTTCCGCCGGCCGGTCAGGGCATCGCCGCATTGCAGATCCTCAAGATGATGGAGGGCGTTGACCTGAAGGGAATGGGGCACAACAGCGCCGACTATTTCCACGCTCTGATTGAGGCCAAGAAACTGGCCGACGCCGACCTGACGAGGTACATCGCCGACCCGGCTCACATGGACGTGCAACCCCAGGCCCTGCTCGACGACGCATACCTCGCAGGGCGCGCACGGCTTATCGATCCGAAACACGCCGCTGATCGTCCGGGTCCAGGGCACCTCATCACCGACTCTGAGACGGTCTACCTCACGGTGGCAGATCAGTACGGCAACATGATCTCCTTCATCAACTCGGTCTACGGTTACTTCGGGTCCCGGGTCGTCGTGCCCGGAACCGGCTTAGTTCTGCAGAATAGGGGATCGGGATTCACCATGGAAGAGGGCCACCCCAACCAAATCGCCCCAAACAAGAGCCCATTCCACACCATCATCCCGGCTTTTGTCACGAAAGATGGAGCTCCCTGGCTGTCCTTCGGCGTCATGGGCGGTTCCATGCAGCCACAGGGCCATGTTCAGGTCATGCTCAACATGGTCGAGTTCGGCATGGACCCGCAGGAGGCGATCGACGCCGCCCGCTTCCGGCACTTCTCGGGGACCACGGTGGCCATCGAGAACCTCGACCCGGCCGTAGGTGCCCAACTCGTGAGCCTCGGACACGAGTTGCGCGATCCTGAGGGGGTCGCCTTCGGTGGAGGTCAGGCGATCCTCAAATTGCCACGTGGTTGGGCTGCAGCTTCGGATCCGAGAAAAGATGGAATGGCCGCGGGTCACTGACCTCAAGGGGCTTTGGGCGTCGCTACTGTGGGCCCCAGTTCTACTTTCGCTAGCCTGTAACGGTGACGCGGTAACGCCGCCTCGGATAATCGTGGCAGGCGACGCGGAGGGACCGCTCCCGCCGTGCTTTGGCGTCTATTGTGACCTGATCGCGCTCGAGCGCTACGGCATGGACCCGTTCTACAGGAAGATCGTCGTCACGCACCTGATTCCGGTCGTAGGGTCACACCAAGTTCAAGACGGAGCCTTCAAACTCGCGGTTCAGATTGCGGACTCCATGATCGGAGACCGACCGCAGTGGTGGGGATTCCTCGTCGAGGCGGGGGCGTTCCTGGCCATCATGTCCGTCAATGAAGTCACCACGGATATTCCGGAGCACAAATTCCTATCCAACGACCCAAGGACGGACTGGGACACCCGCGCACGGGGACTAGGTGCGACCCCGTCGAACCCCATCACAACCGTCGGCGAAGAGAACCTCCTGTGCTTACCCAATGACGTATACCTAGGTGAAAGGATCTTGGTGCACGAATTCGCCCACAGCATCCACCGGCTGATCATTAACCAGGTCGCATCGACCTTCGAGGCGGAACTCGAAGCCACCTATCAAATGGCCCGAGGGGAAGGCCTCTGGGTCGACACGTACGCCGACGAGAATCGATTCGAGTATTGGGCGGAAGGAGTACAGTCATGGTTCAACGCGAACCAGTCGGCTCAGGCCGGCATCCACAACGATGTCAACACGCGCGACGAACTACTCGACTACGACCCGCGGCTTCACGCACTGATCGCGGAGTATTTCCCAGAGACGTCTTGGTCACCTACCTGCCCGTCAGGCTGAGTGGACAGGGGTGCCATGGGCGCGGTCTTCACCGATGCGATGATTGATGCGTATGTACTGCAGACCGATCCGGACTTCCGAGCCCGCATCGACTTCATGGCGAAAGTGAAAGCGCTGGACTGGCTTCGCGACGCTCACATGCGGGGCACCCACTTCGACCAACATCACCGTTGGCTCCAGAACGCCTTTTCCTAAGCCACTATGACCGACTCCAATTTCGTGATTCCATTCGATCGCCTGCCGCCCAACTTCGCGGAGAGCCTCGAGAACCCTCCGGAGCACCCAGCCCCTGCCCAGCCGGCGGCGACCATCGTGCTACTTCGGGACGGAGAAAAGGGAATGGAGGTCCTGCTCATGCGCAGGAGTCGAAGCTCCGGCTTCGTGCCAGGCGCGTATGTGTTCCCGGGAGGCAGGGTCGACGCATCGGATGCCACGCCAGATCTCATTGAGCGCGTCGACGACCTGTCCGCAGACAACGCTGCGAGTCGCCTAGATCTAGAAGATGCGTCGCCCCCGGCCATCGCATACTACCTGGCCGCGCTGCGCGAGGCCTTTGAGGAGACGGGCATCTTGGTTGCCCATACCGCGGACGGCTCCGCCCCTCAGACGGCTGCAGAAAGCACGGACGTCGACGTGCTCCGCGACGAACTCATGGATGACCGCGTCTCGTTCGCGGAGGTACTGGACCGCTTGGGCTGCAGAATCGACGGCGCCTCCATTGAGTATCTGGCCCACTGGATCACACCCAGACCGGAGCCGCGTCGGTATGACACCCGCTTCTTCGCGGCTAAGGTGCGCGCCGGTGCCATGCCAATCGTGGACCCGCGCGAGATGACCGACGCGGTTTGGATTACCCCGGGGGGTGCTCTGGAGCGGCACGAACAAGGTGACCTCCCCATGGTCTTTCCGACGATCATGACACTCGAGCAACTGAGCGCGCACACCTCGACGTCGGATGCCCTCACGGAGCTGAGTCAACGCGCTGTGCGCACCATCATGCCAACCCTCGTCGTCACACCGACAGGCGTCGCTATGGACCTGAACGAAGCAGGCTCCGGCGAGTCGCCGTCGTGATAGCGCATAATCTGCGACCACGGCGCACACTAAAGCTGCGCGTGGGTCAACGCTCACAGCCGGTGAGGTTGTTTCTGCACATGCTGCTGCTTGCCGCGCCTCTCGTGTGGATACCCGCGGTCGGCTCCGCACAGGAAGAGCAGTCCGATGGCGCACCCCTGGAGCTGATTCACGGCTTCACACTCATAGACGGAACCGGTCGCGCACCCGTGCCCGACGCCGCCCTCGCGATCCGAGGTCACATGATTATGGCGGTCGGGACACGCGCTGAGCTGCAGGCCCAATGGGCCAACGAGCCCAACCTCATCTCCGTGGATCTTGGTGGCGGGTATGTCACCCCTGGGCTCATCGATGCGCACGTGCACCTTGCGACCGCACCTAACCGCCCTCAGGCAGAGGTCGAGCTGAAGCGCATGTTGTATGCAGGGATCACAACGGTTCGAGATATGGCGGGTGATGGGCGGGCGTTGGCGTCGCTGGCCCGTGACTCCCGCCTCGGGGAGATCACCTCCCCAGACATCTACTATTCGGCGCTCATGGCTGGTCCGTCATTCCTCGCCGACCCCCGCCCTCAGGCATCTGCGGTAGGTGTCGAGCCAGGCACGGCCCCTTGGATGCAACCGATCAGCCCCGAAACAGACATGGTGGAGGCGGTGGCCAGAGCAAAGGGCACCTACGCACAGGGAATCAAGATCTACGCGAATCTCCCTCCGGCGGAGGTGAACCGCATTGCCGACGAGGCCCACCGACAGGGCATGCCCGTCTGGGCTCACTCCATGGTCTTCCCCACACGGCCCCTTGAGGTCGTGCGTGCTGGGGCGGACGTCGTGTCACACGTGTGCCGGTTGGCTTGGGAGGCCATGGCGGATGCGCCCAGTGAGTACCATCACCAGAGGCGACCCGACTTCGACAAGATGACCACTGACGCGCCCGTGTTCACGGAGATCTTCGAGGAGATGAAGGCGCGAGGCACGATCCTCGATGCGACCCTCGCCCTGTACGGGGTGTTGGGCGCTGCGAGGGAAGCTCGGGCAGCCTCGACTCAGGGCGAACAGACGGGCCCGCCCGCCGAATGCGACACCGACTTCGCCCGGGCCCTGGTTCGCCGGGCTAATGCGATGGGGGTGTCTATCGCGGCCGGCACGGACTTCGGAACGGATCGGAACGATCCGTTCCCGGCACTCAACCTGGAGCTTGAGGAATTGGTGGCCTTCGGCGGCCTGACTCCTGCGGACGCGATCAGGTCCGCGACCAGTGTCGCCGCACGCGCGATTGGGATCGATCAAAGTGTGGGGACACTCGAAGCTGGAAAGGACGTGAACTTCGTCCTTTTGGACCGAGACCCGACCGCCGATATCAAAAACCTGCGGTCGGTGAGGGAGGTATGGAAGCACGCCGCACGCTTCCATCGTGGCGACTTCAGGAACCCGGGGTCTGTGATGGCCCGACCCGGCGGTGCGGGGGCGTTCGATACGTCGACCCCCGAGGCGCTCCTCGATTCATGGATCGCCTTGTGGGCGAGCTACGACTTGGACCGCGTCGGCGAACTCTTCCTCAATGACGAGCGACTCACCTACTTCTCGTCTGAGTACGAAGGCGTGATCGAAGGCTTCCCGGCGATCATCGAACACCACGCAGGCTTCGGCTTCGTGAGTGGCGGCGTCGCCCCTACTAGTGAACTGTGGGTGGATGGCGCAGAGATCCGTGAATTCGGCGAGACCGCGATCGTTGGCGGGGTCTGGTACTTTGGCGACAGGGCCGATCCGGCCGCGGCCGGCCGGGGGGCCATGACGATCGTCCTGTTGCGCACACCGGACGGGTACCGGATTTTCCACATGCACTTCGGGAACTACGAGCCGGGGTTGGACTCGTAATGACAGGACATTCATGGGCTTTTTGATTCGAAAACTCCTGACTGCGTTGGTCATGCCGCTGCCTGCGCTCCTCTTCGTAGGTCTCGTGGGCAGCGTATTGTGGGCCCGAGGGAAGCGCCCTCGCCTGGGCCAACTGATGGTCGCTCTGTCGCTGCTTGCGCTGGGGGCACTCTCCACCGATCCGGTCTCATATCGGTTGGCGCGAGCCCTCGAGCAGCAGTACCCCGCCTTCCCTGGTGATTCGGTGGCCTACGTCGTGGTACTCGGATCCGGGCACGACTCGGACCCGCTGTTTCCGCAGAGCGCCCGCCTGACCGAACAGGGCATGTATCGGGTCGCTGAGGGCGTCAGCATCGCGGTCGCGCAGCCTTGGACACAGTTGATCATGTCTGGCTACGGCGGCACCGATCCCGTCCCAAACGCCCAGGTTGCCGCAGAAACGGCGGTAGCGCTCGGCTTTCCGGAGGCCCGCATCATCACGGAGCCGCGCCCGAACAGCACGGCCCAGGAGGCCGAGTACCTGGAGCCCATGCTGCAGGGCCACGCTTTCGCCCTCGTGACGTCGGCGACGCATATACCGCGGGCGGTCGCTCTATTCCGGGCGCGTGGCCTTAGCCCAATTCCTGCGCCCACCGGCCATCTGGGAAAACGATCTTCCGGTGCGGGGCCAACCCGGTTTGTTCCGAGCGCCGGAGACCTGAGTCGGACGAGCGCCGTCTGGTACGAGTTCCTCGGGCGCGTGTGGTCGAAGGTTCGCGGTCTCTCATAGATCGGCCCCTGCGGAGCCCCGTCTACCGCATCAGCTCGTAGAGCCCGCGGGTCCCCTCTGAATCAGGGAATTCAAGAACCGCCTGGCCCGCAGTAAGATCGAAGACACCACCCACGATGCCCTTGAGCACCGACCTCGTGTCCAGGGTCGGCCTCAGGTCGCGGGCCTCGTACAGGGAAGGCTAAGAAAGCCCCGGCCAATCAGATACTACGGCACTCTTCGCGACGTGCGGCCACGAGCGCCTGCTCGCATTCTCATGTAAGTCCCGGGGCATCTGTCCGTCACGGAATACGCGGCGCATAGCCGAGGTCGCCGCCTACATCGCCGATCACGTGCGGCACCAGCTTCCCGCCCGACAGTGGGTGCTAAGCCTACCGAAGCGGCTGCGCCCCTTCCTCGAGACGAACCCGGACGTCGCCAGCGCCGTCCTGCGCTGAAAGAGGATGTCGATCACGCCGCCCTCTTGGTCCATGGCCCGCCAGAGCGGGTCCAGCAGGCCGCCGTGGGCGTCGCCCCAGCGAGAAGCTGCCCTACTACGCCATCGCTCGGGTGGACCGGGTCGACGCTGGGTGGAGGGTGCACCTCCGCGGCGACACCTCTATCAACAGTTACATCGAATGGGGCATTACCAACATCGAGACCATGGACCAGCGCCCCACGACCTACCTGGCGTTCGCGAACGGGATCCTGTCCGAGGGAGCGAAGCTCCTCGGGAACTACAAGACACGCCAGTTGGCCTGATGCGTGGTGAGGAGTTGGATCAGGCGGATATACTGCGCGCGACGACGTCGGTGCCAGCCGGGGTGATGGGGTACGGTAGCGAGCTGGGGGCCATCCGGCCCGGCAATGCTGGCCGACCTCCTGCCTTCGGCGGGAACCCGCTCCAGGACATCAGCGCCGCCCGCGCCGTCCGGGGGGGCGTGGCGAACGGAGATATATATTCGATGGCGGACCTGATGGAACGGCCAGGTGGGGAGTGAGGGCAAGGGCGCGCGTCGGCTGACCTGAGACTCGATCAGCCGACGCGCTTTCCCCTCAGCGACCCGTTGGCCCACCCTCTGTCGCGCTCGTCTGCACCGAACGGTCTTCGTACGGTCGCAGGTGCTCCTCGAGGAACGTCCAGACGCGGTTCCAAGAGTCCCGTTGTGCCGGCGAGTCGACGCGTTCCAGCGTTTCGGGATCGACCCTGCGGCTGAAGGCATGCCCGATGCTTCGCCCCCACGGCGCAGGATCGACGTAGATCTTCGTCTCGGAAATGTCGGACTTGGTGGCGCGCAGCTTATAGATGAGCATGGACGCCTCCTCGAAGTTCACATCCTCGTCGTTGGTCGCAACGTGCGCCAGCAGTGGCGTCTCAAGCCGATCGATGGCGTAGTAGGGGGAGCGCTCCTTGTAGATCTCGCGCTCCTCGAAGGGGAGGCCCGTCACGCGCGCCTGAGTGGCGAAGCTGCGCTGGTAGCCCGGGCCCTTGTAGGACAGGCGGAAGATCAGGTTCGTGACCGGCACGATAGCCGCACCCGCCTTGAATGGATGGCCCTCGCGCGTGACCGACAAGACGGTGATATAGCCCCCGTGGCTCCACCCCATCATGCCGACGCGCTCCGGGTCAACGTGCGGAAGCTGTGAGGTCAGCCACAAGTAGGCGCTCATGGCGTCGTCTACCTCGTACCCGCCGTAGTCGATGGCGTTGTGATGCTCAGGACCGTACCCGGTGCTACCCCGGTACTCTGGCGTGATGATCACGTATCCGCGCTCTACCGCCTCGCGAATGAACGGCCAGTAGTTCGCCGACATATTCCCGTGTACGCCTCCGTGGACCCACACCATGGCCGGGTGCCCCTGCGGGCCCCGCTTCTCGAGCGGCTGGAAGACGTAGGCCGGGATCTCCATTCCGTCCACGCTACTGCGGTAGGTGATCTTCTGATAATCCACCACGCCAGCCGTCACCGCCTCGTAGATGCTGTCGGTGCGCGCCTTGCCCGCCATGTCGGCTTCGAAGTCTCGGTCGGGATGGTCCTCCCATTGATCGCTGACGTACAGGGCGCGGGCGCGAGCGGTGTCCATGGGCACGACTCTGAGCTGGGTCGAGTCCTGCGCTTGGACGGCGGGCACAAATAAGAGCGCGCCGAGTGCGAGAATCGCGAACGGGGCGAGCGTCGGTCGAGAGCTCATCGGGAAGATCCAGGTGGGTCGTGGGAGAGGGTGAGGGCTGCTTAGGATTCGGGCTTACCGTGGATTCGTCAATGCCCGCGCGTCGATGAGGGGAAGGAGCCCCGTCAGAGGCCCAACGGGCCGAGGTGATGATCAGCGTGCTTGTACGCCCCCCGCGGCCAATCGGCGACGGTCATCGAACCGAGGGTCCCATGAACCCGCTCGTTGAACTTCCTAGCCGTCACCTCGTCTCCGTGTGACAAGTGGAGCCCCACTCCCACAGCGACGTTAAGTTGCGCGGGCTTGGGTTAGGGCCGTTTCACTGGTGGCATCATGATCAGAACTCTTCTCGTTGCCGTGGCCGTCTCTGTCATCGCGGCGTCGTCTGTCGTCGCGCCGGATATCGCCGCGCAGCTCCCAACGACCGCCGACCCTGCTTTGGCACCGTTCGAGCGGCGTATCGGCGGAAGGTGGCACCTGGGAGCCGACAGCTACCATACCTTCGAGTGGGGCTTTGGCGGCCGTTCCGTGATCGCGGAAGGGCACTTCATCACCGCTGGCGGCGACAAACGAGTCTCCTAGATCACGTTCCTATTCCATCCCCGCGAACAGAAGGTGAGGGGACAGGGGGTCGCGATCGACATGGGCGTCGACTATTTCGAGTACGAGGTGGCCTTTGAAGGAGAGGTGTTCGTTCTGTCCCCGAACGCTTACGGGGCGATGGCCGGGGACAACCCTCAACGCGAGACCTGGACGTTCACAGAGGGCGACCACTATGAGTGGGTCCTGATGGCGGAGGGCGCCGACGGCGCTTGGCGCAAACGGATGGGCGGAACCTACGAGAGGCGCGAGCGATGACAATGAGAACGATTGCCGGGGTGGGGCTGAGCGCCATGTTCGCTCTGACCAGCGCCGCATGTGCTGATCCCAGCACGGATTCGCAGCGCCCAAGCGAGGGTGAGTTCGCGCTGCAAGTGCTCGTGGCAGCGATCGCTACCGCAGACACCGCGGCGATCTACGACCTCTTCTGGCCAGAGGCCACCTATGACGATTTCGCCAACCAGCTCACGTACCAGGGCGTCCAGGAGATCGCCGGATACGTGCTGGGGGCACACTCGTGGGGAGACGATGTCTACATGAACCTGGGCGCGGTTCACCCCACCGCGAACGGGGCGGTGGGCGAGTGGATCTTCACGGCGGTACAATCGCGGCCACTGGGTGTGAGCTATCCTGTTGGCACCGGTCGCGAAGTCGTGCTCAACGGCGTCACGATCATCGAGATGGACGGCAGTCGCATCATTCGTGCGGCCGACTACACGGATACAGCGCCTATGATGCTACAGCTCGGTGCCCGCTTTACGATGCCCGGCGGCCAGGTCATTGAGATGGAGGGCGGCCGATGAGATTCGCGACTACAGTCATGCTCGTCCTCACGGCAGTCGGCCCCACCGGCGTAGCCGCTCAGGCGATCAACGAGCGTCTGACTGTGGCGACCCCCTCCCGACATGCCGATCGTGACCTTCAACCACATCCCCTTCATTGGGGGCGGTGAGGTACGGGGTGGGTTCAAGGAAGATGGAGCCGCACCATCCGTCATCGAGATCGACGGCCGGCCGCACTTTCGCCACACGGTGTACAACCACCAGGAGGTACTCGGCCCGCTCCAGGAACGACTCGAAGTGGCCCTCCAGGGGCATATTCACATGCGTGAGATCGTGGAGTCCCAGACCCAAATCGGCGAACAGCGCCTCATCACGGCGGCGGCCGTAGTTGGTCCTCCTCCCGGCGGAGCGGGGCCGTAGGGACCTCTTTCTGGCTTTACGCTGCATCGGGTGATCGACGGTCGAGTCGATGACGGCACGTTCCTCTCGCTGGACCCGTTGCCCGGCGGGCGTTGAGGAATCTGCCGCCTCAGACGCTGCGGGCGTGACCCCGTCTGATCACAAGCGCTGGCTCCTCGTGGGATGCGGGGGCGCCGGCAAGTCCACTCTGGCGCTCGAAATGGCCCAGCTGTTGGGCATCCCAATCATCCACCTGGACCGACACTACTGGAAAGTAGGTTGGGTCGAGACAGGCAAGCAAGAATGGGCGGAGAAGGTCGCCGCCCTGATTGCCCAGGATGAGTGGATGATGGACGGGAACTACGGCGGCACGCTCACCCTGCGGCTCACACGGGCGCACGCAGTCGTGCTGTTGGATCTGCCGGTTTGGCAGTGCGTCTGGGGGATCTTCAGGCGGGCTCTGTTCGAAAGAGGGCAGCGACCGGATATCGCAGATGGTTGCGATGAGGAACTACCCGATAGGACGTTCCTTTGGTACGTGCTCACTTACATGTGGCGTGCCCGGAGTCGCCTACTCGCGAAGGTTGCGGCGGCGCCTCAGGTCTCCTTCATCCGCCTGACGAGCCGACGAGCGGTGGACGAGTTTGTTGAAGAGCTGCGAATTGGCAGACTGACTGCTAACGGCGCCTAACTACCGTTCAAGGCCAGTTCGCTGAGCGTCTCCCACGACTGAGACCGCCTTCCCTCTTCCACGTCATGGATCAATTCTACGAGTCGACGAGTCAGCGGCGTGGCCACACCCAGCTCCGCGCCAAAGTCCGCGATCGGTGCGATCTGAGCGTCAACTTCGGTCCTGCGTTTGTGCACGGCGAGGTCACGCCAGACACCGCTGTGGCTCTTGGCTGATCCCCGGTTGAACGCCACCAGCCTATCGAGGCTCTCATGGGCATCTTCGTTCGAAGCTGCCGGAGCGAAGGCTGACGGGTCGAAGCCGTCGAACGGCATCGGCTGGATACCACTGGCTGCGGCCACGGCCATGGCCTCTCGAGCCAAACCGATGACCAGGGGTCTGTGAATACTCGAATCGAGCACGTCAGCGATGGACGCATCGGACAGCGCGGTGGCGAACAACATCGAACCGTAGGCGAGCTTCCCCCATAGGTACCCCCAAATATTCTCCGTGAGCACCGCATCAGGCTCGAAGAGCCGAAGCACCTCATGCACAGCGGTGGTTCGCGGAGTCGTGATACCATCCAATTCGCCGACGACCACCGAGCCTCGGTTCCCCCTCAAGATGACACCCGGCTCAATCACATCCGCGCCGAAGTTCACGAAGCAGCCAACCGTGCGTCTCGCCCCAATGGCGTTCGCGATCACCCGCTCGTTCAAACCATTTTGCACCGACACCACAAATCCGTCCGCCGCGAGTAACGGGCCTATCGCGTCCAGCGCGGCCGAAGTGTGATGCGCCTTCACTGCGAGGAACACCGTGCCGAGCCCTGGAGCCAGTTGGTCCGGACCCACACACAAAGCGGGCACAGTGAATTCGTCCACCGGGCCCTGGATGCGGAGCCCGTGCTCACAGATCGCCGCGGCGTGCTCGGCATCCGTATCGACGAGCACAACTTCACGGCCCGCACGAATGAGCCAGGCGCCCATAGAGCCGCCCATGGCTCCCGCACCCCATATGATGACCGGTTCGAGCTTCATTTAGCTGACGTCTCCGTCGTTAGGATCATACGCGGGGCGGATCACGGACCGTGAACCGGATGTCTTGCGACTCGATTGGGGAAGTCAGGTCGTCGGGGCCGCAGCCGATGGCCGCGAAGCAGGCGAGGAGCGCGAGCGTTCGGCGAGGGAAGAGCATGAATGCCCCTAGTTGTGCGAGTGCCGAGGGACGGCCGGGGCCTCGGACACGAGACTCGCCTGAAATTGTAGAACGGAGGGGACCGCACCGCAAACGAGCACTCGGGGGTGGCGTCATGACTGAAACCAGGATTCCTTGTCGCCATGGCAGCAACATTTCCGAACGAGGGCCGCGACACTTCGGTGCGACGAAGAGACCTGCGTGTTGCGCTCGTCAATCCCGAGTTCGACGCCCCGAGTGAGACATTCATAAGGGCACACAGCGACCACTTGGCGGGAGAGGTGTTCTTCTTTTCGGGCGCTCCTTGGTTTCTGGACCTCCGGAACGCGCCGCCGCTTCCGGTCCACAACCGAAGACTGCGGGAGTGGGCGAGGGCGGCGTGTCGACAGGTATTCGGGGCTGAAGCGCCCGCCCGTCCGCGAGTCCTAGCGGCGGAGTCCGTAGCCTTTGTGACTGCCCTTCGAGACAACGCGGTGGATGTTGTCTTGGCCGAGTTCGGTCCTACTGCGGTCGGGGTGCTTCCGGCTTGTGTGAGGGCGCGCGTACCACTCGTCGTACACTTCCACGGCTTCGATGCGAGCCGACAGACTACGCTCGATGAGTACCGTGTCGGGTACCGTGCGGTGTTCGAATACGCTTCGACGATCGTAGTGGTGTCGCGGGCGATGGAGGGTGCGCTCGAGGCGTTGGGGGCGCCGAGGGAGAAGCTTCTTCTTAATCCGTATGGCCCGCTTGAGACGTTCTTCGGAGTGGAGCCCGATCCCGTATCTCGCACCATACTCGCCGTGGGTCGCTTCGTTGGAAAGAAGGGGCCACTGCATACGCTTAGGGCCTTCTCGCGGGTGGCAGAACGTCACCCCGGAGTTCGTCTCGTGATGGCGGGCGATGGACCTCTTCTGGGACAGGCGCGTGAGCTCACCCATGAGCTGGGCCTGAGGGATCGAGTGGCGTTCCGAGGCCCGGTGTCTCATGAGCAGGTTCTCCAATTGATGGCGGAGGCCACCATTTTTGCACAGCACTCGCGGGCCGACGAACTCGGCGACTGCGAGGGGACCCCCGTCGCCATCTTAGAGGCCCATGCCGCCGGCCTACCGGTGGTATCGACCCGCCATGGGGGAATCCCGGAGGCCGTCATTGATGGTGCGACGGGGATGCTCGTAGACGAAGGCGATGAAGAGGGCATGGCGCGAGCGCTGGACTGTCTTCTGGCGGACCCGGCTCTGGGGCGCCGAATGGGCCTTGCTGGCCGGGTGCACGTGAAAGAGAACTACTCCATCGAGCGTCATATCTCACTCTTGGATCGGGCGTTGGCGGAGGCGGCGGGCCGCGCTTAGGGCATTCGGCGGAATTGGTAGATGGCGCCACGGGCCCAGGCTGCCCATAGCCGATTCTTCAGCGTTTCTTCTGGCCGCTTCCGGTTGATAAACGCATAGAGGTAGTTGGTAGCAGCGTCCCGGTAGAGGTGCGCGGGCACGCCGGCGACGCAGGCCGCATCCCCGCGACCCAGCCGGAGGGCGTTCTCGCGCCCCATGCGAAATACTCGACCTAAGAGCCAGTCCTCGCTGAGTTGGTCCGGCCGGATCACGTGTTCCACGGACCAGTCGGGGAGGTGGATCGGGGGAACCCCGCGTGCGTCGCTGACCCGGCGGACGAATTCTACCTCACCGCCAGTCACGTACTCGGTGACTTGGGGGCCACGGTCCGGATCAAAACGATGCGAAGCCAGGACCGACCTTCGGATTGCCATCGTCGGCCCCCAAATCCGCTCCGGAAGGGTCGGTCCCTCCTCAATATCATCGGTGATGGCGAGTGCCCACCGCAGGAGAGGGAAGGCGAGGTCGATGTGTGAGGGAACCGCGGCGGGCATGCGTGCGCTGATCTTCCCTCCGAACACTTCGTGATCGGGCCATCTGGCCACGCCCTGCATCAGGGTTGAGAACCAGTCTGGCGCGGGCACGATGTCGTCGTCCACCAACGCGACAAGGCTTCCGGACATTCGTTCCGCAGCAAGGTTCAGCGCCGCGTTCTTCCCCTCTCTACCGCTTGTCTTGAGGTGCACGAGGGGAAGGAGTTGGGTGAAGCGTCGAAGCACCTCCTCGGTCTCGGGCTCGTCACCGTCGTCCACCACCACCATTTCCCAGCGCAACGAAGGCGGCGCGATGGCGGCGAAGCTCTGGAGGGTCACGGCCAGAAGGTCGTGCCGGTTGCTTGTGGCTAGCGCCACTGAGAGGTCGAGTGAAGACACGGCCTCGAAGTTAATACGGCGTGGCCGCTTCGCGCGTGGTCGTCCGCCCCAACGGGTGGCCGGCGAATATGACCCACCGCCATGGGACCAGGGTAACGTGATGGCCCTCGACGGCCGTTTTGCCCAGCTTTACCACGCTCAGGATCGAGAGGGTATCACAGCCTCTGGCGTGCCTGGGCATACGCTTGTGACGTCGACTTCTTCACTTGTGACACCGACTTCCACAAGGGGAGCCCAAATCCGATGAGAGGCACTTTGATTCTCCGACTTGTTCCTTGGTTGCGGACCGGCCAGGGTCGGCGGGCAGGGATGCTGTTGGGTGTGTGTTGTCTCGGCTTGTTCGCGAGCCCCGCGAGCGGCCAGCGCCTGGCTGTTGGTGATGCAGACGCAGCATACCTGAGAATCCTGCAGCTCTTGGGGCAGGCCTCCCTCGAAAATTCGATGATGATCCGGCCTCTCTCGATGAAGGCTGGTCTGGGCGCGTCGGTGGAGCCCAGGACAGATCCGTGGGGCGGGCGCTGGGGGGGCAGTTTTCGTCGCACGGGCCAGGAATCGATCTATGTCCACGACCCCAAGTTTCGAACGATCTTCCATTCCGAGGGCCCTGACAGTCGCAACGAGGGTGCGCTAACCCCGGGAAGTGGTTTCACCGGGGCATGGGAAGGCGGAGCGTCTCTGCGCCAAGGCCCGCTCACGGTGAGCGTGCGACCGATGGTAGCCTGGGTACAGAATGGTGAATTTCCCCTGGCGCCGGTCGAGGTGAACGGTCAGCCGGAGTTCGCCTACCCTTGGCGCCGTATGGACGCCCCGCAGCGTTTCGGGCCTGATGCATTCTGGCAATTCGACTGGGGTCAGTCGGAAGTCCGACTCGACCTCGGGGCACTGTCCACTTCGCTAGGCACCACCAATCTGTGGTGGGGCCCAGGGATTCGGAACGCGATCCTGATGAGCAACAACGCCGCCGGCTTTCCCCATGCGGCGTTGGAGACGTCCAGGCCTCTGGACCTAGGGATCGGGCGTATCGAAGCGCAGTGGATCTTCGGTCGCCTACGCACCTCCGAATGGTTCGACCCGTCCATCGAGGACAACGGACGGTACGTTACCGGAGTCTCAGTTGCGTTCTCGCCCGACTTCGGCGGTCTGCGTGGGCTTAGCCTTAACGCCGCCCGCGTCTTCTACGCGAACGTTCCGGAGACAGGTCTCCCCTTCGGTGAGTACTTCCTGGTCTTTCAGACCCCGATCAAGAATTCGCTGGGTACGCCTGAATCTCCGACCGGGGACGACGAGCGCGACCAGCTGTTTTCTCTCTCGGCCAGGTGGGTTCTCCCGGAAAGCGGCTTCGAGGTCTACGCCGAGTGGGCGCGCAACGACCACAGCGAGCGGTCTCGCGACTACTTCGTGGTGTTGGGGAACACCCAGGGATATACGCTTGGGTTCCAGAAGGCCATTGAGCTGACCACGGGGAACGTCCTGGTCTTGAACGGAGAAGTGACGCAACTGGACAACCCGGCGGACACGCGGGCGTGGGGCGCAAGTCCGGTGTATTATTCGCACGGTCTGGTCCCCCGGGGCTATACGAACGAGGGACAGGTTGTCGGAGCGGCCATTGGGACCGGGGGCACCTCTCAGTACATCGGCGCGGAGCTCTACGCTCCTTGGGGGAGGGCGTCCACCTTTGTTCGGCGGCGCCTGTTCGACAAGGATGCGTGGGAAGCTCGAAGGGTCGGTGGACAAGACCTTTCGCTTGACGCACAGCTGACCACGGGCGTGGGTGCTACCTGGTTCCGAGGTGCGTGGGACCTCGAAGGTTCGGTCGAGCGCTCCTGGCGCTTCAACCAGTTTTTCCGCCCCCTCGACGATGCAACCAGCCTGAGAATGTCGGTTGGCGCCCGGTGGCGCCACGGATGGACACAGACGCGATGACTGCCTGAGCCCCAAACCCCATGCGACCTCCCAAGCTCAGCGTGATCGTACCCAGCTACAACCACGGCCATTTTTTGCGAGAGCGCATCGACAGCATCCTCAATCAGTCCTTCCAGGACTTCGAGTTGATTTTTTTGGATGACTGCAGCACAGACAATAGCGTAGCGATTCTCCGCGAATACGAAGCTCACCCGCGGGTATCGGCACTGGTCACTAACGCGAGGAACAGCGGCAGTCCCTTTCCGCAGTGGCAGCGTGGCCTGGACCTCGCCGTCGGCGAGTTGATTTGGATTGCTGAAAGCGATGACAGTGCGGAATTCAATTTCCTTGCGAAGATGGTGGAGCTGTTCGAGTCGCACGAGAATTTGACCCTTGCGTACTGTCGATCACAGCGCGTAGACGAATGGGGTGCCAGCTTGGGAGACGATTTTTGGCCGGATGCCTTGGATGGGGTGCGATGGAGGCGCCCCTTCGTCGCCGATGCCAGCAAGGAGGTGGAAGACTACCTGAGCTGGAGAAATACAATTCCTAACGCCAGCGCGGTGGTGTTCCGGAGGGCGGCCGCTGAGCAAGTCGCGGTTCCATGCGACATGCTCTTCGCCGGAGACTGGGTGTTCTGGATCCACCTGCTTCAGCTGGGCGGCCGAATCGGCTACACCCCGGACGTACTCAATCGTTTTCGGAAGCATTCGGGGACAACCAGGCAGGTCAAGTCCGCCGAAGCAGAGAGACGGCGGCTTCTCGAGTACTTGCGTGCGATCGAAGTCGCCGGGCAGCCGTTCCGCCTATCGGGCCTGAGCGTTGATACGGCGCACGGGTGGATGCTCACAGAGTTCCTTTCCCGGGGACACCCACAGCCGTTCTGGCTGCTTTCCGTGGAGAGCCTTGCATTTCGCTCCCGGCTCTGTTTCGTTGTCGCGGCGGTCATGAGTCCTGCGATTCGCACCCTATTCGGGAAGGGAGACGGGTGATCTTCGCGACGATCGTGACCGAGAGCCACGCGGGATACGCGCGCACCTTGGCAGAGTCTCTCCAGCAGTCTGCGAGTGAGGCGATCGTCCTGCACTGCCTGATCGTCGACGGTAAGCAACTAGATGCTCGAGCGGGCGCTGAGAACCATCTGCCGATCCGTTTCTACCACCTGGAGGACCTCCAAAATCTCGACGATTTCAGGCCCACGGTGGAGAAGTATGAAAAGCTGAGCCAGGATTCACTGAGGTGGGCCCTCAAGCCCCTGTTCGTGAAATATCTGCTTCAGGAGCATGGAACCGGACCCATCGCCTATCTCGACGCAGATCAGTTTTTCGTGGGCGACCCCAGAGTCCTGTTCGACTTGGAGCCGACAACGAGGATGATGCTCTCTCCTCATTGGAGATCGATACGTCCCGAGGCGGGTCAGGTATTCCACGATTTATTCACAGACGGGATCTTCAACGGCGGGCTCTTCATCGCGACGGTAGACGCCGTTCCGATACTCAGCTGGTGGGCCGCCGCTTGCCTCTATCGGTGCGAAAAATCGCCCGGGGCCGGTTTGTGGGATGACCAGAAGTACCTAGATATCCTGCCTGTCTATTTCGACGGAGTTCACTGGCTCAGATACAAGGGTGTGAACGTCGCGGGCTGGAATCGAGAGACATTGCATCGAGCATGCGATGCCGAGCAAGGAGTCCTCGTCGAGGGAGACCCACTGGTGTGCGTGCATTTCTCCCCAAGCACGATCCGGATCATCGACAACGGTGAAGACCCCTGCCTAAAACCGCTACTGGCCAAGTATCGGGAAAGGCTGACGTTCCACGGGGCGCTTCCTTCAACGTTGGAGGATCTTCCCAACTTGTCGGAAACATCATCAACCGGATCGACTCCGCCTTGGTGGAAACGACTGCTGCCGCGGTGGGTAGGAAAGTAGCGAGGGCGACCCCTCCCTACATTCAGCGCAAACACCATCGCCATGACATCCTCAGGTGTTCGTCTTCTACAACTCGCCCGCCGGGTCGTAACGCGCGCCAACGGACCTGTGGTCGTCATCCCCCGCTGCGGATTGGGAAATAGACTCTCGGTCTTGGCCTGTGCCCGCGCTCACAGTCTGAAATTCAAGAGGCCGTTCGTCGTCTTGTGGGCACCTTCGCTGGGGTCCATGAACACACCTTGGGATGACCTATTAGGTCCACAAGGCTTCGATTTCTACCTCTAGGAGCGACTGCCCCCGAACCTATTCTGTCAATACACGTTTGATCACGTGTACGGCTTCTTTGAGCGGTGGGGCGTCGACCCCGGATCCGTCATCGAGGGCGGGAACGACTCACTACGATGCGCCTGGAATACACCTGACAGCGCGTATTTCTCATGTTGGCCGGACCTGCCTGAGCACAACGCTGAGTTCCGGCGGTTCTTTGAGAGCCTTGAGCCAAGCCGAGCCGTGCAACGCCTACTGGATCCGTTTCGCACGTGGTTCGCAGACAAAACTGTGGTGGGGATTCACTTTCGCGGCACCGACAGGATCGGTCCTGAGGGGAGGCGACGTACCTTCGAGTCACTACTCGCTCGAATCGGTGCATACGGACCCAACACGCGCTTTTGCGTCGCCTCCGATTCGGCGGCGGCAAGAACGGAGTTGGTCCGCGCGTTACCCGGTCGCGTGGAGTTCCAGCGCTTCCGGGTCGCAGTCAGCGACCGCAACGAGATATGGGAGGGGCGCGCCTCGGTGATCGGAATGCAGGAGGCTACGGCCGACATGTTTGCAATCGCCAAGTGCCGGGACATCATCTGTAACGTGGAAAGCACATTCAGCGAGTGCGCGTCGTACATCGGGAACAGCGAGCTGGTGGTCGCTTAGGCGCGCCCCGGTGATGGTGCCCGCGCTTCTGGCCCGGCCAAGGGGCAGCGGGGGACTTCCCGTCGTAGATCCCGCCCGACCTCTTAATCCGACGCGGCCACTCGGCTCCCCCGAAGGGTGCCCCATCCGAAGACAGCAAGCCCGAGACTTGCTATGAAAGGAAGGGGGACGCCCGCCCATCCCCCGTAGAAAGCCGCCATCGCCACGCCCGCCGCGCAGAGCGCAGAGAGGAAGAGTTCGAGCGCGGCGCCACCGTCAAAGCGCCAGCCGCGCCCTCCTGATCGCTTGGGCGTGCGCTCGAAGGCGCCCCCGAGGCCACGCAGGCCCCGGGCTCCAGAGAGCGCTATGAGGGAGGGCAAGACCGAGCCCGATTGACGATGCCTCCAACTCGACCCACCCAGCGGCTCGGCCCTGTCGCCAAGGGGCGATACCGGCCTGAACGAGCATGCCAACAACGAAGCCGACCGCCGGAAGGTCGACGAACCAGAGTCTGAGAAACCACCCTAGCTCGAGTCGTGCCCACGCGGCTGGGCCTGCGAGGAGGGCCAGCGCGAGAAGCAGGATCGGGAAGGAGTAACCCGTGAGGTGGAGGGTAACCAGGGCAATATCTTTCCTTGGAACCGTCGCCGACTTCCAGAGGGAAGGAAGGTGCTTGCGAGCCACTTGAAACGCCCCGCGCGCCCATCGACTTTGCTGAATCTTCAAGGCCAGGACATCGGGCGGGAGCAGCGCCGGCACCACGACGTCGTGCGCGTATACGAACCGCCACCCCTTCTGCCACGCGAGGAGGCTAAGGTCGAGGTCTTCAGCGAGTGTATCGGCACTCCACCCACCCGCGTCCTCCATCGCTTTTTGACGCCAGATCCCGCCTGTACCATTGAAGTGGAAGAAATGCCCTATTCGGCTGCGGGCGAACTGCTCAATGGAGAAGTGCCGATCGATCCAGAAGGCTGCCGACCGTTCTAGCGCGGTCGCTGGCGGCCGCACATGGCCCCATCGAGCCTGTACCATTCCGACAGCCGGATCCTCCAACACGGGTACCAGCTCGCGCAGAAGCGACGGCTGCGGGACGGAGTCTGCATCGAGGATCAAGATCAGCTCATCGTCAGTTTTCGTCAGACCGTGTGCCAGCGCCCCGGCTTTGTAGCCGACGCGATCAGCCCGCCGGATGTGATGGATCCGCAGGCCGTCCGCTTGTAGCGACGCTACTCGGCGGGCCACGAGCTGCACTGTCTCGTCGGTCGAGTCATCTAGCACCTGGATGAGGAGCCGGTCGCGAGGATAATCGAGCGCCGCCACCGCGTCGATCAGCGTCTCACATACCTCGGTCTCGTTCTAGAGCGGCAGCTGGACCGTCACCCCCGGCCACTCCTTCGGATCCGGGCACCGAACTGGGCCGCTCTTCTTGCGGGCGCGCCACGCGAGCCAAATCAAGAAAAGGTTGTAGTACACCCAAAGGTTGAGCAGCGACCAGAGCCCGATGTTGACACCCGCGACGGTCAGGGCCCAGCCGTACGTACTCACTTCAAGCTCTCGGCTTGCTGCACGCGGATGGACCAGGACCAGCAAATATCAGGTAGATCAAAGGTTTCTATTCACTTGAGACGGTGGAGGGGCGGAATGGCTCGCGACGGCGGCGAGTCATCATGTTCAAAAAATTGGGCGGGCCAAGTCCGCGCGCCGATCCAACAAGACAGAGCGCGCTAATGTACATCGCGCTCGACAAGACGACGACAGTGGCTCCCACGCGGTCTCGAGGGCTGGTCTATGGCTGAGACCAGCGAAGTGACCACTCCGCTTGTGCCGGTATATCCTTCTACGATCTCGATCGCACGCTGCCACAGTCCGGCTATCGGACGAATCAGGGGTGTCGAGATTTCCGTTAACTGGCGATGTTTTGGGTCTGGAGTATGCCATGACGGGCGCGACGGGGCTCGACCTCCACTGCGACTGAGCTTCCCAGCGCCTCCCACTGGATCCTACAGCACCCGATGGGTGTCTTTCTCCCCGTGTGCTATCGCATGCATAAGGCTATTCCCTCGTGCGAGTTTCGATTTTGACCACCTTCGCTCTTCCCTCATACGCATCGGGCCCTGGGTACGGCAACCGTCCAACCCCAGTTCGCTCCGCGGATGACTGAGCCTTCGACTACACCGGCCAGCACGGGAACGCCGTGGGCCATTCTGGCGCGGTACTTCCGGTTCGCGCAGGTCCGTCCGGCACACGTCCTCGTGCCCCTGGTTCTCTCGTTGTTGACGGCCGCCGCCGAGGGTGGGTCGTTGGCGCTGCTCATGCCGATCGCAGATGCGTTGTCGGCCACGAACTACGACTTCCTGACCTCATCATGGGCGTTCGGATGGTTGCTCACCTTGCTGCCCGACGCCGCGTTGGTCTCACCGCGCCGCGACGTGTTCATTACGCTCCTGATCTTGGGCCTGATTCTAGGCGCCCGGCTCGCGACCCTCTCACTCGGCTACCTCAGCCATCTCTACCTGTCGAGGAGAAATGAGTCCTACTCGCTCAGGGTGCGAAGCGCGACGTTCGACCGCGTCCTCTCTTTCGGGCGCGGCTACTTTGACCGCAAGGCAATGGGACGAATCGATGCCGAGATCGGATGGTCGCAGTCGACGATAGATGTGCTTTCGGGCATCGAAGGGATGCTGAGCAGGGTCGTCCGGCTCGGAATCAAGGTGTCAATTGCTCTGAGCATCTCCGTCCCGCTTTTCGTGGCGGCCGTCGTGGCGATCCCGGTGATTCAGGTTCTGCTTCGGAAGATAAGGAGCGGTATGGCGCGCATCGCACGGGAAGGTGCGGAAGCGCACCTGCGCATGCGCACCGAAGTTCTCGACGCTCTCACTTCTATTCCGCTGGTGAAGGCTTATTCCCAGGAGCGCCAGGCGATGAAGAGTTACGACGCCATCGGTCGGCTCCAAGCGGACATCTCCGTACGTCAGGCCACGCTCGCCGGGCTCCACAATCCCGCTACAGAGGGTGTGATCCTTCTCCTCGTACTCGGTGTATACGGCGTCATCGTCTGGTTGTCCACCGACTTCCGTCCAGGGGACCTAGCCGCGCTTGCGACGTTCTTGCTGATCACCCAACACATGTTGCCGGATTATCTGGCTCTGAGCGGGTTCCGCCTCACCCTGATCGAACAGGGACCTAGACTTGAAGCGCTGGCGACCCTTTTCGACGATGAGGGGAAGGCCATCGTCAGGGGAGGAGAGCTGACGTTTCCGGGTGTTAAGGCGGAGATCTCCGTGCGATCATTGGATTTCGGATACCTTCCGGACCAGCCGGTCTTTGAGGGTCTGGACGCTACCTTCCCGGCGGGCTCCATGACGGCGGTGGTCGGGCGGAGTGGCTCGGGAAAGACGACCCTCGCGTCCTTATTGTGCCGATTCTACGAGTGCCCGCCCGGTTCGATTTTCGTCGATGGTGTCGACATCCGGGAGTACTCCTTGGCCTCAATTCATGATCGCATGGCGCTGGCAAGTCAGGACGTCTGGCTCCTGCACCGCCCGATTCGAGACAATCTCACCTGGGGTCTTGAAATTGACGTGCCCGAGGCCAGCCTCTGGGATGTTCTAGCCGACGTCGATCTTGAGGCGTTCGTTCGATCGCTCCCCGCTGGACTGGGCACTTTCATCGGAGATCGCGGAGTCCAGCTCTCGGGGGGGCAACGGCAGCGCCTCGCGCTTGCTCGCACCCTTCTGCGCGAGCCGGACATTTTGATTCTAGATGAGGCCACGTCGGCGCTCGACAGCGTTGTCGAGCGACAAGTTGAACAGGCCGTCGAACGTCGCTCACGGAGCAGAACCCTCGTGGTCATCGCCCATCGCCTGTCCACGATCCGGTCCGCCAGCCGAATCTTGTTGCTGGATCAGGGCCGCCTGGTGGAGTCAGGAACTTGGGAGGAACTGTTGGCCCTCAACGGCCTTTTCGCCGAACAATACCGGGCGCAGGAGAGGGAGGAAGAAGCTGCCTCGGAAGAGACGGAGATCGCCGTCCCCGGACGCTCATGACACGCGCTTCCTCAGGGCTATGGACCAGGTGGTGTGCCCTTGCGGCGGCCTTGTTGATACCATGTTTCATCAGCGCATGCGGAGTACCCCTTCCTATTCAGGAGGGTGAAATACCCGTATCCCACACCATCGACTTCGAATACGACGAGAGCCGACTTCGCGTGTCGAGCTTGGACTCGCTCACCGTCGAACAGGAACGCATCGTCCTGGAATTGAGTCGGGCCACGACGGCTCGATACATCGAAGCGCGATCGCCTCAACGGGAGATCGTTGTCGACGGGCGCTTTCGGGGACAACTGAGCTTGCACAGAGGATGGAGACAGGAGTTCTTCCCCCTTGTTACCCGCGACTACCACGAGATTCGCAAGTCACTGCCGCCGGGCTCTCTCTACTGGGACCTAACTCCGAATGTGGTGGGCCGTGACTTCGGAATTGGTTGGGCCGTGCGCGGCATCCGCGATTGGTTTTCAGGGTTCCTTACGACGGTGGTCGAAGTCGAGAACGACGGGCTCTATACATTCCAAGTCGACAGCGACGACGGCACGATTGGCGTCCTGCAGAACCTCCTGGACGACTCTGAGGAGTTCCGTGTGCTCTGGTACGACTGGAGCCCACAGCCGATGGGCGAAGAACTTTTGGAGGTCAAGGACGTGCCCCTTCGGGCCGGAACTTACCTTCTCACGGTTCACTATTTCGAAGCCACAGGGCAGGCCGCGTATCGACTTGGCTTCTCCCGGCAGTTCACCGAAGACAGCCTTCGCAAAGAGCTCACGGAGCCGCCCAACGGGGATTCCTCGTCTCGATGATCCGACTACCCAAGCTCGCCGTCCTGATCCCAACTATCGATGGCCGCGAGACCTTCCTCGATGCGATCTGGAACGAGCTCGGCCGACAGAGAGCCGCGCTTCCGCGCCCGGACGACGTCATCATTGTCGTGAACAAGGACGACCAAACGAAGACGATCGGGCAGAAGCGCAACGAGCTGATGGACGCGGCAATCGAGGCGGGTGCTACCCATCTGGCGTTCGTCGACGATGACGATGGCGTGAGCCCCGACTACCTCTCTCTAAATCTGCCGGGGGTGTACGGTGACTTCGATTGCAACTCGCTCACGGGAAGATATTACGTGAATGGGGTGTACGATCGTCCCTTCTATCATTCGCTGCGGCACACACACTGGTGGCACGACGATGCGGGCTACTACCGCAATCCCAACCACCTGAACGTCGTGAAGACGGATCTCATCAAGCACCTCCGCTTCGAAGAGAAGAGCTTCGGCGAGGACCACAGCTTCTCGAACGACGTCGCGCGGGACGGCCTGCTAAAGACCGAGTACTTCATCGACCAGACCATCTATCACTATTACTCCCGTACGAAGCCGGCGCACGAGGTTGAACGGATGAGCCAGCAGGGACGGCAGGGGCCATGAGGGCACTGTCCTACGCGGTCTTTCGTCATCCGTCCGCGGAGACGTTTGAGTATCGCGCCTACGTGCGCGGCATGTGCTTCAACCTACGCATGAACAAGCTGCTATATCCGGGGTGGGATACCGCCGTTTGCGTAGACGGCGACACGGCCGCGCGCTACGGCGATCTTTTCACTGCCCTGGGGGCCACCGTCACGCGCGAGGCCGGGGGTCGGCCCCTGTGCGAGGCGATGCTTTGGCGCATGAAGCCCATCTTCTCAGGGCCCGACGGGCCGTCAGAGTCCCCCCGTTACACCCACTTGCTCTGCCGCGATGCTGACGCGATCACCACGTATCGAGAGGCGGCGGCTGTCACGGAGTGGGTGGCGAGCGGCGCTACCGCGCATGCCATCCACGACGACCCGCAGCATACGGCCCACCTCATGGGTGGCATGAGCGGCTTCGAATGCCAGAAGCTGCGCGCCGCTACGGGCTATACTTCCTGGAGGGGGATGATCGCGAGCTTCGGGGATCTATCGGAGCGAGGCAGCGATCAGACGGCGCTTGCAAAGCACATCTACCCGAAGCTCCGCCGCGCTACGCTGAAGCACGACCTCACGGGCGGCCGCTCCGTCCGGGCACATCCCGAGGGTGTCGATCCGCGATTGTGGGAATCTGACCTCACCTGTAGGCACATCGGCAGCCCTGGAGTCGTGGAGATGGAAACGATTCGTTTCTTCAAACGCTTCGACCCTGCGTATGACGGCGAGGGAATGGAAAAGCGATACCCCGAGATATTCTACTGGCATGGATAGAGCGGGCACGGGCACGATGGTTGTGGGGTTCCTAAGACGACTGCAGCGTTTCGCACCCGAGACGATGGGTGGGCGGCGGCGCACTCAGACCATTGCAGAGTACCTCGAAGACGCATTCAAGCCGCACCCATTGGCGGAATTGAAGATCCTTTTCAAGTACACGACTCGCAGCCGGCCCGAGTGGTTCATTTCAGTACCATGAAGATCCTCTTCAAGTATACCACCCGGAGCCGGCCCGACTGGTTCCTGCGGGGGTTGAGTTCGATCGTGGACAACTGCGTCGATCCCCGCTTCAGGGTCCTGGTAACCCTCGACGAGGATGACGCATCGATGAACCACCCGGACATGCTCGAAGAACTTGGCCGTGCCGCCAATGTCGATGTCTGCATCGGGAAGTCCAGAAATAAGATCGATGCCACCAACCGCGATTTGGCGACATACGGGTACGATTGGGACATCCTCGTGAACATGAGCGACGACATGGTCTTCGTTGAGCACGGGTTCGACGATGTGATTCGCCGGTCCTTCGATCACCTAGATCTCTGCCTTCATATCCCGGACGGGAACCGCTCCGATATCGTCACCCTGGCCATCCTGGGGAGGGCTTTCTACGATCGGTTCGGATATATCTACCATCCGAGCTACGTGAGCCTTTGGGCGGACAAGGAGATGACGGAGGTCGCCCAGATACTGGGGTGCTACAAGTTCGTCGATGCGCGTTTCCTTCTGCACCTCCATCCTGCCTATCGGGACGTCCCCATGGACGAGCAGTACAGGCACACGGAGAGCTTCGGTAAGGCCGATGCCAAGACTTATAAGCGCAGGGCAGCCTCGGGATTCGGGCTTTAGACGCTCCCGGGACTCGATCGATGACGGCGTCTAGGTACGCTTTATGCGCTCGATGATGGCATCGACCGGTAGGTCGGCGAACAATCCCGCCTCTTGGGGCACCCTCGCCCGTACCAGCCGACGGGCCCGCGCGGCGGTTCGTCGAAAAGGATCCTTAACCCATACTCGGCGCCATGGCTCCGGCAGGGCAATGAGGCTCCCTGGTTCATGCCGTTGGAGCTTGGGGTCGTCGTCCGGGTTGAGTGCCTCCTCCACCGAATGGTGCCAGTGGTAGTGGACGCTACGGTGCTCCTCAGTTAGGTCTAGGCCGCTCCGGGTACTCAGACGAAGCTCCAGTTGAGGCAGGTCCCGATTCGGGTAGTGCCGGTAGCAGATCCTGCGACGCAAAGGACGAATGAGCCCGCCCGGGACGTACGTGTCCTCGTTCCACCGAAGGCGTGAATGCCCTCTGAACAGGCGCTCGCTATACGCGCTTACCACGTAAAAGAGGCGTCGCTCCTCGATGGATCGGGTACGATCGGCCAAGGTCTCGCGGCCCTGCCGCCATGCCTCTGCTTCGCCCCTAGTGTAGGCAAAGGTGGCGAACGCCCCCTGCACGTGGTCCGCACCCTCTGCCTCCGCTTCCGACACAACGGATGACAGTGACTCCCGGCAGAACTCGTCCCCGTCGACGAACGACCACCACGTCCTTTCGGGGAGGCACGGGGAGATACGTGCCCAGACGTGCCTGCGTACCCTCTCGGCCCACGTCGGAGCTGGAAGCGATGCCATGAGGACCACGTGCTCCTCATCCTTCGCGACCGCGCGGACTTCATCCACAGTCCCATCAGAGCTCGCCGTGTCCACAACGAGGATCAGGTCGTGCTGGGCCGCAGCGCTTCGGAGAACCTCTCCCACCACGTCGGCCTCGTTACGCACGACGCAGATGCCGATAAGCAAAGGAGCTCCTTCCCCAGGGCGAGCATCTGGGCCAAGCTGAGGGCCGGTCGGGCTTGCTTTCGTCTCCACGCGACTGTTTGCTCCTGGAACGACGGTTGACGATGAAGGCACACTATAGCGCCGCCAAGGGTTGGGAGAGAGTCGAGCCTCGGGGACCCAAGTGCCCCGTCCGCAGGACAGCCCCGAGCCTGCCTCACGTTTCGCGACGTGCCGAGGCTCGAGAGCTGCGACTTGCGGTGTTTCGGCGGGATCCCGACGTTGCCCTCAACATCCCATAGAAAGCGACACGACCCTGCCTAGAGACGCGAATCCAAGCGCCACGCCGAGTGCACCCATGAGGCGGCGACGAGAGACATCAGTTCCCTCTCCGGACTGGGCGCCTGATGCGCTGCCGGCCGTGACGAAGTGCCTATTCGGTCTGGGCCAAGCTGCAGGGGCTCCGGTGACCTTGTGAAGCAACTCAACGACCTACGGCTATACTCGGACACGAACCACTGCCTAGCCCGCCTCCGTGACGGACTCGTGCCACCCACGGCAGCGCCGCCAGTGACCTTCCATGCCTACTGGCGTGGACGTTTTGGGCCCAAGCAGGCTCTGTCGGTTCGGTCCGTGCTCGCGACCCAAGCAGGCGCCCGAGTGCACCTTCGTCTTGACGCCCAGGACGGGTTCGAGGGCCACGAGACGCTCCCCGACCTCGCCCCGCTGCTCGACAGAGTCAAAGTGAGCGTTTGCGACCCGCAGGCCGAGGTGAATGCGATGCGGCTTCCCGTCCGGATTGACGGGAACGACACACACCAGGCTGACGCCTTCCGCTTGCTTGCCTTGCACCAAGAGGGCGGCGTCTACTTCGACCTCGACGTCGTGTTCTTACGCGACCTCGGCCCACTCCGAAATCTCGGCCCGTTCTGCTACCAATGGTCAGGCGAACCGCACGCGAACAACGCTGTGCTCTATCTCGAGGCCGTGAGCAAACTCACGACACAGATCCTCAAGCGCTGCCGCAAAAAGCGGTCCTTCCGACCCTGGGAAGTCCTCCGGAAGGACGCTGGGGAGCTCCGTGATCTGCTTCTGCTCCCCTGTGCGTTCTTCGACCCGCTGTGGCTGCGCTTCGACGGCCACGACCCCGAGGCCCACGTGCCGTTCTCTCATTTCGACTCGTTCTTCAACACCAGTGAAGACGCATCGCCAGCCGCGGTCGACGAGCGGTTCTTCCCAGGCGCCTTCGCATACCACTGGCACAATCGCTGGGATGCCAAGGAGGAGGAGGGCTCCTGGTTCTCGGCCCTCCAGTCCCGCTTCGCACAGGACGAGGTGTAAAGGAACCGACTCAGCACCTAATACTGCTGCCCACCCGCGTGCCCGTCGTCGTAGTAAAAACAGGGCTCGGGTACGTAGACACAATCGGTGTAAGCGAGCGCCCGGAGCCAATAGTCGTAGTCGACCCCCCTCCGAAGGGGCCTGAACTCGCCTGCACGTGAAATGACGGACCTGCTCAAGACGACGCTGGAACACACGGCACTGTTGTGCACCTCAAGGAAGCGACGTGACCACACCTTAGGAAATCCGCGCTCCATACGCCACGACCACTTCCTGCGGTGGATGCCTCGAATCGCCTTAATAAAGTACTCGGCATTGTAGCGGGGGTAGGCACGGCTCGGATCGTAGGGCCCCCAACCAATATACCCATCAGTACAACTCATTTCGCACCCGCTCCGCTCCATCTCATCGAGCTGTAGCTCAATCTTTTTCGGCAGCCACACGTCATCATCATCTAGGAACGCCACGAAGCTGCCCGATGCAACGCGGAGACCGGAGTTGCGCGAAATACTGCCCGGAGTCGCATATCCGAGTCGGACGCGCGAATTCTCTTCGAGCTGGATGAACCGCACGCCGTCGCCAAGATCTGCCCCATGGTACTCAGGGTCGGAAGACCCATTGTCGACCACGATGAGTTCGATGTTCGGATAGGCCTGAGCTATCACGCTGGCGGCGGCTCTTTGAAGCGCCTCAAAGCGGTTGTACGTAGGGATTGACCGACACCACCGGGCCGTCGCTCACACGCTCTCCCGCTCATCGTTCGCCAGCACTACGCACGCAGGACGGTCGACGAGGCCCGTGGGCTCGGCGCGTTGGGCCCCACCCGCGAGCGCACCACGAACCATCACGGCTTGGGTCGCGAGGTGGACCTCACCCACGGGACCTTCAGCAAGTCCCTCGCCAGCGTGGGTGACGACTGAGACAACCTGCATCCCGGTCGGGCCTGCCGTCGTTTCCACGCGAGTAGTTTCTCCTGAATCGATTGTTGAGGATCCAGGCACACTACCGCGCGGCCGCGGATTGGGGGAGGGCCGAGCCTCGGGGCCCAAGCATCTGGCGCGGATCAGTCTACATCCAATAGCCACCGGCGCGCCCAGCTCCCAGTTGACGTTCCTACGATCCAAGCGCCCTGCCGTCTCGTGTCCTGAGTCAGAAGTTCGTTCAGCACCGAGAGTGGCGATGCGCCGTCGCGAGGGGGGTTCGTCCCTATCTGAGCTAAGCGAGGAGTGGGCGACGAGTGCTCGAGTATCGACGGCATCGCCCGCGCCAGTTGCACGGCCCTGCCCCCCCCGGCTAGCCTTGGCCTCTAATGACAGACGCCAGAAGGGAGACCGCTTGAGCCGCGACGTGTGGGACAAAGTCCGAGAGTTCCGCGCCGCCGATGAGGCTCGCGCTCAAGGGCTGTATCCCTACTTCCGAGCCTTCGAGCGCAACGACGGCCCCGAGGCGGTAGTGGACGGGCGCCAAGTGATCATGTTCGGGTCGAACAACTACTTGGGCCTGACCACCCACCCCAAGGTCCGGGAAGCCGCCAGCGACGCGATCCGTAGCCTGGGCACCAGCATGACGGGCTCCCGGTTCGTGAACGGCACTACACAGCTCCACCACGACTTGGAGGAGCGCCTCGCAGACTTCTACGGTCGCGAGGCGGCCCTGGTATTCACCACGGGATACCAGGTCAACCTGGCGGTCTGCTCCGCCCTTTTGCGCGACGGAGACGTCGCCTTGATCGATCGGGGTGTGCATGCGTCGACCTACGACGGGGTGCGCCTCGCCATGGCGCACGGGGCACGCATGGTGCGCTTCGGCCACAACTCCGCCGAATCGTTGGATATGCACCTCTCCAGACTGGAAGAGGGTGACGAAGGCGCCCTGGTCATCATCGATGGCGTATTCAGTGCGGAAGGGGAAATCGCCAAACTCGACGAACTTCTGTCCATTGTGCGTCAGCACGGCGCACGCATCATGGTCGACGACGCCCATGGGCTGGGTATGGTGGGCCCTGCGGGCAAGGGCACGGCACACCACCACGGCTTGGGTGCCGAGGTGGACCTCATCGGAGGGACCTTCAGCAAGTCGCTTGCCAGCGTGGGTGGATACTTAGTTGGGGAGCGGGCGGTCATCGATTACATCCGACACCATGCGGCGTCCTTCATGTTCGCGGCGAGCGGAGCCCCGTCCACGGTGGCGGCGGCGATGGCGGCGTTGGAGGTCATGCAAGAGGAAGGCTGGAGGGTGGACAGCCTGCGGGAGAACGCCGACTACATGATCCGCGAGCTGGTATCGCTGGGCTTCGAGGTCGGCCCGACCCAGACCGCGATCGTCCCCATTTACATCCGCGATGACGCGCGAACGCTGGCCGTGTGGCGGGAGCTCTTCGAGGAACACGCCATCTACACCAACCCCTTCGTGTCCTTCAGCGTGAGCCCTGGTCATTCGTTGATCCGCACCAGCTACATGGCGACCCATGAGCGTGCGCACCTGGATCGTGGACTCGAGGCGCTCGCCATCGTGGGTAAAAAGTACGGCCTTATCTGATGCGTGGTCCGGTCCTACTCACAGGTGGCTCCGGCTTCCTGGGGTCGCATATCGCCGACCGACTGTCCGCAGCAGGCGTTGAAGTTCGCGCGTTGGTGAGGCGCACCAGTGACACCAGACACCTATCCTCGTTGCCCGGTATCAAACTCGTGCAGGGCTCATTAGACGATCCGACGTCCCTGACGGAAGCCACCCGGGGCGTCCGGGGCATCATCCACGCGGCGGGCCTGATCAAGGCGATGCGCTCTCAGGACTTTGCGCGTGTGAACACGCGGGGCACGGCGAACCTGTTGGCGGCGGCCCGCGCCGCTTGTCCAAACCTGGATCGGTTCGTCCACGTCTCCTCACTGGCAGCGATGGGTCCGAGCAAGGATGGGCGCCCGCGTCCGGAAGGGTCACCCCCAGCGCCCGTGACTGCGTACGGACGCAGCAAATTGACGGCGGAGGAGCGGGTGAGGGCGGCGTCAGGCGACATAGCGACGGTGGTGGTCCGCCCACCCGTGGTGCACGGCCCACGGGACCGGGAGACCTTGGCCTTCTTCCTGGCCGTGAAGCTGGGCGTCCTTCCCCTCACGGGGTCCCCCGGCTCGGTGTTGAGCATGGTCTATGCGCCCGATTGCGCCGACGTGTGTGTGCGTGCGCTCGAGGCCGATGTCGCCAGCGGCTCGGCGTTCGACGTGGAGGATGGGGTCCCCGAAACACTCGAGACCATTATCGGCCATATCGAGGCGGCCATGGGGACCCGGGTACGGCTGCGCGTGCCAATTCCTGCCAGCGCTCTGAAGCTGGCCGCGGGAGTCACGGAGCTATTCGGCTGGGCGACCAATCGGCCGGTCATGTTGACCAGGGACAAGGTCCATGAGTTACGGGCACCCCACTGGGTCAATGATGGCACGGCGGCCCGTGCAGCCCTGGGTTGGACGCCCCGGGTGACCTTCGCGGAAGGCGCCTCCCTGTCGGTGGCCTGGTACCGCGAGGCTGGCTGGCTTTAACGGAAAGGGTGACGCGGCGTTTGGACATAGCGACATTAGTGAGTGTCCCACCCGCAGGTTGATCCCGTCCCAGCAAAGGGTCCGATTTGAAGTCGTACGAATACCTGTGCCGTATCCTGGTCTCCGAGTTCGGCGCGAGGCCGGACGCGATCACGCCAGAGTCCACACCCGCTTCGGTCGGCCTCGACTCTCTGTCGACGGCCGAGTTGATCCGTGAGATGGAGGAGGAATTCGGCATCGTGATTCCAAACGAGCAGGCCAACTTCGCGACGCTGGGCGAGGCGGCAGCCATCGTCGACACGTTGATCGAAGCCGAAGGCATCTGAGGCCCGAGGTGGCTCACCGTAGGGTGTTCGTCACGGGGATGGGCCTGGTGTCGCCCCTGGGGAACGACGTGGGCGCGGCCTTCGACCGCCTTTACCTGGGCGAGTCGGCGGTACGCAGGGTCTCCTCCGGTTCAGGCATGCCGGGAGGTGACGCCATCGTGGCCCCCGCCGACTTTGTGATGGGGGACTCGGTCCCGCGAATGCAGTCGCGCCTCATGGCCCGCGCCGCCCAGATGGCGGTACTCGCGGCGGGCTCGGCGCTCAGGTCCGCCGAACTGGATCCGGGCGACGCCTGGGCGAAGGAATCCGGAATCTACCTGGGCTCGGGCCTTGGGGGCTCGGAGGTCTTGGAGAACCACTACCGACGGTACTTCGCCACCCCTACCCTGCGATCTCGGGCAGCTACCACGGCCATGATCATGGCCAACGGTCCGGCGTCTCACATCTCCATGCAGTTCGGCCTCAACGGGCCCTCGCTGTCGTACTCGGTCGCGTGTGTTTCTTCGGCGGTGGCGGTGGGAGAAGCGTTCCGGGCAATCCGCGACGGGTACCTCCACACAGCTGTGACCGGCGGCGCCGAAGCGCAGCTGAACGAAGGCACCCTCGGCGCATGGATACCGCTGGGCGCCTTGGCGTCCGAACACCCTGACGGCCCCGAAGCGTCCAGCCGTCCCTTCGACGCGGAGCGCTCCGGGCTGGTCCTGGGTGAGGGCGCGGCGGTCCTCATCCTGGAGAGCGAGGAGTCTCTGACTGCCCGTGGGGGCACGGCGTGCGCGGAGATCGTGGGTTACGGGGTATCCAGCGACGCCCACAACCTCACTGAGCCTCTGGAAGAGGGTCAGGTGTCGGCTATGCGGCGGGCGCTGGCCGACGCCGGCGTGGAGCCTGGGGCAATCGGGTACGTGAACGCCCACGCCACTGGCACCCCTGCAGGTGACAGAGTGGAGTGGCAGGCCATCGAGACCACGTTCGGCGACCATGCGAGGGCGATGCCGGTAAGCTCCTCCAAGGGCGCCCACGGGCACCTCGTGGGCGCGACCAGCGCCATGGAGGCCATCTGGACCGCCCTCGCCCTTCAAACCGGGCGGATCCCACCCACGGCCAATCTCACGAAGCCCGACCCGGAATGCGCCTTGGATTGTGTGCCTCTGGTGGGCCGGCAAGTCGAGGGTCTGCGCTACGCTCTCTCGAACTCGTTCGCTTTCGGCGGAACGAACGCGGCACTGGTGCTCGCAAGGGCCTAGGGTCGGAGATGCCCGACGCTAGATCGCTTTCTGGTACACGCGCCACACGCGGTACGGATCGCCGCCCATGCGCTGGAAGACGAGATTTAGGTCGTCGTTGTCCTCCAGAATCCAGGAGGCTTCGACGTCTTCCACGCCGAATTCCGCCGCCTTGCGACAGGCTTCGTTCAAGAGCAGGGGCAGGAGGCCAAATTTCCGATACTTGGGGAGAACTCCAGCCAGCATGACGCGCGCCCATGGCGTGTGTCGTCGGGCCCTCAACAGCCGGAGCCAGTTGAAAGGAAGGAGTCGACCGCTTCGGTCCTTCGCCATGGCTCGGTTGTAGTCCGGAAGAAAGAGGCCGAAGCCTACGATGTCCTCCCCGGCCCGGACCACGAGTGTGCCCTCCGGCACCATGAGTGGTTTCATCTCGTTGGCGATGAAGCGCCACTCCTCTGCGGTGAGCGGGACAAAGCCCCACTGATTGCTCCAGCACTCTGAGTAAATCTCCCAACAACGGTGCATAACCTCGTCAAATTCGGAGAAATCCATAGGGCCGAACGTCAGGTCGAGTTTGTTGCAGGCGCGTTCGGCCAGTTGGGAGAAGCGTTGCATCGGTCCGGCCCTGAGTGCGTCCATAGACAGGTGCCATCCGAACAGATCGGCAGCTTTACTGTATCCTGCTCCGCCGAACAGATCGGGGTAGTAGGGGGGATTCCACGGCGTAAGGAACGTCTGCGTGTGCTCGAAACCCTTGATGAGGGTCCCACCCTCGTAGTGAGTGGACGGGTTGAGCGGGCCGGTCACGGTTGCGTTGCCCTTCTCCTTGAGCCAAGCCTCTGCCGAAGAAAGGAGCATGCTGGCCACTTCCTGGTCGTCCACGCACTCGAAAAAGCCCATGAAGCCTGGGTCCTTGCCCGCATCGGCCGCCCACCCGTTTTGAATCGCCGCGACCCTTCCAACGACCCGTCCCCTATCCTCGGCCACGAACAAAGCCCGTTCTGCGTTCTGAAAGAACGGGCTCTTCTTGGGGTCGAGGATTGTGCTGACGCTCATACGCAGCGTGGGCACCCATTGGGGCCAAGCCGCACTGTCGAGGATCACCCAAGGGGCGGCCACGAAGCGGCGCAACCCGGACGAGCCGGACAGTTGATGGATCCTCACTCGGCCACAACGCTCAAGGCGTGCTCCATTTGCTGTTGCTCCCTAAACCCCACTCCGCGCGGCTTCCTCGACCGCCCCCACGACGATCGCCGGCGCACAGGCCACCCACGCACGAAACGCCGCAACCCTCGACTCGGACGGGAGGGGAAGCGTGCCCCAGAAATCGTCCAGGTCCTGGAACGAGCCGGTGCGTGCCACACCCGCACGTCGGATGTCGGCCGCGTTGAAGCTCTGCTCATAATGCCCATCCACGGGCACGGCCAAGACAGGCTTTCCAAGGTAGACCGCCTCACAGACCGCCTCGAATCCGGCCGTTCCCACATAGGCACGACAACCCGCAAGGTGTCTGAGGAAGGTCTCGTCGTCCAGGTCGTGGATATGGAGCCCTGGGCTATCCGGGAGCCCCAACCCCCCGGCACCCCCTGAGACGTAGCAGTGCACTGTGACGGTGGGGTTCCGCCCCTGCCAGTCGGCCACCTCCCGGGCGTATCCACCGTTGAGGGCGTAGGCCAAGAGGTAGCCACCGTCGTGAGGCGTCAGGCCATCCAGCCCTCGCCGGAGGAGCGGCGGAGCCACGCGGACACCGGGAGTATCTGGCAGCTCGTCGAAAGAAAGGCCTAGAGGCCTTCTTGCTCCTGCTGTAGTGATACGGGCGAGCAGCGAAAAGCCCACGCGCGCCGACCATCCGGTAGGCCGAGGGGCCGCCCCTGGGTGGCCCATGAGGTAGGCATGAGCAAGCGCGACGCGAGGCGGCGGCCTGGGCGACCAAGTGACGGCGTGGACGAAACCGGCGATCAAATCGAAGAAATTCACTACCACGTCGGGGCGGTGCCCGCGAAGACTTCGGCGCATGTCCAACCCGGCAGCCACGAAAGAGTTGAGGCCCTGAGCGTTGTAGCGGACCGTCCGGGCCACGCTCATCCCACGGCGGTCCACGTCAGGGACAAGGGTAGGAGCTAGGAAGGTGATGATGGGAGCATTCATGCGGGCCGAGAAGTAGGCCGGAAATGGATGGGCGGGGCTGGTGCCGAGGTACACCGCCACCACACGGTGCCCCGCTTCCTCGAGAAAGTCTCGCACGGCCAGGGCCTGTGTCATGTGGCCCCTTCCTTCCCCCTGAACCACGAACGCGACGTTGAGAGTCCCTCGGGTCATGGAAATCTCTCCTCGGCACACAGGCTGGTACTTCCAGCCAACGGGATTCCTCGAAGGCGGAGGGTCTGGTGCACGGGCGCAGGAAACAGAGAAAAAGAGGCGACGGGCTTCAATACTGTTCGTTCGTGCCACGCCACGCCACCCCGCGCAACGGGGGCTCCACTCGCGCGAACGGAACCGCGCGGACGGTCACGCTGGCGCCTGTCCATGCTCCCAGTTGTCATCTCACAGAGGAGGGTGGACCCGTTATCGGCAACCGCGCTCAGACCCGCCGAGCCACCAAGCTGACGTTGGATCCGCCGAACGCGAAGGAGTTAGAGAGGGCGTAGTCCAGGCCGGGGACCTCGCGGCCCCGCATGGGCACGCAGTCCAGGTCGCAGCCTGCGTCGGGATGGCTGAGGTTCGCCGTCGGGGGAACCTGGCCTCTCGCTAGGCCCATGAGGGTAAGGCCCAACTCGACCGCGCCGGCGGCGCCCACCAGATGACCGTGCATCGACTTGGTGGCGCTCACGGGCACACGGAGTGCATGGGCGCCAAACACCTCCTTAATCGCGTCCACCTCCACCCTGTCTCCCACCAGTGTACCCGTGGCATGGGCGCTGATATACCCGATGGCCTCGGGGGGAAGGCAGGCGTCTGCCAGGGCCGCGCGCAGGCAACGCGCCTGTCCGTCCATATATGGATGGGTCAGATTGTGGGCGTCGCTGCTGGCTCCGTAGCCCACGATCTCGCCCAATGGTTTCACCCCCCGTGCGCGGGCGTGCTCCTCGCTCTCCAGGATGAGGACGGCGGCACCTTCTGCCAACGCGAAGCCCGTGCGCGCGGCGTCGAAGGGCCGAACCGACGCCTCGGGCCCGTCCGGGTGTTCCCTGGCCAAGACACCTAAGGCCTCCCATGCGGCGAGCACCGCGTCGGCTAGCATGGCCTCCGCTCCGCCCGCGACCACGCAGTCGAGATATCCATCGCGAATGGCACGGAAGGCCTCCCCAATAGCCATTGCCGACGACGCGCACGCCACCGAGTACGTTTGTGACGGGCCACGAATGCCGAACTCCATGGAGATGTGCGCGGCGACCGCGCTGGGCATGACCCGGGGTACGGTGGAGGGCTTGGTCCTGCGCACGCTGCGCGTGTGGTACGTCTGGTATCCCTGCTCGTTCGTCTCGGCGCCGCCGATGCTGCATCCCATGTAGATGCCCGCGCGATCCAGCGCCGTATCATTCTCGATGAGGCCGGCCTGGGTCAGGGCCTTCTGGGCGGAGACGAACGCCATCTGGGCCACGGGGTCCATGGCCACCCTCTGGATTGGCGTGGTATCCCGCTGGGGATTCCACTCTGCCTTGCCGACAAGGACGTCAGCCGCCCACCCCTCCCGTCCGGACCGTACTCGCCGGATTACTGATTCGCCGGCAAACACCCGCTGGAAGATTGAGTCCGCGTCATCACCGTGGGGCGTAACGAAGCCCATGCCGGTGACGAGGACTCGGCGGGAGGGCACGGTTCAGTCGCCCTTGGCCCCGAGGTAGCGGTCCACCAAGACGACAGCCTCCCCGAAGGTGCGGAATTCGGCATCGTCTAATGGTATCTCGATCTCGAAGAGGTCTTCGATATCGAAGACCAGTTCGGTCACGGAGAGGGAGTCCAGCCCGAGGTCTGCCATAGAGGCGGTGGGCGAGATCTTGTCCGGTTCGACCCCGTATTTTTTCACGAGGAGTTCGACGATGCGGGCTTGAGACCCCAGGGAAGCCTCCTGGCGGAACGGGGATGCGTGACGTAGAGAAGTTATCGAATTGGAGCCCATTAATCACCCTGGAGGATCGTCAGTCCTCGTCCAGCTCGAGGGTCACTCCAGCCGAGCATCGTGAAATGAGGAATCCAGTACCCGATTCAACCATGGAGCCTGTGTCAGATACGTGCCATCGTCCTGACGGATCATGAAGACGGGTCTTCCTGGGTCCCCCGCCCTCAGGGTCATCATCGAGATGAGGTCCCCACGCATTGTAAATGACGAGATGCGACTGCTACGGACATCAAATGCGAAGACGGTATCGCCAGCGAACCCCACGAGGACGGGCGCGTTCGCAAACTCTCCATGACCGTCGCCGGCCTGTCCGATCGCGCGCAAGAATGCCCCGTTCGCATCGAACACGCGCAGCTCCCGCGCCAACGCGTCGGAGACGACGATCGAGCCATCAGGTGCGATCGCAAGATCAGGAATCCGTGAGAACGAGTACTCGGGCGCGCCCTCCTGCACTCCAATCTCAAGATCGTGTTCAGAGACGGTCCGGTAAGTCGGCACGGTGACCCCGGTCAGGTCGTGGGTCACGATCCGCACTCCGGCACTGTCGGTGACAGTGGCCACGAACGCATCTGGCGCGTCGCCTGCGCAGCCTACGGCTACGGCGATGACGGCGGTCACCGTCGCACGCCCAACCCACCTTACTACTCCTCGCATCCAGTCTCCTGATTTCAGGCCACAGCCATGGTTCTAAATCGGCTGATGCTCAGATGGCGATCGTATCGCAACCCGAGGAGTCGAGTCATCTCGGGTCGACCCTGACGCGCTACATCTGCCGATACGCCGGCCCGCTCCCGCCCTCGCGCGGCGTCCACCTGGGCCCAAGCACATCGGTCGCCTTGCAGTCCACGCAGTTCGGAGCATTCACGACAAGTTGGTCACCGTCCCGCTCGTAGACGCCTGCCGGACAGACATGGACGAGCATCTCGGCGGCCTCGGCGCTGATGTCCTCTCCAACGAGGAGATGGGAGGGGATGTCGTCGCGCGTCTGGTTCCCGGACTTATAGACCCCGTCGACCTTCGAGAACGTGAGCTTTCCGTCTGGAACGAAGGCATCCTGAGCGACACCGAGTCCCTTGGTGTGCGCCGCGTCCTCGTCGACCGAGATCTTCCCACCTGGAAAGACACCCTTGGTAAGGGTCATCAGCCCTGCCTTGGCGCCACCCACGAAGAACCCGTCCTTGAACGCGAGGCGGAGGTTCCGGCGCTCCTTGAGGTCCTTCATGATCACGCTCCCATCGACAGCCGCAGTATAGCCGGCAAGTCCGACCTCTGATGTGTCGCCAGCCTTGAGCGCCTTGAAGATCTGACGCGCAGCCATCATGCCCGAGTGCATCGCGTAGTGGATACCCTTAAGCGAAGCGACTTCGACATAGCCCGCAGCATCACCCACGATGCAAAGGCCGTCGCCATGTCGTCTCTTAGGCACAGCGTAGTAGCCACCCTCCGGGATCGTCTTGGCGCCCCATTCGATCATCTCCCCACCCTCGAGGTGCTTCCGGAATAGCGGATGGAGCTTCATGCGCTGCAGCGCGTTGTGCACGTCGAAGCGGGCATTGTCGTAGTCGAGCCCGACCACCAGGCCAACCGCCACCGTGTTGTCCGACATCGGGTACATGAAGGACCCACCGAACGCGTCGCTCGGAAGGGGCCATCCCATGGTGTGGATGATACGATCGAGCGGCTGCTTGACCTCCCAGACTTCCTTCACGCCGAGCGCGTAGATCTGCGGGTTCTGAGAGGTGATGGACTGCCACTCCAACCACGCCTGAGAGAGCGGACCTCTGGTACCCTCGGAGAGGACGGTCACTTGAGCGGTGAGATCCATGGCCGGCATCGAGTCCGCGCCCTTAGGCTCCCCGTCGCGACCCAGCCCCGAAGGTGTGGTGCGAACGCCTATTACCCGCTGCCCCTCAAGCAGGAGGGCGTCAACCGGAAAGCCCGGAAACACGTTGACGCCTAGCCCCTCGGCCTTCTCGCCGAGCCAACGCACGATCTCCGAGATCGAAGCGATGTAATTCCCGTGGTTCTTCATTGTCGGAGGCGTCGGGATGGGCAACGCCTTCGATTCGGTCATCACGTAGACCGACTCCTTCGTGACAGGCCTCCGAAAAGGGAAGTCCGCGATCGACAGCTCTGGGAATAGCTCCCCAAATGCACTCGGGTTTACCACGGCTCCGGAGAGGTTGTGCTCACCCAGATTGCCGGCCTTTTCGAGGACGCCGATCTCGATGTCCCCGATACCGCCCCCGCCCTCGTTGTCCTTTTGGACCAAGCGGGCCAACTCGATCGCACCAGCCAGGCCGGCGGGACCTCCCCCCACGAAGAGGACGTCCATTGGAATGGCTTCCTCATCCGGCGTGTCCTCAACGAGGAAACGGGCGCGCGGCAGCGGTGGCTGCGCGTCGAGGGGGCGGACGGACGCGCGAAGGACGGTGTTGCCCTCGGACATGCGTGGCTCTCTGCTGGGGTTTGAGTAACCCCGGAAGATCGCAAAGAGAGGGAGGTGGCTCCACCCTCGCGGCAGCTGAATTGGCACCGAAGTGCCGAGGGGCCGATGATCGGCAGATGATCGGCAGATGACAGGCAGATGACAGGCAGATGACAGGCAGCCCCAAAATGCGGGAGCACCCGCCTTCTGCGGTCATTTTCGCGGGCTTCGTCTCGCGCCACCGTCGCCAAGAAGGGTCAATGCTTCTAACGTTAGTCCCGATCTTCCGCATAGCACTTCAGGAGCACGTCTGCATGAGCGAACGCGCCACAACACTTGGTGAACTCAAGGCCCAGGGCTACGAAGCCCGCTCGGTAAAGCAGGAGATGAGGGCAAACCTCGTCCGCAAACTGCGCGCCGGCGACGAGTTATTCCCCGGCATCCAGGGTTACGGCGAAACCGTCGTGCCGAGAATCGTGAACGCGGTCTTGGCCCGGCACGACTTCATTTTGTTGGGCCTTCGCGGACAGGCAAAAAGTCGGATCCTCCGTCAGCTAGTGAGCCTCCTCGACGAAACGATCCCCGTCTTGGCCGGCAGTGAAGTGAACGATGACCCTCTGTCGCCGATCTCGAAGTTCGGGCGCCTACTCGTCGAGGAACAGGGGGACGACACGCCCATCGCCTGGGTCGGGCGGGACCAGCGCTACGTGGAGAAACTCGCGACACCCGACGTCACCATTGGCGACATGCTCGGTGACGTTGATCCGATCAAGGCGGCACGTGGCGGACACATCCTCGCCGACGAATTGACCATCCACTACGGACTCCTCCCGCGCGCGAATCGTGGCATCTTCGCGATCAACGAACTCCCAGACCTCGCTGGGAAGATTCAGGTCGGGCTCTTTAACATCCTCCAAGAGGGGGATGTACAGGTAAAGGGCTACCCGATTCGCCTCGCGCTGGACGTCTTCATGGTCTTCACGGCCAACCCGGAAGACTACACGGCGCGCGGCAAGATCATCACGCCGCTCAAGGACCGTATTGGGGCGGAGATCCGGACCCACTACCCGGACGAACTCGAAACCGGCATCAGCATCACCAAGCAGGAAGCTTGGATCGCGCGAGCAGAAAGCTCTGTGGAGGTCCCCGACTTCATGGCCGAGACCGTCGAGCGTATCGCGTTCCGCGCACGTGAAGACAAACGTGTGGATCACCGCTCCGGCGTCAGCCAGCGCATGCCGATCACGGTGATGGAGACCATGGTCTCCAACGCCGAACGCCGGGCGCTTCAACACGGCGAGGACGTCGTCGTCCCGAGAATATCAGACGTGTACGCGGCTCTCCCGGCCATCACAGGGAAAATGGAGCTTGAATACGAGGGCGAGCTTCACGGGGCAGACAAGATCGCGCGCGAGCTCATTCAGCAGAGCGCTTCGCAGACGTTTGATGTGCGCGCCGGCGGCGCAGACGTAGACGACATCATCGAGCACTTCGAGACCGGCGGTGCGTTGCAAGTCGGAGACGACGCGTCCTCCGCAGCTTGTGTGCGGGGCTTCGAAACGGTCCCGGGGTTACTCTCGCTGATTGAGCACGTTGGGCTGGTCGCTGCGGACGCCAGCGACGGCTCCCGTGTGTCTGCCTGTGAGTTGGTGCTCGAGGCCCTGGTCGCCCAGCGCCGGATCAGCCGTAGCAACAGTGGTTATGTGCGGGCGCCGCATCGGGGTCCCGAGCCGGGGAAGGGACATCAGGGCTTCGACCCCATGGGTGGATTGGACCTGTGAGGATGTTGTTGACCCGATGATTGCTTTCGCGTGCGGCTCGAATGCCATCGTATTTCTGGTCGGGTGCATTAGTGAGTGACGGGGCGCCACTAGGGCCGGAGTAACAAGCGGAGCTCGAAGAGGCCGGCGAACGCGCCAAGGAGATCGTCGGCGCGGCCAAGATCGCGACCTTCAACGGTTGGTCGATTGGGTTCTTCGCATTGGTGTCGTTGCTGTTCGGGCTCTTTAGCCTGACGAGCCTTGTGATTGGGATCGGTCTCGCAATCGTGGCTTGTAATGAATTCAAGGGCGGGGCAGCGGCCCAGGCGCTGAACCCCGAGGGGCCTGAACTCCTCTGGCGCAATCAGGTCGGCTTCATGTCGTTGATTGGTGTGTACTGCCTCTGGAGCATGTACCAGGTGACCGCTAATTCCGACCCACAAATTGACGGAGCTTACCGATCTTTTGGGCGGCGATACGCAGGAGTTGGTGCAGCAACTTTCCGTCTTGATGTACGTCGCCGTGTTGGTAGTCACCGGGATCTTTCAGGGGCTCAACGCTCGCTACTATCACCGTCGAGTGGCGATGCTGAACAGCTATCTTGCCGAAACCCCGAGTTGGATGATCGACGTGCAAAGGTCGAGTTCGCTGGGCTGAGGCGAGGCGGCAGGCTGGCAACGCTCGGCCTCAGCATTACCAGCCCCGATCGCCTCTAGATTCCCGCGCCGCCGACCATCTCGAACTCACCTGATGGCGCCCTCGACTCCCACGGCGATGCTGCGGACATCACGGCGCCTTCGCCGAGCCCCGGCCCAGCCTTCTTGGGCTCCGGTACGATCCGGGCTACGGTCGCCAGCGCTTGCTCCAGATCATTCCACAGATCCTCGACCGATTCCAAGCCAACCGAGAGCCTGAGCAAGTCATCGGGAACGCCAGCGGCTTCCCTGCTGGCCGGGTCCACGACCCGGTGGGTCAGCAGCGCGGGCGCCTGAATAAGCGAATCGACGGAGCCCAACGACACCGCACGGCAAATCAACGTCAGTGTTTCCATCACCCGCTCCGATGCCTCCCGGCCACCGCGGACCCTGAAAGCGAGTAACGAGCCGGGGCCCACCTGCTGCGTCTGGAGCAATCGTGTCTCAACCGGATCGCCGCTGAGCCCCGGGTAGTGCACCGCAATGACGTCGGGGTGCAGGACAAGGCGCTCCGCGATCACGCGTGCCGACGCCTGCTGCGCTCGCACACGCACGGGGAGCGTCTGCAGCCCCCGGTGCAGCATGTAACCCGCCATCGGATGTAACACGCCACCTGTGATCATTCGGATCTGGCGCAGCGGATGCGCCCATTCTTCACTCGTGGCCACCACACCGCCCATCACGTCGCCGTGTCCGCCAAGAAATTTCGTGGCGCTGTGGACCACAAGGTCGGCTCCCAGTTCTAGTGGCCGTTGAAGAATGGGAGTCGCGAACGTGTTATCGACAGCCACTGCGATCCGATGGCCTAGCCGAGTCTCACACGCACGTACCTGGGACACCACGTCCGCGATGTCGACCATGACCAGCGTCGGGTTCGCTGGCGTCTCCAGCAGCACCAAGCTCGTGTCGTGCCTGACGGCCGAGGCGACTTCAGTCGACTCCACCCAGCTCACTTCCGTACCTAGCAGCCCCGACGTCAGAAGGTGATCTGTCCCGCCATACACGGGGCGAACCGCTACCACGTGCCGGCCACGGGCCCAGCCCTCAGGCGAGGCCTCAGAGCATGCCGCCATCACCACGGCGGTGATCGCGGCCATACCGCTCGCGAAGGCCACGCCAGCCTCGGCGCTCTCCAGGTCGGCCAGAGCTGACTCGAATCTGGAGACGGTCGGATTCTGTAGACGCGCATAAACAGGGTTCGGAGCCTCGCCAGCGCCTTCGATGAGTGCGTCCATGGACGCCGCCACGGCCTCGGCCGTGTCGAACGTGTACGTGGTCGAGAGGTCGATGGGTGGAACGTGAGCCCCCCCCACTTCACGAGTAGTGTCGCTGCGGACGTGTCCTCGGGCCGACCTAACTGCTCGGGTTTCCAGCCTCATGTCTGATCCTTGGCCGATGCGGTCCGTGTGGTACATAATGTACTATCTACACAGCAAACATCGGACTTACATTGTCGCAGCGGTAATCTGCCGCATTTTCTGCGGCCATAGGGATGATTTATGATAGTTGACCGAATCGATCGACAGATACTGATGGCGCTCGCCGAAGATGCGCGTACCAGCAATAAGGACCTCGCGATCGACGTCGGACTCTCTCAATCGGCGTGCCTGGAGCGGGTGCGCCGCCTCACGGAGCGAGGCACGCTCAAGGGGGCACATGCCGAGGTCGACCCAGCCGCTTTCGGCATCGGCGTTCAAGCGCTGGTCGCGGTTCAACTCAAGCGCCACACGCGGGCGGCGGTCGCACGATTCGAGCAAACTGCCCTCGCGCTTCCTCAGGTCGTGGCACTTTACCACACCACGGGCCGGAACGACTACCTGGCGCACGCCGTCGCACAGGACATGGAGCACCTTCGTGACTTCACGCTCGATGCCATCACGGCGCTGCCCGAGGTATCACGGGTGGAGACGTCGCTTCTTTTTCGGGCGACCAAAAAGACGTCCTGGCCAGATCTGACCGAGGAGACGTGAAGACTTCTACCGCCCCCCGTCCACCGGCAACACGGTCCCAGTAATCCAGCCCGCCTGCTCCGAAGCAAGGAAGAGCACCGCATGGGCGATGTCCGCGGGCGCGCCCAACCGGCGCATCGCGATTCGAGACAGCAGCTCCTGCTGGCCTTCCTCACCATACGACTCCCACTGCCGTTCGGTGTTCGGATTCGAGCGGATGAAGCCGGGCGCAATGTTGTTGACGGTGATTCCGAAGGGACCGAGTTCGTGGGCGAGCTGGCGCGTGAGTCCGATCTGTCCGGCCTTCGCTGAGGCATAGGCCTGGATGCCCGTGAGGCTCACGCCGAGTCCCGCGCCACTGGAGATGTTCACGACACGACCGCGCCCCGCCGCTTTCATGGCGGGCGCGACGGCCTGAGCGGTCCAGAACGCCCCGGTCTGATTCACGGCGACAATGGCCTCCCACTCCTCGCTAGTCACCTCTTCTAAGGGCCGTCCGACCTGACCGAGGACCCCCCCCGCATTGTTCACGAGGACATCAACCCGCCCGGTCGCGGCAATCGCCGAATCGACCCACTGCCCAACAGCCACGCGATCGGTCACATCGACCAACGTTCCATGACAATCGTCGCCGACAAGATCGACGGTGCGCATCAGATCGGACTCCATGACGTCGCACACGAACACGATGGCACCGCGGGCCCCAAAGGCTCCCGCGATCGCGCGTCCAATGCCGTGCGCCCCACCCGTCACCAACACTGTCTGCCCAGCGAATGTGCTCTCCATTACCAGCCTTCCTGTAAAACGCATCGGGTCTCGCGAACGGCAACAGACCACACGTGCTCGTAGTCCGCGTCAGGGCGTGTGTAATAGCCACCGAAGGATCCGTCACCGAGCCGTTCACGTAGCGCCGCGGGTGACATGTCCTCACGGTCGGAAAGATCAACGGCAGGCTTATGACCCTCAGGGACGTCGACGCCCCCCACCTGAGTCCAGGGGAAGCCCTCCATCCACGACGCGTGGGACGCATCTGGGTCTATGGCTCGCACCGACGCCATGGTTTCCGGCGCAGCCCACCAGTCGTACCAACGAAGCTGCACTTGGGGATGTTCGGCCGCCCAGGCATCAACGGCCGGCCGGCCATCTCGATTCCCTCCATGGCCATTAACCAGCACGATGCGCTTGAAACCATGTGCTACCAGGCTGTTCAGCACGTCCCGGAGCATGCGCCCATAGGTGTCTGGGGTCAGGGTGACCGTCCCCGGGTAGGCCATGAAATAGGGCGTCAGCCCATAGGCGACAGCCGGAAACACAGGCACGCCTAGGGGCTCCGCCGCATCCACGGCGATCTTCTCCGCCAGGATCGCATCCACGGCTAGGCTCAAGTACGCGTGTTGCTCCACACTACCTAGTGGGAGCACGCAGCGATCGTCCGATTCCAAGAATGTCTCGACCTGCATCCAGGTCATGTCTGCGACTCTCACCGCACCTCCCAAGTCAGTTGATCGAGTACTCTACGTTGCGCGACGGGGATGGCGAGGGCCCCAGCCTCTGATGCCGACACCCATGCCCGCCCTGAACCGTCCGCCACCGTGGCCGTGGCCTTCATAATGTACGGCCTATACGTGACATGGAGATGAGTAAAACGATGCACGACCGTTTCGAGCGGAAGCGGCGGGCCGACGATCGCAGCGTCGAGACCTCGCACGACTGTCGCGATCTCCGCTTCCATTTCTTCCGTGGGGGTCGGACCTGCCCCTGCTCCCAGAGTCATCTCAGATTCTGGAAAAGCCCACATTCCACCCAGCAGGCCACCATCGGGCCGCCGCACCAATAACACCCGACCGTCGCACTGAAGCACCACAAGCAACATATCCACGGCGCGCACGCGCGGCTTTCTCGCCCGCACGGGCCGCTCCGCCTGACTTCCAGCAGCCCGCGCCGCGCACCACTTAGACACCGGGCACACCGCACACTTCGGATTCCGCGGCGTACACACCACCGCCCCGAGCTCCATCAGCGCCTGGTTCCAATCGCCCGGGCGGGTCAAATGAACCAACTCAGTCGCGCGCGCCCGCAACCATGACACCGTCGGCTCCGGCTCATCGAACCACCGCGACAGGACACGGCGCACGTTTCCATCCACCGCGGGCGCGACCTCACCGAAGGCGATACTCGCCACAGCGCCCGCCGTATACTCGCCCACACCTGGCAGGGCGCGCAGTTCGAGCGCGGTTTCAGGGAACTCGCCCCCCGGTCGTTCTCGCACCGCGCGGACGGCGGCATGTAGGTTGCGCGCGCGGCGATAGTACCCGAGCCCTTCCCATTCACGTAGCACCTCATCGACATCGGCATCCGCCAACGACTCTACGTCCGGGAACCGCCTGAGCCAGGGCTCGTAGTACCTAACGACCGTATCGACTCGGGTTTGCTGCAGCATGACCTCTGAGACCAAGATCCGGTACGGGTCCGACTCACCCCGCCACGGGAGGTCGCGCCGTACCGCGTCGTAGTGGGCCAGGAGGGCTGTGCGGGCTTCAGGGTTCATGGCGGGAAGCTACGCTGGGGCGTAGTGTGAGGGCCACTCCGCAAACCGTTGGCAATACATGCGTTTCACGACTTACTCGAAGTACAAGGGCCGCTGGCTGGACGCCCTCAACATCGAATCGCTCCTTGAGCACCTGTCTGATTTTCTTATGGACGGCGGCTTCTCGGGCGGCCCGCACTACCACCCCTATTGGGGTTGGTCTGGCGGCGAGGACACGAATTCGACCGATGCCCTAAAGAACGCCCTCCTCAAGGCCCTTCTAGAAAGCGGCCAACTCACCCCCGAAATGATCGACGAGCTGCGGGGTGAAGGCGACGGCGATGAGGAAATCAGGAAGCAGGTGGCTGCTCTACTGGACGACTTGATCCAGAAGATGGTTGAGGAGGGCTTCATCAACATGGAGACCGGCAACCCGCAAATGCCCGGGGCAACGTACGACGTCACGGGTCAGGGGCAGATCGACGAGGCCAAGCAGGCGGCCCAGCAGGTTCAGTTCAACCTCACACAAAAGGGGATGGACTTCCTGGGATATCGCGCGCTGAGGGGACTCCTTGCCGCGATCGGAAAGGCGAGCGCCGGGTCTCATGACACGCCACACCTCTCGACTGGCATTGAGGCCGAAGCCGCCTCGAAGCCTTATGAGTTTGGCGACACGCTCAACTTGGACATTCCCGCGACCCTAAAGAACGCGATCGAACGCGAAGGCCTGACGGTCCCGCTGCAGCTGGACTACGGCGACCTCATGGTGCATCAGGCCGAGTACAGATCCTCATGTGCGACGGTACTCATGTTGGACGTGTCCCACTCCATGGTGTTGTACGGCGAGGACCGTTTTGCTCCTGCAAAGCGGGTGGCGCTCGCCATGTCCCACATGATCCGCACCCAGTTTCCCGGGGACTCGCTCCGCGTGGTCACCTTCGGGGATCGAGCCAAGGAGATTCCGATCTCGCAGCTCGGCAAAGCACAGGTTGGGCCATTTCACACCAACACAGCCGAGGGCATCGAGATCGCCCGTCGTATCCTGGCGTCGCAGAACAAAGACATGCGCCAGATCATCATGATCACGGACGGGAAGCCCAGCGCGATGACCCTCCCAGACGGGCGCGTGTATACCAACTCCGGCGGCCTCGACCCGCATATTCTGCAACGCACCTTCCAAGAGGTCGCCGCCTGCCGGAAGGCGGGTATCCTCATCAACACCTTCATGCTCGCGGATGACCCCTATTTGGTCCAATTCGTGCAGAAGGTGTCAGAGATCGCACGCGGAAAGGCGTACTTCACCAATACCATGACATTGGGCCAACACATCATGATGGACTTCATGAAGAACAAACGCCGGAGAATGTCGTGAGGCGAGCCGCCCCCAGCGCTACTCGCGCAGCCCACCGCCTAGGTTGGTTGCTTCTTTGCGTGACCTTCGCGGCTTGCGCCTCAGAGTCCGAGACAGAGACGGCCGCGTCGTCCTCCGGGACCCCGGCGGCCGAGCCAGCGCCCTCCGCGTATGTCGTTCGGCTCGATAGCGACCGCAGCGACCCAGGCCAATTCCAACTGACAGAAGAGGGCCCCGCGCTGCGCATCCTCACGGGTCCCGCCGGCATCGCATATCGCGCGGAAGATGCCGTTCAGAGTGGCGACTTCCGCGTTGACGCAACCTTTACCCAGTATGGTGCGCCGGTCGGATATCGAGAGGCCTACGGACTGTTCTTGGGGGGCCTCGAACTCGACGGTCCGGAACTCGAGTACACCTATCTGCTGGTCCGCCCCACGGGTGACTTCCTCATTAAACGCCGGATCGGAGAGATCACGGAGACGATCGTAGACTGGACCCCGCACACGGCCATTCGAGTGGTCGCGGCAGAGGGTGACGAGCCAGAGAACACTGTCACGGTTGAAGTCGCCGACGGTCAGCTGAACTTCATTCTGAACGGGCAACTCGCCCATTCAATGCTCGCGACCGAGGCGCGCCCGTTTGGTATCACGGGCCTACGAGCAAACCACCGATTGGACGTCCGGGTCACGAACTGGACATTGGCCATCTCAGCAACCCGCTGAGCGCGCCCTCGCCTTATCCAATAACGGTAGGGCGCTGCGTCGCGACATCAGCTCCAAGAACACCCCCTCAGCGAAGAGCCCAACCACGGCGAGGGTGACGCCCAAACGTGCGCCGTTAGGACCCATGGGACCCAAAAGGATCGGAGCTGCTGCGGCGATCACTACGATCCGAAGCACCGCGCCACGCGCGACCAAGGTCGTACAGCCCGCTCGTACGAAGAGTCCTTGATTGTACTGGCGATGCCCGTACAGCACGGGGTAGAGGGCAGCTACTGGAAACGCGAGCCCGGCTGGTTCTAGGAGCGAAGGATCGAGGCGAAAGCCGTTCCACAAGATCCACTCGCGAATGGCCGGCACCGACAGGATCCCCAGAAGAACCGTGACCCCTATAGCCAGAGTCGCTGCGTAGCGGCGTACCTGTGTGTGTGCCGCCCGGCAGTCGACCAAGGCGAGCGCAGCGTGCTGTAGCTGCCCCACCGGCGCGGTGAGGAACCATGCCACCGCCTCCACGACCGTGAACGCCGCGATCGAGCAGTCGGGCTCCGGCGTCCGCGCGAGCACAGACGTAATGATTAGTGGCGTGCTCCACCACAACATCACGTTGAGCATGAGCGGGGCGGAGAACGACAGTAGCCGATCTTCGCCTTGGGTCTCGGACTCCGTCAGCTCAGGCACCGCGGGCAGCGGGGCGTGTGAAAACGCGACAATTGCCGCCTCGAAGGCGAGGCCAGCGGTAAAGGCGACTCCACCCAACCAGGCACCCGCGGGTGTGGTCGTGAGAGCGAAGGCGACAGCACCCAGGACCACCGTGCGCACCCCGGTGGCTAACGCGATCGGATTGGTGCGGTGGCCGGCCACCAATCGACCCTGATGCAGCGCTCTAACCCCGGTCAGGAACGGAACCGGCCACAGCGCCGTCATTGCGGAAATCGCCTGATCCAGGATTCCGTCCTGGACACCAACCACCCCCCCAAGGACCAATTCTCCCAACGGGGTGAAGGCCACCGCCGCCGCGACCCCCGACATCACAGCGCCCATTACATAGGCGAAACGCCGAACCACCGTGATCTCCCGAGCGGCCAACAAACGGGCCGCGGCCACTTGCTGCACCACCAACAGGGGAGCGTAGAGGACTCCAATGAGGGCAAAGGCCACTCCGAAACCCGCGAGAGAGGCCGCCGGATCGGACGTACGGGCCAGTGCGGCAGCCACCAGGGGATTGGTGGCCGTGAGCAGGAAACTCGTCGCGATCAGTGGCGCATAGAACCGGGCGAAAAAGCCGGGACTGAGGGCTGTCGGCTCAATTGGCTTCAGCTGTCCGTCTCCTTGGCCATCTGCTCCTTCACGGACCGAAGCTCCTTGGCCGCCCACTCGCCGTCAGCCGTGCCCTCCATTTCGTGTGCGAGTCGAGCCAGCATAGGTGCCGCCTTCTCAGGCTGCTCGAGTTTGGTGCGGTACAACTCGACGAGTTCTCTACGGGCCAATGCAGCGAGTCCCGCGTTGATTTCCGATTCGTTGAGTGCGCGCTTCAGCCACCGGGCGGAGTCCTCGTAGCGTTTCAGGTTGTCCCTGTAGATACGAGCGATGCGCAGGTAGGGTGTCGGATCGCCGGTGTGCTCCTCTACCACCACCAACTCGAAAGCAGACACGGCGTCTTGGTACATCCCACGAGCGACGAGCGACTCCGGGTACGAATACTCCTGCGTGTGCGGCGTAGTAGCACCTGAAGGCATGTAGACCTTCGTAGCCGCGCGCCCCGATCCGGAGACGATCCCCATGGGAACAGCCGCCATGACCACCCCGAACGCTATCATGCAGAGTGGCACGACCCAGAGCCCAAATTCAAACTGGACCACCAGGAAATAGCCGAGGGCCCCACCCATGAACAACCCGATCGCGCCGGCGATCAGAGCATGTCCCCGAATCGCAAGGCTCTGGACGTCGTGGTCCTTCATCTTGCTCTGGCTGACCTCCGCTTGTGCTCGCCGAGGCGTGCGGGCCCCATCCAAGTTCTTGCTATGAAATTGGGGGCCGCGTTGATCGGGGCCGGACTCGTGGGGGGTGCTCACGGGGCTCAGGCGTCGGAGAGATGGGCGTGGGTGCCACATTCGTGCCGCGTTGGCGGCGTCCGCGCAAGGTGTGGGCCGGCCACGGACCAGACCCCCTGGGGCCGAGAGCCACTTAGACCGACGAGCCTATTCCTGCTCGCCCACTTCCCGCTCAGCCATTTCGCGGTCGATCTCGTTGGACCGCTTTCGCACCCACAAGCCCGCGCCACCCACCATGCCGAGCGGCAGGAGCGAAAGGAACGCCGTGGTTGCCAGAAACGCCTTCCTGTTCTCGTCGCTCGCGTCGAAGCAAACCGCACAGGCGTGCCCGACCTCGGGGAAAAGCACTAGAGCCGTCAGGACGAAAACTGGAATCCAAGCGCGTTTCATAGATAGACCTTCACGTAAAGGACCGGCCATACCAGTACCACGAAGTACCAGAACACCGCAACCGTGCCGAGTTTCGCCGAGGTAAGGCGATTCTCGTGGAGTTCATAGAATGCCCAAACCAGCCCGCCAATCGCGGCGATCGCGTGAAGCGCGTGAGCCCCGACAATGGTGTAAAAGAAACCACCGTAGGTGCTCGAAGTCAGCGTGAGTCCCTCGCTGATGAGCGCGGTCCATTCGGTGCCCTGAGAAAACACAAAAAAGGCACCGAGCAGGGTCGCAATAAGGAGCGGTACCTTCGCGCGCACCGCGCCCTTCTTGAACGCCACCTGGGCAACGATGAGAACGATGCCACTCAGAAGCAGCGCCGCCGTGTTCACGGCGGTCTCCTGGACGGGCAGGCGTGGCTGTCCGTACGGCGGCCACATCTCGCCCGCGACCTGAGACCGCACGATGGCGTGAGCGGAAATGAATCCGGCAAAGAGCATGATCTCCGTGAACACGAAGATCAGCATGCCCAAAACCCCATCTGCGATCATCTTCGGGCGCTTTTGGGGCGCCGGTCGGTGCTCGACGGGGTGGGTGGCTGCCTGGGTCGTCACGACTAGCTCCTACTGCCCCCCGGCACGGAACGACTTCACGTACTCGACCATGGCGTCGAGCCGCTCGTCCGTGTAAAGGGCGCCCCAAGGAGCCATGTTCGCCGAAACACCAACCGCCACGCCGCCGTCACGAATCGCCGTCTTGATGCGCGCGTCGTCGCGCGTTTCCCAGAAGGTCGGGTCGGTGAAATTGGCCGGGCCTGGAACGAATGCGGCGCCAGCGGCGCCCGTGCCATCACCCGCAACCCCGTGACAGAGCGAGCAGACCTGGTCGAAAGAGGTTTTCGCGCTGAACACACCCGGTTCCACCGCTGCCTCCTCCGTCTCGTCCCCGGCGTGCTCCGTCGCCTCACCGTGCTCCAGCGGGATCCCTCGCTCGACCGCGGCCTTTGCGGCAAGATTGTCCCAGTTGTTCCCCTCGTGGTTCATGACGTCAGGAGCGACGCCCGCGAAGAACAACGCCACCAGAATGAGCGAGCTCGAGAGCATCCACTTCATCAGCCTCTTTTCCCATTTGAGGTGCATGAAGTTCTGGATGACCAGGGTCGCCTTAACCAACGCAATCCCGAATGCGGTGAGCAGCGTCACCCAAAGGATGCCGAGGAACGGTCCAGCGACGCTGACTACAAGGAGACCCAAAAGGATGAAGTAGATCTTCTTGTAATTGACGTGGTGTCCGTCGTCGTGATTCTCAGACATAGCAGCCCCCTACTTCGCGATGTAGAGCAGCGGGAACAGGAAGATCCAAACCACGTCGACGAAGTGCCAATAGATCCCGATCAACTCCACCCTCTGGAGTTCGCGACCTCTGTACGCGTCGAACGCGATGAATCCCATGACGATCGCACCAGCAATCACATGTAGCCCGTGGAGTCCCGCTGCGGTGTAATAGAACGACCAAAAGCCGTTGGCCGTGATCGTGTAGCCGTGCATGATCTCGTTGGTCCACTCGATCGACTTGATCACGAGGAAGGTGAGCGCCCCTCCCATAGTCATGAGCAAGAGACCGGCGGCCTTCTTCCCATTACCCGCTTCGGCCGCTTGGTGCGCGAGCACCGCGGTGAAGCTGGACGTCAGAAGGACGAACGTATTCGTCGCGCCGAACCAGACGTTGGTATGGGCAGCCGCGTTGGCCCACTCCGGATGCCCAAGCCGATGCATCAGGTAGGAGCCGAGCAAGCCGCCGAAAATCACGACCTCGGAAGCCAAGACCCACCAAATGGCCAGACGGCCCGTCGGGATCCCGGTCGCGCTACGAGTTGTTGCGATGGGTTTCATCAGTTGGGTTCGTTCTGGGGCCAGTAGTCCTCTTCACGATCCGGATGCGCGTACTCATACGGGCCCCGGTACACATTCGGCATCTCATCGACCGGCCAATTGCCGTGCGGCGGTGGCGATTCGGTGGTCCACTCGAGCGTGTTCGACTTCCACGGGTTCCGGCCGGCCTTCTCACCGCTCATCCAACTCTTGATGCAGTTGAAGAAGAAGACAAGCTGGAAGGCGAGCATCACCAGCAGGGCGATGGTCGCGATCTGGCGAAGCACGTACATGTCCGCGCCCGCAAGTTCCGGGAAGTGCTGATAGTTGTAGATGCGGCGGTGTTGACCGCCCAATCCTAGGATGAAGAGCGGGATGAAGATGAAGTTGAACGGAATCACTGTGCCCCAGAAGTGGATCTTGCCCAGGGTGTCGTTCATCATCTTCCCGAACATCTTCGGGAACCAATACGTGAAGGCCGCGAACGTCCCGATAATGGCGATCGGGAAGAACGTGTAGTGGAAGTGGGCCAACACGAAGTAGGTGTCGTGGAAGAAAATGTCGGCTCCACTTGCACCAAGGAAGATTCCCGTCACACCCCCAATGAGGAACTCGGCCATGAAGGCGAGCGCCCACAACATCGGAGTGGTCAAACGGATTGAGCCACCGTACAACGTCGCGATGATGACGAAACACAGCTCAGCGATCGGCACCGAAATGAGGAGCGTGGTGATCGTGAAGATGTTCGCCATACGCGGATCGATGCCCGCGATGAACTGGTGGTGGGCCCAAACGAAGAAACTCAATACGCCGGTCGCGACCGTCGTATAAAGCATGAGCTTGTAGCCGAAGACCTTCTTTCGGGCGAAGGTCGCGATGATCTCGATCGTGACACCGATCGCGGGCAAGAGCACCACATACACTTCCGGGTGTCCGAAGAACCAGAACAGGTGCTGCCACAGAATCGGGTCACCGCCGCGGGCCGGGTCGTAGAAGCCCGTGCCGAGCGTCTGATCGAAAAGCAGCATCACCGCACCCGCGATGAGCGGACCAACCGAAAGCATGAAGAGGATGCTGGCGATCACGATCATCCACGCGACGAGCGGGATGTCATAAGCCTTCATGCCCGGAGCACGCGAGTTCATCAACGTTGTGATGAAGTTGATACCGCCGAGCAAGAACGCCACGAACTCCAGCGCCACGGCGATCAGCCACATACTGGAGCCGAGGTTCGTCTGGTTGTATTCCGCGACCGCCGAGAGCGGCGGATAGGCCGTCCACGCGCCACCAAAGCCGCCGCCCTGGACGAACAACGACGCCAAGAGGATGACCGCACTCAGGAAGAAGATCTGGAACGAGAGGCGGTTGATGCGGGGGAACACCATGTCATCCGCGCCGATCATGAGCGGGATGAGGAAGTTCCCGAAGGCGGCGATCAGAACCGGCATCGCCACCCAGAAGATCATGATCGTGCCGTGGTTGGTAACCAGCGCGTTGTACTCACCCGGCGACACCTGACCGAAGCCCGGCACATTCATGCCCGGGAAGGCCAACTGCATCCGGAACACGTACGCCATGAAGCCACCGATCACCGCCATGAACATGCCGGTGAACATGTACTGCATCCCGATCATTTTATGGTCGGTCGACCAGATGTACTTCAGCAACCCTTGAGGACCGTGATGGTCTTCGTGAGCGTGATGTTCACCTTGAGTCGCCGCACCCGCAGTATCTGACATCTACTATTTCCTCGCCTACGGGGTCGTCGAGTTGGAATTCGCGGCAACCCAGGCAGCATGCTGGCCCGCATCTTCAATGAAGATCCGCGCAGCCATGACACCGTGGCCAATCCCGCAGATCTCCGCGCACTGAATGTCGTGCTCGCCTGTCATCGTTGCCTCGAACCAACCAGTGATGGACCGACCCGGCAGCGCATCCTGCTTGATGCGGAACACCGGGACCGAGAACGAGTGGAGAACGTCACGCGACTCCAGTTTGAAGTGGTAGACCTTCTCGACTTCGATATGAAGCGCGTCAACGGTGAAAATGTCGTCCGGCGTGTCGAGCTCGTTGTCAGGCCCGGGATGCTGGAACGTCCACGCCCATTGCTGCCCGATAATCCTGATTGTGGAATCCGGCTCGGGTAACGTCTGCTTGACCTCATTCCACACGCGAATGGAGCCGATGACAATGAAGACGTCGCACACCAACACGAGCGCATGTGGCCACGTGATCCACCGCTTGATGTGGTGCTCTGTCCCGGTGAGGTACTGTGACTTCTGGCCTGGACGCTCACGGAACTTCCAGACGAGCCAGAAGAGCATGCCCTCGGCCGCGAAGAACCAGAATCCGACGAGGACCGCGACGAGGAGAATGAGCCCGTCAATGCTGCCCGCGTATGTGGACATCTGTGCAAGGTACCGTTCGATCATCGGTTAACCCATCCTCGTCATGAGGATGATCACGAGCGAGCCCAGGCAAAACAAAGCGGCGCTGATCGCGGTGATCTTAAACGTTTTATAGGCGTCGATCAGGGCCGGGTTCTCGTCGTCCGGCAGCGGAGCTGGCACGCCAACGGGGGTCGAGGGCTTGATCGCGTTATCAGTCATGATTGGCCTCGGCTCAGCGCAGGGTTTGGACGTAGGCGATGACGTCGGCCATCGCTTGGTCATCGAGCGCGAACGTGTTGATGCGCATCTGTTGGCCCCAAATGTCTGCGGGGTCAGCACCACGAGCGCCTTCCCTGAAGTTCTGGAGCTCTTGGACCAGGTACCAATCATTCAATTGCACGATTGGCGGAGCCCACAGCAGCTCGTTTCCGCGCCCGTCTGGACCGTGGCATGCCACACAGACGGCTGCATAACGCTCCGCACCCGCGCCCGCATTGCCATGGAGCGTGCTCTCCGGAAAGGTCGCCGGAAGCCCAGCCACGTACTCAGCGACGGATGGGATATCACCGTCGCGGTTGAGCGTCATAGCCATCGGGCGCATACGCAGGGCAGGCAGGTCATTCGCGTGCATGCCGCGCATGCCGGCTTGGAAGCCCCGTAGTTGCGCCTCGATATACCACTGAGGGAGACCGGCGATGGCGGGAGCGTCGATCTCCACGTCGCCTGTGCCCATATCGCCGTGACAGGGTGCGCAGGTTTCGAAGAGCTCTTTGCCAAGCGCCAGGCCCGGTGTGGGGGGCGTCGGATTACACGCCGCTACCGCGACGCCGAGCAATAACGCTGCGGAGAGCCGCACGTTTTGAGTTCGTGCCATCATGACTTGGCTGGGGATAGTGGAATCGCCTCGTCGATCAGCATGATCGGAATGTCATCTCTGATCGGGTAGAGGCAGTCGCCGTCTTCGCGAACCAGACCCTCGGAGACAGCGCTAATAACCTTCGTGCCACCGCGGTTCAACACGGAGCCTTCAGCGATCGCCGTATTTAACTGCGCCAAAAGACCGGCATCCGCAACGCGGACCGGTTGTTTCGTTTCAGGACATACAAGTATGTCCAGCAGTTGTTGATCGACCATCGAGTAAGCGACTCCGTCTCAGACCGGCCCCCAATTGGAGGCACACTGCGAACCGATTGTATCACTGGAAACATACATATAGCCGCCTAAGTTACACTTCTCTTGCCATGAATGGGAGTCTGCACAGCGGATGATCCAGCAACCCCCGAAGGACCCAATGGAAAAGCTCCAACAAAGGACGTCTGCGGCCCAGCTGCACAAGAAAGACATTGCCCTGGCCTGCTTTCTCTTTTTGGCCGCTTGTAGCCCAGCGGGAGGGGGGTCACTGGCCTCCAACACCGCGGGCGGTTCCGGCGGCGCAACCGCGTCGGCGCCCGCACTGCCGCCCAGCCAAATGCCGCCCGCCGGGCATGCGTGGGTCATTTTCGCCGCCGACACCGTCGTGGCTGAAATCGCGGCAACACCCGACGAGCGCTCCGAGGGCCTCATGTACCGGGAAGAAGTGCCTGACGGAACGGGCATGCTGTTCGTCTTCGAACAGGCGTCAATCCAGGGGTTTTGGATGGCCAATACGTATGTCGCGCTCGATATCGCCTACATGGACCCCTCCTACACCGTCGTCGACATCCTGCAAATGAAGGCGTTGGATACGAATACGTACCCGAGCACCCGCCCAGCACAGTTCGCTCTGGAAGTACGTGAGGGGTGGTTCGCGGAGCACGACATTCGGGTCGGCGCCCAACCGCAGATCGTGTTCGGAGTGCTGACGGGACGATGACAGCGCAAGGCGGGCGACGACGTCGGTCGCCCTAGCTCATCAAGAGCAGCCATGCAGAAATCGTCACGACCGACATCAATGAGGCGATCAGCACCGTCCTAGCAGCGACATTCGGGGCAGCGTCGTACCTCGCGCCAAACAGGTAGACCATGGCTCCGCTCGGCATTCCCGCCATCACAACGGCGACGGACGACCACGGGGCACTTAGGCCGAGCACCGGCACAGCGATGATCCACGCGAGGACGGGGTGAAGGATCAGTTTGAGTCCGGCAATCGCGAACGCAGGAGCCAGATCACCCGTGAGAGGATAACCGGCGAGTGAGGCGCCCAAGGCGGTCAACGCAGAGGGAATCGCGACCGTGGCGAGGGCAAGAGCGACTGTGTCGATCGGGCCTGGCAGCCTCAAGCCCGCGAAGTTGGCGCCGAGACCGCAGACTAGCCCGAGAATGATCGGGTTGGCGAGCACGTCCAGCAGGAGTCGCCCCGCCCCTGACACTGATCTTTCCCCCCTACCACGTCCTGCCTGGATGAGGACGACGGAGACCGGCAACAGGGTGATCGAGTGAAACGCGATGATCAAAAAGACCGGAAGCGCCGCTTCATCTCCAAACACGCCCAGAAGAATGGGAATGCCGAGCATGACGGTGTTGGAGAAACCCGCGCCCATCCCATAGATCGCGAGTTCTTCAACGGGACGCTTGAAGCGGAAGTGCGCGACCGCGATCCCGGTGGCGTAGGTCAGGAACGCCGCCCCGTAGAAGGCGAAGAGAAAGCCCCATTCGATACGCTCGGGAAATTCGATACCCGCCATGGTCCGGAAGAGCATGACCGGGATGGCGGCATTGAAGACGAAGAAGACGAGGCGCTTGGTTCCACCTTCGCCCAGCGCCCCGAGTCGACGGACGAGAAAGCCCACCGTCACGATGCCGAAGACGGGAGCGAGGGTTGAGAGGAGCGCGGTCACGTCCGCATCGGTCTAACGAACAGCCGAACTCAACACGCCCATGAGCGCCTCTATATCTTTTTGGTTGTTGTAGACGTTCGGCGATAGCCGTAGCGCCGTGCCGCGAAGCGAAGCCGAAATATTCTCAGTCTTCAGCGCGAGCTGAAGCGCGACAAGGTCAATGCCCTCGGGCATCCGTAACCCGAAGAGATGGCTCCCGCGCCAGGCCGCATCTTCAACCGAGTATCCCAGTGCACTCGCCTCGCCGAGCAACTCCTTCGTCAGTTCGGCGCAGTAGATCTGGATTCGTTCCGGCGTCCACTCGAGCAGAAGCTCCAGGCTCGCCGCGGCGATGGGCGCCAAGAAGAAGCTCGACCGCTCCGCAGCGTCATATCGGATCGCTCCCGGTTGGTACTCGTCTTGATAGTCGACCAAGCGTTGAAAGTCTTCGCTGCCCGCCCTGGCGATCCACGTTTCTTCCAGTGGCACACCGTCATCGAAGCGTGGACTGAAATACGTAAACGCCAATGCGTACGGCCCGAGTAGCCATTTGTAAGTGGCACAGATCAACACATCCGGCTGGATCGTCTGTACGTCGAAAGGCATTGCACCGACTGACTGTGTCGCATCCACGATCAACGCAGCCCCAACGTCGCGGCATCGGCGGCCCACGGCTTCAAGGTCGAAGCGGGTTCCGTCGGTCCAGTGCACATGGGGTACAGCGACGATGGCCGTCCGGGAATCGATGGAGTCTAGAAGACGCTCGTTCCATACAGCGGCTCGTCCCGGCCCCTCAGGTGGCGTGGCCACGCGTAGCTCCGCGTTCGACTCGGCCGCCAGACGTCGCCACGCGTAAACGTTGCCCGGGAACTGCTCGTGCGTCATGACGATGTTTTGCCCGGATGACACCGGCAAATTCTTCGCCGCGCAGGCCACCCCGTACGACACGCCCGGCTGTATGGCGACCCGCTGCGGATCGTCGACGTTCACGAGGCGGGCAAATAGTGCGCGTAGGCGATCAGTCTCCCAGAATGCATCCGGTGGCACGATGCGCGTCGGGAGGCGTTTCTTCGCGATCGCCGCCACTCCTGCCTCTTCGGCAACCTTCGGCAGCGGGCCCATGTACGCACAATTCAGGTAGTGGGCATCATCCGGAAGGCTGAAGGCCTCCCGTTGGCACAAGAGCGGAGTTGTCACATTAGCCTGCGGCACTCGCGTACCAGGGTTTGATGTCAGATTGCACTTAGACCTCGTCGTCTGGGTTACGAGCCTGGATCGCAACGTAGATGATTAGACCGAAGAAGCCGATTCCAATCATGAGCATGACAAGAATTTCGATTGTGCTGTACATGCCCGAATTCTAACGCGACGGAGGGACGTTCCGCATATGACCGCTGTTGGCTCCTGACCAACAGGCCCTGTCAGCGTTTAGGGCAAGCCGGGTAGATCCCCAGGCTCTCGATCTCTTGTTTCAGTTCGGCCACGACATCGACCGGCGGCTCGTCCTCACGATTCTCGACCCACTCCCCACACTTCTCGCTGCTTGCGAGAGAGCCCATGTAGCGCACGCGGCCGCTTGGGTGGTAGACCACGATCTCGCCATTCCACAGGCCATCCGCGAGTTCGCCTCGTAGCTGTGCCTGGCCTGGGGCATCATCAAAGGCACGCTCAACCCTGCCTGTAAACGGCGTCATGGTCTCGGCATCCAGATACACGCTGTCCTGGAGGACCAACGAGTCCAGCGGCACCGGCGGGGACACGACATTGCAGGCGGACAAGAGCATTGGGACGAAAAGGATTCTGACCGGGAGGATTCTGAGCACGAGCCGATTGTCTGGATATTAAGGTCGGTGGTAATACAGCATTGAGGATCCGAGGTTCGCAAGTCGATTGCTTTGTAGCCAGCCCGCCGCTGGCTAAGCCCCATAACAACTGATCGTCCCGCCTCACCTCGCCGCCGAGGGCTTCGGCACCGGCCCTCCCCCGGGGCACATCCATGGCCGAAACCGCCGCACAGCACTACCGTCCCCTCCCCTGTCTTTTGTGGCAGACACCAGCACGCACCAACCCCATCGGACGAACCGAGATGATCAAGCAGCACGCCAAAGTGACCGCCCTCTTCGCCGCGCTCGCCCTCGCAGCATGCGGTGGCGGTGAAATCGCCGACGCGCCTGAGACTGAGGCCCAGCTCGTCGAACGCGCCCGCGGCATTCACGAGCGCGTCATCACACTCGACACGCACAACGACATTAACCCGTCGAATTTCACCGCCGAGCGGAACTACACGACAGATCTCGGCAATCAGGTGAACCTCCCGAAGATGGAAGCGGGCGGCCTAGATGTGTCGTGGATGATTGTCTACACAGGTCAACCACGGCAGGCCGACGACTTTACGTCGGCCAGATACGCGGCAGCTCACCAGAGCGCGATGAATCACTTCGAGGCCATCCATCGATTGGTCGCGGAGATCGCTCCGGATCGTATAGAGCTCGCCCTGACCTCGGACGACGTCCGACGCATCTCGGCAGCCGGGAAGAAGGTCGTGATGATCGGCGTAGAGAACGCCTATCCGGTCGGGACCGACCTCTCAAATATCGAGCGCTTTTACGAGATGGGTGCGCGCTACATGTCACTCGCCCACAACGGTCATAGCCAGTTCTCCGATTCCAACACCGGCGAAGGTGACGACGTGTGGCTGCACAACGGACTCAGCGACCTCGGCCGCGAGGCGATCGCGGAGATGAACCGCCTCGGCATCATGGTCGACCTGTCGCATCCTTCGAAGGAAGCAAACCTGCAGACCATCGCGTTGTCTCGGGCCCCGGTCATCGGGTCGCACTCGGCCGCGCGCGCGGTCGGCGACGTGAGCCGGAACATGGATGACGAGCTGCTGATGGCGCTGAAGGAGAATGGTGGCGTGATCCAGACCGTCGCGTTCTCGAGTTACGTGAACCCGGTGAAGAACACGGCGCACAACGAAGCCGTCACCGCGATCACCAACGAGGTGGCCGCAGAGATGGGCATCGAAATGGGTGGACGCGGTGGACGCGGCAGCGGACGTGGTGGCGCCCCGATGACGCCCGAGCAGCGCGAGGAGTTCATGGCTAACCGCGCCCGCGTCATGGAAGCCGCGGCTCCGCGCATCGCAGCAGAAGTGGATCCCGTAGCGCCCGCGGTCAACGTCTCTGACGTCGCCGACCACATCGACTACCTCGTGAACCTGATCGGTCTCGAGCACGTGGGCATCAGCTCGGACTTCGATGGCGGTGGGGGCGTGGAAGGCTGGAGCGACGCCTCCGAGACGTTCAACGTCACGCTGGAGTTGGCGCGACGCGGCTACACCGAAGAGCAAATAGGCATGATGTGGAGCGGCAATTTGCTACGCGTGCTGGATGAGGTTCAGGCTGTGGCGGCAGAGATTCAAGCGGGCGGCTGACGTCATTGCGCGGAGAGCGGGGCATAGTCGGGTCTCGACCGGCTACCTCCTATGGCGACTAGAGCGGGCCCGCGGACGAATTGTTCGCGGGCCCGTTCCTACCCGCCCATCCGCTGCCTCAATTTCTCGAACTAGTTCACCACCGGGTAGACCTCCTCCCTTGCCCCGCGCAACGCGACCCCGGCGCCATTCCCGTCGGACCTCACCAAAATGAAGCGATCGCCATCTGGGTGCAGATCTCACCCACATCGTGGTCAAGATTCGGGGCGCACGGGGTGGCCAGAGTGATGGGGGTAGGCGAAAGGCCCCTGCCGACGAGTGGAACACGCATCCACACGCTGTACAGACCTCCCGCCGGCCCCCAATTTGGCGACCTCCCTGCTCGCTGACGGGTATTCGGGTGCGGAGAACAATTCACCTGGAGTCGAATCGAATGCGCCTCACCCGCTATCTGACTGCCCTCGCTCTCGCGGCGACCTTCGCCCCACAGCCTGCTGAAGCCCAGCGCCGGATCCCGGAACCGCAGATCCCGCCGCCGAGCATCACTGAATACACACCGCGATCGACGCTGGTCGTGCCGGCGCATCCAGTGCCGCGGGCCAAGTTCCCGGTCGTCGACATGCACGGGCATCCGCCCACGCTGGACAACCCCGAGAACATCCGCACCGTCCTCGTAGCGATGGACGAGCTCAATATCGGCGTGATGATCCAGACGCGGGGCAGTTCAGGCGAGCGCCTTACGAACCAGATTGAAGCGGTGCGGGCGGCCGGACAGACCGACCGCTTCGCGTTCTTCACCACGCTCGACTTGCGCGACGTCGGTCCTGGATCCGGCGCGCAGATCGCGGCTCAGCTGGAGGCAGACGTCGCGGCTGGAGCCGTTGGCATCGGGGAGATCGGCAAGGGCTTCGGCCTAGGCACGATGAAGGCGGATGGTACTCGACTGACCCTAGACGACCCCGAGCTGAAGATCGTGTGGGAGACCGCAGGACGCCTCGGCATTCCGGTCTTTATCCACACCGGAGATCCGGCTGAATTCTTCGAGCCCCTCGACATGGAAAACGAGCGCTGGCTTGAGCAATCGATCTACCCGAACCGTCAACTCAACGACCGCGCACGCTTCCCCTCGTTCGATGCCCTCATGGCGGAACGTGATCGTTTGATCGCGAACAACCCCGGCACCACGTGGATCATCGCGCACCTGAGTTGGTACGGGGCAGACCTCGGCCGGCTTGGCGAGCTCTTCGACAGATACCCGAACACCGTCGCGGAGATGGGCGCTGTCCTCTACGACTTGGGTCGCCAGCCGCGCTTTGCACGTGAATTCTTTGAGAAATACTCAGACCGTCTCTTGTTCGGCAAAGACTCCTTCCAGCCCGCCGAGTACCCGTACTACTGGCGCGTCTTCGAGACGAACGACGAGTACTTCGACTACTACCGTGACTACCACGCCTTCTGGAAGCTCTACGGCATGGGTCTAAACGACGACGTGCTGCGGAAGATTTATGCCCAGAACGCCGTGAATGTGATTCCTGGGCTGCCGACGGCTGCACTAGGAAACTGAGCCGACGTAAGACGCCGACTATCGGATACCGACCATGACCCTATTGACGATGAAACGCACGATCCTGCCGCTCGGGGTGTGTGTGCTATTGAGCACAGGCTGCGACTCAGCGCAGCCGGCTCCAAGGGACCTCACGTTCATCATCGTCGGCGGCACGATCATCGATGGTACCGGGACGCCGGGCGTTCTGGGCGACGTCGGCATTGCAGGAGGTCTAATCGCGTGGGTGGGGGAGTCAGGGCAGGCCACCGCATCTGACACGATCGACGCGACGGGCTTGGTCATCGCGCCGGGCTTCATCGATGTGCACAGTCACACCTCGCCGCAGATCGCTCAGGAGGAGTTCAAGCTCAACGAGGGCGTGGTCCGTCAGGGTGTTACGACCGTGATCGGTGGGCCTGACGGATACTTCGAAGCGAATACGCTGCGCCGCCTCATCGCGGCCCACGACTCCATCGGCATCGGCACCAACGTGGGCTACTACATTGGGCACAACGGCGTGCGCCGCGCCGTCATGGGAGACGACCAGAAGCGTGCCCCAACCGCAGAGGAGTTGGATGCGATGCGTGCCCAGGTGCGTGAAGGCATGGAGCTGGGAGCGCTCGGACTCTCCACCGGACTCATGTACGAGCCTGGGATGTTTGGGGAGACCGACGAAGTGATCGAGCTGGCCAAGCAAGTTGAGCCGTTCGGCGGCATCTATGACTCGCACGTGCGAAACCCGGTGCACGCGTTTCTCGAATCGGACCAAGAGGTCATCACGATCGCCGAATCTGCGGGAATCGCGGGGAAGATCGGACACATCAAGGGTGTCGGACTGCAGAATGAAGGTGTGATCGCGGACATCATCGCTTTGGTCGAGGCAGCGAGAGACCGTGGCTCCGAGATCGTGTCCGACCAGTATCCGTACGATGGAGCAGCCACCGCGGAAATCGCAGGCATCGTGGTCGTTCCGCCCGGGATGGCAGGAGTGAGCACGATGCGGGGGCTTCTCACGGGACAAGTCGAACCCACCCCTGAGTCCATGACGATGGCGCGGTCCGAGGTCGCTGCTGCAGCAGCCGACCCAGCCAAGTGGGCGGCTCTGAAAGAGGCTAGCGAAAACGGTGTGGACGGCGGCTTCGCTTGGTTGAAGGCGACCGGTTACACCAGCATGCGCATCGTCAGCGCTCCAGAGCGGCTCGACATCGTGGGTCGATATCTGTCAGAGATCGCAGAGACCAACGGTGAGGATCCCTTCCGGACCGTGACCGACTTGCTCGTCGAGGGTACCCCGATCAACCTGACCCTTGGCGCGATCACCGAGGCCGACGTACGCATGATTATGGTTCAACCGTGGAACATGATCGCGAGCGATGGAGCCTGGGCCGACGGATCGGACTCACCTGACGGGCACCCTCGCGCTGCGGGGACGTTCGCTCGTTTTCTTGGGCACTATGTCCGCGAGGAAGGCGTGCTCAGCTTGGAGGAGGCTGTGCGTAAGATCACATCTCTGCCGGCGGACTTTCTTGGCCTCTCTGGCCGCGGTCGGATTCGGGCCGGACTCGCCGCGGACATCGCCGTGTTCGACCCTGCGACCATCATCGACCGCTCGGACTGGGACTACCCGAACCGATTCGCGGCGGGCGTGCAGCACGTGCTCGTGAACGGTGTGAGCGTTCTGTCGGACGGCGAGATGACCGGAGCGGCTCCAGGACGTGTCGTGAAGCGGTCGGTGAACTAGGGCGATTTCAGTCTGAGATCAGAGGCCCTCTTACAACCGCCCGAGGCAGACCCGCCCCTGCCAGGTCTCTGTTCAACTGCGGCAATCGCTCGGAGAGTAGCCGCTCTAGAACAGCAAGGTGTGCATCGAGTTCACTGGACAGTTCCTCGAACACGGCCCGGTACGCATCGGCTGGAGCGCCGTCCCCCCGTTCAAGGTGGCTGCGAAGTCCCGTCAGTCGGTCGTTGAGCTTGATGGGGAATGCGATCTTGTCCTTTGGGCTCTGGTTGCGGACTTGATACAACTCAGCCTCTACCGCACTGACGTCGGCGGCGAAGGACGACGCCGCAGACCGCAACTCTTGATTGTTACTTCCAGCAAGGCTCGTCTCGAGTTGCTCGCGCAGGTCCCGAATCAGGATCACCGCTCCGTTGGCTCTACTTTCGGAGATGCGGATCGCGTCAGCGAGTTCGAATTGGGCGACCATGTCGGCGTCGGTCACGTCTGTTAGGCGCGGATCTCGCCGCACGGCAAACGCTTCCGTAAACCGCTGCCCATCAACAGTCAGTTGGGCCACATACGTCCCCGGGGGAGCCCACGGTCCGACCGCAGGGTTACCCCCTTCGAGCACGATGCCATCGAATGTCAGCGCGCCATCATGCCGGAGGTTCCACTGCGCCCTGTGCATCCCTTGGTCAAAGGCTCCGTCCACGAGCGTGCGGACCGGCTGGCTTTCGGCGTCGAGAACATCTAGGCGCACCCGCTGCCCGGACTGCGGGACGTAGAAGTCGATGACGGCCGGGACGGTGCGTCGGAACGCATCGGCTGGCTTGAAGAGGCGGCCTTGGGCACCCTCGTCGGCCTCGACATGGCTCTGGGCGGCCCTGTTGTTGGCCTCGACTCGGCCTTGGGCGACGTCGTTGGTGGTCTCGATTGGGTCCACGCTCTCGATCTGGCGTAGCGTCTCAATGTCGTCGAGCACCCAGAACGAGCGGCCGTGTGTGCTGATCACCAGGTCACGATCCTCTACGACCAGCCCCGTGACCGGCGTATCCGGGAGAGCGAACTGCAGACTCTTCCAACTCGCACCGTCATTAAAGGAGACAAACACGCCGTGCTCGGTACCCGCGTACAGCAATCCCCGCCGCCAAGGGTCTTCGCGGATCACCCGAACGAACGAACCGTCAGGAATCCCTCCTCCTATGTTCGTCCAGGTGGCCCCGTAGTCGTTCGTCTTCCACGCATAGGGGGCCCGGTCGTCCATTTCATATCGGATCCCTGCCACATATGCCGTGGCGGGATCGTGGGGCGACACTTCGACGATCATCACTCGGGTATGGGCCGGCATGTCGGAGGGCGTCACATCGAGCCAGCCGCCACCAGAGTCGCGGGTCACATGAACTCGACCGTCGTCGGACCCCGTCCAAATCGTGGCCCCGTCGTGGTTCGAGATGGCGATCGTATACAACGTCGCATAGATCTCAGGTCCATCCTGATCCATCACGATCGGACCACCCGAGTCCTCTAGAGTCTCGCCCTCCGCGCGCGTCAGGTCGGGGCTGATCTTCGCCCATGACACTCCGCCATCCGCCGATCTCCACAGATACTGCGAGCCCACGTACAGTACGTCGGGGTCGTTGGTGTCGACGACGACGGGGTAGGTCCAGTTCCACCGCTCCGGCATGTCCCTGGCCGCTTCGCCCATGACGATGCGTGGGTATGGCTGGATGTCGCGGACGATGCCCGTACTGCGGTCGTAGCGAGTGAGTGAGTTCGTCGCTCCGGCGTAAAAGATGTCAGGGTTGGTCGGGTGCGGCGCGACGTATCCACTCTCGCCTCCACCCACCGAATACATCCACTCCGTGCTCACACCACGGGGATCACTTAGGTGTCCGCGCTCCGAGGACACGCACACGGTCGTATTATCCTGCTGCGAGCCGCACGCGTGGTACGGGAAGTCCGCTGTAGTCGCCAACCGATAGATCTGGGCCGTCGGGTACTTCATATCCGTCCAAGTGACGCCCCCATTCACTGAAACCACGGCACCCCCGTCGTTCGCGTTAATCATGCGCGACGGGTCACCCGGGTCGATCCACAGGTCATGATGGTCTGAGTGGGTCTCCGGAACACTCACCAACGTTCTCCCCGCGTCCGTCGATTTCATCAGTCGAAAGTTCAGGATGTACAGGGTGTTCCGGTCCACGGGATCGGCCTGGATACGCTGGAAGTAGAAGGCACGCTGCCAGATGTCCCGGTGCTCATTCACGAGTGCCCAGGTCGCGCCGCCGTCATCCGACAGATACAGCCCACCCCGCTCTGCCTCCACGTTGGCCCATACTCTCTGGGAGTCGGCTCCTGACACCGTAATGGTGATCTTGCCGAGCACACCCGCAGGCAGCCCAGGGTTCTGCGTCAACTCAGTCCATGAGTCTCCGCCATCGGTCGACTTGAAGATCCCCGACCCCTCGCCTCCGCTCCATAGACGCCACGGTCGTCGATAAACCTCCCATAACGTCGCGTAGAGCACGTCGGGGTCATGCGGATCCATCACCAGGTCGACCGCGCCTGTCCGGTCATTCCGGAAGAGGACCCGCTCCCACGTTCCGCCGCCGTCCGTGGTGCGGAAGACTCCGCGCTCCGTGTTGGCGCCGAACGGGTGGCCCAAAGCGGCAACGTAAACGCGGTTCGCATCGGTCGGGTTGACACGAATGCGCGCGATGGCGTGGCTGTCGCCGAGGCCCACATGCGTCCAACTCGACCCTCCGTCGCTCGAGCGGTAGACGCCGTCTCCCTGAAGTACGTTGGACCTGAGCTGCACCTCGCCCATGCCGATGTACACCACGGCGGGGTTCGAGCCCGCGACAGCGATGGCCCCGACTGAGGCGCTCCCGATCTGCCCGTCGGTCATAGGCGACCATGAGCTGCCGCCGTCGGTGGTCTTGAAGAGCCCCCCTCCGGTCGCGCCAAAGTAGTACTCGAGAGGTCGGTCGGGATGCCCAGCCACCGCGATCGAGCGGCCGCCTCGGTCAGGCCCAATGGATCGCCACTCTAGCGGAGGAAGGTTGTCGACTGCCGGAACGGCTTGTGCCGACAAAGCGGACGTCGTGAAGAGTGGGGTTGAGAGCGCGAAAACCAGAGCCCGGAGATTCATCGTGGAGGCTTCATTAGGGGTGAAACTTCTTTACTCTATGACAAGCTGCGGTCGGCGGGCGCGCCGTGCCAGGAAAAAACCGCGCCGACCGCGTGGCAATCATTGCACTAGCGGGCCAAGCAGAGGTCGACGCCCTCGGCACGAATTCCGTCAGTTGGCGGGCTGCCGGCGTACCTCGCGTAGTACGCCTCGTCACGGGCGATCTGCTGATAGTCGACCAGCAAGTTGTGCTCGCTTGTCGCGCTATGCGCGCTGGGTGTCCTCGGCGCCTTTGAGCCCCTGGCAGCGGAGGACTTCGAATTCGAGCAACTCACGGAGACGGCGTTTGCCGCATTGGCGTCTTCGGAGGCGACTGGAAACGCGACCGTCTTTCGCGGGACCGACGCGGTGCTCCTGGTCGACAGCCATATCGTTCCGGAGTTGGCTCGAACGGTGATCTCCGAGATCGGCTACTCCGGAGCGTCGATTCGATATCTCGTGAACACGCATTGGCACGCGGACCACTCGCACGGGAACGCGGCCTACGTGGAGAACGCCCGCGGCGCCTTCGACATCGTGGCCCACGATATGACTGCGGAGGGCTTCCGGGAGCGGGCGAACGAGCAGTTGGCCATGTGGCCCGGCTTCTACGGACGCCAGATTGCGGAGCACGAGGACGCGCTGGCCAACACACCGGACATGTCAGCGGGCGAGCGAAGCTGGCGGGAAAACTGGGTCTCTCACGCGCAGCTATTCCTCGCTGAGATGGAGTCGCCTCAGTTCGCGGTACCCACCCTCACGGTTCGCGATCGCCTTGAAGTCGATCTCGGAGGGCTTCGGCTCGAGATCCTCCATGCGCCCGGCCACACCGACGGCGACCTCGTGGTGTGGGACCCGGTGGGCCGGGTGCTGGCCGCAGGCGACCTGATCCTTGGACAAGTCTTCATCGGGACCGACTCCCCGACGCAGTACCGCGAGACGCTGGAGCGAATGCGGGACCTGAATCCGCGCCTGATCGTTCCGGGGCACGGACCCGTAATGCAAGGTCCCGACATTCTCACTGGGCACATCGATGCATTGAATGAGCTCATGACCGCCACGGAAGCGGCCGTCGCGGAAGGACTTTCGCTAGAGGCCACCCAAGAGCGTCTTGGGACTCAATTGGCTGGGGGTCGACTGGGGAATTTGCCCGCGCTTATCGAGCGGGCGTTTCAGGAGGTCTCCGCACGGGACTAGCCCAAGCGCACCGGTCAGCCGCCCCCACCATTGCCACCCGTCTCCGGCACGAGCATGGCTAGCAGGACCTCCTGCACGATTTCCTCCGGCACGAGATCAGACCGGTTCGCGAGGAACGCGACCGTCAGCCCCTCGGCGGGCACCACGGCAAGCACAGCCCCGAAGCCCCCCCCGATTGCCGTCGTGCCAATAGACGGTTCGCCCGGCCAGATCCGATACAAACCATCCGTTCTGATGCCCCGCCAGCGATCCGACCAGCGCGCCTAGATCTGTCTCCTCAATCGGGACAGGGTTCCTCACGGCGGCGCGCGCGAGCACGGCGAGCTGTGACTCCCCCCATTTCGCGAGGTCGACGGCGCTGATGAACGCCCCACCTGCACCGGTTGTCGCATTCCGCAGGTGCACAATAGGGGCTGGGCCGGCCAAGTCGATGGTTTCGTACGAACTCTGTCGGAAGCCCGAATCCTCGGGGGAATATCCTTCGGCCGTACCGTCGGGCGCAGCCTCATCGCCATCATCGATCCAGAGACTCGGAAGTCCCATCGCTGCGCCGAACTCCTCCAGAATGACTTCGCGAAGCGTCCGTCCGGTGGTCCGGAGAATAAGCTCCGCTAACAACACGTAGTTGCTGTTGCTGTACCTGAACTGCTCACCGGGGGTGTGGTCGAGCCCGGGGTGGTTCGCAAGCGTGTCCACGACATCACCCATCGGCCAGCCCGGACCCGGGGAGGTCACCGACCCCTCAGGTACACGACGATGACCCCCGCGGTAGCGCCTGTGCCGTAGAGCGTGGTGGCATTGATCGGATCGATGATCACGTAGCTCTGGACATCCTCCGGCGCGTATCCGGGCAGAGCCTCGGCTGGCACCAGCACGTTGTTGATCATGACCTGTGCGCAGCCGTGTCCCAAACGAATGATCACGCACCGGTAGTCGTCCTGCCCCTCCGTGATGTGAACCACATCACCGGACCAGCGCAGGGCGTCGACGATGTGCCTCGGCGCCATCGCCTGTTTCCCGAACTCAGACCTGTCCCAAAGGACGCCGCCTGAAATATCCGCAAGCTGCTTGGCCTCCTCCCTCACCACACGATCGACCGCTACATCGATGCCATCCAACTCAAACGGCCGCGCCGACAGAAGAAAGTCCAGGTCGACATCGGGAAGATCCGGTGAATCGATGGGGATGCGTAATGAGTCGTAGGCCAGGTGACGAATGACCAGCGTGTCGGGCCCACGTACATCCACATCATCGAACGAGAAACGGCCGTTGATGTCGCTGAAGCGGCGATGACCAGAAACGATGAGCATCACCTCGGCACCCGGCACGGCGTTCTCGGTCGCGGAATCCAACAGCCTCCCTTCGAGCTTGCCCTCGCGCACGCGATCGGTCGCCCCGAGCGCCAGAACAGCACCGCCGACGAGCAGGAGCGCACGGCGGGCCAGGGTCCATCGAATAGTGTTCATGCGTGCGTCTCCGCCGCGAGTGGTCATCCGTTTCAAGGACGCTACGGCCCCGACCCACTATGCGGGCTCGGCCTCGGCATGTCGATCTGCGGCCTCATGCACGTATAGCATCAACCCAATCGCAAGGCCGGCTGCTGCATTGGTCAAAACCAGCGTAGAGAGACTCAAGTTGTCCACTGCGAACGGCGATCCCACAACGAGGCGCGTGCCAAAAAACACCGCTGTACACGCAACGACCCCGAAGACGGCCCCGCCGCCGAGCATGTGCGTCCAGGGTCTCCCCGGCAGAAGGAACGCCACCACCACGCCGAGCACAGCAAACGCGGCGAAGTGAAACGCCGAGTAGACCACGACCCCTGCCGCGAGGACGACCGCCCCGGTCATACTGGCGGCCATTGGCAGGTCTACGCCGGCTGGTGGATCTGCCATTAGGGCGTTTGCCAGGGCCGCGGGAGGCGCTAGGGCCGCGGGAGGCGCTAGGGGGCGTGAGGTGTACGAGGTCCGAGACGAAGAAGACGAGTGCGACCGCGGTACCAGCGATCAATCCAGCCTCGGTGCCGCGGGAGATGCGTTGCATGAACTTCATGGGGGACTCCCTGTCAGACTCGGCTAACCACATGGCCACCCCGCACCGAACGCACAGTGCCCGCAGAGATCGCTGTTCGCAAGCGACGCACGCGACGATAGTCCACACCAAGCACCCGTAGAATCGCTACGATCACCAGTTTGGACGCCCGCCGGGGCGCTGGGCCACTGAGCCGTATGGTCGAGTGGGTGCGAAGCGGCCCTAGGGGTTTCCCGGTGGCGGGACTTCACACCCAGAACCTATCCTCGTGGGCGTGGGCACCGTGATCAGCAGCCGCACGGCCGCAGCTCTCCAACCTTCACAGGACATCCGAATGCTTCATCTTCGAACTCCGTCGACTGTCTGCCGAACCTACGCGCGAAGGGTCCGAGCGGTCGGGCTCGTGGCGGTGACGCTGCTCGCGGGTGCGTGCGCCCAAGCGTCCCCGCCTTCAGCTACCGACCCCGCCGCCACAGCGACCGCTATCGCTCAGCACTACGTGGATGGTTACTACCATCAGTTCCCCGGCGAGGCCTACGAGATCGGCTACCCAGATACTCCGATGGGCCGTTACGGTGACCGCAGTGTGGCAGCCCTGGGCGCTTGGCAGGCCCAAGAAGATGGGTGGCTCGACACGCTGCGCTCTCTGGATGCCTCGACTCTGGCCGGCACGAGCGCCGCGATCCCCTACGCCTTCTCCTTGGATCGGCTCGAGGCGTCCGTTGGCCGGAGGGTCTGCCAGATGGACCTATGGAACGTCAGCCCCACGTGGACGGGCTGGCAGAGCATGCTGGGTTCGACGATGGCGGTGCAGCCGGTAGCTACCGCCGCTGAACGTGCCGACGCGTTGGCCCGGTCCCGCGACATGGTGCGTTTCCTGGACACCGAGGTCGCGAATCTGAGGGCGGGCATGGGGCAGGGGTATACGGCGCCTCAGTCCAACGTGGATGCCGTCACCCGTCAGGTGGACGCGCTGCTCGCCGCCGCCCCAGAGGACTCGCCGTTCTACTCACCGGCCACGCGCACGGATGACGAGGACTTTCAGCAGGCGCTGAAGCTCCTTCTCGTAGATGAGATCCGGCCCGCCATGGTGCGCTATCGAGATTTCCTGGCCAACGAATATCAGGCTCGAACCGCGGTGGGCGTCTCCGCAAATCCGGGTGGCGCTGACTGCTACCAGGCGTCGGTGCGATTCCACACGTCGCTCGCCATCGATGCACAGGAGATCCACGACACTGGACTGCGTGAGATGGAGCGCATCCAAGCCGCTATGCTGGAGATCGCGCAGCGCAGTTTTGGCACCAGCGACGTAAAAAGCCTCCTCCAGCGCCTCCGCACGGACCCGCAGTACACCTTCGGTTCTGAGGAGGAGGTCCTCGCCTACGCGCGGGCCTCGGTGGAGCGGGCCAAGGCCGCGGTGGGCGACTGGTTTGGTGTCGTGCCTGACGCCGAAATGATCGTGAAGCCGTTCCCGGCCTATCAGCAGGCGTCCGGTGGCGGTTTCTATTCGTCGGGATCACTCGACGGCTCGCGTCCCGGCACGTATGAACTCGGCACATATCGGCCAGAGACGATCAGCAAGGCCGGCATGGAGGCCACTGCGTTTCATGAAGGTTATCCGGGTCATCACCTGCAGATGTCGGTGGCCATTTTCGGCGGGGGCGTCCACCCGATTCTTAGCTATATGTACGTGGCGGGCATGGCCGAGGGCTGGGGCCTCTACACCGAGAGCCTAGCCGATGAAATGGGCCTCTACTCCGGTGACCTGGATCGACTCGGAATGCTCTCCAACGAGGCGATGCGAGCGGCACGTCTCGTGGTAGATCCGGGGATGCATGCGCTGGGGTGGAACCGCGAGCAGGCGATCGAATACATGTTGGACCACACGGCTGAATCGCGCGGAGCGATTGAGGGCGAGATCGACCGATACATCGCAACTCCGGGGCAGGCGACCGCATACCTGACCGGCAGTCTTGAGATTAAGCGGCTGCGTAGCGTGGCTGAAGAGCGTCTCGGCGACGGCTTCGACATCAAGGGCTTCCACGACCGTGTGTTAGGAGATGGTGCCGTCAGCCTACCGATGTTGGGGGACGCGATTGAGGCGTGGATGCGTGAGGTGGAGGGGGCGGCGGAACGCTGACGGCGCAGCAACGACCGCCGCTAGGACCTCACGCCCCAAACGCCGGACATAGGTCAGCCCCCGCCCAAACTCGGTGTCACTACCGGCGCCCGCCGGTGATGGGTCGCCTGCTCGTACGCATACCCGAACCCGAGTAGCATCTCTTCCGTGAAGGGCCGCCCAAGGAATTCGAGCCCCACGGGCAACTCATCCGTCGTGAAGCCGGCCGGAACAGTAAGTGCGGGAAAGCCGATGGCCGGACTCAGCTGGCGGTTGTCCCCCCAACCATATCCGTCGTCGGGCGTGGCGTTGGTCTCCACGTCGAGCGCGATGAGCGTCGGCTGATGATCGAACGTCGCATGTACGAGGGCGTCGAGGTCGTTGTCGGCCATCACCTTGAGGATCGCGACCCGTAGCTCCTCGCGTTGGTGCATCACCGTGAGGTAGCCCGGATCGTTCGTCGTCTTACCAGCCACCCCCCACATGCCACGCGCGCGCCACGGGTTCACGCGACCCGACAGCATGATGTCTCGGAACGTCCGTACCGGTGGGTTTGTCAGCGCCGCCAGGTACTCGTTCGTGGCCCCTTCGGTCTCGTAGTTGTTGCCGATCTCGCGCACGATCCCGAGTCCCTGCACCTCTAGCGGGTCGATCACGTCGGCACCGAGCGCCGACAGCTGTGCGTAGGCCCGGTCCATGACAGCGCGCACCTTCTGGTAGTCCGCGGACGACGGGTCAGCCCCACCGTCCATGGGCTCACGAATGACCCCGATGCGGGCGCCTCGGAGTTGGTCGGTGGTCAGCGAAGCCGTGTAGCTCTCCGGCACGTGCCCGAAGGCGTAGGACGTGAGCGGGAAGTTCGGGTCATAACCCGCGATGGCGTCGAGCAGCAGCGCGGCATCCGTCACCGTGCGGGTGATCGGACCCATCGTGTCGTGCGTCGGGTTGGCGGGCATCATCCCGTAGGTGCTCACGAGTTGGAGCGTCGGGCGAAGCCCGACAAGGTTCGCGACCGCTGCCGGTCCCCTGACCGATCCTCCTGTGTCCTCCCCGATCGCGACCATGCCGAAGCTCGCAGCCACCCCAGCTGACGACCCTCCGGATGAGCCGCTCGGATTTCGGTCGGTCGCGTACGGGTTGCGAATGATGCCGTACGCCGAGCCGACGTAACGGGATGCGAACTCGCCCATGTTGGTCTTGGCGAGGATGATCGCACCCGCGGCTTTCATGCGGAGCACGATCGTCGCGTCCCGATCGGAGACGAAGTTCTTGAAGAGCACCGAGCCATATGTGGTCGGCATGTCTGTGGTCTCGACCTGGTCCTTGAGAAGTACCGGCACGCAGTGGAGCGGGCCGACCGGACCCGTGGCGCGTAAGGCCGCGTCGAGCGAGTCAGCCTCGGTGAGCGCCCGAGGGTTCAGGTTCTGAACCGAGTTGAGGCGAGGGCCGACCTGGTCGTACGCGGTGATTCGGTCCAGGTAGGACTGCACCAGCGTGCGGCACGTGAGGCTACCTGCGGCCATCGCGGCATGCGCGTCGGCGATCGTGGCTTCCAGGACCTCGAAGGATTGGGCGCTGAGCGGCGAGGCGTTCCCAGGTGGGACGAGGAGGCACAGGATTGCGATCAGGCAGGCGGAGGTGCGGACGACGGTAACCTTCGAAGACATGCGGACCCTCAGTGTGAGATGCGTCAGTTGGAGACCCGTTGCTCGAGCAATCCGAAGAGGTTTTCCATCAAGACCAGATCGTCGACCATCGCGGACCCGCCCGGGCCGGGCATCAGCATACCGTGGCCATGCCGCCTTCGCCGAGCTCGCGCTCGATGATGTAGCGGTCGGATAGGGCTGCCCTCAGGCGTTCGATCGGTTCAGACATCCCGCGAACATGCACCCGACCTAGGGCGTTCGGCCAGCTATCTAGACGCCAGCCACCGCTCCACCGCCGCATGCAGCGGAATCGGGGGATCCTGCAAACGCGCCAGATCGATCTGCTTCGCCATGTCATGAACCCGCTCGAGCGACTCCATGTCGTCCGCCAACATGTTCAGCAAAGATGTGACCACTTCGTCGTCCAACGACTCCATCGCCACGATCCAGTTGATTACCGCTGCGGTTGGAAGCGCTTCCTCAACGCCAGGGTACGCTCCGGCCGGTATCACGCCCGTCGTGTAGTACGGGTGGGCCGCGCGCAACGCGGTGATGCCTTCCTCTGTGACCGCAATGAGCCTCACATCCCCTGTCGTGGTCGCCTCCAGCACGGCAGCCGCCGGATATCCGACCGAGATGATCGCCGCATCAATCGCGCCGTCTCGAAGCGCCGTGGATGATTCGGCGAAGGAGAGGTACTGAGGGCTGATGTCGTCGTAGGTCAGCCCGTGCGCTTCGAGCAGGTGCCTGGACATCTGTTCGGTGCCGCTTCCGGCCGCTCCGACGGACACCTTCATCCCGCGGAAGTCCGCGATGCTCTGCGCCGTGCTGTTCCCCGTCACAAGTACGTGCGTCAGGTTCGGATACAGCGGGGCCAGAATCCGGAGGCCGGAGACGGCCGTCGCATTGTCTCCCTCACCGTTGTATGCCTGGTAGGCGGACACGGCCAGCACGAACGCGAGGTCCATCTGGCCGGATGCAAGTCGACTGATGTTCTCAATGGATCCCCCACTGACTTCCGCCGTGAATTGACGCACCGAGTCCGCGATCGACAGTCGGCTCGCGAGCGCGCCACCCAGCGGATAGTAGACACCCCCCGTGCCAGCCGTCCCGAGTGAAAGGAATTCACGTCCGCCCTCCGGCGCGCACGCCATTAGGCCGATCATCATGAAGGTGGCGGACCACCTGGGGACCATTCTCAAGGAGTTGCTCACAGTTGATGTCTCTGGCGGACTAAGGTTCGGTTAACGGGATCTTGAAAAGACCAATCCGACCACGACTAGCCCAGGCCCGTCCGTCAGAAGGCCCGGAAATACCAACGCCACCGCGGCAGCAGCGAGCAGCAGGCGCTCCCACCACATCAGCGGATGTCTCGCGAAACCCATCCCCGCTGCTGCGAGCGCGATGACACCCACAACGGCCGTCACGAAGGCGAGCGAGATCTCTGGGACGGTGCCAACCAGCAAGAGCGGCGGTCCATAGACGAACATGAACGGCACCAAGAAACCCGCACCGGCGAGCACCGCAGCTGTAGTCGCAGTTCGCATCGGAGGCGACCCGGCAATCCCAGCTGCGGCAAACGCAGCCAATGACACCGGCGGTGTCACGTTAGAGATACATCCGTAGTAAAAAATGAACATGTGTGCGGCCAACAGCGGAACTCCGAGCTGGACCAGCGCCGGCGCCCCAAGCGCTGCGAGAACGATATATGCAGCCGTAGTCGGCAGTCCCATCCCCAGCACAATCGCCCCAAGCGCCGTTAACGTGAGCGCCGCGAAGAGATTTCCCCCTGAGATCGTGATGATCAACTCCGACATACGGAGCCCGATTCCCGTCAGGGAGGCCACACCCACAACGATACCCGCCGCCGCGCAGGCCGCGGCCACCTGCACCGCCCCGCGCCCCGCACGTTCCACAACGGTTCGGAGCTCTAACAAGGACGGCCGGGTCGTCGGACGCAGGTAGGCCATCACAAACGCCGACGTGACTCCCCAGAACGCGGCGCGCATTGGAGAGCGTCCCATGGCGAGCAGAACCACGATCGCGATGAGTGGCAACAGAAGGTGCAGCCGGTCAAGAATCGGCTCGCTGCTGTCGGAGCCCGCTGGCTCGATACCCATGCGCCCAGCCCCGAAATGGATAGCCGCGATCAGCGCTGCGTAATAGAGGACAGCCGGGATCACCGCCGCGCTCGCGACTTCCAGATAGGGAATGTTCGTCCACGTCGCGAGAACGAACGCGCCCGCACCCATCACGGGAGGCATGAGCTGCCCGCCCGTGCTTGCTGCCGCTTCGATCGCGCCGGCAAAGTAGGGCTTGAAGCCTGCCCGCTTCATCAGAGGAATCGTGAACGTCCCGGTGGTCACGACGTTCGCGACCGCGCTTCCCGAGAGAGACCCCATGAGGGCGCTCGCCACCGCAGCCGTCTTCGCCGGCCCGCCTCGGGTCCGCCCTGCGACCTTGTTCGCGAGCGCGATCAGGAGCGCACCACCCCCCGCGACATCGAGCACGGCGCCAAAGAGCACGAACAGATAGACGAAGTCCGCGGACACCCCGAGCGGCACTCCCCATATGCCCTCCGTTGACAGGAAGAGCTGTTCCACCAGTCTCGTGGCACCATATCCGCGATGCGCCAAGAAGCCGGGAAGGTACGGGCCACTGAAGGCGTAGATTAGCGCGAGCAGGCATACCGTAACCAAACCCCAACCCGTGGCCCGGCGCGCCAGTTCGAGAACCAGGACAACCAGAATGCCACCCGCGACCAAATCGAGGCGCGTGGGATTCCCGGAACGGCTCACCAACTCCTGGTTTTGTGACGCCAGATAGGCGCACACCGCAACGGTCAGGACAGCGAGGGCCCAGTTGAGCCAGGTCAACGAAAGACGATCGTTCGACTCCACTTCTTCCTGCGAGTCGTCCCCAGCCTCGACACTACGCCGCCTCTGCACGCCAACACCGAGGAAACCGAGCGCAGCCATCAGAGCCAGGTGCACCGGCCGTTGGATCAGGGCTGTGAACGGCGCGACTCCCGCCGCATACAGGTGAAACAGCGCCGCCGCACCCGACACCAACGCTACAGCAAGCGTCCTGGCCCGAATCGTCCCGAGACTCACGCCCGCGGCCCTTCTACCGTGTCGCGGTCAGCAACAATGGATAATCTGACTGGCACTACGGCATCAACCGCGCAGCAATGAGCCCGATCACAACCATCAACCCAATCGGAACCATGGCGGCGCTCGCAAAGCTCCGTCGATTGTCGATCGAATGGGCCCCCATAGCAATCACAAGCCCTGACCAAATCGACGTCAGATCCATCGCCTTGAAGAAGTTCAAGAGGTAGCCATCCGAAAGGAAGAACATGAAGCTGGCGAAATTCAACGTGAGGTTCGGATTCTCCGTGGAGATCCGCAAGGGGGTGATCATCAGGCCGGCGAAGGCAGGGATGATCATCGCGTGCGCAGTGACGGCGAGATACTGCCGGTACTTGCCTTCGTCGCCCATGATGAACGCAAAGATCAACGCATACAGGCCTGCGAAAATGAACGTGAAGACAAAGACCGACAGCCCCGCGGCGATCGGAGTCACCCATCGCATGACCTCCATCACCGAGTCCGGCATCACCGGAACCTCTCTGCCACTTTGAAGAATGGCTTGGCGCTGCATTTCAACGAAAATCTCGGGTGGAATCAGCGCTATCGACGTCACGATCAAAGCCGTGGTCAGGATCAGGGCGGCAGCCCAAACGGGATTCGCCGCCAAATCATCTCCTAGCTTGCCAGGGCTGAAGAACAGGTCAATGAGTCTCTTGTAAAACGGGGGCGAGAGAGGGGCCTCGTCGGCCGGTTGTTCCTGCGGCATCTCGTTGTTTTTTACCGAATCCATCGTCACCCTTATATGTGTGTTCGAACGGCGGCTCCGGAGAGAACGACCTCACACTCGAACACAGCTGAAATTACGAAGTCAGTGTAGCCTACTGGATGACCCAGGGAAATCTTCGTCACGGTACCCTTGGCCGCTCGTGGGCGAGCCTGTATCGTCATGGTCTGTTGATTTCCAGAATTGTCTGGGAACGCGAAAGTCAGACTGCACTGCCAGGTATCAGATGAGCCTACGGACCAATCCAGACCGGATCCTCGAAAATATCGACCGTTCGAGGAATCGGGACGCCGAGAGCGCCGCCCTCAATATCGATCGTCAGGCCGAGGGTCGGGAGCTGGAGACGGAGATGCCGGACCTGGATGCCACCACGCCGGAGCGCGCCAAGAGGATCTTCGCGATCCTGGAGCGCGCCTACACAAGAACGGCGCAACGTGCTGAGTTGGGGCGCCTCGCCTCCCGATTCCAGGCCGTCGGCGACATTCATCACCATCATGCGCGCGGCGACGTCAGCGTTTCGATTCAATACATGGATCACGAACGCTACGACGACGTGGGCGTCTCGCCTTTTGAGATCCGCCCTTACGAGATCACCGACGCGAAGAAAGAGACCAAGACGAGCCGCGCCGATGTGAACGCCCTCAAGGTGCTCCGCAAGCAGCTCCACAGAGGCGTACTGGCAGCGCATCAGAAGCTCGAGCCCAGGATTCGCGATGCGATCCGCGATCGGGCCGACATGGGACACGTGCAGGTACAGGTCACCGTGGATCTGAGGCCTGCCGAATACAAGGGCCCATTAAGGGTGGACATGTCTGAGGGTGATGACCTACCGTAGCTAGATCGAAGATCGACTCACATCGATCGAAAATCCCTCTCGATTGGTAGTCTTCCATGTCCTCCCGGGTGGATGGGAAAGGCGTCGCCTGGGCCCTGTTCTTCGTCGTGGTCCTGCTGGCCCTATTTGACGTTCTGAGCCAAGAGTCTGTCATTGCGGACTTCTTTGCGGGCCCCCAGGCGGCCGAACAAGGGCGCATTGAGCGCGCGGTAAAGAGGGCGATGGACCGCTGACGGTTCGCTGACCCCCACCATGACCGTACCTGGCCGCGTCGTGCTCATATTCTTGGATGGGGTCGGGATTGGCCTTCCGGACCCAACGGTCAATCCCTTCCGACAGGCCCAGGAGATCGGCCTGACGCCGACGCTCCGGAATGTCCTGGATGGAGAGATCCCCACGCTTGAGCGCCCCCTCATCCGCGCAGAACACGCGAGCACTTTTGCCCTGGACGCCCTCCTCGACACCGAAGGCACGCCTCAAAGCGGTACTGGTCAGGTGGCGCTTCTAACCGGCGAGAGCGCTGCACAGATTCACGGGGCCCATTTCGGGCCCTGGACGCCGACCGCACTCAGGCCGCTCGTGGAAGAACGGAGTGTGCTCAAGCGGGCTCAAGCGGCCGATCGTACGGTGGCATTCGCGAATGCGTACCCTCGCGGATGGCCCGGGCCCCGCGGTAGCCGCCGTGTCGCTGGGCCACCGCTGGCGGCTCGCGGTGCGGGCCTTCTAGACCGTCACGAAGAAGCCCTCGGTAGCGGACTCGCGGTGTCCAGCGAGATCGTGAACGACGGCTGGAGGAAGCACCTGGGACACGACTGGCTCCCCGAGATCACCCCACATGAGGCGGGCGCGAATCTGGCGCAGATCGTATCCACAGTCGATTTGACCCTTTACGCCCACTACACCACCGACACCGTGGGACACAGCGGCTCGATGCCTGAAGCCTTGGTCGCTTTGGAGCGCGTGGACGCCTTCCTGGGTGGTCTCCTTGCGACGCTAGACGCGGACACCACCGTGCTGGTCGCGAGTGACCACGGAAACATCGAGGACGTCAGGGTGGGGCACACCACGAACCCCGCACTGGGCTTGGCGGTAGGGCCGGGAGCGGCGAGCGCCGCCGAGTTGACCGACCTCAGGCAGGTGACCCCGTTCGTGTTGCGGCTGCTCGGGGTCGCGGAGTAGCTCGACAGCCTATCTGGCCATGCTTCAGCCCCGACCGCGGGTGCAGACTTAGTGGTGGCCACTCGACCCAGGATTCTCGGACAGCTGCTGATAAACAGCGGCAAGGTAGGTGAGCCCGCGCTCGCCGAAGCGCTCCGCGCGCAGGCCACCACGGGCATCCGCATTGGCGAGACCCTGGTACGCGCTGGTGCGGTCTGCTCGGAAGATGTCGCGGAGGCACTCGCCACCCAACTCGGACTCGAGTGGGTCCCAGCGCCCTTGGCGCCCACGCGCGAAGCGCTGCGCATGGTTCAGCCGGAGTTGGCACGCACGCATTCGGTGATTCCCCTGGATGTCACGCCACGGGTACTGCGGCTGGCCATGTCCGACCCGCTCAATCTGGGTGCCGTGGACGATTTGCGCTTCCAGGCCGGGCGCCGCATCGACGCCGTGGTTTCGACTCCGCAGGCCATCCAGGAAGCGCTCGATCTTCATTACCGGGAAGACCTCCATCAGCTGCTCGAAGCGCTCCCGTTGGAGCTCCAGGAATCCGGGCCGACGTCCGAGACCACGCTCGAGCGAGCAACCCGTGCAGCACCCGTCGTCCGACTGGTGAACAGTTTGATCCATACCGCGATCGACGAAGGAGCGAGCGACATCCACGTCGAAGAGACAGGGTCGGACGTTCGCGTGCGTTACCGCGTGGACGGTATTCTCCGTCAAGCGCACGACCTGCCCTCAGGCGTTCGTCGGGCTGTGCTCTCTCGTCTCAAGGTCATGGCCGGCCTCGACATCGCTGTGCGTCGCAGAGCACAGGACGGTAGCATCGCCCTCGAGCGTGCTGGCAGGAGCCTGACCCTGCGCCTGAGTACGCTCCCCGTGAACGGAGGCGAGAAGGCAGTATTGAGAATTCTCGATTCAGACTCGGCCCCGCCAAGTCTGGAAGCGCTAGGGCTGGCCGCGGAGGACCTCCACTCGGTCCGACGCCTGCTCATTCGGGGAGAGGGTGTGATTCTGATCGCGGGCCCCACCGGGAGTGGAAAGAGTACCACTATCTTCGCGGCACTCTCTGAGCTGGATCGTGACACGCAGAACATCGTTACCCTGGAAGACCCAGTGGAGTACCGTCTGCCCGGGGCGAATCAGGTGCAGGTAGACCGGCGCGCCGGACTCGGCTTCGCCGACGCGCTGCGATCCGTGCTCCGCCAGGATCCAGACGTCGTCATGGTGGGAGAAATTCGAGACCGGGAAACTGCGGAGATCGCCATGGCGGCTGCAATCACCGGGCACCTAGTCCTGTCGACGATTCATACGACGGATGCACCCGGCGCCGTGACGCGCCTCATAAACATGGGCGTACCGTCTTTTCTGGTCGCGGGCGGGCTCTCCGGCGTCGTCGCGCAACGCCTAGTGCGCCGGACCTGCACCAAGTGCAGAGGGGTCGGCTGCGGATCCTGCCGGGACGGACACAAAGGCCGGACAGGCGTATTCCAAACGATGACGCTCACCGACCCGATAAGAGATTCGATCTCCCGCAACGAACCGACCGCTAGGCTGAGGCATCTCGCCGCAGAAGGGGGGATGCGCTCCATGGCCGAGGACGCTCGCAGGGCCCTCGCGGCCGGCCTGACCACGCCTCACGAAATCACCCGACTCCTGAGCGCCGCCGCGATCACCGCACGCCCATGTGGCAGTTGTGCTGGCCCAGTCCCATTTGGCGCCATGGGCTGTCCCGCGTGCGGACATCAACACACACGCGTGTGCACATGTGGGGGCACGCTCGAACGCGGATGGAGGTACTGTCCGTGGTGCGTGCGGCCGGCGTTGGCTTCGTGATGTACGCGGCGGTTCCGTCGCTCCGTCACATCGACGGTGGCGGGCCACCTTCCGGCCTAGGCCGTATCGGCACCGGAATCAGCTCGGGTCTAGCGGCCCAGAACCTTGTGGACGACGGGCATAAGCTCACTGAAGTCACCCGATTTTTCTTTGAACTCATTGGCACCGAGCGAAAAGCATCTCTCGGCAACGTCCGCAGCACTTTGGGAGGTAAACACCACAACTGGAATCTTGGCGAAACGAGGCTGTCTATTGTACCACTCAAGGAAGCCACACCCACCAATGCCTGGCATGCCGATATCGAGCACGATGACATCCGGCATCTTCGCTCTTCCGTAGTCCGCATCGGGCCAAGAGCCTTGGAGATAGGACATGGCTTCCTCCGCACTCCGTGTTACGCTGATATGTACGTGCCCATCGCAGCCAGAGAAGACCGCCTCCATGAGCATCACATGGTTCGGGTCATCCTCCACAATCAGCAGCCAGTAGCTCTTCGCAGCGTCAGACAAGTCCCCCTCCGTCACGGTTCCTGATGCCTGAATATCGTAGCTGGATCGGCCGACGTCACTCTCAATTGGGTCCGTGCGATATACCCACTCAGGTTGAACGCCGCCCTACCGGAACTCGGCCTCCCGCACGGTAAGGCCCTGAATGCGGTCCAGGTCCAATTCGATCCCTAGACCCACACCGGTCGGCACCTGCATTACCCCGTCGCTAACCACGAACTCCGGCGTCACGATATCCTGGTCCCAGTAACGCTGGCTCGCGGAGATGTCGCCCGGCAGGGTGAAGCCTGGCAACGACGCCAGCGCGAGGTTGTGCGCGCGTCCCACGCCTGACTCTAGCATGCCACCGCACCATACCGGCAGTCCCGCTGCCACCATGGTGTCATGAATTCGCGAGCTCACACCCAGCCCGCCTACTCGGCCCGGCTTGATATTCACGATGCGACCACTCCCCAGCTTAAGCGCCAATGCCAGGTCGCCCTCAGACTTGATGGACTCGTCCAAGCACACCGGGGTCGCGATTTGCTCCTGCAATCTGGAGTGATCTAAGAGGTCGTCGTAACCCAACGGCTGTTCGATCATCATCAAGTCGAGAGCGTCCAACTCGGCCAGGCGCGGGGCGTCAGCCAAGGTGTAGGCAGAATTCGCGTCCGCCATGAAGAGCGTGTCCGGGAACCGCTCCCGAAGCCCGGCCAGCATCTCGATGTCTCGACCCGGCTTGATCTTGATCTTTACGCGCGCATACCCTTGATCGATGTAGCCCTGCACCTGCTCGTGGAGCTCTGCGTCCGTCGGCTTGAGGCCCACGCTCACGCCAACCGGAACGACGTCGCGCACCCCGCCCAACTTCTTGGAAAGCGACACACCATCGGCACGGGCGGCGAGGTCCCAGCCCGCCATCTCGACGCAGGCCTTGGCCATTCCATGGCCTCGAATCCACGAGACTGGTGCCAGAATGTCTTCTGGTCCGTCGACTTCCCTACCCACGATTCCCGGGAGAATGAAGTCGGTGAGGATGTGCCACGCGGTGTCGGTCGTTTCGTAGGCGTAGGAGGGGTCCTGCGAAGCGACACATTCACTCCAGCCCTCGAGACCCTCCGAGTAGAGCGTCAGCAGGACCATCCTTCGATCTTGCATTCCACCGCTGCTGATTTCGAAGAACTCTTTCATGCGCATGGGAAATTCGCGAAGCACAGCACGTTCGATCTTCATGGATGCTCGTTCAAGTAGGGGCGGATCGCGCGCACATCACTGCGCGATCTTAGCCAGTAGGTAGTCAGAGGATCGGTCTCCCCGCACAAGTTCCCGCACCTCGTAACCATCACGTAGGTAGTGGGCAAAGACCGGACGGGTCGCCATCCGCCACTCCATCGCCAATTCCATGGAGTGATTCATAATTGTCACGATATCGGTCGGGATCGCCACGCGCAGCCGGTCGGCGGTCAGGCTCAGGTTGGCTTCACCGGGTCGCGGCTCACCAGAGTCTGTCCGCACACCCAGGGCGAAGGGGGTGTCACCCGCCTCCTCAGCGGTGACCATCGCGTCTACCCGAGCCAGCCGGGCCTCCACCCGCTCAGACTTGAGCTGCCACAGAGCGATGAAGCGATCGGTCCCGATGCCCAGGTGGAGCGGAGAGTCCGTCTGCCCATACATATCCTGAACATATTCGTGGACCACGATGCCGAGCTTGGAAAAATTGAGATAGGCATTCCGGGACTGCAGCGGGTCGAAGGTCCAATGCATTCGCTCGACGCCCAAAGCGAGCACCTGCTCGCGCTGATACGCCTTGAGCATTCTTCCCAGGCCGCCATCCCGGGCCTCTTTTCGCACCGCGAGCATGTCGGACCAATGGACCAACTGGCCCCCGCGTAGTCCGGTCATGCCGAAGACGAACCCAACAAGACCCCCGCTGGGGTCGTACGCCCCGGCAGACACACCACCCAGAATCTGAGAAACCTTGAGGATGGCCGTTGGAACACGCTCGGAGAACCCATGCCCCCACGTTTCCTCCTGCAACGCCACACAGGCACGAAACTCGTCGACTGAAGAAAACGGTCGAATCGTGTAATCGCCTTGATGGCTCACGCCTGTCATTAGGCTTCGTCACCTGGAGTCATGAGGAGTTCAGCCACCAGCGCCGCCCGTTCGGGCATCCGAGCCGCGACAACGTGCTCGTGACGCGCGTGGGCTCCATCTCCAACAGCGCCCAGCCCATCGAGTGTGGCCGTAAATTGACTGGTGGTGTTGCCATCTGAGCCTCCACCCGAGATCTGTTCTCCCAACGGAATGCCCAACCGCTCAGCGGCACCCTGCGCAGCATGCCAAAGCGCCCGATTGCGAGGCGTGCGCTCGAGAGGCGGTACCTCCACGCCGCCGGACACCGAAATGGATGTGCCCGGCACAGTGGCCTCTAGTCCTCGGATGATACCATCGATCCACTTACCGTCCGCGACGGTCATGATCCGCACGTCGACCACGGCTTCGGCCGCAGCGGCGATCACGTTGGCGCGCGTTCCACCGTGTATCACGCCGACGTTCACGGTGAGTCCTCGTTCATGATCGGTGAGCGCGTGCAGCCGCTGAATGACATGACTGAGTTCTTGAATCGCCGAGGCTCCACCGGTCGGGTCCAGCCCTGAGTGAGCGGCCTTGCCGTTTACGGTCACCACGTAGCGACCCACACCCTTCCGAGCCGTTTTGAGATCGCCGGCCGGCCCGAGAGATGGCTCGAGCACGAACGTGCGGTCCACATGGCGCGCGACGAGCGCGACGTAACGCTGGGATTCAGGGCTGCCCGTTTCCTCGTCCGAGTTGATGAACCACACCGGAGTCAGCGGGGGCTCATGACCGAGGTCTCGCAGCGCCCGCAGAGCGAAGATCCCTTGTACGAGTCCGGCCTTCATGTCGAAGGTGCCGGGCCCGCGCACGATGCCATCCTCATGCACGACAGGCATCGACTGAGTGGTTCCGAGGGGCCACACAGTATCGCAATGGCCAATCAAGAGCTGCGCCGGTCGGCCGCGCACGCGCGTCCGAGCCTTGGCGAACAGGAACCCACCCGTCTCATGCCCCCGTCTGTGGCTCACGCCGAAGCCCAACTCCTCAAGCGCATCCGTGAGTTGCCGTTGAACCGCAGCTTGCGAGGCAACGACATCGGTAGGCGACTCAAGTCGAGATAATGCGAGGAGCATTTCGACCATTTCGTCGCGCTGCGCCGAGAGGTGCTCCATGACCGCGGCAGCGCGCTCGGACCCTTTGCTCAACCTGCCCCCCTCAATGGTAAAAACCCGCCCGCCGGTAGCTCACGTCGAGCAGTTCCACCGGGTGCAAGACACCCTCTGGGGCGCCTTCTATATAGAGACCTGCTCCGATCTGCATCATACAACCTGGATTGGCGGTCGCGACCGCGTCCGCACCGCATGCGCGCACCGCTGCGACCTTGTCCCGGCCGATCTGGCCTCCCAGGTCCGGGTGCGTAATACCATAGATCCCAGCCCCTCCGCAGCACTCATCGGCCCGTTCGACAACGCGCACTTCCGCGCCCGGGACCGCCGCCAGGACAGCGAGCGGCGCTCGCTCCACCTTTTGCGCATGCAGCAGGTGGCACGGATGGTCGTAGGCGATCGTACACTGGACCTCGGCACCTATCTTAGGCCCTACGTCAGCGAGAAGCTCAGTGACGTCCCGCACCCGCGCTGCAAACGACGAGGCGCGCCCCGACCACGCCGGATCGTTCTCCAAGAGTGTGCCGTACTCCTTCATGGCCGCGCCACAGCCAGCCGCGTTTACGGCGACCCAATCCAATTCGACGCCGTCGAATGCGTCGATATTCGCCTGCGCCAGCCTCTTGGCGCGGTCGAGGTCACCTCCGTGCGCGTGCAGGGCACCGCAGCAGTCTTGGCGGGGCACCGTGACAACCTCGTACCCGTTCGCCTCAAGGACCCGCACGGTCGCATCGTTCACACGGGCGAACAGTCCTTGCTGCACGCAGCCGGCTAGCACGCCCACGCGCCCGCGCTTGGCGGAAGGAGGCACTCTTGAGGCCAGTGACCCTACGGACCGATCCGCTCGCGTCGCCCTAGGCGGCCGCCACGGCGCGGAAGCCGCAAGCATCGCCAAACCGAGCTTGGCACCCCTAAACGGACCCACATTCGGCATCATTCTCGCCATCACTCCGGCCAGGCCCGACCCCCTTATGACCCTACTCTTCCACATGAACGCACCACGCACGGTCGGTTGGGCCATGACCGCGAGGAGCGTCCGAGTGAGGAGCCCAGGCGGGTGGTGTTCGGCGACGGTTTCCCGAGCCAATTCGAGTAGCGTGCCGTACTCCACCCCGGACGGACACACGGGTTCGCACGCCCGGCAGCCGAGGCAGCGATCGATGTGTGTCCGGAACGCGTCCGACGCAGGACTCATACGGCCTTCGACCACCGAGCGCATGAGATGCAGGCGGCCCCTGGGGGAGTCGTTTTCGTCGCCCAAACGCGTGTACGTCGGACATGCCGGGAGGCAAAAGCCACAGTGCACACAGGGCAGCAGTCGCTCCCGCTGCGTCTCAAGTGCGTCAGAGAGCGCTTTGGTCATGGTCGGCCATCCCACAGGACATTGCCCGCATCGAATACGCGCTTCACCCCGCGCTCCAGTTCGAGTACAGCATCCGACCGCACGCGGCTCGTACCTAGCGAGTGAGTCGATCCACGAGGCAGCCGCTCGACCACCACGTCTTCCGCAACTCTTTCCATACCGTGTCGCACACGCGTCGCGATTTCGTCCGCGTCTGCTTCGGGCGCACAGCTCACGCGCAGCGAGCCACGGTAGACATCGGCACAAACGTTCAGGTCGACCATGTCGTTGACGATCGCCAACAACTCCCGAAGGCGAGACGGCAAAACAAAGGCGTGAAGCGCAAGGTCGGACTCCCCCCCGATATCTCGCACCGAGTCCGCCAGTACGCGGGCCGACCCGCCGTCCACCGCAACGAACGGGACACCCGCTGCGGCCTCCACCGTCCGTTGATCCGCATCTGCGGTCTCAGCGGCCCCATGTAGTCGTACGAGTAGCTGACACACGTTTCGCTCACGTACGAGCACGATCGATGCCGGGAGGACGGACGCCATCGCCACAGCTCGAGCGGGCCCTACCAAGTCCACCAGGCTTTTCGCCTCAAGCACAAGGAGCCGGTCGACGACGGGGCGGGGAAAGAGACGCACCGTGAGCGAGGTGATGACAGCCAGGGCGCCGCGACTCCCGACCACGGGCCGCAGAATATCGAAGCCGGCGACGTTCTTGACGACACGCCCGCCGAGCTTGAGGAATCGCCCGTCGCCGCACACTACCGTCATGCCAAGGATGTGGTTCTTGAGTTCGCCATAGCCGGTCCACAACGGCCCCGTCTGGCCAGCCGCTCCCAGGCCACCCAGGGATCTGCGTGGAAAATCAACAGGATCAAAAGGGAGCCATTGCCTATTCTCTGCGGTCACCTTGGACAGTGCGGAGATGCCCAGACCGGCCTCCGCAGTGAGGGTAAGGTCTCCCGGCTCGTAGATCTGAACCGACGCCATGCGCGAGGTCGACAGCAGAAGGAAGTCTCCGGAAGGCTCGTTTCCCTCCGTGTGCCTCCCGGTGCCTATGGGCACCACCCGCGTGCCCGTCGCACCAGCCCAGCGGATCGTCGCGGCAACCTCATCGACGTTGCTGGGGCACACAACCACATTGGCGCCGGGACCGAACCGACCCCAGTCCGTGCTCGGCAGCGATAGTGCCTCCTCCGGCACCACGTCCGAAAGCGACGTCGTCACGCGCTCTGTCACGCCTCAGCCCCGGCTGCCGGCTCGGTGCCTTGAGTCCGGAGCGGCAGAACCTTGTCGGGATTGAACAGGCCGTCAGGGTCGAACACCGCCTTTGCCGCCGCCATAGCCGCCAGTTCTTCCGGCCCGTGGACAAGAGGCATATAGTCGCGCTTGTCGATGCCCACACCGTGTTCTCCGGTGATGGTGCCGCCGACCTCGACGCACAGTGCCATGATCTCCTTCGAGGCACGCTCGACCCGGTCCAGTTCGTCCAAGTCGAGCCTGTCGAAGAGGATGTTTGGATGCAGGTTGCCGTCCCCAGCGTGGAAGACATTCGCGATCTTCAGGTCGTATCGTTCTCCCAGCTCGGCAATACGGACGAGGACTTCCGGCAGCCGCGTTCGCGGCACGGTTGCATCCTGCACCAGCAAGTCGGGAGCGATTCGACCCATCGCGCCGAACGCCTTCTTGCGACCCTTCCACAGAGCGGCGCGGTGGTCCGCCTCGGCAGCCCGTTGCACCGCGGACGCGCCCTCCTGCACACAACATGCTTCTGCACGATCAGCATCCGCGTCCAGCCCAGCCTCGGTACCGTCGAACTCGACGATGAGCGCAGCACCCGCGTCTATCGGATAGCCAGCAGCAAACACGCTCGCTTCGACGGCCCGGATCGTCGCATTGTCTACGATCTCCATCGCGGCCGGCAGTAACCCGATACCCATAATGGACGTCACGGCCCGACCGGCAGCCTCCATGGTGTCGAAAATGCCAAGAAGCGTCCGTACACCCTCGGCGATTGGAAGTAGGCGGACCTCAATTTCCGTGGCAATTCCAAAGCACCCTTCGGACCCCACGAAGAGCCCAACCAGATCCAAAGACGCGTTCGGGTCGGCCCCGGCGCCTCCGAGGCTCACGACACGTCCGTGCGCAAGAACCACCGTGAGTGACGTCACGTAACGCGACGTCACGCCGTATTTCAGGCAGTGAGGCCCGCCCGAGTTCTCCGCCACATTGCCCCCGAGCGTGCACGTACTCTGGGACGAGGGGTCTGGGGCGTAGTAAAGTCCGTGAGGCTTTGCGGCCTCCGTGAGTCGCGCGTTGATGACCCCAGGCTGCACCCGCGCAAGTCGATTGGAGGCATCGATCTCGAGAATGGCGTTCATTCGAGCGGTGCCAACCACAACGCCCTCAGCTGTTGCAAGCGCGCCGCCAGACAGCCCAGTACCGGCTCCCCTCGGAATGACCGCGATGTTCGCTGCATGGAGCACGGCCACTACGCGAGACACCTCTTCAGTGGAGGCTGGCAGCACCACCGCACGGGGAGGGACTCGGTACGCGGTGAGGCCGTCCGACTCATAGACAACAAGCCGATCGGGCTCGGTGATCAGGTGGCCCCGTCCGACAATCTCACGGAGACTTCGGACGACGGCTGCAGGGAGTGGGGAACTCATATAGGACCATACTCCGCGATGAAGCGGCGATGCAACAGACCCCCCTTCATGACGGGCGCAAATCCCTTACGTACTCCAAGAGAGCGCCCAGGCTCTGGAGCGCCGGGCTCTCCATTCCGCGAGGCAGAGAGTCCCCATATACGACCTCTAAGAGCCGCCGAGCGTCTGCGGTCGGATGCCGAGCCAACGCTTCCTCGACCTGGCGGATGCGCGCCCGCCGGTGATGGTCGAAACGATCGATGGCAGCCGTAGGATCCTGAAGCGGCGGACCGTGCGCAGGGTAAACCACGTCCAGGTCTAGGGTTCGCAGTCGCTCAAGTGATGATAAGTAGTCCGCAACGCACCCGGGATACTCAGCCACCCAGGTGGTGTCACCCTGTCCCAGCAGGTGATCGCCCGCAAACAGCGCTGAGCGTTCCACCCATAAAAGGCAGAGGTGCTCCCGCGTGTGGCCCGGTGTATGGACCGCGACCAGCGAACCCTGGTCCGTCTCGATCCGGTCGCCATCACGAATGACCTGGGTCACGTCGCCGATACCATCCGGCCCATATACCGAGGCTCCCGTCCGTTCCGCGAGCGCCCTGACGGCCCCAGCGTGATCCGGGTGGCCGTGGGTCAGCACGATCTTCACGTCGGCGGCAGCGGCAACCGCACACGCCAAGGCCCGGACGTGGTCTTCCACGTCCGGGCCCGGGTCGATAATCGCGACGGTGTCGCGCCCTACGAGGTAGGTCCGCGTCCCATCGAGTGTAAAGGGACCAGCATTTCCGGCGTTGAGGAAAAGCGGATGGTCCCTCACGTATGAACTACTCCTTGCGCCGCTCCGCCGCGATCTGCTCGGCGAGCTTGTCGGCAATGGCCATCAACGACGTTTCGTCTTCTTCGGTAAACGCATCCATGTCATCAGAATCGATGTCGATCTGCCCGTAGATCTCGTCTCCAGCACGGATCAACACGATCAGCTCAGACTGAGTCTCCATCTGGCAAGCGATGTAGTTCTCCTCCTTGCTGACATCGGGAACATTGAGGTTCGTACGCTCTGCCACGGCACGCCCGCAGATACCCTTACCGACGGGAATCTTGGAGTGTTCAGTGCCGGGTCCCACGTAATTGTGCAGCCAAAGCTCCTGGTCGGCCTCGTTCAGCAAGTACACGCCAACCCAGTGGTATCTCTCGTCGTCAGACTCCGCGACCGAGCGAACTGCTTTCCGGAGCAATGCGTCCGAGAGGTGCCCCTCGTCGCGCATGACCTGCAGGGCCTTTACGACAATTCCAGCTTCCAAAGCCATTCTGTTCACTTCCATCAAGACGTCACACCCGCTCCGGCGCGGTCCCGTGCGAGCTTACTACGAAGTCCTGGTGGTCGGCGCCCCTCACAATGAGGAGGTTCCGCGGTCCCAACGACCAGGGCACGAAGGGTAGAGAAGGTGCGAAGGGGGGTCAACGGCAGAGCCCAGTCGACCCCATCTCCTTCTCAAACTTTGACTTCCCGAGTTAACGCGGCGTGAAGTCGGTCTCCGGTGTGAGCCGGCGAATGAACGCAGCAATCAGCTTCGCCGACTGGAAGAGATCCTGGATGCTCACGACCTCGTTTGGGGAGTGCATGTAGCGATTCGGTATGGACACCAGACCGGTCGGAACGCCCGAACGAGTCAGGAAGATGCCATCCGCGTCAGTACGCGTGGCCTTTGGGGATGCTTGGATCGTGTACGGAATTCCCTCATCTTCCGCCACCGAGGCCAGCATCTCGAATACGCCGTTATGTGCCGCCGAGCCACGACTCAAGACCGGCCCCCCACCTAGCTTGTGGTCGCCCAGCTCCTTCTTCTCTACGTCCGGCACATCTGTACTGAACGTCACGTCCACCGCGATCGCCACGTCGGGCTCAATGGCATAGGCACTCGACCGCGCGCCGCCGCCTGAATATCCAATCTCTTCCTGAACAGTGGCCACGGCGGTGGTGCAGGCCGTTGGTGGGTCTGCCGCAAGGAGGCGAAGCGCCTCGAGCACCACGAACGCACCAATCCGATCGTCAATCGCTCGGCTCGCGATACGATCGCCCGCCAGGCGCAGTAGGCTTTGGGAGAGCACCATCGGGTCACCCACGCGAATGCCGAGGCTGGCCACCTCGTCCTTCGACGTTGCGCCGACGTCGACCCAAAGCTTCTTCGTTTCCGACGCCTTGGTCCTGTCGTCAACCGTCATGAGGTGGATGGCCTTCTTCCCGATCACGCCGGGCACGTCGCCGCGACGGGAAAGAATCGAGACGCGCTGACCCACAAGAACCTGGGGATCCCAGCCACCGATTTCATCGATGTAGATGTAGCCGTCATCCCCAATGTGGGTAATCTGTAGGCCGATCTCGTCGATGTGTCCTGCCAGCATCACCCGCGGCGTCCCGCCTGGATTCACGGTCGCGAAGGAGTTGCCGGTTACGTCCACGTGGACGTCGGAGGCGAAGGTCTCTGCTTCGGCGCGCCACACCCGTGCGGGTCGGACCTCGAAACCAGAAGGACCCTGGGCGTCGAGGAGTCGCTCGAGAAACGATATGTCTTGGCTCATGGCGGGCTTCAGGTAGTGGTGTGGAAAAGACGGTGTAAGCTAGGCTGGAGGCCGCAGGTCGGCCAAGATGTTTGACTCGCGGATTCCAAGGGATGCGCGTTCCAGGGCCGCTGGCACGGGGGGGAGCGGGCTTGCTCCTTGCGCCCGGTTATGGCGGTAAAGCAGCTTGCGCTACTCGGACCACACTGGAGGACACATGAGCGGAAGCATGGATCGGCGTGATTTCATAAAGGTTGGGAGCCTAGGTGCGGCTGCGGCGGCGACCGTTGGGACGGCAGCCTGCGCTCCCTCCGACGCCGCTCAAGACGGGGCCAACGCCGAACCCTGGTGGACGACTCAGGCCTTCGAACTCGAAGAGGCCACCATCGCCGAACTCTCCGCAGATATGGCCGAAGGACGGCGGAGCTCGGCAGAAATCACCCAGCTCTATCTCGACCGGATCGCGGCCCTAGACCGCCAGGGCCCACAGCTTCGCTCCATTATCGAGACCAACCCCGACGCCATCCGCATCGCAGCAGAACTCGATGCCGAGCGAGCCGCCGGCAACATCCGGGGCCCGCTCCACGGCATTCCCATCGTAGTGAAGGACAATGTCGACACCGCGGATGGCATGACGACCACTGCGGGCTCATACGCGCTTGAGGGACACGTGGCCTCGCGAGACAGCCATGTCGCAGCGCAACTCCGGGCGGCCGGCGCCATCATCTTGGCCAAGGCCAATCTCTCCGAGTGGGCCAACTTCCGTTCGACCCGGTCTAGCTCAGGCTGGAGCGGCCGCGGCGGACAGTGCGGAAACGCCTATGCGGTGGACCGGAATCCCTGTGGATCCTCGGCCGGGTCAGGGGCCGCCGCCTCGGCGAACTTCTGTGCCGGCTCGATCGGTACGGAGACGAACGGTTCGATCGTGTGCCCGTCGTCGGTTAATGGTGTGGTGGGGTTGAAGCCCACGGTCGGCTTGGTGAGCCGAGCCGGGATCATCCCCATCGCGCACACGCAGGACACCGCCGGGCCCATGACCCGCACCGTCGCGGACGCGGCGGCGATGTTGACCGCGCTGGCCGGCCCCGACCCGCGTGACCCGATGAGCGCCCCAGCCGCGCAGTATGCCGGCACGGACTACACGACGTTCCTGGACGCAAATGCCCTGCAGGGTGCCCGAATCGGCATCGAACGAAGCTATTTCGGCGCCGACCCGAACCGTGACGGGCTCATGGAGGCCGCGATTGTTGCGATGGCCAACGCGGGGGCGACCATCATCGACAATGCCAATCTCGTGAACCGCCGCCTGATCAGCGAGCCGTCTTATCAGGTGCTCCTGTACGAGTTCAAGGCAGACCTGGAGATCTATTTCCAGTCCGTCGCACCCGAGCTTGGCATGAGGACCCTAGATGACCTCATCGCCTTCAACGAGTCAAATCTCGGCCGTGAGATGCCGTGGTTCGGTCAGGAGATCGTGATCGAGGCGAACGAAAAGGGCGACCTGTCCAGCCGGGAGTACTTGGAGGCGAAAGAGACCGCGCGCCGATACTCGCAGGACGAAGGGATCGACGCACTCATGGAAGAACATCAACTCGACGCCATCGTCGCGCCCACGACCCGGTCAGCTTGGAAAACCGACCTCATCAACGGGGGGCTTTCTAGCCTTGGTTCGTCGAGCAACGCCGCGGTGGCGGGGTACCCGAGCATCACCGTTCCCATGGGCTTCGTTCACGGCCTTCCCATCGGCATGCTCTTCTTTGGGCGCGCGTGGGACGAAGCCGGCTTGATCCGTCTGGCGTATAGCTACGAGCAGGCCACCCACCATCGGCGGCCCGCACGTATGTTGCCCACGCTGGACCTACGGAACCTCTGAGGAGTCGCCCCCAGGGCCGCCGAGTTCAACGCCCTTCGCGGGGTCCAGTTCAGTCTGACCCTGGGTTGGGTCCGCGTCGCCGCTAAAACCGCCCCGGAATCCCCCCGCGCCAAACCCACCGGCGAAACCACCAGCACCCATGCTGACGACCCGCACGGTCCCCTCTTTGACCTGCTGCTCAAGCACCCTCTGCACCCGCCGCTGAATCCAACGGCGAGTCGGCGGAAAGAGCAGCGAGAACCCCAATAGGTCAGTCAAGACGCCCGGTGTCAGCAGAAACGCGCCACCGATAAGAACCGCAGCACCGTCGAGCATCGCCTGCCCCGGCAGGCGTCCCTGCGCCAACTCCTTTTGGAACTGGAAGAACACGCGGAGCCCTTCGGCACGCGCTAAGGCGGCGCCTCCTACCCCGGTGGCGACAACCAGAGCGAGCGTGGGCAATAGCCCAACCCGCTGCCCCAACTCAATCAGCAGCATGAGTTCCACAATGGGTACGATCACGAAAAAGAGGGCCATCCGGCCGAGCACGTTCATGTGAAGCACTACCCACGGGGGTGGGGTAGAGGTTCACCCACGGCACGCGAACGAGTTGAATCCCACCCGCTACACGGCCAACTTGTGACGCGCCGGGACCAGCCAAACAAGCCCGGTGTATCCCGAGACCTAGAACTTCGTTGAAGACTTCGCCCCACCAGCGCCAGCACGGATGACGATAGAGCAGACCTATTTCCGCAAGGGCTTTGGCCTGAAGAAGGAACTCAAGCCGATCATCGACTCCGAGTATCACTCGGCGCTCGTTGAGCGGATCCGTAGCCAGGGATACACAGACGTCTTTGGTGACGTCACGGTCCGGCTCGCCCAGGAGTTCGGCTTCTGCTACGGGGTGGACCGGGCCGTCGACTACGCCTATGAGACGGTCCACAAATTCCCCGACAAGACCATCTACCTTGTCGGCGAGATCATCCACAATCCGCATGTGAATGGGCGGATGACCGAGATGGGCATCCGTTTCATTTATGCGAATCCGGACGGTGTCTTCGACTTCGGGGTGCTGACCCCGCACGACGTGGTCATTATGCCGGCGTTTGGTGTGACCCTCCACGACTTTGAAGCCCTCAGCAACATCGGCTGCATCATGGTCGACACAACTTGTGGCTCAGTACTCCACGTGTGGAAGCGGGTGGACAAGTACGCCCAGGACGGCTTCACCGCAGTGATCCACGGGAAGCACACCCACGAGGAGTCCCGAGCCACCGCATCTCAGGTCAACAAACACAAAGGCGGCAAGTTTATCATCGTGCGGGACATGGCGGAGTCAGAGCTGATTCGTGATTACATATCGGATGCTCCTTCAAAGCTCTCGCGCGAGGCCTTCATCGAGCACTTTGCGACAAAGACCTCGCCGGGCTTCGACCCCGACACCGACCTCCTCCACGTCGGTGTGGCAAACCAGACCACGATGCTCGCAAAGGAGTCGCTAGCGATCGGCTGGGCGATTCACGCGTCCATGGTAGAACGGTTCGGCGACGAGCACGCGTCGACCCACTTTCGCTCATTCGGCACGATCTGCTCTGCTACTCAGGAACGTCAGGATGCTGTAGCTGATATGATGCAGCAGCCTCCGGATGTGATGCTGGTCATCGGCGGCTATAACTCATCCAACACGAACCACTTGGCACATCTATGCCAGAAGCATACGCGCACATTCCATGTGGAAGACGCTGACTGCATCGACGTGGCCCGAGGCACGATTCGTCACAAGATCGAACTGGATCCGCACTCTCCGGAGGTGACCGACAGCGATTGGCTACCCGAAGGGCCTTTCCAACTTGGGCTGACCGCTGGCGCCTCTACGCCGAACAACAAGATTGGCGAGGCACTGCTGAAGATCCTAGAGATTCGGGGTATTGAGGCGCCGGCTGAAGCGGAGGCGTAACCAGCGACCCCGAGAAGGCTGTTGAGGAAGCGCGGTCCGCCGGATTAGCCTAGATCGTGCTCTCGGATCGCGACACCAAGTGACTTGAGCAGGCCTCGGAGTTCACTCTGATCCTCTGGCGAGAGGTGTCGCACCAGGCTCTCCACATATTTAGCGTGCCCAAGAAACACGCTCGCGATCCTGTCGCGGCCCGCGGCCGTGAGCTTCCCCTGAATAACGCGTCTGTCCTCCGGAGAGCGCTCACGGTACACGAGACCCTGATCCTCCAGGCGATCCATCACGTAGGTGACATTTCCTCCGGTCACGAGCAGCTTCTCCGCCAATTCTCCGAGCGACAGCGGCCCGAGGTGGTAGAGTGCCTCCAGTACGCCGAATTGCGGAGTAGTCAGATCGTACTCCTGCACCTTATACGCGATCGCCTTGGAGAAGGTGGAATAACAGCGCGCCAGGGAGATCCATAGCCTTAGCGCTCTCTCCTGATTGTCCGTCCACTCACGGGTAGCGGGGCCGTCGACATGCGACGTGCTGGTGAGATCCGGCGGTAGCATAGGGTTTACACGTGTATGGGTCTTCCCAAAGAGGCTAAGGCCCCCTCGGCTACACCCTCAGAAAGGGTCGGGTGCGGATGCATAGCCTTCTCAAGTTCTTCGACAGTGGCCTCCAAGTGGCGACCAATGACGAACTCCGCGATCAACTCAGTCGCATGAGGGCCAACGATGTGAGCCCCCAGGATCTCAGAATACTTCTTGTCTCGAATAACCTTGATGAATCCCTCGGAGTGGCCGGAGGCTACGGCGCGACCTACGCCGACCCATGGGAACTTACCCACCTCAATGTCGTGCCCCTGCTCCTTAGCCTGCGCTTCCGTCAGGCCGACGGAGGCCACTTCAGGGTGGCAGTACGTGCAGTTCGGCACGTTTCCGTAATCCACGGTGCCGTGACCGACGCCCGCGATGTGCTCGACACAAACGATTCCCTCATGGCTCGCCTTATGGGCCAAGAGCTGGCGCCCCGCCACATCACCGATCGCATAGACGCCCGGAACGTTCGTCGCAAGCGCGGTATCGACGAGGATAAAGCCCCGCTCATCGACCTTCACGCCGGCCGAGGCCAGTCCCAGATCTTCGGAGTTCGGCACACGTCCAACGGCCGAGAGCACGTAGTCGACTTCCAGTGTCTGTACTTCACCCTTGGCGTCCTTGAAGGTGACGGTGACGCCTTCCTTTCCGACTACGGCGTTCTCGAAACGAGCGCCGACGTGAATGTCGATGCCACGCTTCTTGTAGGTTCGCTCCATGAACTTGGAGATCTCAGCATCTTCGAGCGGCAAAATGCGGTCGAGCGCTTCAACGACCGTCACCTTGGTGCCAAACGCGTCGTACACGTCGGCGAACTCCATCCCAATAGCCCCGGCGCCAACAATAAAGAGGGTCTTCGGCGCGGTGGTTTGCATGAGCGCACCCGTCGATGACCAGATGCGGTCCTCATCGATCTTCAGGACCGGGAGGTCACGGGGCCGCGAACCCGTAGCAAAGAGCACATGGGTCGCGTCGTAGAGGGTCTTCGTACCGGACGCGTCTTCGACCTCGACCTTCCCTTTGCCCTTGAGGCGCCCGTAGCCCTGGATGTGCGTGACCTTGTTCTTCTTGAACAAGAAGCCGATGCCCTTGGCCATCTGATCTGCCACCCGCCGGCTGCGTTCTTGCGCGGGCCCGAGATCGAAGGAGACCTCTTTCGCAACAATCCCGTGTTGGGCTGCGTTCTTCATTTCCCCCACCAGGAAAGCACTGGTGAGCATCGCTTTCGTGGGAATACAGCCAATGTTGAGGCAGACACCACCCAGTGCGTCCGCTTCCACACAAGCAACATTCAGTCCGAGCTGCGCGCCACGAATCGCCGCGACGTAACCGCCAGGCCCGCTGCCAACGATGATCAAATCGAAGCGCCCGCCGTTATTGCCAGCCACCCTGTGCCTCTCTCTCTATTGATGGGTCGAATCGGACCCTGGATACGCATCAACTATTTAAGGGTCGAAGGTAGATCGGACGGGTCGGAGGGTAAAGGTGAAAGAGCCAGACATTGAAGAAGGAGGGGCCGCTCTGCGTACCAGGGGCACATCCTGAGGAGCGGGATTTTTGCCAGAATGTGCCCGCGGGAGATAGAATCGTGCTGCTTCCGGTGCACCAGAACACCACGCCTGGAGGGAGAAACGTCATGGTTGAGCTATTTGTCGTCGGTGCGATCGTGATCGTCGCGGTTTTCATGTACAACTCGCTCGTGCGTCTTAGAGAGACGGCCACGGGGCGTGGGCGGACGTCGATGTCCAACTGAAGCGGCGCTACGACCTCATTCCGAATCTTGTCGAGACGGTGAAGGGGTAGGTCGGACACGAAAAGAACACCCTCGAGGGCGTCATCAAGGCACGTTCCAGCGCGATGTCAGCTCAAGGGCCTGCGGCCAAAGCCGGTGCGGAAAACATGCTTTCTGGCGCGCTTAAGTCACTGTTTGCACTCTCAGAGGCCTACCCACAACTACAGGCTGCGGGTGGCTTTCAGGAACTCCAAGCGACACTAAGCCAGGTCGAGGAGCAACTCTCACAAGCGCGCAGGTACTACAACGCGGTTGTCCGAGACTTCAACACCAAAACGCAGACCTTCCCGAGCGTGCTCATCGCTCGCTCGTTCGGTTTTATTCAGCGGGAATTCTTTGAGATCGAAGAGGCAGAGAAGGCGGTGCCGAAGGTCGATTTCGGTCGCGACGACAGCTAGTCGCCCACAATGCGAATCGTCAATTGCGCGCGCGCGACCGAGAGCCTGACCATCCAGGCGGCGGTCCTGGTGGTCCTGTGTCTACTTCTTCCTGCTCAGATCCCGGCCCAAACGCGAAGCCTGATCATCGAACGGTTCGACGCCACCGTACGGGTCGAGGAGAACGGCTGGATCGACGTCCGTGAAGAAATTCAGGTGCGTTTCAACGGTCCCTGGAACCGCATCTTCCGTACGATTCCGGTGGAGTACCCAAGCCACAAGGCTTCTCGTACCGGCTCCGCGTCGAAGACATCTCGGTCACCGGAGCAGATGCGACGCCGCTCGAGTACCAAAACAAGCGTGAAAGGCACTACAGGAAGCTGAGAATCCGGGTGCCAGGCGCCGCAAACGCCGTCCGTACTGTGGTGATTCGGTACCGTGTACCGAACGGGCTGAAGTTCTGGCAAGAGTACGAGGAGCTCTATTGGAACGTCACCGGTGACGAATGGGAGATCCCCATCCGGGTGGCGACCGCCACCATCCTTCTGCCGCCCGGACTGGACGGCCTGAGGACCGCGTCCTGGACGGGAGGCTACGGAGCCACGGAGGACGGTGCCCGCGCCACCAAAATAGAAGATGGGTTCTATTTTGAGACGACGGGTCAACTGGGTTATCGCGAGGGGGTCACGGTCGCAGTGGCCTGGAACCCTGGAGTCCTGAGTCGCCCGTCATTCCTATATAAAACAGTGCTTTTGTTGAAAGCCAACTGGCTGCTCCTCCTGCCAATTCTCAGCCTAGGCTTCATGTGGAAAACTTGGCATGCCCGTGGCAGGGACCCACGTCGGCTGCCGATCGCACCCCAGTATGACTCGCCCGACGGCCTGACTCCGGCTCAGGCGGGCACACTGCTCGACAACCGTCCCGACATGGGAGACATCACCGCGGCTCTGGTTGACCTCGCGGTTCGAGGCTTCGTTCGGATCGAGGAGGTCGAGGAGTCGGGCATCCGCAAGTGGTTCGCCAGCACCGACTACCGCATCGTGCGGGTCCGCGGCAGGGATTCTTGGGATGAGCTCCAGAAGCACGAGCGTCGCTTGCTCAAGGGTGTCTTTGGCTCGCGAAAGGACGAGGCACTCCTATCGGACCTCCAGGCCGAGTTCTACACACAATTGCCCGAAATCAAGTCCGCGATCTATGAGGAACTGATGGATCGAGGCTACTACACGCATCGTCCAGACAAGACGATGGAAGGGTACATGGCGGGGGTGGTCGTGGTTTTGGTCGTCGGATTGGCGGGCGGAGTCCCGCTGGCCGGCTGGCTGCAGATGTCGCTGTTCACGGCGATTCTGTCCGCCGTCGGGTCTGCCGTTCCCATTTTTGTCTTTGGCTTCCTTATGCCGGCTCGGACGGGGCGCGGAACTCGGGCCCTAGAACACATTCTGGGATTCGAGGAATTCCTCGACCGAGTGGAGTCAGACCGGTACGAGCGTATCGAAAAGACGCCCGAGATGTTCGAGAAGTTTCTGCCGTACGCGATGGCCTTCGGTGTGGAAAAGCACTGGGCTTCAGCCTTTGAAGGGATGTTATCGGAAGCGCCGAGCTGGTACGTCGGTCGTTGGGATGGGGGCTTCCGGCCCCTGTATCTAACCAACAACCTCGGCCGCATGAGTTCGACGGCGGGAACAGCGATGTCTACGGGCCCTCGCTCCAGCGGCGGATCGGGTTTCATTAGTGGCGGTGGCTTTTCAGGCGGTGGAGGCTTTAGCGGTGGCGGCTTCGGTGGGGGGCGGTGGGGGCGGCTGGTAGGCGTCCGCTCGGACCAAGTCGCGCCCTGAACCCCCAGTTCTCCGGACGGCGTAGGGTGCGAACACCTTTCTGAAACCGGCTGCGACATACATCCGTAGGCGACATATATCGTCGAACGATGTATTAACAGAAGGTTCGCATGACTGAAGCTGTCAGGCTGGACAAAGTCCTCCCGCTTTCGCCCACGGCCTTTCACGTGCTGGTGAGCCTCGCGAGCGGCCCACGGCATGGGTATGGCCTAGCTCGAGAGGTGGAGGAGTTGACCGACGGCCGGATCGTCATGGGCCCCGGGACGCTGTATGGGACGCTGCAGCGGATGCTCGCCGCCGAGCTCATCATCGAAACCGACAATCCAGGTGAAGATGGTCTGCACGCAGAGCGCCGCCGCTACTACCGCGTCACTCCCTTCGGTAGCGATGCACTCCGGGCGGAGTCCTCCCGGCTCCTTCGGGCCGCCAACCTGGCTCAAGAGCGCCTAGGCGCCTGAGTGACCGCGACGGCCGGTCTAGTAGTCCCAAAATGGGCGATACGATTCGGGCGTTCTACGCGCAATTGCTCGACCTCTACCCGAAAGGGTTCAGAGATCGTTATCGCGCGGACCTCTTACAGGCATTCGACGACCGACGAAGCGAAACCTGCTTCGTCAGCACATGGGGCGGCATTCGCCTCGTGCTCTTTTTGCTACGCGACTTCGTGACCTCGATTCCGATGGCTCATGCGGAAAACCGATATACAGGGGTGGATCGGATGATGAACGACCTAATGCACGACCTTCGTTTCAGCGTTCGTATGCTACTGAAGAACCCGATGTTCACCGTGGCCGCTGTGGTCACATTGGCGCTGGGAATCGGGCTTAACGCCGCAACGTTTTCGGCCGTGCGAGGCATCCTCCTTCGCCCCCTGTCCGGAGCTGCGTCTCCGGAGGAGCTCGTCCAGATCTATCGCGTGTGGCCCGGCATCACCTATGGGTCCAACTCGATACCCCACTACCAGGACGTGCGAGATCGCTCGGCCGAGGTGTTTGAGTCCGTCGCCTCATGGACTTTTGCGCCTATGTCGCTCTCTGCCGACGGTCGCAGCGAGCGCATCCTCGGGACAGTGGCGAGTGCCAACTTCTTCCAGACATATGGAGCCGTTCCTGTGCTCGGCCGTGCGTTCATTCCCGGTGAGGAGGACGTGGGCCCGGGCGCGCATGCGGTCACGGTGCTTGGCCATGGATTCTGGCAAACCCGCTTCGGTGGCAACCGGAACGTGCTCGGCTCAACGATCCTTCTAAATGGACAACCGTTCGAAATCGTCGGTATCGCTCCGCCGGACTTCAAGGGTCCCATGATGGTGACTGACGTACCGTTGTACGTGCCGATCATGATGATGAATCAGATCGGGCCAGGGAGTAACCTCCTAGAGGCGCGCACGAGCAACAGCTTCAATACGATAGGCAGGCTTCGCGAGGGACAGACGATCGAGAACGCTCAGCAGCGCATGGACGCAATGCTCCTCCAGCTGCGGGAGGAGTATCCGGAGGCCTATGACAGTCAGGTCGGTACAACTCTCGTCTCGCAAAACGAGGCCGGAATTCACCCCCGTTTCGGCAGCGCCCAGATGGGCATGAGCACCGTCCTGATGGTTGTGGTCGGACTGCTCCTACTCATCACATGCGTCAACGTCGCCAACCTATTCCTGGCCCGAGCGCGAGATCGAAAACGGGAGATGGGCATTCGTCTGAGTCTCGGCGCGGGTCGCGGTCGAATCATTCGCCAACTGCTCACCGAGAGCCTCATGTTCAGCGCGCTCGCAGGTGTCGCCGGCCTCGGCCTGGCCTACCTCGCGACCGGTATCCTTCACAACGTGCGTTTACCGATCGACGGCCCTTTCAATCTCGATGTGGAACTAGATAGCTCCGTCTTGTGGTTTACGGCCCTGATTTCCGTAGCGGCCGGTATCGTGTTCGGGATGGCGCCCGCGCTCGAGGCGACCAAGCCGGAGACCGTATCAGCGGTCAAGGGTGAGACGAACGGCAAGCTCGGTCGTTCGCGCATGAGTAGCGCCTTGGTCGTGACTCAAATGGCGCTGTCGCTGCTCCTACTCATCAGCTCCGGACTGTTTCTACGCAGCTTGCAGGGGGCAACACAAATCGACCCTGGCTTCGAGGACCCGGCGAATCTTGTCATGGCGTCGTTGGACCCAGGCCTTCAAGGCTACGACGAAACACGAGCGAGAGAGTTTTTTGATCGCGTTCAAGACGCCATTCGCGCACTGCCTGAGGTCACGAGCGTGGCGATGACTAACAGCATTCCGCTGGGCTTCGGGAACGCGGACAGAAGCATCAGCATACCCGGCTACCACTTCGCCGAAGGCGAAAGAAACAGCCTGATGTACGCGTATGTTGCGGAGGGCTATCTCGAGACGATGGGCATTGAGCTTCTCCAGGGGAGAAGCTACACCCGCGCCGATGACGCCGAGCCCCCCCCGCTCATCGTGAACAAGCGCTTTGCGGATCGCTTCTGGCCCAACGAGTCGGCTGTTGGCAAAGTGGTAGTCACGGCCGGGGAGGACCGAGAAGTCATCGGTGTCGTCGAAACCGGAAAGTACAGGAGCCTCGGCGAGGCGCCCCTTGAGTTCATGTATCTCTCTTACCACGCGAGTTATCGGTCAGACATGACCCTCGTCGCGCGGACCCCGGGCGACCCTCAGGCGGTACTCGCCGCGATGCGCAACATCGTGCGAAGCGCCGATACCGATATGCCGCTGTATGACGTGCGCAGTATGGAAGACCACATGGGCATCGCGCCGTTACCCGCCCGCCTGGGCGGATCGGTGCTCGGCATCTTTGGCGTGCTCGGTTTGTTACTCGCCGGCGTCGGGATCTACGGCGTGATGGCCTACTCGGTGTCGCAGCGGAGTCGTGAACTCGGCATCCGCGTGGCCCTGGGGGCCAGCCGTCAATCCGTCCTCAAGCTGGTCGTCGGGGAAGGAATGAAGTTGGCGTTGGTTGGCACGTTCATCGGGTTGGTGGCAGCGTTTGGAGCGGCCCAACTGGTGAGCGGGCTGCTCTACAACGTGCAGGCGCTTGATCCGGTGGCCTTCTTCGGCGTCCCGCTGCTCTTGGTCTCGGTGGCGGCCTTCGCCGTATACATCCCAGCCCGGAGGGCAGCCGGGGTCGATCCGATCAGGGCGATGAAGGCGGACTGACGCCAAGCGCCACATTTCGCCCGCGCGAGCCCACCTCCCGCCGGGCGAAATGAACATCTGGCACAAGGACATCTTCCGCGCACGCCATCGTACGATGATCGTCGTACAACATTTTCGCGCTTAGAAGCAAGATAAGAGAGAGGCAATATGCAGAGAAAGACAGTTTGGGGTGTGGCGGTGATGGCGGTGATGCTCGCTCTTCCCGCGACAGTGTCAGCCCAGGTTGCGTCCTGGAAAGACGTCCAGGTCCAAGACATCGAGGGCATGAAGGACAAATTTATTTCCCTGGCAGGGGCTTTCGACCCGTCAGATTACGCATGGCGCCCCATGGAGGGCGTTCGTTCGTTCGGTGAGGTGTTAGGACTGGCAGTTGCGGAAGCCAACTTGTTTCCCGGAGCGTGGGGTGCTGAGCCCGGTCCCACCGCAGTGGGTGGATTTGGGGCTGAACTAGCCGCTAAGGGCGCCCTCTCCCAGGCCGATATGGTCGCTGACCTGAACGCATCGTTCGACTACTTGATCGGCGTCGTGCAGGGCATGGACGATGCCAAGCGCATGTCTGATTCGTCGTATTTCGGCAACGAAATGCCGACGCACGCGAACATCGCGACCGCGATGGCGGACATGCACGAGCATCTTGGGCAGTTGATCGCGTATGCCCGCATGAATGAGGTTGTTCCGCCGTGGAGTATGGGGAACTGATCTAATTCGGTTGCTGCGTGCTGACCCTCGGGTCAGAAACATCGAGGCCCCGTCCGGTAATCCGGACGGGGCCTCTTTGCGAGAACGCTGCTGAAGAGCGCTAACGCTCCCAAACGACCCGGCCACCCACAACGGTCATATCCACCTGCATCGTCTCGAGGCAGGGGTCTACGCAACTCAGATAGTCCGCCGCAGTCACCGCGAGGTCGGCCAGCATTCCTACCGCGAGGGTGCCCCGCTCATCCTCTGCGAACGTGAGGTATGCATAACCTTCTGTGGCGGCGCGAAGCGCCTGCAGCCGGGTGACGCGTTGGTCAGGCCCGGCAACCCCCCCGCTGATCGTCTCACGAGTCGTGAAGTGGTGAAGAACCCACCACGGATCGTAGGGGACGACCGGGGAGTCCGTGCCAAGCGAGACGGGAATGTCCGCTTCCAGGTATGCGCGAAGTGGTGTCGTCCACCCAGCGCGATCTTGACCCCAATACTGCACCAGGCTCGGTGCCGCGAGGTAGAGATGGTCCTGCGCGGTAACCCCCAACCCCAGGGCACGCATGCGCGGGAATTGGTCGTCGCGTGGAATGAAGCCGTGTTCGATGACCCACCGCAGACCGTCCAACGGTGCATCCGCATTCGCAATTTCGTAGGCATCCAGGACGAGATCGATCGCGGCATCCCCAACCGCATGGGTCGCGACCCGCCATCCTGCCGCATGCAACGTGCGAACGGTCTCGACGAACAGGTCATGGGGCACGGTTTGCAGACCGTAGAAGGTGCCGCCTTCGCCCCACGGCTCTTCGTAAGGCTCACGCATGAGTCCCCCCTCGAAGCCACCGTCAACGCCGAGCTTGACCCCGCCGATCTTGAGCCATTCGTCACCCTCGTCGGGCTCCGGCCATGCTTCCATCGCCTCCGCGACCGCCTCGACCGAGCCCCGCGCACGCATCAGGAATTCGACGCGGAGGTTCAGGCGACCCTCTCCCTTGAGCCGTTGCAGTTCCTCGTATTGCTCAGAACTGCCGCCCGGGTAGCGGAGACTGGTCATACCCCGGCTATTGAGCGTTTGGTGTGACTCCGCGAGCGCATCGAGCGCGGCTTCGGGTGTCGGAGCCGGCGCCCTGGGGAGCCTCACCGCGTCTTTCGCACGGTCGACCAACTCCCCGTTAAGCCTGCCGTCCGCGTACCGTCCGATGCGACCGCCCGCGACCTGCGGCGACGACTCATTGATGTTCCAGCGCGCAAGCGCCGCACTATTGAGGATGTACTCGTGGCCGCCTCGCACCACCACGACCGGATGATCTGTCGTCGCTCGGTCTAGATCGTCCCGGAAGGGCAGCCGCTGCTCCGTGAGTTGACCCTCGTGCCAGTCACTGTTCGTAACGATCACCTCACCGGGAGGGGTCCCAGATGCCCGTGTCGAGATGGCGTCGAGCACGTCTGCGAAGGAACGGGTGCGCGACAGGTCGACGCCGGGCCCTCCGCCGATCCCATGAAAGTGATTGTCGGCAAGGCCCGGAATCACCGAACGGCCGGCGAGCTCGACGACCCTAGTGTCGGGGCCGATGTAGGCACGGACATCCGACGCCGAACCGATCGCGACGATCCGCTCGCCCCGAACCGCGAGTCCCTCGACGGTCCCTGCGTCAGAGAGGGTCACGATCGAGCCGCCCAGCAAGACGAGGTCGGCGGGATCCGGAGTGGAGTCGGGGGTTGAGTTGCAGGCGGACGCCGCCAGAAGGGAAAGCGTGACCAGGTAGAGGGGTGCTGCCCGCAAGTGATACTGTCTTCTCATGCTCATGACAAAACCCCAACGGTGAGGACTTCTCCCGGTAGCCACACGACCCTTGTTACTCCCGCGGCACCATCCACTGCTCGAAGGCCGGGTGTCACTGAACTCTCTGACCCATGAGTACGCAGTGAAAACAAAGAGACCGGGTCGACCCGAAGGCCGACCCGGTCATAGTACAGGCCGAAAACCGCGCGGTCTACAGCAAAATCGCCGCAGGCTCTTCGAGCATGGTTTTCAGCGTCTGCAGGAAGCGCGAACCCTGTGCCCCGTCGATCACCCGGTGGTCGCAGCTCATCGTGATCCGCATGCGCGGACGCACGGTCACCTGACCGTCCACAACGACCGGGGTCTCTTCGATCCCACCGATCGCCAGAATCCCTGACTCGGGAGGGTTGATGATCGCCGTGAACTCATGGATACCGAACATCCCAAGGTTGGACAGCGAGAACGTCGACCCCGTGTACTCGTCCGGCGTGAGCTTCTTATCGCGGGCCCGGACGGCAAGCTCACGGACTTCAGAACTGATCTGCGTGAGGCCCTTCGCGTGCGCGTTCTTGATGACTGGGGTAATCAGGCCATCGTCGATCGCCACAGCGACGGCGATGTGCACCGCGTTGAAGCGACGGATGAAGCCATCGTGCCACTGCGCGTTGCAGTTGGGGTGCTGGCGCAGTGCGGCTGCGGTCGCCTTGAGGACAATGTCGTTCACTGAGATGCGGATGCCGTCCTTCTCCAGCATCGCGTTGATGCTCTTTCGCGCATCGATCACCCGACCCATGTCGATGTCCATCGTCAGATAGAACGTCGGCACCGGCCCGATCGACGTGACGAGTCGCTTCGCGATGGTCTTCCGCATCTGCGACGTGGGGAAGTCCTCGAACTCAACGCCATCCGTCGCCCATGTGGCGGGAGCAGCAACGGGAGCCGCCACGCCTGAGACCTTCGCGTCTTCAACGTCGCGCTTCACAATGCGACCACCGGGGCCCGACCCCGACACGCGGGCGATATCCACGCCCATTTCTTCAGCAAGACGACGGGCCAGTGGTGAAGCTTTAACACGCGCTCCTTCGCCCTGGGCGGAAGCCGGAGCTGCGGCGGGTGCCGCAGCAGGTACCGCCGCAGGCGCCACAGCGGCGACAGGTGGAGCCACGGGTGCAGCTACATGCGCATCAGCTGCGGCCGGCGGCGCCGCGGCCGGAGCCCCAGCCCCAACACCTGCGATGCTGGAAATATCCTCATCGGCAGCAGCAATCACGCCAATGACTTCACCCACGCCCGCAGTACCGCCCGCCGCGAGGAAGATCTTCCGCAGGATGCCGTCCCCGCGCGCCACCAGTTCCATAGTGGCCTTGTCCGTCTCGATCTCTGCCAAGATGTCGCCGTTGGAGATCGCGTCGCCTTCGGACTTGAGCCACTGAACAAGCTGACCCTCTTCCATTGTGGGGCTCAGGGCCTCCATGTGGACCTTAGTCGCCATATTTATGCCCGTCCTCGACCATGTGGCCTCGTCGGATCTGAATCATCGATAGAGAACCTTCTTGCACGCTTCGATCACTCGCTCGGCAGACGGCTTAGCCAGCAGCTCGAGGTTCTTCGCATACGGCATCGGCACGTCCGCCTGGGTGACACGTAGAATCGGGGCGTCCAGGTCGTCGAATGCCTCTTCCTGGATCATCGACACAATTTGGGCGCCCGTACCAGCGTACGGCCATCCCTCTTCCAGGTACACCACGCGGTTCGTCTTCCGCACGGTGGTCAGGATCGCATCCATGTCCAACGGACGAATGGTACGGAGGTCGAGCACGTCGGCATAGATGCCGTCCTTCTCGAGCTTGGACGCGGCCTGTAAGGCCACGTGTACCATCTTGCCGTGCGTGACGATAGAGACGTCGCCGCCCTCGTTCTTCAAGTCTGCCACCCCGAGCGGAATGACGTAGTCGTCGTCCTCGGGGACCTCTCCTTTGAGGTTATAGAGCAGTTCTCCCTCCATGAACGCGACGGGATCGTTGTCCCGAATGGAGGCCTTGAGCAGCCCTTTCGCGTCTGCGGGCGTGGCTGGCGTCACAACCTTGCAGCCTGGTGCGTGGGAGTAATACGTCTCGCACGCCTGGGAGTGCTGGGCGGAAAGCTGGAGCGCCCCGCCGGTCGGTCCTCGGAACACGATCGGCATCGGGAATTGGCCCTCGGACATGTAGTACATCTTCGCGGCGCTATTAATCACCTGGTCTATCGCCAGGAACGCGAAGTTGAATGTCATGAACTCGACCACCGGCCTGAGCCCAGCCATCGAGGCGCCGACACAGAGGCCGGTGAAGCCAAGCTCGCTGATGGGCGAGTCAACAACCCGCATATCGCCGTACTCCGCGAGCAGGCCCTTGGACACCTTGTAGGCCCCGTCGTACTGCGCAACCTCTTCGCCCATGAGGAAGACGTCTGGGTCCCGCGCCATCTCTTCGTGAAGGGCCTGGTTGAGCGCCTCGCGATACGTAATGACGGCCATTAGTGCTCTCCCCGGCCATCAAAGAAGAGGCGTCCGTTGGCGTTGATCTCAGCCCATACGTGCGCGTAAAGCTGGGACGCATCGGGCGGCGGCGAGTTCTCGGCAAAGTCAGCCGCATCTTGAGCGATCTTTCTGGCCTCCTGGTCCATAACCTCGAGCCCGTCCTGATCAAGATGACCGGCCGCGAAGAGCTGTTCTCGTAGCGTCACAATCGGATCGTGCTCCGCCTTCTTCTGCTCAACCTCTTTGGTCGGACGGTAGGTACCAGACACCGGGTCCGACATCGAGTGACCGCGAAAACGATACGTCTGCAGATTGACAAAACGGGGTCCACCACCACCTCGGACTTCCTCGGCCAGGCCCCGAAAATGTGCATAAGTCGCCAGTACATCCTGCCCATCCACCGTGCTGCACGGGATCCCGTACGGAAGAGCCTTCGTGGTCATGTCGGTTTTGGATACACGGCTGAACGCGGTGCCCATTCCATACTCGTTGTTCTCGACGACATAGATCGCCGGCAGATCCCAGATCGCGGCCATGTTGAGGGCCTCATGAAAGCCACCCTGGTTTACCGCAGCGTCTCCCATGTACACGATCACGACGCTGTCTTCTTTGCGGTATTTGATTTTCCAGGCGATGCCGGTCGCGAGCGGTACCTGACCACCGACAATCCCGTGCCCGCCCATGAAGCGCACCTCAGCGTCGAAAATGTGCATGGAGCCCCCCTTTCCACCGGAGGCGCCGTCGGCCTTACCGTAGAGCTCAGCCATCACGGCGTTCGGAGTCACTCCCTTGGCGATCGCCTGGGTGTGCTCGCGATAGGCGCTCATCACATAGTCATCTGGCCGCAGCGGCTTGATGCTTCCGACGCACGCGCCTTCCTGGCCAATGTGTAGATGGCAGAACCCGCCAATCTTTCCGATCGCGTAGCCCTCTTCCGCCTTTTCCTCAAAACGGCGGTAGAGGAGCATGTCGCGCATCATATCGAGCGCTAGCTCTGGGCTTACTCCGTATTGCTTCAGCACGTCTGTTTTCGCGCCCTTCTTCTTGGTTGTGGCGTCGGCCATTTCAGGACCCTGTCGTCGGTCGGCCAGGACGGCCGAGTTCGAGTTGAACGAGCTCGAGTCTCATTTCGGCAGGGGCTGGGATGTCCGCTTCCAGAACACTCTGGATCTTTCCGGGACCTCCCGCCTCTACCTCTCGCGCCTGCTCTTTGGCGTGATAGCTGGACCGCACGAGCGGACCGGACTCCACATGTTTGAAGCCGAACTCTTGTTCACCAACCCGTTTGAGTTCAGCGAACTCTTCAGGGGTCACCCAGCGAGCGACGGGGATGTGCATCGGTGAAGGACGTAGATACTGACCAAGCGTAAGGATGTCCACGGCGGCTTCCCGGAGGTCGGACATGGCCTGCTTGATTTCGTCGAACTCCTCGCCCATGCCAAGGATGATCCCGGTCTTTGTCAGCATATTGGGATCAATCTTCTTCACCGCACCGAGAAACGAGATCGACCGCCAGTAACGACCACCCGGGCGCACGTCTGGATGCAGTCGATCCACGGTCTCGAGATTGTGGCCGAGAATCGCGGGCTTCGCGTCGACGACGATCTTGAGTGCAGCTTCGTCGCCCTTGAAGTCAGGGATGAGCACCTCGACCGAACAGCCGGGGACGGCCTCATGCACCCGTCGAATCGTGTCGGCATAGATCCCGGCGCCGCCGTCGGGCAGTTCGTCTCGATTCACGCTCGTGATCACGACGTGCTCTAGTGCCATCGATGCCACGGTCTGCGCCACCCGACGCGGCTCATCGGTATCGAGTTGGGTCGGCATACCGTGGGCCACACCGCAGTACTTGCAGGCACGCGTGCACACATCGCCCAGGATCATGAAGGTCGCCGTACCGGCCTCCCAGCACTCTCCAATATTCGGGCAACTGGCCTCTTCGCACACGGTATGGAGGTTCTCGGACCGCATCATCTTTTGCAGGCGCAGATAGTTCGCGCCCCCAGGAGACCGGACCTTTAGCCACGCGGGTTTTCGCGCTCGAATATCGATCGTCTCCAACCCCTCATGGGCCGGGATATTGGACTTGCCCTTCGACTTCACCACACCGGTGTCCTTCCCGGTGGGCGTGTAGCCGTATGGCGTATCCATCGCGGTCTTCACTGCCATCTATCCTCCAGCCGGCGCCTCGCACCACGGTGAACAGACCGTGCTGGAACGGGACGCGGCGTCGCTAGACGAAAAAGCCCCAACCTCGAATTGAACGAATCCTGGGCGGCTGCGCGCCGGAGACATCCGTAGGGGAGCCAGAAAAGGTAGCCCGGGGCAGGGTTTCGTTACAAGACAGGGCCCGGTTGGCGCGAAACAGAGGGCACCCCTACAAGCCCACCCCCATCCCTTGGACGAGGTACGCCACGCTGAAACCCAGGTAGGTGCCAACCGCATATCCTAGCAGGCCCACGATCACTCCGGGCAATATAAAACCTGGCCATTCCCGAGACACCGCAACCGCCAACGCACTGGAAGGCCCACCAACAGCGGCCTGCGAAGCCACCGAAAGTGACCCAATGTCGAGCTTCACGAGTCGCCCCACCCCGTACACGAAGACCCCGTGCACGCCAACAACCACAGCCGTGTAGTAGAAAACCTCGAAACCGACGGCGGCAATCTCGGCTACCCGCGACCAGATCCCAATCACGACAAAGAAGAAATGCAGCGCCAACGTTCCGAGCTGAAGTGCTCCCTCGGGGCGCGTGAACCACGGCGTGTGCCCGACAACGAGGGCGAAAGTCGTAAGAAACAGCACTGGGGGAATCCCACCCATCCAGCCCGGTACCGTACCCGTCGCGGCCAGCGCGCCCAGACCCGCCGCTGCGCCCTCCGCCGCTGCCAGAAGGATGATTCCCAAGGCGAACAGCTTCGCGAGATCCAGCACCGAAAGAGATGCTGTGACAAAGAACGGGTGGTGCGTCCCCTTCGCGGCGCCGGCATCGACACCCTCAGGATGTGCGAACGCAGCCTCCGGAACCGGCGGATAGAATTTCCCAATCCACAGAGGCAACAACATCGTGGCGCCAAGCCAAACACCGGTCATGAGGGCATCGGCTGCGGTTGCGCCAGCAAATAGGGCCGCGGGTAGCCCAACACCTCGGGCAACCCCCACGAAATTCAGAGATCCCCCGGAATAGGTCCCCGTAAGCGTACCGGCGAGCTGCCACGTGCTCTCGCCTATCGCACCGGCGAAGAGAAAGGCGCCGACAAACGCCCCCAGTGCAGTACCCGTTATCGCGATCCCGAACGCCAGTACCATCCGCGGCCCGGCGAGGCGCAAGTCGCTCAGGTTCACGGCCAACAGTAGCCACGCGATGGCTACCATGGTGACTGGACCCGCAATCATGTCGTAGACCGGAGATGCCGCTGGCACCAGGCCGGTGTTGGACAAAATGGCGCCGAACATCAGGGCAAGGAGCGAAGCCCCAAGCTTCGAGAGCGCCGGGATCTTACGGTCGAGCCAAAACGCAAGCACGGTAGCTCCCGCGATGAGCGCCGTGAGCATGAGTGCCCCGTCAATCAACACACTTCTCTCCCGTTTTTGGGCAGCGTCCCTTCTTGGATCACGCGGCGCCGCTCACAGCGTTCCACAATATGAGCACACGCCTCCGCCGGATCATCCGTTACAAACATGATGTCTAGGTCCTCGGGCGCGATCTTTCCTTCTGCAGACATCGTGTCGCGCATCCACTTGACCAGACCACCCCAGTAGTCCGACCCGAACAAGACCACAGGAAAATGGCGTACCTTGTTGGTCTGAATAAGGGTCATGGCTTCAAACAACTCATCCATCGTCCCGAATCCACCCGGGAAGATCACAAACGCCTCCGCATACTTCACGAACATCGTCTTGCGGATAAAGAAGTATCTGAAGTCGATCGAGACATCGATGTATTTGTTCGTGAACTGTTCGAACGGCAGCTCGATGTTGCAACCCACCGACGTCGCGCCAGCTTCTCTGGCACCCTTGTTGGCGGCCTCCATCATGCCCGGGCCTCCTCCCGTGACGATCGCGAAACCTGCCTCGCCTAACAGGCGGCCCGTCTCCACGCACTTGGCGTACATCGGGTCGTTGGACCTGGTTCGGGCGGACCCGAAGATCGAAACTGCTGGCCCGATATGAGCCATCTCCTCGAATCCCTCGACGAACTCCCCCATGATCCGAAAAATGCGCCACGCGTCACGGCCAATGGCCTCGATCTCCTCAACGCTTTCGAGGAGCCTCTCGTCTTCGGTCGTGCGGTCGTGCGGGAAGGGCACCGCGTGGTCGTTGCTACGGCCAGGCTGATCACTCATGTATCACTCTGCCTTTCATAGATGATCGAGGCACCAGCGACCGGTCCGCTGCAACGCTTCGCGGTGGGCGTGCGGTGGATCCCACCCCAACGTTTCGCGAAGACGACGCGATGGATAGGGGTTGTCGTCGAGCGCGAGCTGCACGACCCGTGCGAGTGAAAGGTGTTTTGCTCCAGGTGGCTTCACGCCGAGACGCTCCAGCAGCGCGGCCGCACCCTTCACCAGCGCGCGCGGGAGCCTGACGAAGTTGCCCCGCTTACCGAGTCCTTCGCACAGGTACTCAAGCAGCTCTCGCTGAGTTAAGGGTAGGTCGAGACCAAGGTCGTACGTCGCGCCACGCTCACCCGCCTCAAGCACAGTTCTTATGGCGACTGCCACGTTCCCAGCGTAGACAACGGGGACCGTGTTCGATGCCGAACCAAAAAGGGGCACCACCGGAGAACGCAGCAGATTGCAGAGTGCCGGAGCCATGAGGCGATCCCGCTCACCATAGACGGCAGATGGACGAACCACAGATACGGCTAGTCCCTGCACGCGTTCGATGCCCCGTGCCACCGCTTCTGCCTCACGCTTGGATCGAGCGTAGAGATCTCCAGGATGAAGATCCGAATCGATCGGGGTGTCTTCGCTGATGGGTACAGGCGCAGCGCCATACACCGACACCGAGGACACATGCACCGCGTGTGTAACGCCCGCGGCAACCGCAGCGGTGAGCACATTGCGGGTTCCGTCCACGTTCACCGCGCGAATCTTCGGCCACGAGCCACCCGCGTAGACCAGCGCAGCAGCGTGCACCACATGAGTGCAGCCCCGCATCATAGGCTCCATCACTTCTGCATCGTCTCGTACGTCGCCCTCTACGAGCTCGCAGTCGAGCTCCTCGAGCAGCAATGTGTCAGCATGGCGCCTATGCAGCGCCACGACCTCGCAGTCAGCGCGACGCAACTCTTCGGCGAGATGCGAGCCGAGAAGTCCGGTACCGCCCGTCAGAAAGACGCGCAATCAGGGTTCCCTCCGAACGGCCTAACGGCCGGCCAGGAACGCCTCCGCAGTGACCTTGAGGCCCTCAGTGATACCCGAGTGATCGAGATACTCCGGCAGTGGGCTCGCCATCTGTCCGTCATACACGCTCACGATCTGCCGGTAGTAGCCAATGGCCACCTCCGTCTCCCCCAACTCGCTCGCCGCCTCACCCGCCGCGATGAGTCCCAGAAGATGATCCGGGCTGCTGACCAGAATCCGTTGGGCGGAGGCGAGGGCATCTTCCAATTGGAACGCAGTGCGCTGCAGCATCGACAGGTGAAAAAGTGCGTCCTCGTCCAACGGCTCAGCGATTTCATAGGCGTTCAACGCCATCGGCATGAACTGCTGAGCCTGGATCGAGTCGCCCGCTGCGATCGCCCGCATAATGCGGTCGAACAGCCGGTTAGCCGCATCGATCGGAGTCATCGTAGACAAGTCGATCGCAGAGGCACCGGTCGCTGTGCCGCCGAATACCGCGGAGCCCGCAGCTGCGGGCTGCGGCCCGTTACCACCTCGCACTGTTTGCCATCCGACCACAAGAATCAGAACAAACATCGCGGCGCCGGCCAGCCACCAGCCGAGATTCTCGCCCCCGACCGCGGCCGCGGCGGCGGCTCGGTGCGATCCGCCATCACCGCCTGCGCCTCCGCTTCCTCTTCCGGCTCCGGCTCGGGCTCCGACCGACGCCTTGTTCCCGCATTTGTTGCAGAACTTCGCACCGGCCGAGAGGCTCCCTCCGCACTGGTTACAGAAACGGCCCCCAAGCTGGGTACCGCAGTTCTGACAAAAATTGCCGGTCGCCGGTTTATTGCACCCAGGGCAGGCTGCCTGTCCGCTCGTTTGCTTCGTCATTCCCGAATCGCGTTGAAGAGAAGTGGCCAAGTCGCAACGGTCTGAGCTCGATAGTTTGGTTGGAAGCCGAACAAGACTAACGAACCCCGCCCGATGTCGGCCTCTAGAATGGCCGGCTCGCCCGCCACGTGATCACCGCCAAGCACCCAGCCTGACAGGAGTGGATCACCCGAACCGTAACGGGCCGCAACACGAATTCGAGAGTCGTTGACCGCGAAGGCTCGACTGCTGTTCCAGTACCATGCCGAGATCTCCGGGCCCATACCCTCGTTGACCTCGGACGCCGCATCCAATTCAAGCCTCAGGATTGAGCCAGGAATGTAGAACTCGGTATTCGGCAAACCCTCGGTCGCATCGGTCACGCCCAGTCCGAAAAGGTCAACCACAAACTCGGTGGATTCCTCGATGGCCACCACCCGGCCACCGTTTTCCACAAAAGCCTTCACAGCAGCGACGCCCTGCGCGCCTAGACCACCGGTGTACTCAGCCGGCAACTGGCCGACACTGAAGCCGTTCGTGATCGAACTCGCTCTCTGCGACTGAAGGACCAAAACATCATAGTTGCGAAGGTCGCCGCCACGAATGTTGGCGTCGTGCAGCGTGTCGTACTTCATCTCATGCTGGTCGAAGACCCAGCGTTGCCAACCGGCAGGCATCGACTCCTGCCATGACTTATAGACGGCCACGCGTGGGGCTGCGGAGCCTGTCAGATGGGCCGGGAGCCTAAAGTCGAAATCCGGCGCCTCAATGGGCTCGGACAGTGCGACGCCGACGGCGCCGTCGATCGCCACGGCTTCAAAGTCGAACAGATATCCGAAGGTATGACCCGTGACGTCGTAGGGCCTCAGCGGGGGACCACCGGGGAACTCGCGCAGGTCGGGATAGTGTTGGATCTCCAGCATTGAGTTCGCAAAGCCGGCGTAGGGTTGATTCATCGGAATCACATAACTCCCAGCCGGAAAGCTCATTCCATCAATCGAAAAAATCGCTTGCGCCTGATGCACCTCCACGTCCGCCATGACCAGTGACCGCAGCGCGTACTTCACGCCGGTTGGGTTGCCCTGCCCGGCAGGAATGACCCAAGCATCAGGCCATTCATCCCATTGGTCCACCGCGCGTTGGTTGATTCCATAGAAGTTCTCGAGCCAGTATCGGCGATTCTTGGCCGCGTTGCTCAAGAGCGCCATGGCACCGGAGAACTGATAGTCGACGATGTCAGGAAGGCCCCAATCGCCGCCCTTCCAAGGATCCGGGAAATTCCAGGATCGTTGGCTCGCGTCGAAGTTGCGACCCGGACCCAGTTGGTCCGGGGAGACCGTAATCGGCGTCGCGAGCCTGGCGGACGCCGTCTCGGACAGAATCCGGGCGCCACCGTGGTAGTGCATGTAGGCCCGCGCCGGCGTAAACGCATCGTACTGAGCATTCACGACCACGCCCGCCTTGCCCTGCGAGGTCAGCTCCGCGGCCATGTACGTCCCCAACTGACTCACCGCCGCCGTGAGCGCTGGATCAATGTTCGGCTCCCACGGCTCGATGTACGGTGGGAAAAAAATGCGTGCCCCGGTGGCCCCCATCTGATGGATATCGTGCACGATCTGAGGATGCCAGCGGTTCTGAGCGCCGACCGTCATGATGGTCTCGTTCTGCGTGAACGCATACCAATCGCGGTTGTTATCGTGGCCCACGTAGGACTGATAGAGCCAGGGCAGCGGCGCCGCCTCGAACTCGGTTCCAACGTGCTCATTGTACCAGTCGGCGACCCACTGAAGTCCGTCCGGATTCAGAGAAGGGATCTGCAAGAAGATCACATTGTCGAGAATCTCCATGACCTTTTCATCGGTGGATGAGGCCATGGTGTACGCGAGCCGTGCGGCGGCCTGGCTCCCACCGACTTCGGTCGCGTGAATGCCGTGGGTGATCATTACCACCGTCTTACCCAGGTCGAAAAGGCGTTCCAGTTCCGCCTCGCCCGAAATTGTGCGCGGATCCGACAGCTTCATCTGGACCGCGAGGAGCTCGTCGAGTCGCGCGTGGTTGGCCGGGCTGGTGATCGTGAGCATGACAAATGGATTACCAGAGACCGTCGGCCCAAGGGACTCCATCGTCACCCGCGGGCTCGCCGCGGCGATCTTTTCGTAGTACGAAGTGAGCTGCTCCCAGTTTGCCAACTTCCGGTGATCGCCAACATCGAACCCGAACTGCTCGCGGGGAGTAGGAACGTTCTGGCCACCAACCGGCGGAACGAACACGACAACGGCCGCGAGGGCCAACATGAGGCGACGAATCATCAAAACTCCTTATGGGTCACGACCCACAATGTGCGGGTCGAGCACGACGGTCTGTGCGGCGTACGACTACGGTACCCCCGCACCCATTAGGCGGCAACGGATCAAAGCTCCATGGCGGCTGCGAGTCGCCTCCCCGTGCTTGGCGCTCATGATCGCCTTGCTTTGGTCGAAGCCCACACAAGCCCAAGACTCGGTGCTACCGGACACGTACGGTGATGCTGGCGTAGAGGCGCTCCTCGCGCGGGCACGCGCCGCGCGAACGCGGTCCGTGGAAGGTATCGAGAGCTACGAAGGCCGACTGCGACAGCGTGTCTACGTGGGCCTCACGGGACAGCGATTTCGGCGCGAGCGTGGCCTGTTCGAAAGTGAACGTATCGCCCTGATTCGTTGGACTGGTGGCGGGGACAGGACCATCCAATGGGAGGGCGTTCGCACCGCGATTCCGATCGCGGGGCTGGATACCGGGGACCCCGAGCGCAGGGGAGTTAGGACCGTCGTGACTGACAGCACCTCCTCCATTCCGGCCGGTTCAAACCGGGTGGAGATATGGCTGTGGACCTCCTCGGGGGCGTCGATATGCCTGGCTTCGACTTCGATCCGGGTGGGGACCGACTCCGACTTGGGGGTGACGATTGGGCGATTCATCCACTCGCCGACTCCGCGCTGACGAGGTACCGGTAGAGCTCGGGTGACACCCTACGGGTGAGCCTGACGGCGGATGCGGGCGACGACATCGTCCTTTATGAAGTCCTCGTCGAGCCGAGAAACGCAGACTTTCAGCTCGTCGTCGGTTCGTTGTGGTTCGATGCCCAGAGCGCCTCGCTAGTCCGAGCCACTTACCGGCCCGCTCGGCCGTACAACCTCGCGCTCGACGACCCGAGCGAGTCGGATGACGTGCCTGGCTTCCTCCAGCCGATCGAAGCCGAGATCGACTACATCACCATCGAGTACAGCTTGCAGGAGCTCAAGTTTTGGCTGCCTAGACGGTTTGCGTTCCAAGGTGAGGCGCGCCTAGGAGGGCTGGCCCGTGTCCCGATCACGCTGGAATGGAACGTGGGGAGCTACCTCGTCAACGAAGCTGCAACGGACCTCCTGCTCGAGGGCGAGCTTCCGGAGGGATGGCGACGGAAGGAGAACGTCGATACGACCGCTGCTGGAGACTCGATCACCGTGACCGTGATCGTGCCTACCTCGGAAGAATTACGAGTGTCGCCAAGTCTTTCCCGGGCGTTCGGAGAGAGATCCCCGATCTCATTCAGCGAGACAGAGATCGATCGCCTCGAGCGACAGCTTGAGGGCCTGCTCCCAACATACCAGCGCCTCCGGCCGCAGCTGGCGTGGGGCCTGCAGAAGAGAATGGTCCGCTTCAACCGGGTCGAGGGACTTAGCGTCGGCACGACCGTCACGGTTCCTATCTCACCCAGCGTCCAATTTCAGGGCATGGCCCGGGTCGGGAACGGCGATCGGGTCGTGAACGCTTCGGCCAAGGTTTTGAAAGGTCCGGAGTCAGGGCGCTGGACGTTGGACGTATACCGGCGCCTCCAATCTATGTCTGAGCTACACGACCCCTTTGGACTCACGAGCTCGATAGGAAATGTCGTTCTTGGCGGGGACGAGGGTCAGTACTACCAGGCGACCGGAGGCGCCGTCGGGTACGAGTCTTTCGGAAGTCGGGTGCGATACTCGGTCACCGCTTTCACAGAACGCCACCGGCCGTTGAATTCGCGACCAACTTCAGCTTGCGAGGCCTGACTCAGGAGGACACCGCCAATACGGTCTTGGGCGCGGACGACATAGACGTCGATGGCGTCCGTGGCTCATTTGCCTTGTTCAGTGGCACCAACCCCAACGGGCTCATCGTCACCTCGAGGATGACGGGCGAGGTAGGGACCGGTGACATGTCGTTCCAGCGCGCCACCGCATCGCTCTCCGCGGGGCACCCTTTGCCTTTCGGGTTGGCCGGAGCCTTCGCGGTCGGGGGCGGCATGACGTGGGGGGAAGTTCCCGTGCAACGCCAGTTCTTTCTTGGACGGTCCGGCACCCTGCGAGGCTTCGACAACAACGAGCAGCGAGGGGAAGCGTTCTGGCGTGCCCGCGCTGAGGTTGCCACAGGCTTCGCGGCTGCCCGGCTCGCTCTGTTCAGCGATGTTGGTTGGATCGGAGACCGCGACGCCCTCGTCTTCGATGATCCCTTCGCGTCCGTGGGGGGCGGGGCGTCCTTCCTCGATGGGCTATTCCGTGCGGACCTGGCCAGGGCGGCAAAGAGGGGGAGCCGGTGGAAGCTACACCTCTATATGGACGGGCTCTTTTAGCGTCGGGATGATCGACGTGTTGTCTAACGGGTCGCCACTCGTATACCGTAGCACGTTCCCGTCACACGTTCGGAGGTAATTGTCGTGCGCCGCATCAGCCCAATCGTCCTTGTCCTCGCCCTCGCCTCCTGTGAGATGGCGCCCGACACCAGCGCTTCTATGGACGTCCCGCCCCTAGATGGCGCCATGATCGCGGATTACATGCGCACGCTCTCGTCGGACGCGTTTTTGGGTCGTGGCCCTGGGCACCCCGGTGGGGACATGGCTGCGGACTACATCGCGGCCCAATTCGCGGACTTCGGACTTGAGGCCCCGAATGGCTCGTTCTTCCAGGCGGTCCCCATGGTTGGAACGACCACGGACCCGAGGACGGCGTCGTTGAGCGCGACGGGACCTTCCGGCCAGGTTGTGCCCACCTATATGGACGACTTTGTGCTCAACGCGGGCGACCCAGTGGCGGCCGGAGCAGGAGGCGACGCCGAGTTGGTGTTCGTGGGATATGGGATCGACGCTCCAGAGAATCAGTGGAACGACTTCGCCGGCGTGGACGTGGCGGGGAAGTACATCATGATTCTCGTGAACGACCCGCCTGCCCCTGCGGCCGAACCCACCCTATTCGGGGGGCTCGCGATGACGTACTACGGGCGCTGGACTTATAAATATGAAGAGGCCGCCCGGCAGGGCGCCCTCGGCGCGATCATCGTGCACGAAACGGCGCCCGCGGGTTACCCCTGGAGCGTGGTGCGGGGCGGTTGGGCCGGTGAACAATTTGCCTTGCCGCCGGACGAGAGCGGCCCAACACCTGCGGGTATGGTCGGATGGGTGTCTCTCGATGTGGCCACCGCGATGCTCGCGACCGGAGGCCTTGTATTCAGCGACCTCAAGGCGGCGGCCGCAGAGCGCGGTTTCGCTGCGGTTGAGACGGGGGTGACAATCTCGGCACGCGTGGCGAGTACGGTGCGGCGTGTTGAGACGAGAAACGTCGTTGGTCTTTACCGGGGAACGGAGCGTCCGGACGAATACATCACCATGACCTCGCACTACGATCATTTCGGCGTTGGCGAGGCCGTGGATGGTGACTCGATCTACAATGGCGCTTACGACAACGCCTCGGGCACCGCGATGCTCCTGACCGTGGCCAGCACGGTGTCGGCCATGGAAGACGGAGGGGAACGGTCGATTCTCTTCATCGCGACAGCGGCTGAGGAACAGGGACTACTCGGTGGGCAGTGGTATGCTCAATCGCCTCTCTTCCCGTTGAGCTCTACGGTTGCTGAGATCAACGTCGACGGCGCGAATCTTTGGGGCGAAACGGACGACGTCATCGTCCACGGCGAGGAGCGTAGCGGGCTTGGTGTTTATGCGCGCTCGCGGGCGGCCATGTTGGGGCTGACCATCATTCCAGACGCCGAGCCCGAAAAGGGTTTCTTCTTCCGGAGTGACCATTTCCCGTTCGCCAAGGCGGGGGTGCCGTCGCTTTATGTGGAGCACGGCCGGGACTATCGCGGTCGGCCGGAGGGCTGGGGAGCGGAAGTGCTCGCCGCTTATACGGCCGCTCGATATCATGCTCCCTCGGACGAGTTCAGTGATGACTTCGTGTTCGACGGGGCTGTCCAGCAGGGTGCGTTGGTACTCTCCGTGCTTCTTGATATTGCAAATGATGACATCTGGCCGGAATGGCTAGACGGTCAAGAGTTCAAGGCAGCCCGCGACGCAATGATGGGAGGTCGGTAGCGACGGTGTCGCTGGACCCTCTAGAGGCCTGTGGGCTGGTCGATAAAGTGCCACTCAACCTGAAACCGTTCCTGCAGGTGCTCGGCTAAAGCCCGAACGCCGAAGGTCTCGGTGGCATAATGTCCCCCGAAGAACACGTTGATGCCCAGTTCCGTAGCGTCGAAATGGCTGTGGTGAGAGCCCTCACCCGTGACGAGGGCATCCAAGCCTGCCGCCACAGCTGCCTCGATGAATGAGGCCCCTCCCCCCGTGACGATACCTACCCGCTCAATGCGGTCGGAACCACCAGCGATGAGGTGAACAACGGTGTCCAGCAGCTCCTCGAGCTTCACGGACATATCGATCGGATTAGTCGCGTCCGGCAGCGTGCCCCACCACCCGATCTCCTTGCCCTTGTAGGGCCCGAATTGACCTTCAAGTTCAAGGCCCATCGCACGGCCAAGAACGGCGCAGTTTCCGACTTCACCGTGGGAGTCCAGGGGCAAATGGCAGCTGTACAGGGCGATATCCGCAGCCAGAAGCATTTGAACCTTACGGAAATGTCGGCCGGTGAGGGGCTGAAGCCCGCCCCAGAACAGCCCGTGATGCACAATCAGCAGGTCCGCGTTCAAATCGACCGCGGCGGCGATGGCCGCCTCTGAGGCGTCTACCGCAACTGCAATCTTTTGGACCTCGTCGGGACCGGCGACCTGCAGGCCGTTGAGCGCCGTGGGGTAGTCCGGATGGCCGTCGACCCCGAGATAGCCATCGAGATATTGGAGGAGAGATTCTAATTTCATTTGGGCGCTCGTCAGCGGTCGAAAGACGAAGTGGAGAAGATGTGGAAAACTCTACTCAGGCCATCTTGATCGTCATGTGGAAAGTGGTATCATGTGCGAAATACCGCGCGGACAGAACAACCTCAGCCGGTGTGTCGCCGGCGGCGGGTCGTTGATCAGCCACGTAAACGCTCTGGGGAAAAATTTGTTTACACGCTTGACGCGTCAACCTTCGGACCCGTCAGCCCCGCCCGCTTCGCCGTGATGCCCACTTGGATCGCCCATGTGTACCGTGCCATTAAAGATGGCACCTTCCTCCAACTGCATCCGCCTCGCACGCACGTCCCCCTCGATCCTGCAGGTGGCCTGTAGCTCCAAGCGCGACTCGGCGACCAACGTGCCCTTCACGGTGCCTGAGATGACGGCGTCCTGGGTCGAAATGTCACCCGAAACCAGGCCGTCCTTGCCCACTACGACCGCCTTCCCGGCCCGGACGCTGCCCTCAACCGTCCCCTCAATCCGGATGGTGCCGTCTGTTTCGCAGTCACCGACCACACGCATTCCCGGTCCAATGATCGAAATCACAGAGTCTGGGGGTACTCCATTGCCGCCCCGGTCGCGTGCCATCTAGGTGCCCCTCAAGTATCGTTAATTGGACTAAAAGGTAGTGTCGAAGCCACTTAAGTCGGCTGCTGCACCAAGAGCAGCGGGTCGACGGCCTCGCCGTTAAGCAAGATCTCAAAGTGCAGATGAGGGGCGGTCGATCGGCCCGTTGATCCCGTCAGCGCGACCACCTCACGAGCGCGAACACGTTGTCCTCGCGCGACGAGATGTAGGGAGGCGTGAGCGTAAAGGGTCGAGTACCCGCCACCGTGATCGATGACCACGAACCGCCCGTAGACGTCGTCTTCGTCGACATCGACTACGGTGCCCCCGCCCGCGGCGCGGATGTAGGAGTCACTTGGAACGGCGATATCGAGCCCTGGGTGGTCGCCTTGGGCACCTTCCAAGAGGGCCTGCGTGATAAAACCTCGCTCTGTCAGAGGCCACATGCTGGGTGCAGAGGCCCCTGCTGCCGGCAATGTTTCCGCTCCTCGACCCCGACCCGAACTCGTGGCGGGGGGGAGCCAGACGTCAGAAGACGTGCCGGACAGCGATGACCCGAACAAAGACCGAATCTTCCCGTATTGGGCCTCTATCTCCTCTAGCCGTCTTCCAAGCATCTGAACGCGAGCACGGTCGCCGACTGTAGCTTCGAACTCGAGCTCCAACTCGCTGACCCGCGACGCCCTAGCGGCCAGGTACCACCAACTGCCTGCCATAACCGTGAGGGCGAGCGCGAGGAGCGACACACCCCCGGCCATCAGGCGCAACCAACGATAGGGGATGCTGAATGTGCGGCTGTCCCGTCCGCCATCCGGAACCACCATGATGGTCAGCTTTCGCGGGCTTGCCTGACTCATTCCACAACCTCAGACACCGCCCGGAGAGCAATCAGCTCGAAGATGCGCTCGAAGTCCTCGGCACTGTGGTACTGAATCTCTACCCGTCCCTTTCCCCCGCGACTGGGCTGAATGTTCACCCTGGTCGACAGCCGCTCCCGGAGAGCCTCCTCGAGTGCTTGGACGATGGGGTCTACCGATTTCGTGGTTTTCTTCCTGGGCGTTCCGGCGCTCCCCTGTGCGCGACGTTCAACCTCCCGGACCGACCAACCCTCTTTTGCCGCTGCTCGGGCAAGCTCAGCAGCCCGCATCGGATCTGCGACGGACAGCAGCGCGCGCGCGTGTCCCATATTGAGCGAGCCGTCCTCGACAAGCCTGCGAATGGAAGGAGGGAGCTTCAACAGCCGCATGAGGTTCGCGACGGTGGAGCGATCCTTTCCCACGGCGCTTGCGATCTCCGACTGAGACAGACCGTACTTTTCGGTGAGCGCGATGTACCCCTCAGCCTCTTCCAGGGGGTTGAGGGCCTCACGTTGCAAGTTTTCCACAAGGGCCAATACCAACATGGTCTCGTCGCTCGCTTCACGAACGACGACAGGCACCTCGTCCCAACCCAGCGCGGTCACCGCCCTAAAGCGCCGCTCACCAGCAACCAGTTCGAATCTGTCGGGTGACCCGGGCGCAGGACGGACCACGAGCGGCTGCAGCAGCCCATTCGCTCGGATCGACGCCGTCAGGTCGGTGAGTTCTGCCTCGGTAAAGACCCGACGTGGCTGAAGCGGATTTGGAACAATCGAAGCCAGCGGTAGCGCGTGGACCTCCCCGCTCACAGCCTCAGGCTCCAGATACTCGCCAAGCAGGGCACCCAACCCCCTCCCCAACCGGTCGCGCTTAGTCACTACGCAGGCTCCCCGGCGTCGACCCGGTCGTACTTGGTCATTAACTCTTGAGCGAGGGACAGGTAGGACTGAGCACCCAAGGACAGGACATCATAGAGTACGATGGGTTTACCGAAGCTCGGCGCCTCCGCTAGGCGGACGTTCCTCGGAATAGAAGTCCGATAAACCTTGGCCCCAAAGTACTCACGGGCCTCCGCGGCGACCTGCTTCGAGAGATTGAGGCGCCGATCGTACATGGTCAAGAGAACCCCTTCAATGTCCAGCGCCGGGTTTAGACCCTTTTGCACATGGCGTACCGTACTCAATAATTGGCTCAACCCCTCCAGGGCGTAGAACTCGCACTGGATCGGTATGAGCACAGAATCGGCCGCGGTGAGCGTGTTGAGAGTCAAAAGCCCTAACGACGGCGGACAGTCGATCAGTATATAGTCGTATTCGTCCCGAATCGATTCCAACGCCTTACGCAGGATATGCTCTCTGGCGGGGGCACGAACCAACTCGATCTCGGCTCCGACCAGGTCCCGAGTCGACTGAATGATATTCAGGCAATCGAAGTGAACACCCCGAATGACACACTCTTTCGCGGGGCGGCTCCCGATCAGGACGTCGTATATCGTTGGATGGGTATCTCGGTTTTCCACCCCCAGACCGCTGGTCGCGTTACCCTGAGGATCGATATCCACAACGAGCGTGCGCTTCTCAGCCACGGCCAGAGACGCACCAAGGTTGATTGCTGTGGTCGTCTTGCCGACACCACCCTTCTGATTTGCGATCGCGATTACGTGCGACATGGACCCTTGAGAAGCGTCAGGATTCCTCCCCGAGCGGGCAGGGAGGAAATATATCCATCAATGACCTAGCCCGGAAAGAAGGGGTGGCTTGACCCGCGCCCTGGGCTAACTGAATTTCAACCCTGCAGGTGAGCAAAAATAGGTAGAATCTGGCTTTCGCCCAGTGTATACGGGAATTCTGAGTGAGTGGGGATTTGGCTATGTGGGGTCGTCGTGTGGGATGGATCGTGATGATGGCGGCTTCCTTGAGCGCCTGCAGCGACAGTGACGCCTTCGCGCCGGACCCCAACCTCGCAGATTTTGTGGGTATGTGGGACGCGACAGCGCTCGTGTTGTCCAGCCCCGTCACGCCGAGCCTCTCGGCAGACCTGATCGCCCTTGGCTCGACATTCAGCCTCAACATCCAGCCGAGTGGACAGTACACGGCGATCCTCATCTTCATGGGTCAGGCATCTACCGAGATCGGTCGAATTAGCCGTTCCGGGGAAACCGTCATCTTTGATCGGACCTTCCCCGTCGCTTCCCGCGAGATCTCGACGTATGTGTTCGCGGCAAGCGACCGACTTGTGCTGGACGGCGACACCGAGTTCGACTTCAACCAGGACGGCATCGCGGATCAGGCGCTCGCGCATTTCGAGCTGAAGCGCCGCTAGCGCTCGCGCGCGGGTCCATGTTTCACGTGAAACATCGAGATCTCGCCAGCCCGTGCGCCCCGACCATACCTAAGGTGACGCACCGTAAGTGATGATACGTCCGGCGGACACGGAGTGAGCCGGAGCAATCGCAGCCCTAGTGCAACGAAGAGCCACGCGGACCGACATGCAGCGCCGCTTAAATTCCGCCGTACCTGTGTTCGAACGCTCCAGCGGCCTGTTTCACGTGGAACAGCCTCCTAGGGCAGCCTCATGGGACAGAGTCGCGGGACAGAGTCGCGGGACAGCCTCGTGTCCTGCAGATCTTGCGAACGAGCAACGAGGCGCCGCGGATACACGCACCACCCGACGAACAATCAGACGTCCGTCGGGGCGCCGGCTTTCTGCGCGACAGACCAACGGCGCGCCTCAAGGAGCAAATTCTGCAGGTCCGCAGGGGAAACCCCTTGGATCCGAGCGGCCTGAGCGAGCGTCTCAGGACGAATGCGGGCCAGTTTTTCCCGCGCCTCGAACGAGAGCGTAATCATCGTGGAGTACGGTAAGTCGTTGTGCAACAACAGGTTAGCCTGTTTTCTCAACCTGTCAGCCCTTTCACGTTCCCGGGCGACGTAGCCCTCGTACTTTAGCTCAATTTCAACCGCGGCCAGGGCCGCGTCAGACAAAACACCGTCTTCCGGCGCCACACGGAAGCGCAACAAGTCTTCGGCTTCGACACGCGGTCTCTTCAACAAGTCCACCGCCCTGGTCGATTCCTGGATCGGGGGCGTGCCGGCGGCCTCCAGGATCGGGTTGACCTCCTCAGGCGCCAGGGTGGTTCCGCGGAACCAGGCAAGCGCGCGGTCTTCCTCCTCCAGGCGACGGGTCAGGGCTGAATCTTGAGGCCCTGTCAGCAATCCACGCTCCCGGGCCAACAGCCCGAGGCGCCTGGGCGCGTTGTCTTGCCTCAGGAGCAGGCGGAATTCGGCCCTCGACGTGAAGAGCCGATACGGCTCGTCCACACCACGGGTCACGAGGTCGTCGATCAAAACCCCGATATAGGCCTGGTCCCGTTCGAGAATAAGCGGTTCCTCACCCCTCGCCTTCAGCGCTGCATTGATGCCGGCCAGCACTCCCTGCCCCGCCGCCTCTTCGTATCCGGTCGTTCCATTGATCTGACCCGCAAAGTATAGACCAGGAATATCCTTCAACTCGAGGGTGTGCCGCAGTTGGTGCGGGGGGAAATAGTCGTATTCAATCGCATACCCTGCCTTCGTCATCCGGACCTCTTCCAGACCTCGGATGGTCCGCAGGAACTCCAGTTGCACCTCAGCAGGAAGTGAGGTGGAAAGACCATTCACATAGAACTCGGTCGTATGCAGACCTTCCGGCTCAAGGAAGACCTGGTGCCGGGGCGCGTTCGGAAATCGGACGACCTTGTCTTCGATCGACGGACAATACCGTGGACCCCGTCCTGCAATCTCGCCGCCGTAAAGCGCGCTGCGCTGCAAGTTATCCGCCACAACCTTTTTGAGGCCATCTTCAGCCCAAGTGATCCAACAAGGACGTTGCTCTGGAATCGACTCCTCCGCGTAGGAAGCAAACCGATAATCAAGGTCGTCACCGTCTTGCCGCTCAAGCCGATCGAAGTCCACCGTCCTGCCGTCGATCCTCGGGGGGGTTCCCGTTTTGAATCGGGCAACCTCAAGACCCAGACCCTCCAAGGCCTCCGCCAACTCGATAGACGGCGCCTCACCCGCACGCCCCGCTCCGAGTCCGGCCTCCCCTCCCACATGGATCTTTCCGCGCAGGAATGTCCCCGCCGTGACCACCACGCAGCCCGCCTCGAACACCAACCCACCACGGGTCCTGATCCCTCTCACTCGGCCATCCTCCATCATCAGGCCGCTGACCAGCTCCTGGTAAAGATCGAGGTTCGGCAGTTCGTCGAGCAGACGGCGCACCGCCAATGGATAGAGTGCGCGGTCACATTGGGCGCGGGGTCCCCAGACAGCGCGACCTTTGGATCGGTTCAGCATCCGGAACTGAATTCGCGACGCGTCGGTGGCCCGTCCCATCACACCCCCTAGGGCATCCACCTCCCGTGCTACAACTCCCTTGGCGACCCCGCCAATCGCCGGATTGCAGCTCATCTGTCCGACACGAGTGAGGTCTGGGGTCACCATGAGCGTCCGCACGCCGGCGCGCGCAGATGCTGCGGCGGCTTCGGTCCCAGCATGGCCACCACCCACCACTATGACGTCATACATGGCGTTCACCGTCGGTCAACGCGGTCAACGTGGAAGCCGACTGCGGGCAGATCGTCCCCTGGCTCGATGGATTCGACCGAAGTCACCCTGGACACCGGCGGACCCTTCGCAAACACGCGCTCGAAACTTCGGAGGGCCGTCAACGTCCCGGCAGCGTGCACCTCGACCGACCGGGACTCCAAATTCCAAACCCGCCCTCTTACCCCTAACCGTTCTGCTGCTAGCCGGGTCCACCACCTGAAACCAACACCCTGCACCCGTCCATGTACTCGGTATGCCCGGCAGACTTCGGTCCCGTCTTGGTTCTCAGTTCGTGACTCAGTCATTTTCCGACACAGAACTCCCTAAAGACGACGTCGAGTATGTCTTCCACAGAGATCACCCCAAGGATCTCCTCGAGCGCGGTCTCCGCAGGTCGAAGATGCGCCGAAGCCACCTCGGGTGGGAGCCCCGCAAGAAGCCCCGCGCTAAAGGCAGATAGCTCTTCACTCGCCAGCCGGATCGCTCGGGACTGGCGTCGTCTTGTAATGACTGGTGCTTCCGCGGCCGCGAGAAGTTCCGAGTACACGAGCCCGGGCAGCAAGTCCTGAAGGCGGTCCAAGCCGTCACCCGTGATGGACGACAGCACCACCTCCGCTGCAACGCCATCCGGACCCTCCGCGACAAGAGCCCTCGCCGCATCGGAGTCGTTCACGAGGTCACCCTTCGTCCATACCACCACCACGGGGGCTTCAACTCCTCGCAAGAATTCCAGCTCCATCTCTCCAAGACCCTCCGCACGTGGCACGCACAACAGCACCATATCTGCACTCGCTAAATAACGCCTCGCCACCTCGATCCCGAGTTGCTCCACCCTCCCTTCAGCCACCCTTAACCCTGCCGTGTCCACCAGCCGAAAAGGAAAGCCTCCTAGCTGGACGACGGCCTCGAGTGCGTCCCTTGTCGTTCCCGGCTCCTCGGTGACGATCGCTTGGTCACGCCCGAGCAGCGCATTGTAGAGCGCGGACTTGCCCGCGTTCGGTCGGCCCGCCAATACCGTCAGCGCACCCTCCCGCAGCAGTTCACCCTCGGGTGCCGTTCTCAAGAGGCGATCCAAGCTGGCAGTGATGTCGGACGCACGCTCCGCGATGCCTTCGATCGGGACGGGCACGTCGTCCTCCTCTGGGAAGTCGATGTGGTGCGCGAGCATTGCCTCGAGTTGTAGAATCTCCTGTCGCAGAGACCCAATCCGCACGGACAGCCCCCGATCCAACTGGGCGATCGCCGCGCGGTGCAAGACTCGACTCCTCGCCTCGATGAGGTCGGCAACGGCCTCTGCCTGCACGAGGTCGAGCTTCCCCCGGAGGTAGGCGCGTCGCGTAAACTCTCCCGGCTCCGCCCTACGGGCCCCAGCCGACACACAAGCCTCTAGGACGAGCGCCGGAACCAGGTGGCCCCCGTGACATGAGAATTCGACGAGGTCCTCACCCGTATAGCTCGCGGGTGACCTGAAAAAGGTGACCACCGCGCGATCAATCACGGACTCGTCCACAGGATCCCTCAGCTCGACGAAGTCCGCAAACCGAGGCGCGGGTGGATCCGTCCTCGCTGGAATCAGCCTATGGTAAATCTCTAGGGCTCCAGGTCCAGACACACGCACCACGGCGATCGCGCCGATCCCCGGCGCGGTCGAGATGGCGGCAATCGTGTCGACGTCTACCATAATGAGCGGGAGGCCTCAAACGCCCGGGTGACCCCGAGACTGCGGCCCGCTGTACTTCTTCAACGGCCTCTAGTCCTTCGACAGCTTTGGGAGAGGCTTTCCCTTCATCTTCTTCCGTTCGTTCGCAATCCAGATCTGTTGCGGCAGCGTCGCCACGTTGGCTGTGGCATAATAGAGGTTCAAGCCTCCAGGCAGACTGAAGAAGATGAAGATCATCATGATGGGCATGAGCCACATCATCATCTTCATTTGTGGATTAACCTGATCCAGCGACTTGAGGCTCACATACTGCATCAAGAACATCGAGATGCCCATGAACACAGGCAGGAGATACAGAGGGTCAGGCGCGGAAAGATCAGACAGCCACAAGAACGGCACACCGCGCAGCTCGACCGTATTCTGGAACACGAAGAACAAGGCGATGAGTACCGGCCACGGCAGCAGCATCGGCAGGCAACCAGCCAGAGGATTGAAGCCATGTTCCTTGTACAGCTTCATCATCTCCTTCTGCAGCTTCTCCGGATTGTCCTTGTACTTCGCCTGAATTTCCGTGACTAACGGCTGCACAGCCATGTTGCGCAACTGAGCCTTCATCGCCTTGTGGTTCAGCGGGAACAGTACGACCCGCATCATCACTCCGAACACGATCAAGACCCAGCCGTACCCGAGCGACAGTTTGGTGTGCAGGAAGTCCAGAACCGTCATGATCACGGACACGAACGGTCGCACTACCGGCCGAATGAACTTCCATCCGTAAGGATTCACTTCCTCCATCCCCTCGCCTAGAGAGGTCAGCCGAGTGTAATCCTGCGGGCCCATGTACAGCCTATACGCAAAGGAGCCATCGGCAGCAATGGGCTGAGCGGCAGCCAGCCGCACTCGGCCCTCAACCAGGCTTGGTTGGACGAGGAGCCCCCCCAAATAACTGGCCTGATCGATGCCGTCATCGCTCTCGTCTGCTAGCAGCGCCAACACAAAGAACTTGTTTCGGAAAGCGGCCCACAACAGAGGGCCCTCAATGACAATCGGCTCAGCACCATCCTGAAGCGTCGACTGGATTCCTTCCTGCACATGGTTGTACACGTAAGCCATCATGCGAGCCTCCGATGCGGAGTCGGACTCCGCAAAGGCCAGTCCCTCACCCAAGTCCGTGACCAGCAACGGTCTCTCTAGACCCGTCGTCCGCCCACGGACCACTACCTGGTATTTATCGGGATCAAACTCGTACTCGACCTCGAAACCGAAGGGCTGCGTAGGGTGTTCGTACACAAAGCGCAGAGTACGCGCGGTCGGGTCCGTAACGAGATCGAGTCCGCCTTCTGGCTCCACACGGAACAGCTGACGGCTGAGGTCCACGGTGTCCGACCCCACCACCAGCTTTTGCCCGAAGTATCCCTCTGAGCCTTCCGGCACCAGGTCGACAAGGCCGTCCCGATTAAGCGCGTCGAACTGGGTCATCGTGGCCGCCCGAAGACGACCGCCGACGTTCGAAAACTCGAACCTGTAAAGCGATCCCTCGACCACGACACGCTGCTCGGCAGTCCCCCCCGTAGTCACACCGGCTTCCGTGTCCGACGGAAGGAGCACCTCGTCGGCCGCCGCCCCGGGCATTCCCGGAAGACTGATCGCAGCCGACACAGGCTCACCGACCGATGCGGTCCCCGAGGTACCGCCGACGTCACCCTCCAGATTCGATCTGGCAGTGGTGCTGTCCGTAACCAGGACCTCTTCCGGGACCACGGGCGGGAACACAAAGTTTGTGCCCACCAGCACGGCAAGCATCAACGCGATCGCAAGTAAGAACCTGACTTCGGTGTTCATGACGTCGCCTATCTATCCGTTCGAACCAGCGGCGTGACCGCCCGCAGGATCAAGCTGTTCTGAGGAGTCGAGCGTGGGGACCGGATCGTATCCATATCCCCCCCAAGGGTGACAACGGGTGATACGGCGAAGCGCTAGCCAGCCGCCACGGGCGGCGCCGTGGCCTCGAATCGCGTCAATCGCGTAGGCTGAGCAAGTAGGCGAGAAGCGGCAGGTCGCGGGGGTCCATGACGAAATCGCCAATTGGTACCCGCGGACTAACCCGATCAAGATTCGTCCAAACACAACGCCTCCACCGCTTCAGTCACTTCGAGCAGTAGCTCCGAAAAGCCCACTTCGTAAGCCTGCTTTCGCGCTCGGATCAGCAAATCTCCACCCCGCCCACCCACATCCAACGACGGAAGTACGCTCCGGCGACCAATCTCCCGAAGGCGTCGCTTAAGCCGATTCCGCTCTACGATCTCGCGTCCGTGTTTGGGAACGATGACCCCAAGCCGGGAACGCGAAGCGGGGGAAGGCGTGAAGAAGACATCGAGATTCCGAGTCCTCTTTCGCTTCCCCCGCTCCAACAAGGCTTTGATTTCAGTGCTGTGCCGAATTCGTATACTGCGAGGCAGGTCTTCCCCGCGCTCCGGCGAAAGATCGACTACTTGCTGCCGATCGTTACCACGAGCTGCGCGCGACCCTGCCGCCTGCGACGGTTCAGCGTCGCCCGTCCACCCTTGGTCTTCATCCGCGCACGAAACCCGTGCTTGTTGATCCGCTTGCGGTTCCGCGGCCTGTACGTTGGCATCATGGCGAGTAGCCCAATCCATAGATTTCGTGCGTTTGAAAACGAGCCTAAAAAGATAGTCTCAGGTGTAAGAGGGCGTCAACCGGCCAAATGCGCTACTGTGTAAAACCAGCGAAACACCCCGCACTGACAGGCCTAGGTTGACTTTTCCACAATCCCCAAATAGGTTCGGCGCCCCCCAATCTGGGCCAGAAACAGCCGCAGAAACAGCCTCCGACACACCACCGTACCATTCCGCCCCTCCCAATGCCACGCCACAAAACGGTACCACAAACGCCGTCGATCCTTTGGATTGACCTTGGGCCGCAGCCGCGATGGAGTTGACCGCGGCCGAACTTTGGGCTCGGATGCAAGAGAGCGCCCGTGCGGCAATTCCGGAGCATAGCTACCTCACGTGGGTTGCGCCGGCCAAGGCCGTGGCCCTCACCGCCGACGAACTGCACCTCGAAGTGCCGTCCCGTTTCCATGTAGAGTGGCTCGAAGACAAGTTCGGCCCTTTGTTGGCGGGCGCCGCCGAAAGGCTGGTGGGTCGCCCGATTTCGCTCAAAGTGTCTTGTTCCGACGCGCCCTCGCCGGCTCCGCTCCAGTCCATTCAGTTCGAGGACAGCCGTTCGAGTGTGACCCCAACCGACAATCCAGGTCGGTCCCCGGCGCAAAGGCCTCTGCTCAACGAGCGCTACACTTTTGATCGTTTTGTCGTCGGCTCTGACAATCAGCTGGCGGCGGCCGCGGCCCGGGCGGTCGCCGAGAAGCCCGGCAAGATGTACAACCCGCTCTTCTTTTATGGGGGCGTGGGCCTGGGCAAGACCCACCTCATGCACGCCATCGGGCACCAGATCGTCGGAGCGGACACGCGTAATCGCGTCTGCTATGTGTCGTCCGAGCAGTTCATGAACGAGTTGGTCGGTGCAATTCAACAAGGGTCCGCCGCCGCTTTTCGCAGGAAGTACCGAGAGATGGACCTCCTCTTGGTCGATGACATTCATTTCCTCGAGGGCAAGGAACGAACTCAAGAAGAGTTCTTCCACACCTTCAACGCCCTCTACGACGCTCAGAAGCAGATCATTCTCACGAGCGACCGACCCCCAAAGGACATCCCCGGGCTAGAGGAGCGTCTCATATCCCGATTTGAGTGGGGCCTGGTGGTCGATGTGCGGCCCCCAGACTATGAAACTCGGATGGCGATTCTGAGGAAAAAGGCCGCCGACGATGGACTCTCGCTCGACGATGAGGTGATTCAGTTCATCGCCTCCTCCTGCACCGCCTCGGTTCGCGAACTTGAGGGTGCGGTCATCAAGCTGTTGGCGTACTCCTCGCTCACGCATCAGGAGATCACCCCCCAACTTGCTCGCATTGCGCTGACGGGCGTATTGGGGAGACAGCGCGACGAGGGCCCCATACTTTCCCCGGAGCGCATACGTGAGTCCGTAGCGCGACGATGGCGCGTACGACCGGAGGCGCTTGAGTCGAAGCGCCGCACTAAGGATTTGACCGTTCCAAGGCAGGTCGCCATGTACCTCATCAAAGAGGCACTGGGCACCTCGCTTGTTCGCATCGGAGAACTCTTCGGTGGACGCGATCACTCAACCGTGATTCACTCAATCCGTAAAGTCGAAGAGGAAATGGAGCGCGACCCAGCTTTTCGCGAACAGGTTGATGCTGCCCGAAAAGAGATGCGTGGAGGTTTCCACCCCTAGTGAGGAAAACCCTGTAAAGTGAGGTTCTTTCCCACAGTGCCTCGGTGTCGCCACAAGGCCGCCGTGGGAAACCACCGTGAAGTGGACGAACATTCCACGGTGCATGAAGGGCCAGAAGTAGTTGCGCCTAAAGGACGAAACGCCTATCGCAGGCATTTTCTTCCACAGATCCACAGGCCCTACTACTACTATGTTTTTATTTAAAGAAGATAGATAGTATGTAGCTGTGTTGAAAAAAGACCGACACCACTCATTCAGGGTGAGTGTCGGCCGTCTCAGGAGCCACATCTCGATGAACTTCACAATCACTCGCCAGAATCTTCATTCCGGTCTCGCGGCAGTCTCCGCGAGCATTCCTTCGAAAACGACTCTGCCTGTCCTATCGAACATCCTCTTTGAGGCCAAAGAAGATGGCGTGTGGATGAGCGGAACGGACTTGGACGTCGCGGTGAGAGTGAAGGTCCCCGCTGATGTCAAAGAGGCGGGGAGTCTGACCGCCCCGGGAAAGAAGCTCGTGGAGATCACCAGAGAGTTACCGGATCAACCTGTGGAAGTAGCCACTCGCAACGAGCAGATCGAGCTCAAGTGTGGCCGCAGCCATTTCAAGTTGAACGGCCTTCCGGCAGAAGAATTCCCCACCTTGCCGGAAGTTGATTTCAGCGAGGGGTGGACGGTCACCGGCAAGGACGTGAACGGACTGATCCATCGCACGGCCTTTGCGGTATCAACTGAAGAGAGCCGTCCGATCCTCAATGGCGTGCTCTGGGAGTTGCGCGACGGCTCAATGCGCATGGTGGCGACGAACGGTCACCGTCTGGCTCGCATGGGCGTGCCCGCTGAATCGAAGGGTGCACCTTCCGCCGACTTTATTGTGCCACCCGGAGCGCTTCAGCAAGTACAGAGACTTTTTAAGGACGACGATAGTCTCGAGGTCGCGCGCAGTGGAAATCATCTTGGCTTCCGAGCCGGTTCCACAGAGGTCTACACGCGACTGATCGAAGGCACCTACCCGAATTATGATCAGGTTATCCCAAGGGATAACGACAAGATGGCCACCATCGACAAGAAGGCACTGGAGTCAGCAGTGCGTCGAATGGCCGTCGTTGCATCCGACCAGACGCACAGGATTCGCATGAAGTTCGAGCCAGGCCGGGTTCACCTGAATGTGATGACGCCCGATCTCGGTGAAGGTCACGACGAAATTGAGGTGGGTTACGACGGGGAAGAGTTGGAGATTGGCTTTAATGCGAATTACCTGCTGGAGGTCCTTCGCTACATGCCGACGGACGAGGTTCAGGTTGCATTCAAGGCACCAGAAAGGGCAGCCACGATTGAGCCAGTAGGAGAGGAACTGGACTACCTGTGCCTGGTCATGCCCCTGCGACTGCTGGATTAGTCGTTTGCGGCAGCGGCTCGAGCGGCTTCAAGAATCTCGTTTCCGGTAAACACCGAAAGCAACGGTAGGCCTTCCGCCGCGAAAAGTGCTGTTGCGTTTTCGGATCGATCGACGAGGGTAAGAACGCCGATCACGGTCGCTCCAAATTCACGAACAGCTTGGACCGCGACGAGCGTACTATTGCCGGTCGACATGGAGTCTTCGACCATCACGCAACGAGCTTCGGGAGTCAGGCCGCCCTCAACACGCTGGCCGGTGCCGTGTTCCTTCGCTTTCTTTCGTACGGAGAAGCCGTCGATCGAATGCCCATCCAAGTGGCTTCGGTGGGCAATGGCGTACGCGATCGGGTCAGCCCCCATGGTGAGCCCGCCAACGTGTGTCGGGTCGAGGGCGCTCTGCCGGAGGAGCTCCAAAGCGACGTGGCCGACCAATACTTGGCCTTCCGCGCTCATCGTCGTGGGACGTGCGTCGATGTAGTAGTTCGAACGTGCGCCGCTTGCGAGTGTAAATTCTCCAAGCCTTACGGACCGTTCTACGAGAAGCTGTTTCAAGCGATCACGATGATTCATAGGCGCCACACTGCCCGCGGATCCGCTTGGATGCAAGCCCCTCGACGCCGCTCGTTGAGCGCGATCGGCTGCGCGCTGATTATTGGGCTCGTCGCGCTGGCCTGAGATGACGGCGGTGGAGTTGGTCCTGGGGCACTGAGATTTGGTTGGATTGGTCAGGTAACGATCGAGTTGGAGACACCAAGGCGACTGACCCTAGGAAGCACGGGCCCGGAGCCCACGGGAAGCCTGACTCAGACTCTGACCTGGCGTTCGACGGGCGCTTGGTCGCTTTACGAAGCGATTTCCTACCGCGGTCTTGTGGGTGACGCGAGCCTGATCACCGAAGACGCGGTTTTCGGCGACGCGTATGCCCGTTTCATCAAACATATCCACGAGACGCCTGGTCTGGCCCTTTTTGTCGCCGAGCTCTCTGACACCGTCACTGCGGTGTGCGGCCGCTCACTCACGAAGATCAGCATCACGATTCAGGATGATCCGAGGAAACAGAGCAAGCGATGGGAAAGGTGTGCACAGGGGCATCTCTCGGAAATCGTGCCGCAGGGAGCCGGTCCAGACGCCGGGGCGCCGAGGCTCGTACAAGCCATCCAGCAGGCCCGGGACGAAACCGTCGGCTCCCGCTTCCTTTCGGAATATGCCGCGAGCGTGCCCTTCTGCACTCTGGCGCGCGGTGAAGACGGCAGCTCAGCCCTGAAGGGCCCGTTTGTCCTCACAAGTGACGACGCGTGGCGAGCCTTCTGGCTCGATTAGCGCTTCCTCCTCAGCTTCGTCACCTTCGTGGTCGCGATGATGGGGGTGAGTGCGTATCTCGCGTGGCGCGAGGCAGCGAGAGCGCTTGAGACGGAACTCGATGAAAAAGCCGCCTGGGTCGCGCGGGCCGCGGTGGCGACTGGGCTTCAGGCCTCGATTGTTATCGGGCTCCAGCCCGGTTTCGAAGATGAAAACGCCTGGCAAAGCTACCATTTTAGGCTCAGGGAGCTGCTGCTCGTTGTACGGGAAGCGTATATCCTACGCAGTGACAATACCGCATTGGTAACGAGATTCTCTGCCGACTCGATCCCAATCGGGGCGCCACTCACTCAATTCGAATTTGAGGGCCCGAAGCTCGAGGAAGCCCGACGCATAGGGTACGCGTCAAGCGAGGGCTTTACGGGCAACGATGGGCGCTTCTACAAATGGGGATTTGCGGCCCTTGAGGATTCTGAGACGGTGCTCGCCGTGCTGATGCCGGCCGACTACCTGGTTCCTCTGGAGCGTCTTCGTAGAAATCTGATCATCGGTGCACTTGCTGCAGCACTCCTCGCGGCCGTCCTGGCGGCCCTTCTCGCTACCAGCGTGGTACGGCCTTTGGAGCGCTTGAGTCGCGTCGCGATTCGAATCCAGCGTGGAAGAATGGAGGAGCCCGTCGCTGAGGAGGGTGGGCATGAGGTGGGGCGGCTTTCTCGGCGATGGAACGCATGCGTCTCGGCATCCTTGCTCGGGATGAGCAGCTTAGGCTGATGTTGGCCCAGGTGGCCCACGAAATACGAAACCCTCTTGGAGGCCTGGAACTCTTCGCTTCAGCTGCGGCCGACACCGAATACCCGACCGAGCGCGCACGCCTCATTAAGAGAGTCCGAGAAGAGGTGTCCGCGCTTAATGGAATCATTGGTGACTTTCTTACGTTCGCCCGGCCTGTCGGTCCTTCGCGCGAGTCGAACGACATTCGCCCGGCGATCAGAGAGGCCCTCGAGCTCGTTGAAGCCGAACTCAAGAGTGGCGGCGGGTCCATCGAGGTCGACCTCCCGGCGATGCCGCTCATGGCTCGCGTGCCGGAAGATCATGTCAAACGGGTCGCGCTTAATTTGCTCCGGAATGCGGCGCAGGTCTCCGACCGGGTATTTCTTAAGGCCGAAGTCCGCAACGGCGAGGCTGTGCTTGTTGTCTCGGACAAAGGTCCCGGCGTTCCGAAAGACATGCGGGATCGCGTGTTCGAACCATTCGTGACCGATAAAGAACAAGGGACGGGCCTCGGACTGGCTATTGTGAAGAAGGTCGCTGAGGCGAGTGGAGGTCGGGTCGAGTTGGCAGACCCAGCGGAAACAAATGGTGTGAGGGGTGGCGAGTTCCGCGTATATTTCGGCAGCTTGGAAGACATGTCAGAAGCCGTAACCCCAACTGATTAAAGCGTTTCCGCATGGTTGAGATTCTCATTATTGACGACCACGACTCCATGAGGGAGGGGCTTTAGCTCCTTCTTCGGCGTCGAGGGCATCGGACGAGGTCTGCGGAAAGCGGCGCGCGCGGGTTGGAATTGCTTGAGAAGGAACCCGCTGATCTGGTGATCACCGACCTCAAGATGGCTCGCATGGACGGTATCGCGGTCCTTGAGCGCGTTAAGGAGATCTCACCTTCGACAGATGTGATGGTGATCTCTGCACACGGGACGATCGAGCGTGTGGTCGAGGCGATGAAGCTGGGGGCCGTCGATTTCATTACGAAGCCGTTTTCGTCGGAGGAGTTCGGTGTGAAGGTGGACCGCGTCGTAAGCGAGCGAGCGGAGCGAGAACGGCTGAAGTGGGAGAACCTCGTTCTGCGGGTGGAGAACACGTACCTGCGCGAAGGGAGCCAGGCGCGCTAGGGTGAGATGGTCGGAGAGTCGCCGCCTATGCAGGGTGTCTTTAAGTGGATTGGGCGGGTGGCCCCGAGCGACTCGACGGTCATGATTTACGGCGAGTCCGGCACGGGGAAAGAGCTCGTGGCGCGCGCGGTCCACGCGGGGTCGAAGCGGAAGGATGGCCCCCTTCGTGCGGGTAAACTGTGGGGCTCTTTCTGAAAGCCTGCTGGACTCCGAACTGTTCGGGCACGAAAAGGGATCGTTCACCGGAGCCGAGAAGCGACGACGCGGCCGCTTTGAGCTGGCTGACGGAGGGACGTTCTTCCTCGACGAAATCGCCACGGTGCCACACACCACCCAAGTACGACTCCTACGCGTCCTTCAGGAGCGGGAACTAGAAAGGGGCGGCGGGGAAGAGACGATAAAGGTAGACGTGCGCATTATAGCCGCCACGAATGTATCTCCAGAGCTCCTTCTTAAGGATGGGGCGTTTCGAGAGGACCTTGTTCTATCGGCTTCATGTGGTGCCCACGGTCTTGCCGCCGCTTCGGGATCGCAAAGAAGACATTCCGCTCCTGGTGAATCACTTCATCGATAAACTCCAGGAGCGCACCGCCTCGCCGGTTCGAACCGCGACCCCAGAGGCGTTAAAGCGACTGACCGGGTACCGCTGGCCCGGCAATGTGAGGGAACTCGAGAATGTCATTGAGCGGACGCTCGTTCTCTCGGATTCGATCGCGCTAGATGTCGAGGACCTGCCACATCTAGGGGGTGGCACAGGAGCGGGTGGGCTCGACGGCTTCGACACGGGTGGGGAGACCGAGCTTCCGCCTGGTGCACTCGATCTCGCCCGTGCCGTGGAGGACATTGATGAGCGTCTTCCTCGCCAGGCGCTCGACCGGGCCCATGGCGTAAAAGCGGAAGCCGCCCGCCTGCTTGGTCTTAAGCCGAGTGCGTTGTACTACAAGCTCGAAAAGTACGGGATCGACGCTTGAAGTTTCTGCGCCGATCGCTGGGCTTTGAGCTCGCGGTGGTCGCGGCGGGTTTTGTGGCCGCCGTCTCGGCGCGCGCGCAGTCTACCGAAGAACTGCTTGCTCAACGCCGGCTTGAGTACATCTCCGCGGTCGATAGTCACCGGTCCGCCTTGAGCGCCCTCAGGGTTGTCGAGCAGCGGTTCTCTACGGTGATCGCGGAGCGAGGCCGAGCGCGCCGGGAGGGTGATGCGGCGGCGCTCGACCGCGCGCTTCCACAGGCCCAGGAACTGAGCGTTCCCAAGGCCGACCGACAGCGGCGTGTGAGCGAGGCCGCGGACGTTGTGGCCGCCCGACGGCGGGCCGTGATCGAGATATTGATCGTCCGACAAAGCGAACTCGTGGCACGGATCGATGCGGCGCGGAGCTCCGCTGAGCGCGCTCAGTTAGGGATTCTCCTCACGGATGCCTCCAATGAACTGAAGGAGTTCGAGCGTGAGGCCGAAGGTCCCGCCGCCCTGCCGGTCGTCATGCCGGACATCAATTTCGACCCGCGCGATGGTCCTGCCGACCTTCTGGGCAAGGCAGAGTTGGTCGAACGGCACGCCGCCGTGACGGATACGCTGATCCAGGAAAACGATGCGGCGATCCTGTTCCTTGAAGAGAGGCTTCGAAACGAACGAAGCCGCCAAGGCGCCCTCGCAAACATGGACAGGTTTGGCGACCGCATTGTGCCCACTTGTCCGCCACGGGTCGACCCGACGGTGCAGCGCTCCGACAGCACAGATGCTGGGGGACGGCCCGTAACCCTCTCACAGCGGCTGGCTGCCAAGCGGGAATACCGCCTGTTTTTGGTCGAGTACCGTGACAGCCTTCTGATCAAAACCGAACAATTTCAGCTTCGCGTACGGAGGCGGTCATGATCGGAGGCAGAAGTAGCAAGGCCCTGGCTGGCCTTCTACTGGCCTTGGTGACCTTTCCCTCACCCGGGGGCTAGCCAAGTACGTTGGCAGGACCTGGTGATCACGCTTCTGGAGCGTGATCGGCAGAGCCTGTCGTTCTCTGTGGACGGAGGTGTGAGACAATCGGCGGTAGCCGGGTTCGTGGTTCGTGACTATGCCCCAAGGGGGTGGGTGGGTAGCGGTTCACTGCAGTTCTTACAGAACCTCGGAACGTTTGGTCGCCTGTTTGCTCGGGCCGGCGCCAGCAGTCGATCGGTGCGGGACCGCCCGCCGATGCCACTGTTCCTGCAGCCCGGCTATACCAGAGCCTCTGGTTCCCTTGACTTCCTATCCCGATCGCTGGACGGGGTTCGCCTGGACTTGGAGGCTGACGTCGAATCTGCGGACTACCATGCCCTGGAGTTTATCCCTCAGCTAGATCTATTGGATCGCCGGGGGTTTCGTCTGGAGGTCGGTGCCCGATGGGGAGACGAGGCGTCCACGGTCCGGTTCTTTGGTGGCCTCCGTTGGAGCGACTACGAACACCAAGGGAGTTTCGACCCGTCAGATCCGTTCAGGAGGGACGGAACCGTTCACACCGGACTCGACTGGACCCATGCCGGGCGCGTCTTCGTCCAAATGGGTCTGGAGGGCACGCTGAATCGCTCCAACTCGAACCGGCCAGAGTACGAAGCGCTCAGCGTGTCGGCGCTTATAAGCGCACCCCTCCGAGCCCGCATGACGCTGAATGCCTGCGCGTTGCTCACAGGGAAGAGCTACGTGAACGAGACGGACTTCGCGCGCCTCGTGCCTGGGGAAGAGGCCGACAACGCATCGATTGGGTACGTACAGGTCGGTCGGCCCCTTGCTATCAATCTGGACGGAGCGCTCCGTCTAGGGTGGACCCGGGCCGAGACCGACATCGGCAGCGCGTATGATCAGCGCTTTGGCGTGCCCCTCCGACTCAACTACAGGCCGAACGGCTAAGCCGTAATGCCTAAGTTGGACGCCACGCGCCAGATCGGCAGGCTCGGGTGCCGGTGGAGAGCCCTGAAGTCAGCCCGGTCCGCCGGTCAGACCCTGTCTCACCTCCGCTGGAACCCGCATCGGCTTTCGATTGACGCCAATCCACGCTGCCGTGACCTGAGCCCGCGTGATCGCGATTCCAGGGTTACTCGTGTTTTCGATCTCCTGGCTTAAGACCATGCTCGTTCGCCTGAACGAATCAGCCCAGGTCCGGACAATCAGTGAGTCCCCTCGTTTCGCTTCCCCGAGGTAATCGACTTCGATCCGAACCACATAGATCCGCCAACCTCGTTCGTCCAGCACAGACCAGGAAAAACCGGCCTGGTCGAGGGCCTCGAAGCGTCCGTGCTCGAGATAGTTCAGGAAGACCGCGTGATTCACATGCCCAAACGCGTCAAGTTCAGAGCTACGAACATGGATTGGGGTCTCGGCGAAAGGGACGCCATTTGGTGGAGGGTTCATTCTCAGAATGAAGAAGATTGCCGAGGGCAGAGCAAGTTCGGACCTTGCCGGAGGGTGCGGCCTTTCGGTACCCTGGCCTGCTGTGCCTACCACTGACCGCCACCCCCGCCGCCGGCCAAAGAGCCGTCTCCTCCACGCCCTTCTGGCTGCTGGTTTTGCGCTAGCTGGGTTGCCCCCGATTGTGATGGCATCGGCCGCGGAGGAGCAGACCACAGACTCGACGCTCCTGGTTCTCGCCGCCGCTAGCCTGACGGACGTCCTTCCTAGAGTAGCTGACGCGTGGGTCCGCTCTGGCCGGACGGCGCCCACCTTCTCGTTCGATGCCACCTCCAGGCTGGCGAATCAGGCATTAGCCAACCCGTCCGCAGACGTCTTTGTCGCCGCAGATCTGGATTGGATGCAGTGGCTTGAGATGCACGGGCGGGTGGTCCGAGGGGCGCCCGCCTTGGTCGCAAGCAACGAACTGGTCGTCGTGGTGCCACTGAAGGGCCCTGTTCCGCAGTCGCCGCCGGACCTCCGGGCGGCCGGCCGGCTGGCGCTCGCCGGGGAGCATGTGCCCGCGGCCCGCTACGCCCGGGCGGCCCTGGAGGCTGCAGGCGTGTGGGCGGCGCTGGAGCCCCAGGTGGTTCGGGCAGGGTCGGTCCGGGGGGTGTTGGAATGGGTCGCACGCGGCTCCGTGCCGGCAGGGGTCGTATATCGTACCGACGCGCTGGCGAGCTCCTCGGTACGCGTCGCCTTCGTCTTGGACCCCGCCACTCATCCCCCCATCGGCTACTGGGCCGCACCGCTCGCGACGAGCGAGCGGGGAAACATGGCTGAGGCGTTCACGGCCTTCCTGGCGTCACCAGAGGCGCAAGCTGCCTTCGCAGAGGCGGGCTTCGGTCCCCCGCGTCCCCAAGCCGACACGGGCATCCGCCCGTCACCTGTTCAGCCACCGTCGATCTGGTCTGCAGTGCGACTGTCGCTTCTGGTCGCGCTCCTGGCGACGGTACTCGGCTTCGTGCCAGCAGTCGGCTTAGGTTGGCTTCTAGCCAGGCGTGAGTTCCCCGGGAAGGCGGTCCTGTCCACCGTAGTGATGGCCCCGTTAGTGATGCCGCCCGTGGTCACCGGATTCCTGCTCCTCAGCGCGTTTGGTGCCAACACGGCCTTCGGTGGCGCCCTCGCAGCTATGGGATTGTCGGTGTCGTTCACGCTTGTGGGTGCCGCGCTCGCCGCGTTTGTCGTGGGTATGCCCCTATACGTGATTTCAATAAGGGGCGCGTTTGAGGCGGTCGATGCCTACTACGAAGAACTGTCGTGGACGCTTGGCTCACCTCCTAGGCGCACGTTCTTCAGAGTGTCCCTGCCATTGGCGCTTCCTGGAATCGCGGCCGGCGCGGTACTCGCGTTTGCGCGCGCGCTTGGAGAATTCGGTGCGACCATTGTGTTGGCCGGAAACATAGAAGGCTCGACGCGCACGATTGCGCTCGCGGTATACACGCTTCTGGAATCTCCCGCAGGTCAAGAGACTGTGTGGACCCTGGTCGCAGCGAGCGTGGCGATTTCCATGCTGGCACTACTCGGGTTCGAGTATTTTTCGCGCCAACAGAAGCGCAGACTGGAGGACCGCCATGTCCGTTAATGGAGCCTTCAGCCTGTCATTGGATGTGGAGATCTCGCTGTCTGTCCGCACCATGCGTATCCAGCTCGACACGTCCCATTCGTCGATCGCGATCGTGGGGCCGTCAGGCGCCGGAAAGAGCACGATTTTACGTGTCTTGGCAGGGGTCGAGCGTCGCGCCCGGGGCACCGTGCGTTTTGCAGGCCAGACGTGGCAAGACACGGCGTCGGGCACGTGGGTCCAGCCCTGGTTGCGGGGCGTGGGTTGGGTTCCGCAAGAAGTTCTGCTCTTTCCGCACCTCGGCGTTCGGGAAAATCTGGGTTATGCAGGCGCGGGGGAGCTGGAGATCCGTGAGATCGCCGCCCTTCTTCAGATTACTCCGCTGTTGGACCGACGGCCGAGGAGGTTGTCCGGAGGAGAGCGCCAAAGGGTCGCTCTCGGGCGGGCCTTGCTCGCGAAACCGAAAATTCTCTTGCTGGACGAGCCATTTTCTGCCCTCGACAGATCCCTGCGGGCCGAGCTATCGGAGGTTGTGCGCGCGTGGACCGAGGTCCGGGGGGTCCCGCTCGTGTTGGTCAGCCATGACGCCGAAGATGCTCGGGTCCTCGCCGAAGAGCGCTTTACCATGACAGACGGAGAACTCAAGCCGCAGTAGGACTGGAGCCGAGGCGCGGCACGGTAGTTGAGGCTCCAACGCCGGTATTGAGCGACAACGAGGTCCCGTTCTAGTCCTCGAGCAAGCCCTTTTCGCGAATGAGGTCGGCCAGCTCTCCCCTCGTCCGAACGCCAAGCTTCTGGAAGATATTCGACAGGTGGGTCGAAGCCGTGCGCGTGGCCATGCTGAGTTCCTTTCCGATCGCCTTATTGGACATTCGCCGGGCGACGAGGCGGGCTACCTCAAGCTCCCGCGACGTTAGGCCAGCCATCCCCTCACCCAAGCCTTTCGGCGGGGGACGATGGCCCATTTCGCGGAATTGCATTCTTGCCTTCTCTAGCTCGAGGTCGGCGCCGAGCCGGACGAAGGTCTCGTGTACCCGTCTGAGCTCAGTCAGAGCTGCCTCGGTATCACCGATCTCCGCTAGGCGGCCCGCCAGCTGCCTGCGTATGCGGGCGGCATAAGGGATCATCGGGATCTCCTCCAACGCCTCGGCCGCGCCACGCATTAGCCCCACCGCGCCCTTGGCGTCACCTCGCTTCCAGCACACCAGGGCATCGCAGGCGTCCGCCCACGCGAAGCCGAGCTTGTGATCGAGGCGCTCTGCGTGCTCCCGCATTCTATGCGCTACTTCCTGAGCGCGGTCGATCTCGCCGGCCCACAAATAAGCCTCACCTAAAACAGGTAGCAGTCGGTGGATAGCCCAAAGGATGTAGCCCGTGCCCTCAGCGATCTGCAGCCCCTTTTCGGCGACGCTAATCGCCTTCTGGTATTCACCTAGGCCGACGAGATAATGAGCCCAGCCAATATACGCGGGAACGACCTGGTGCACGTCGACGGGGCCGTCGCCGTCGCCAATGCCTGACATCGAGACCGCTTCATCGACCAGCGTTTGCGCCTGTTCGAGTTGTCCTCGTCCCACGTAAAACAGTGAATGCCAAACCAGTAGCCGCGGCAGGAGCGTGCGTTGATGCAGGTTACGCGCCAGCGCGATGGCCTGTTCGGCGAGAGCGAGACCCTTGTCCCAATCTCCCTGACCGTACGCCAGCCCGATTGCCATGTCCGCCATCCAAAGACGAAGAAGAGGTGAACGAGATTTCGATGCGAGCTCCCCTATTTCGTCGAGTGCTTGGGCCATGGCGTTGGACGCACCGGCCACGTCGTCGAGAACCGCGAGTCCCCACCGCGCCCAAAATTCAATGGAGACATCGCCGACCTCTTTCGCCAACTCGATCGCCAGGCGCCCGTGCTCGCGTGCCTGATCCGGAGGCCCGATCCACACATGGAGGAGGGCCAGCGCCCGGTGCACACGTGCCAGCATCCTAGGCTGCCCAAGGGCCTCCGCGATCGGGAGCGCAGGGCGAATTGTATCCAAGGCTTCTTGCCCCAGGCCCAACTCACTGAGGCAATGGCTCTTGGCGATGAGAAGCCGAACGATCTCACCCTGATCGTCCTGATCGCGGGCGGCAGAGAGGCCAACGTCCAACTGGGCATGCGTCTCTTTGTGGCGACCGCACCAAAAGTGAGCCATGCCCAGCGACCGACAAAACGACCCATAACGAGGGTGGTCGGTGGGCAGGTCCTCCAGAACATCCGCCCACAATGCCACCGCGGCCTCGTACTCACCCACGTGCTGGTGGGCTCGCGCCAGGAGGGGGACAAGGCGGGTCTTCTCCTCGGGGTCGGAGCCGTCGGACCGATCTACCGCGGCACGCAAGTAGTTCACGGCTTCGCGATCTGCGTGCCGATCGAGCGCTTGTGCCCCTGCGGCAGCCAGGTACCGGACGGCTTTCCCGCGAAGACTGGTGTTGTCCGTGCGCACAAAATGGGAAGCCAGCTCGTCAGCGTGGTCTATGGCTGATGTTCCGTAGAACGCTTCCATGGCTTCAGCGACCGCGCCGTGGAGGACCCGCGCTCGCTGGAGGCCGAATTCACCGTACAGCGTCTGCTGCACCAGAGGATGTTCAAAATCGTAGACGATGGCCGCGGGTTCAGCTCTCTCTCGCAGCACTCGATGCGCGCACAGCTCCTCGAGGGCCGAGAGCAGCACCGACTCGGTGAGCCCACTTATGGAGGCAAGTAGGGGATAACTGGCCCGTGCTCCAATGACGGCCGCTAGTTCCGCGACCGTTTGCGCGTCTTCGGAGAACGTCCGAAGCCTTTCCAGAACCGCATCGCGGATCGTTCCAGGGAGGCTGAAATCATTCGAGTCCCAACCGACCCAAGTACCCTTCCGGTCTCGCAGGCGTCCGCTAGATACCAACGACTTCAGGATCTCTTCTACGAAGAAGGGGTTCCCGCGGGTCCACCCGAAGAGAAGGGCTGAAAACTCTTTCACGACGTCCGCGTCGACTGAGAATAATCGGCAGATGATCTCGGTGACCTGATCGTACGTCAGGGGATCGATCCGCCGCACTTCTCCAACCCCCAAGGCTACGAGCGAACGCTCCGTTTGGATGAGCTGAGGATTGCGATCCCGCTCAGCGTCGTTGTAGGTCCCAACAATGAGCAGCGGCTGCCCCTGTGCTTGTCGGGCGAGGAAGTGGAGCAAATGCAACGACGATTCATCCGCCCACTGCAGGTCCTCTAAGACCAAGAGTAATGGCATGCGGGCCGCATAGCTGCGCAAAAACTCCGCGAAATTCCACATAAGACGGGTGCGGAACTCTTCAGGGTCTGCGCCGGTCCCGCTGCTACGTTCCCGGTTGATTGAAAGTGCTGGGAAGAGGTAGCCCAGTTCGGCCTCACCGCCACGACTCAGGACGGTGAGCGTGTCGGGATCCATGGCCTTCAGAAGCGGCAGGAATGCCTCGGAGAACATGGCGTACGGAACGCCGGTCTCCACTGGGTAGGCCCGACCGTGGACGAGCTGCCAACCATTGCGCTTAGCACGCCCCGCCAGTTCGGAGGCTAGGCGCGATTTGCCGACGCCGCCTTCACCGGAGATGATCACAGTCGACGTGGTCCGGTCCCCTGCCTCGAGGAGATCTTCGAGCGCCGCCAGTTCCTCGGTCCGGCCGACCAACGGGAGACGGCCGGGCAGTCGGGTGTGGTCGGGCGGTGACGAACTCGAGTCACTTAGGGTTTTGTGCATCACTGGACCCCTGGGCGCAGAACCGTATCTAAACTCCGAAACTATCGGTGTCGGTGCAGGTAAAACAGGCTCAAGGGGAGCATCTGGATCCCCAGGAGAGGGAGCCTCGGTGGCGCTGCCATGCCAGTTTCTGAGGTGGCGCAGCACCTCCTGGTACCCTTCAAGATTCTTCGCCATCGCCGACGCTCCCTGGGGCTGAAGTGTGCACCGCGATCTGATGCGTACGTCAACGGGGGTGTACGCACTGTGACTTAGGGCTGGAAGGCGTTTGACGTAGGGTGTGGGTCTTCTAGGGGAGGCGGATGCGGTCGTATATCTTGTCCTGATGCCCTCAAACACGGACCACCGGCGGTGTGATGTACGATCGGAGCGGATTCTGAACGGGGTTGGCGCGTGTGGCAGCAGGAGCAGTCTTGCTCACCACTCTCGTGGCTGCGGCGAGCCCGAGCCGCCCTAGCCCCGCCCGCGCCAGGCTCGATCGTAGGCCAGTTGGCGCTGAACATACGGCCACCACGGCGATCGGCCTCGCGGTATCCAGGAACTTCATCCGCCGCACACGCGATCCAACAGATTCCTGCGGTGGTCTACATCCGTGGTCCCGTAGCCGGCGCCCCAGTCCAGGCCTCGCCGATGCCGGCGATCGCGCAGCAGGACACAGCGTTTTCCCCTTCAGTCGTGGTCATTCCAGTCGGTGCAAAGGTCGCTTTTCCCAATAAAGATCCCTTTTTCCACAACGTATTCTCGTATTCGAGCACCGAACGGTTCGACCTTGGGCGCTACCCACAAGGGGAGTCGAAGACGGTTGTTTTTGGCACCCCAGGGATGGTCAATGTCTACTGCGAGGTGCCCAATCTTGTCGAGAACTTGGACGAATGGGGATATAACCTGGAAGCCCAAATCGACGTTGCGGCGGGTGTTTTTGTTTCCGGCCGCTTTGGCATGTTGGACTTCCGCCCTCTCAACGACGGATTGGGCACCGGGTCGTCGCTACCCGGCGGGCAGGCCGATTGGGACTACGATACCGCCCGGTACGAATTTGGGATGGGCTATCGGTTGGCTCGCAATGCTGGCCTTCTCGGCTCCTTCATGCACAACGTGACGACGTGGCAGGATCCCGACGACGACCTTTGGTCGGTGCGGCTGTGGTGGAGGTTCTGAGAGAGGGCGGGTGCCCCCCGAGTTTTTGGTTGCTCTGGAACAGCACGGCACCGCCAAACTCGCCGGCATAGTGCGGGCGACGGATGATGTTGACCGAGTGACTGGAGCCGTCCGAGACGAAATCCGGCGGCTGGACCCGGAGCTTCCACCCCGACCTTACCGTCGTCTTGGCTTGCCTGTCCGTCTTGAGCACCGCAGCGATGGCGGCGTGCTGGCGCTCCGCGCAAAAGGCGACCAGGGTCGACCCGATGGCGGTGCTCCGGCACGATTAAATCCACCGGGCCGAGGTGCTCCAAATTGCGGTCCTGGAATTCGATGTCGGAATTTCGGTGGAGCGGACGGAGGACGTAGCCCATGTTGTCTCCATGAGCACACAGACCCTACCCCCGGCCAATGTCATGCTCGCGGCGTTTCTCGAGCGCGACGCCTCCTACGACGGCATTTTTCTTACCGGCGTGAGGACGACCGGCATCTTCTGTCGCCCGACCTGCAGCGCGAAGAAGCCGCTTCCGGAGAACATCGACTTCTTCCCGTCGTCAGGAGACGCACTCCACGCCGGCTTCCGCCCGTGCAACCGTTGCCGACCCATGGAGTTGTCGGGGACACCCCCGGAGTGGCTGAGGGGGCTTCTCGCGGCCGTAGAGGTCGATCCGAGCCGACGCTGGTCCGAGCAGGACGTGAGGGCCGCCGGCCTGAGCCCTGAGCGCGTGCGCCGCTGGTTCAAGCAGCATCACGGGATGACGTTCCATGCCTACAGCCGGGCACGTCGGCTCGGCACCGCCCTGGGCCAAGTGAAGAAGGGCTCTCAGGTGGGGCGAGCGGCCTTTGATGTCGGGTACGAGTCCCTCTCCGGATTCCAAGAGGCCTTCCATCGCTATTTCGGTTCCAGCCCCACGACGATCGATGACGCCACGGTGATCCGGGTCGATCGGCTGGCCACACCGCTCGGGCCCATGCTTGTGGCGGCGACAGACGAAGCGTTGTGCCTACTGGAGTTCGTAGACCGACGAGCCCTCCCCACGCAGATCAGCCGTATCAGAGCGGGCCTGCATGCTGTCTTCGTGCCCGATCGGAATGCCATCATCGAACAGGCGGCGGAGGAAGTCAGCGCCTATTTCAGTGGTGCGCTCAGAGACTTCATGGTGCCGATCGTGGCTCCAGGCACCGAGTTCCAACGCACCGTGTGGCGCGCTCTGGCGGAGATTCCGTACGGAGTGACACGCAGCTACGCGGAACTTGCCCAGTCCATTGGTAACCCCAAGGCGGTTCGTGCGGTGGGGCGGTCGAATGGCCTGAATGCCCTGGCCATCATCGTTCCGTGTCACCGGGTGGTGGGCGCCGACGGCCGCCTCGTCGGTTACGGTGGCGGGTTGTGGAGAAAGCAGAAGCTGCTGGAGCTAGAGACTATCTAAGTCCATGTCGGACTATAACTTAGGTGTCAATATAGGCCGAACCCGTACCGACTACTTTCAGCGCCCCTGGAAGAAGCCGAACCTCGATCGTGGCCTCGGCCGCCTGTCGCACATCGCCATCCATCTCGAAGCGCGGAGGCTCGGGGAAGGTCAACGTGAAGGCAGATTCGTTGAGTATTTCAACGAAGTCTGAAGTCACGTGCCGTCCGCGCTCCGCCAAATTGAAGAGCTTCAGCCGTGTGAATGGAGGAGCGTCCTTGATTCGACAGACGTGCAGGACGCCGTCATCCACCGTGGCCTCGGGGGCGATAGGGAAGCCACCGCCGAAATACCGCCCGTTCGACACGGTAATCATGAGGTGTTCGCCGGAGCGGGCCGCGCCGCCGGCGCTTCGTACTTCAGCCTGAATACCTGGAAACCGGAAAAGCTGTTGTAGCGCGGTGATCTTGTAGAGCAGCTCTCCGCTCAGGAAACGTGCGCCAGCCGCGGCGTCGATGACTGCGATGTCGAAGCCGAAGCCAATCAGGTTCAGAAAGTGGCGAGGCTCTAGACGGTCTGGCACATGCTCAGAGGCGCTGAGCGTCTCGACCCGACCCACGTCGACGGTCCGGTGGTGTCCTGCTGCGAGGGTCGCCACGGCGTGCTCGGCCTTCGCGGGATCGTATCCGAGATTCCTGCCGAAGTCGTTACCCGTTCCATTGGGCAGGATGCCGAGTGCGACATCGGCCCGGCCACTGGCAAGAATCCGGTCGGCGACGTTGCTCCATGTGCCATCTCCCCCAACCGCGACAATGACATCGTACCCTTCGGCGATCGCGGTCTCGGCCAGGTCGCGTTCGTCGCCTGGACCTGCCGTCACGCCGAAAGTGACGTCGTCGAGTTGCTCCTCAAGCAGACGGCGATACGTCTCTATCCGCTTGAGACCACGTCCCCGCCCGGAGGCGGGATTGAAGATGACGTAGTGGCGTGGCACTTAGAGCTTGAGGAGTGGCTCGAACGTTTGCAGGCCCGCTTCGTACCACTCTTCACGGAACGGGTAGGTGCTCACATCGTCGATGGTAAGGCCAGCGGTCATCGGATGTTCGTGAAGCGTGAGGGAGCCGGTTTCCTCTTCGTGCTCGGAATGCGGCGCCTCCATGTAGATGTTCGCCTTGAACTTCCCATCTCCGTTTTCTTCAACGGTGAAAGCGTTGTACAGGCTCTTGGCAGGCGAGTAGACGTGCTTCGTAACCGTAAGGTCTAGCACCGGCTTGTCGCCTTCCCGCACTTCAACTTCCATGCGGTCCTCGAACTCGTTCATCGCGATGTCGAGGTCCGCCATGTGGTGCGGAAGGTGCCAACGCTCAATCGCGTGCAACCGCGATGCTTCCGAAGACGTGCCGACCATGAACGGAAAAAAGGCTGCCTTTGGAAGGGGCTTTCCGGGTTCGACCATGGGGGGGACGATCACGGCGAGGACGACCTCGAAATAGTGACCCACCTCGCTCTCTGTGAACTCGAAGCACGTGAGCGCCAGGATGCTCCGCGTGTGCTGCATTTCCAGAGGTTCGATGTGAGCAGGAAGTAGTTTACGGGCGTCCGACGTAGGCATCTCGAAGAAGCCTCCGACGCAGTTCTTGAAGCCGTAGTATGTGTAGCCCTTGTCATCCATCGATGTACTCGCTTTGATGCTGGTCGGCTGGACGGGTTAGCGTTCGCCGTCCGCCGCACGTCTGTGTGCTCGATTTCCTGCTCTCGTCCGTCCCCGGAGGCGAAGCGTTTGAAGCTTTTCCGAGGTTACCTCGCCCTGATTGTCGTCAGTCTGGGCATGCTGTCTTCCGATCTGATCCAACGCCTCATTATAGGTCCGTGGACCTATTTTCGTCCTGCGAACCGACAACAGATTCTCACCTGGTGGATCAACTGGCTGTCCTGGCTCGTCACGCGCCCGATCGAACTCGTCGGAGGCGGATCGATCCAACGTCCATCCACTGTCCCGTGCGAGCCTGGTAGTTTGATCTTGATGAACCACCAGTCGGTCTTTGATGTCGCTCTAGCCGAATACGCAGTCCAAGACGGGTATGCAAACATTGTGATGCGCCGCCGTTATACCCGTTGGATCCCGCTAATCTCGCACTTGGGCAGGCTGTATCAATACCCATGGGTTGACCCCACGGCAAACCCCGGCGGTGCCCGTCGCATGCTCAAGGCGCTGCGGAAGTCAGCGGTCGAGAGCCAGGTGCCAACGGCGATCTTCCCGGAGGGAACCCGTTCAAAGGATGGCGAGATTGGACCCTTTAGGCCGGCAGGCCTAAGTGTCATTCTGAAGTCGCGTCCGTGGACCGTGCACGCCTACGTGATCGACGGTCTATGGCAACACGCCAAATTCAAGCATCTCATTGGCAGTATGTCCGATATCAAAGGGAGGTGCGAATTCGTTGGTACCTTTGAATGGACCGATCCGAAAGCTGATCCTGCCCCGTTCGTCGCCGAAATCCGTGAGCGCATGATCGAGTACCTCAAGCAAATGCGCGAGGCTTCTGACGCGTGACGGTTCCCTCGAAAATCGCTCCCTCAGAATCCGTCACCTCGGCGCCATGGTACCCGATCGCTCGGGAGCTTTCGGATGGCCTTTTGGCCTGTTCCGGAGACTCGGTTCGGGTTGTCCTGTTGTACGGATCACACCTCCTGGCGGTCAACCGTGATCGGCACAGTGCTTTCGATTTCGTGGTCATTGTGGACGACTACACGCGCTTCTACCGCGCACTCCGGCAGTCCGGTGAACTGGATCGGTGGGTGTGGATCATGGCGGGGTTGTCACGAGTGCTCCCGCCCAACGTGATCGCCTTTGCCCCAAGTGACGGTGTAAACGGGATCGCCAAGTGCCTCATCGTGAGCAGGTCCGACTTCGAACGGGCTTTGGGGTCACGTCCGAAAGACCACTTCCTCCTCGGGCGCCTCGTCCAAAAAGTGGGGCTGGTGTGCACACGTAGCGCTGAAGACGGTGCGTGGGTCGAGCGCGTACTCGCGAGGGCCCGGTCACGGGTACTCGACTGGATGGCTCCGTACCTCCGCGAACCCATCGACGGCGCAGCTCTTGGGCGCCGCCTGCTTGAGGTCTGCTACCAAGGTGAGTTTAGACCCGAGGCCGTGAACCGTGCCGAGTCGATCTTCCGAGCGCAGGAAGACCACTTCCAGGCGGCGTTTGACGGTGTACTCGCTCGCGCGGCCTCGGAAGGGACTATGATCGAGGACGGAGGCGCGTATCGGTTGGCGCACCCTGCTCCCGAGTCCGTCGCACGACGCTGGCGCTGGCACTTCCGAAGGTCGAAGGTGAGGGCCACTGCACGTTGGTTCAAGCATATCGTGACCTTTGACAAGTGGCTCCCCTACGTCGTTCGCAAGGCCGAGCGGCACTCCGGGACCAAGATTGAACTCACGCCCCTCGAGAGGCGGTGGCCACTGCTGTTCCTGTGGCCACGCGTTATCCGATACTTGCGCAACAGGCCGCCAAAGGAGATCTCGCGATGAGACCCGACATCTTGACCCTGCTTGGAATCGTTGGTTTCGCTGTCGCATCCATGCCCCTGTATGCAATGAGCCCGGCGCGATCAGCGGACGACCCGCACGAGGTGAAGGACAGAGGGGGTTTTGTTCTGGGCGGATTCCTCCGCAGCTGGTTCTACTGGTTTATTGGCCCGGCCGAACGCCTCTTCTTGGCGCTTCGCCTCTCCCCGACCGCGTTCAACCTCCTCGGTGTGGCGTTCGGAGTCGGCGCTGGATATTGCTTTGCCACCGGGCGGGTGAATCTGGCGGGATGGGCGGTGCTGCTTGGCGGTGTGGCGGATGTTTTTGACGGACGCATTGCCCGAGCCCAGGGTGTCGCGTCGGCTCGCGGAGCGTTCCTGGACTCGACGCTGGACCGTTTCGCCGAGGTCGGGGCCTTTGTTGGCCTTGCTGTGCTCTTTCGGGAGTCTGCGTGGGCAGTCGCGATCGTCGCGACGGCCCTGGGAGGCTCGCTCTTGGTCAGCTACGCGCGGGCTCGCGGCGAAAGCGTGGGGGTCGTATGCAAGAAGGGGGTCATGCAGCGCGCGGAGCGACTCTTGGTGGTTGGCTTCGGCGGGATCCTCGACCCGGGCGTCTCCGCGTGGATGGGATGGGCCTCCGGCACACTTCTGATCTGGCTACTCGGAGTGGTCGCCGTCGGCACCGTGGGAACCGCGATCTATCGGACGACCTGGATCGCCGACCAGCTCTCTTAGGCGCTTAGCTGCTGTCGGCTGCCGGACGCCGCACCGCCGTAAGCTATGGTCAGACTAGGAGTTAGTGTCACAAGCAGCATTGTGGAAAACGTCGCAGAGCTCGTTGATGAAGGCGAGCGTTTTGGGCCTTCCCACGTCCCCACGACTGCAGAAATCGCTTTGGCTGCACCATGCCAGGGACGGTCAAATGAGGAATCTGAGGTTCATCGGAACAGTGGGCCCGCCTCTTGGCGACTGTGGCAAGCCCGCCGAGATGGCACTTGTTGATGCGGACTCACGGAGTCCCGAGAGAGCCGGTTCTGCCACCAAGCCACGATGCCAAGGGCCAGCAGAATCGAAAGCACGATCATGCGGCCCTCGACCCCATGACGTGCCCGAGGGACCTACCGATTCATGGGCAGTCTCGCCGAAAGACGCGAGAGGCCGCTGCAACCACGACCAAGCAGCCTACATCCACCCCACCTGAGTGTGAGGGTGACCACGTCATTCCAAATCTTCGTCATGTGGCGAATGCGGTCTCCGTCGAACTGCATCACATAGACGTAGTCCGCCGCAACGCTTTTGCCGGTCGGCGGCACGGGACCACCCTCTCCGGTGTGCGTGCCGCTGAATACGGCCAAAGTTGCCTGAAGCATGGCGTCCAGCCCGAGGTCCTGACGCTGCACTCCGATC
>CALFPJ010000016.1 GCA_937919655.1 uncultured Gemmatimonadales bacterium
CCATATCCCCCACAACTTCATCAGAGGCGACGCCACGGGTGTGGCCGGTCTCGGTGATCCTCGAAAGCTTGGGAAGCTCGGCGGGCTAACGCTCGGCTTCTTCTGGATCTCCCTTCTGCCTGCCATCGTCATCGGTATGGCGACGACGGCGGTCATGCTTCGGTTCGCGCCCGAAATAGCGATGCCTGTTGCGGCGGCTCAGGCGGCCCCGGAGCTACCGGGCTTCGTAGATTTCTTGGTCAGCCTGATCCCGAGTAACCCGTTCGCGGCGGCGAGTGGCGGTCAGTTGTTGCCCTTGATCGTCTTCACAGCGCTCCTCGCCGCTGCGACCGGCACGTTGCCAGACCATCACAGGACGACGCTGATCGGTTTCGCGACAGCCGTAAGTGAAGCGCTCATCAAACTCGTGTGGTGGATCCTGTGGGCCGCGCCCCTGGGTGTATTCGGTCTGGCCGCCCCGGTCACAGCACTGCTAGGGTGGGGACTCGTCCAGAGTCTAGGGGTCTTCATCATCAGCGTGATCGTCGGCCTTGGCGTCTACATGGCCTTGATCTTCTTTCCACTCCTCAAGTTCGTGGGGGGGGTGGGCCCGGTTCGTTTCGTGACGGGGATGTTCGGCGCGACTTCGATCGCCTTTTCCACCACGAGCACCGTTGCGGCGCTGCCGGTCACGCTCGAGGAGGCCCGCATGAACTTGGGCGTCTCCGACACGATTGCGGACGTCGTGATCCCGCTGGGAGCCTCAATGTACAGAACGGGAAGTGCGCTCTTCCAGGGTTCTGCCATCGTCTTCCTTGCCCACCTCTTCAACGTGCCGTTTCCCCTCGCGGCTGCCGGCGGTGCGATCCTCGCCACGTTCCTGGTATCGCTCACCGTCGCGCCGGTGCCATCGTCGGGTGTGGTCACGCTCGCTCCAGCGCTCGACGCAGTCGGAATCCCGCTCGCCGGCCTGGCCATCCTCCTCGGCGTGGACCGAATTCCGGACATGTTCCGCTCCACCATGAACCTGTGGGGTCAGATCACTGCGGCGGTCCTGATGGAGAAGTGGGTTGGCGAAGGCCTAAGGCCCGTCAGCGGGGGCGGTGACAGCGCACTTCCGGCGGGCCCTTCAGAAGATGTAGAAGGCTGACATGAGCGGCCGGCCTTGGCTCCTCAGCGAGACGACCTGGAAAGAGGTCCGAGACGGCGCATACGATGTCGCAGTGCTCCCGTGGGGCGCGACGGAACCGCACAACTACCACTTACCGTTCGCCACCGACGTCTATGAAACCCAAGCGATTGCAGCGGAGTCAGCCCGCATCGCCTGGGAGCGTTGGGCGCGCCCGCTCGTGCTGCCGACGGTCCCGTTCGGTGTGAACACGCAGCAGTTGGACCTGCCCGGCACGATCAACCTTCACCCGTCTACGCAGGCCACAGTTCTGGCCGACATCATCGAGAGCCTTGAGGGTCACGGTTTCGAAAAACTCCTGATTTTGAACGGTCACGGAGGCAACGACTTTCGTCAGATGATTCGCGAGGCGCAGGACGCGACCCCGGTCTTCCTCAGCACGCTCAGTTGGTTCCGTATTCCGGGAACTATGGATCACTTCGATGCGCCGGGAGATCATGCCGGAGAGGCCGAAACGAGCCTCATGATGCATCTGCATCCGGAACTCGTGCGCCCGCTCTCCGAAGCCGGTTCTGGGCAAGCCAAGACCTGGAAACTGGCGGCGATTCAGGAGGGTTGGGCGTGGGCGCCGCGGCAGTGGTCGAAGGTCACCGATGATACCGGAGTGGGTGACCCCTCACTCGCCACCGCGGCGAAGGGGGAACAGTTCCTCAAGCTCGTGACGGAAAAGATCGCGGGGTACCTCATTGACCTCGCGGCAGCCGACCCAGACGACCTATACGAATAGACCGAGACCTCGTTCGGTCCTTCGCTTGCCCAAAGTCCGTCGGCGACCGATCCTGGGCTCGCTGCCTTGTCCTCTTCCAGGGTCCATAATGCGCCGTCTCCTTTTCGCTGTGCTCGCGGTCTTCGCTGTGCTTCCCGTGCCCGTCTGCGCCCAGGAGAATCCACCGGCCTATGACGTAGTCATCCGTAACGGGCGGGTGCTCGACGGTGCTGGGAATCCCTGGATCGCGGCGGACGTGGCCATTCGCTCCGGCAGGATCGTGCGCATTGGGCGCGTCGAGGGCGCGGGGAGACGAGAGATCGACGCAACGGGTCTCTACGTGTCCCCGGGGTTCATCGACATGATGGATCAGTCGGGCAGTGTCCTGCCACGCAACGGGCTCGCAGAAAATAAGCTGCGCATGGGTGTCACCACGGCCATTGGCGGCGAAGGAGGTACGCCCGTCGGCGTGGAGGGGATAGAGGCATACTTCAGAGGCCTCGAGGAAACCGGTATCTCGATCAACTTCGGTTCGTATTTCTCGGAGTCCCAGGCGCGCAGAGCTGTGCTCGGCAACGCCAACCGGGCCCCAGATGATGCCGAGCTCGACGAGATGCGCGAGATCATGGCGTCCGCCATGCGCCAGGGCGCGATGGGCATGACCACGGCGCTCATCTACCCCCCGTCGTCGTTCGCCTCCACGGACGAGTTGGTAGAAATCGCCAAGGTGGCCGGCGCCTATGGTGGCATCTACGCGAGTCACATTCGGGACGAGGGTAGCGGGCTGGTGGGCGCAGTTCGTGAGGCCATTGAGGTCGGCGAACGAGGCGGGCTTCCTGTCGAGATTTTTCATTACAAAGGCGCGTACGAACCAGGCTGGGGCACGGTCATCAAGGAGGCCGCGGAGGAAATCGAAGCGGCCCGGGCCAGAGGTGTCGACGTGGCCGCCGACATGTATCCCTACACGGCGGGAGGAACCGGCCTCGAAGCCACGATCCCGTCCTGGGTGTTTGACGGCGGAATGGATTCGGTGAAAGCCCGGATCGGCCGCGACGACGTGCGCGTCCAGCTGAAGCAGCAAATCGTCACCGGGTATGAAGGGTGGTGGAACATCATCGAGGCGGCCGGCGGCTGGGACGGCGTGGTCTTGGTCAACGCCCGCAACGCGGACAATGCTCACTTTGAGGGCAAGAACATCACGACCATCGCCCAAGAATGGGGCAAAGATCCCGCAGACGCCGCCTGGGACCTGGTTGCAGAGGGCGAGGGTCGGGTGATGGCGATCTACCACATGATGGACGAGGACGATGTGCGCTGGGCGATCCAGCGGCCATGGATCAGCATCGGTAGCGACGCAGGAGCCTCTCTCACCCCAGGCACCGCCGACGTGCTCGGCCTGCCTCATCCGCGGAGCTACGGGACGTTTCCACGCGTCCTGGCGAAATATGTGCGCGACGAGGGCGTGCTCACGCTTCCTGAGGCCATTCGTAAGATGACCTCCTGGCCGGCTACCCGTATGAGACTCGAGCGCAGAGGTGTGATTCGTGAGGGTGCCTGGGCCGATATCACCATCTTCGATCTCGCTCGCGTGCAGGACCTGTCGACATACGACGAGCCCGTGCTGTTTCCAACTGGGATCGAGTTTGTTCTGGTAAACGGAGAAGTGGTGATTGAGGACGGCGGCACACACACCGGGGCCCGTCCGGGTCACGTACTCTACGGCGCAGGAAAAGGGAGCTCTCGATGACGTGCCAAGTTGAAACCGCCCGTCGGTCCTCCGACGCCCTATCTAGCGTGTGGGGAATCGTGGTCGCGTGTGGTGTGATGCTTTCAGCCCTCGCGAGCGGTGGGCTCGCCCTCCCGACAGAGGTGGAGGGCCAGATTTCAGCGCCCCCGGGACAGGCAATCGCCCGGGTCGCCGCGCGTCTCGAACCCGAGATTCAGCGTGCGATGCTCGAAGGGAATATCCCCTCGCTGGTCATCGCCCTGACAGACCGGGAGGGAGAGCTCTGGAGCGGAGCCTACGGCCAGTCGAACCTCTGGGCTCGCACTCCTGCCTCCACCAACACCGTGTACCTCATCGGATCCACCTTCAAGGCGCAGTCGACGGTGGCGCTCCTGCAGCAGATGGAGCAAGGCAAGTTCGCGCTCGACGACGCTGTTCACGACTACCTGGACGACTTCGATATCCAGGGCGAGGACCCCAGCAACCCCGTCACCTTTCGCCACATGCTCGCCCACACTTCGGGCATGCCAGGCGACTTTGGCCCGCACCTCGTATGGGGCGAGACTGTGCCGCTCAGGCTGGAGACCTTCCTCCAGGACTCGCTGCGTGTTGTGACGCCCCCGTCCCAGGCCGTCGTCTACTCCAACATGGCCTACACGCTCGTCGCCTACCTGGTCGAAAAGTTCTCCGGTGTGCCCTACAAGCAGTACATCCGCGACAACGTCTGGGGTGCGCTCGACATGGGCACAACCGCATTCGACCTCCGGCCTGATATGGAAGAGCGCCTCTCAACCCCTTACGTCCCCAATGAGACGGGACGCAATGCCCCGACCGACCGCCTCAAGGCCAACGTGTGGCCGGCGGGAATCGTATACGGGACGGTGCATGACCAGGCCAACTGGGTGCGTTTCAATTTGGGTGACGGGCGCTGGAACGGTCGCAGGCTGCTCACAAAGGCAACTTTGGACCAGATGCATACCCTCCAATACGAACAGTTCGTGGGGCAGGGACTGGGGGGCGGTTGGGGTTATGACCAACCCGGCTACGGACTCACCTGGTGGACCTCCAGCAGGGAGGGTGAGCAGTTCTTCGCCCATTCTGGCAGCCTTCCTGGCTACACGGCCTTCGCGTCAGGGAACAAGACGCGTGGATTCGGCGTCGCCTTTCTCACGAACGGGAACGCGTCCCACGTGCATCTGGTTCGGCTGACCACCCGAGCACTCGACCTGCTCGCGGAGGAACTGGGCGAATCGCGGGTCGGTCCCGCGTCTCGCGAGCCGGGCCTGTAACGCTGTGTAATCCGGGCGGCCGACCTACCTGCACCGGAACAGCTGGGCAGGGTCACGCTCGCGGATCTAGCCCCTCCGGGGCCAAGGCTCTCTCGACCCTGCCCAACAGCGTGTCGACCAGGAGCGCGAGGAGGGCCGCCGGAATCGCTCCTGACAGGATCATGCGCGTGTCGGCGAGTGCCAGGCCCGCCACGATGGGGTCACCGAGGCCTCCTGCACCAATAAAGGCGGCCAGTGTGGCTGTGCCGACGTTGATGACTGCAGCCGTGCGCACTCCAGCCATGATCATTGGTGCTGCCAGGGGGAGCCTGACGTAACGAAGAAGCTGTCGGGGTGTCATCCCAAGCGCCTCGGCCGAAGCGACCGCTGCTGCGTCCGCGTCGCGCACGCCGGTATACGTGTTGCGCACCATTGGCAGGAGCGAATAGAGAAAAAGCGCCACCACGGCCGGTGTCACCCCAATGCCGAATATGGGAATCATGAAGGCGAGCAGGGCAATGCTGGGGATGGTTTGGAGAAGTCCCACGAGTCTGATCACTCCCTCAGCGGCATGACGCACACGCTCAAGAAGGAGCCCCAGTGGGATGGCCACCATAAGCCCCGCCAAAAGCGACAGCGTGACCAGCAAGGCGTGTCGCCGGACCTCCGTGAGTGTGCTGGCTCGCCGGCCCCATAGGTAGGCGACGAACGAAGCGTTCCGAGCCCTTTCCTCCTGGACCGCCTCACCGACATCCCCGGCGACGAGGCCGAGGGACATCAGCGCCGAAGCCGCCACGAAGTCAACGCTCTCTCCATCGATCTCAACGCGACGATTCAGATCGCGAATGGTGCCGACATCGATCCGACCGGACAGTTCGGTGAGCACGCCCGCCACATCCGGTCGATTCTCGGCTATGTCACGGCCGACGACCGCGGCGGCGTCATAAGGTGGGAAGAACGTCCGATCGTCCTCCAGCACAGTGAACCCGTAGCGGGCGATCTGGCCGTCGGTCGCATAACCATCGATGACGTCCACTTCGCCAGCTGCGAGCGCCTGGTATTTGATGGCTTGCAGGAGCGGGCGAACCTCCCTCGGTGCGATACCGTAGACCCGTGCAAGCCCAGGAAGGCCATCCGAGCGTCCAATAAAGTCAGGACTGAATCCTGCGGTCAGCCCACCCGCTTCACGTGCCAGGTCGCTGAGGGTAACGAGGCTCAAGGAATCTGCGGTCTCGGCGCGCACCGCGATCGCGTATGTGTTCTCAAAGCCGAGCGGGGGGAGCCACCGCACGCCCCAAAGGGCACGGAATTGGTCGGCGACGCGCCGATATGCCTCTGGGCCGGTCGCGGGTGGGTCTTCGCCGAGCAAGACCAGCAACCCTGTACCGGTGTACTCCGGGTAGACATCGATCTCACCTTCCCGTAAGGCGGCAAACGCGATCTCAGTGGCCCCGAGTCCTGGGCGTCGGTCCACGACGTACCCGCGCGCTTCCAGCAGTTGCGAGAACATCTCGCCAAGGATGTAGGACTCAGCGAAGAGTTTTGTGGCCACGACTACGGGGGCCGAGGTCTGGACCTCTTGCTGGGCCACCAGGGGCTGGCTCATCAGCATTACCGCCCAAAGGCACAGCACGCTTACGAGCGGGCCAGACGCGAAGAACGATATCAGGAGGTTCCGGTCTCCGAGCCTCACGCCGCACCCGCCTTGTCCAAGAGCTCGGACACGTAGTCGGTCGTCGGTCGCGCCTGAAGCTCCGCAACCGTGGCTTCCTGTTCTATCGATCCAGATTTCATGACCGCGACGCGATCCGCGAGATGGAACGCCTCGCGAAGATCGTGCGTGACGAGGATGACGGTGACCCTGAGCTCCGATTGCAGGGCGCGGAAGGTGCGTTGGATATCCACGCGCGTAATAGCGTCCAGGGCTCCGAATGGCTCGTCGAGTAGGAGGATGTCAGGTCGGCCGGCGAGCCCTCGGGCGAGGGCAGCACGTTGTCTCTGACCCCCCGACAGCGCGCGCGGCCATCGAGCACCGAATTCGTTTGCCGGCAAGCCCACGAGGTTGAGTGCCTCGTCTGCGCGCCGCTCAAATTCCGGGTCGCCCCGCAACCATGGCACCATGCCTGCGTTCCTTCGAGTATTCCAGTGCGGTAGGAGTCCACCGTCCTGCTGCACGTATCCCACACCGTGTCTCAGGGCGACAGGGTCGACATGCGAGAGGTCTCGGCCGCCGACGCTGATGCTCCCGGCTTCTGGCTCGACCATGCGATTGAAGCAGCGGAGCAAGGTCGTCTTTCCTGACCCGCTCTCACCGACGAGCGCGGTCACGCTGCCTGGCTCGACGACGAGTGAGACGCCAGCCAGCGCCGTCACCGGGCCGTATCGCTTGAATACGTCACGCGCCTCGATCCTGACACCCGTTTTGTTCATCGGCTCAGGCCCTGGGAACCCAATGGTTTAGTTGTTGATTTCAAAACGATCTTCTGCGTCCGTCGGGTAGGTGTCTGTGCAGCGCCCCCCTATCTTACGTCGTCCCTTGCCATCCATCCATCCGTGCAGGACATGGACCTCAAGATCGGCCACCCTCTCTCTGCCACGGACGTATCCTTCCTCCTCACCGAGGCCAGGAGTCGGACGATGCTGCTCGTCGCGTCGCTTCCTGACGACGACCTGCGCCGCCAACACGACCCGCTGATGAGTCCCATCGTATGGGACTTGGGGCACATCGGACACTTCGAGGAAGTGTGGCTCGTCGAGAACGTGGAGAGTGGCGGCTCCGGATCCGAGGGACTCCGGGGCATCTACAATCCGTTCGAGAATCCGCGCGCGGTTCGTGACCAGTTGCCGCTCCCCAGCCTGAGTCAATGCTGGGACTATTTGAGCGGAGTACGACGCGTCGTGCTGGATGGGGTGGTACAGCTCGATCTCAATTCGAACGCGCCGCTGCTGAAGGACGGCTTCGTATTCAGGATGGTCCTCCAGCACGAATACCAGCACACCGAGACCATCCTTCAGACGTTACAGCTCATGCAGAACTCGCCCTACAGGCCGCCGAGACAGCTCGTGGCCCCGCCCGCGTCCGGTGACGCACCCCCGGCCGATGCGATGGTGTGGTTTCCTGGAGGTCAGGTCGAACACGGCACGAACGACCGCTCGACTGCGTATGACAACGAGCGCCCGAAGCACGCTGTGGATGTGGCTCCTTTCTGGATCGACGTCCACCCGACCACCAACGCAGCCTACCTCTCGTTCGTCAACGAAGGGGGATACGGTCAGCCAGAGCATTGGTCCTCACCGGGGTGGGCCTGGAAGGAGTCCGAGGCCTTGCAGGCGCCGAAATATTGGAGCCGTAGCGAAGAGGGTTGGTCCGAACGCTTCATGGACAAGATCATCAAACTGGACCCAACCCGACCCGTGTGCCATGTAGGCTACTGGGAGGCTGAGGCATTCGCGCACTGGGCGGGGAAACGACTTCCGACGGAGTTGGAGTGGGAGGTGGCGGCCTCCTGGGATCCCGAAGGGGGCAAGAAGCGGATCTACCCGTGGGGTGACGCAACGCCGACCGCTTTGCACGCCAACCTGGACACGGTGCTCTTCGAGACAGCGCCGATTGGCAGTTACCCGGCCGGGGTGTCCGCGCTGGGATGCTGGGGCATGTTGGGAGACGTCTGGGAGTGGACGTCCACGGACTTTAGTGGCTATCCGGGCTACGAGACGTTTCCGTACCCTGAGTACTCTGAGGTCTTTTTCGGCGATGAGTACAAAGTGCTGCGGGGTGGGTCCTGGGCCAGCCGGGTCGGCGCGGTGCGCAACACCTTTCGAAATTGGGACTATCCTATTCGCCGACAGATCTTCAGTGGAATAAGGTGTGTGCGAGATGAGTAACCCAGGCCCAGCTGTCCCGCGCACAGTCGCCGATAACCCAAGCGACCCCCATGACCGCGAGGTCATGCTCAAGGAGGTGCTTGAGGGCCTGCGCAGGCATCAGAAGGAGCTGTCGTCCAAGTATTTGTACGACGCGGTGGGCTCGGCACTGTTCGAGGATATCACACGGCTTTCCGAGTACTATCCAACCCGCACAGAGCGCGCGCTGCTTGAGCGCTGGATGCCGGAGTGGGTGGAGCTTGAACGACCCGCAGCGCTGGTCGAGCTGGGGGCAGGGAGCGCCGAAAAGTCCCGCGTTGTCCTCGACGAAATGGAGCGGCTGGACGCCGGGAATCTTTATGTCCCAGTGGATGTCAGTGGCGACTTCTTGCACGAGACCGCCGGGCGCCTGCGGGAAGAATACGATTCCCTGATTGTCCGACCGGCTGTGGCGGACATCACCGAGCCTCTCACGTTGCCGGGGAAGCTCCCTGAGCCTGCGTGGTTCGCGCTGCTTGGCAGCACGATCGGGAACTTCGATACACCACAAGCGACGCGCCTCCTATGTCGAATTGTAGGTCAGATGCGGGCAGGGGACCGCTTCCTGATGGGCGTGGATCTACGCCCCGGACCCAACAAGTCGCAGGAGCGACTCGAAGCCGCTTATGACGACGCGGCAGGGGTCACGGCCGAGTTCAACCTGAATGTGCTCACTGTGTTGAATCGCGAGTTGGGAAGCGACTTCGACCCACAGGGCTTCCAGCATGAGGCGCCGTACGTGCCGGAGGCGAGCAGAGTCGAAATGCACCTCAGGGCCACCTCCCCCAAAAATGTACATTTCCACGGCGCGGATGAGGACATCGTCTTCGTCACCGGAGAAACGATTCGCACGGAGATCAGCTGCAAGTACAACCGCACCGCGATTGACGGGATCTTCTCCGATGCTGGTCTGACGGTGGAGCGTTGGGTGCAGGACGACGACGGCCTCTTCGCGCTGATCCTCGCTCGCCGGGCGTAGCCTGTACGTGTTCGCGGCAACGCACCCGCGGTATCTCGCTGACGACTCGCTTAAAGCGCGAGCATTTTCGTAGAAATCACCCCGTCAGAGCCGATATCGATCGAGCTGTGTCCGTCCACCGCCTCCCACCCGGTCCCGGCGTCCAGGGGCTCCGACGCGAGCACGATTCCGTTGGGTGCGACGGAGGGCCGCTTGGCGACGTAGAGCGAATTGGTGACCGGTTGCGTCCCGCTACGAATCGCAGTGACCCTCTCACCGTCGCTCAAGACCATGTTCAACTGCGCCTCGACGCCCTGTCCGACGCGATCGTTCACGAATCGAGCGGTCTGCTCCAAAGCCTCAAGAGGTGAAGCCCCGGCCCGCAGCGCCGACACCGCGAGCAGGAACAGCGTTTCACTATCGGAGGTCCCCGCAAGCTCTGCGTAGAGGTCATCCGAGAGCTGCCCGCGAAGCGCCCGCATATGATTCGCCCTGAAGTCGGGGACGAACCCGTTCAACGCGAAGCTCCACTTCCCGAACATCAACGGCAGAAGCCCAGATCGGTCGACAGGAATGCCCACGGTGGCGTTTCGCAGAGCCGCGATGACACACGGCGACGAAAAAGCCGCCAGCGTGCGCCTGAGATCTGTGTCGTGCCATATGGGGCGCATCTCAGCGATTCGTACCAGCCCCGACGCTCCGTACCAGGCGACTCCGTATCCGTCGGCGTTCACTGAGCCAGAAAGCAACTCGGTGGGCCGCCAACTTTGTTCATAGAGTGAGTGCGTGCCGTCGAACACGAGTTGCTCGGGAGAGACCGGCTCGCCGATGTACGCGACCAGACGGCACACCTTCAGTCCGCTCCGATCAGAAGGCGCCCGAGCTGGGTGAGGTCTACGTTGCCGCCGCTCAGAACCACGACCACAGGAGCATCCGGCCGTACCGGAATTTTCCCGGTCAGAAGTGCGGCGAGCCCAGCGGCGCCGGCCGGCTCGACAAGAAGCTTGGTGCGCTCTAGTAGGAGTCGAAGTGCCTCGACGATTTCGGTGTCACTCACGATCACGACGGATCGGCCTTGCTCCTTCAGGATCGCGTGGTTCAGAACACCCGCCATGGGTGCCCCGAGGCCGTCCGCGATCGTGTCTACCGAGTCTAGGTGCAGGGCGCGCCCTGCAGCGAGACTCCGGTGCATGCCGGGTGCCCCCTCCGGCTCGACGCCCCAGACCGCCACGTCGGGTCGGGTTGCTGCGATCGCAACAGAAATCCCCGAGCACAATCCTCCTCCCCCCACCGGAACGACGACCGACGCGACGTCGGGCAGGTCCTCGACGATTTCTAGCCCGCAACTCGCGTGCCCCGCCACGACCTCCTCGTCATCGAACGGGTGTACGAAGGTCATGCCTCGCTCGTCGGCGAGTTCGAGCACCCTGGAGAACGCGGCCCTGGCGTCTCCATGGAGCACGACCTCCGCCCCGTATTCTCGACTCGCAGTCACCTTCATTGGAGAAGCCTTCTCCGGCATTACGACCAGACTCTTGATACCCGCCGCCGACGCAGCCCAAGCCACGGCCTGGGCGTGGTTGCCCGCGGAGACCGTCGCGACACCTCGTTCGCGCGCTTCGTCGCTTAAGCGGAGCAAGCGGTGAAGCGCGCCGCGTACCTTGAATGCTCCGGTCTTTTGCAGGTTCTCGCACTTCAGGAAGACGGGGGCCCCCACGCGGTCGGATAGAGCGCGCGAGTGGAGCAGGGGGGTCCGGTGGATCGACGAAGCGATGAGTGCCCGAGCATCTTCAAGGCGCTCCCTGGGAAATACTGGATTGATCATTCGGGAGATGATGCCGTCACGGTGCAGTCGTCGCCACCCCCTGAAACCCGGCCGGCCAACGGGGGTTCTACTCGGGCCGCCCGGTAGTCCGGTCCAAAAGAGCGGAGGGTCGGCTCCGCACGACGAGGCCGAAGCCTCGTTTTGCCAAAGCCAGGGTCTGGCGTATTGTTCCGCCCTTATTCCGTGTTTGGAGTCTCAATGACAGCACCCAAGGTCATTCACCCTGTTACGCTCCGCTGCGCCTTCTGCGGCACGAATAACCGTGTTGATGTGGAGCGCGCCGTGCAGCGTCCCAACTGTGGCAAGTGCAGCAAGCCCATGCTTCTCGATCGCCCTGTGCACGTCGCCCAAGAGGACTTCGACACGACGGTCTTGGGCGCTTCTGTCCCAGTCCTGGTCGATTTTTATGCGGATTGGTGCGGGCCGTGTAAGATGGTCGCCCCGCTCATGGACGAGATCGCGCAGACGCAAATCGGTAAGATCTTGGTGGCCAAAGTGGACACGGATCGTGCCCCAGAGGTCGCCGCCCGCTACGACATTCGCAGTATCCCGACCATCATCATCTTTCGCGAAGGGGTGGAGGTCGACCGAAGCCTCGGCTTCGAACCTGAGCGGGTTCGAGACTTCGCAAACAAGGCGGTCGCGTGAGCAAGCCGGTCCGGCATGGGCAGATCGTCCAGGCGATCAAGACTCACCGCGTTACCAGCCAAGAGGGCCTGCGCGAAATTCTGCACGCCCAGGGCACGGATGTGACGCAGGCCACGCTGTCACGCGACATCCGGGAATTACGGCTGGTGAAAGTGCCCGATGCGGATGGTGCTTCCCACTACTCTATTCCGGATGAGTGGGAGAGTACCCCCGCCCTCCAATCACTCCTGCCCACGCTTTTCCATTCTGCCGAGGGTGTCAGTCACTTCCTCGTGGTTCGGACCATGAAGGGCGCGGCACAGACCGTTGCGGCCGGTATCGATTGGGAGGAGTGGCCAGAGGTACTCGGCACCTTGGCGGGAGACGATACCGTTCTCCTCATTCTGCGATCCCCGAAGGCGGTGGCCGGAGTCCAGGCCCGAATCGAGCAGATGGCAGGCCTTCCGGGTTGACATCATGCAGTATTTGTGAATAGTTATGCTTCACGAACTGAGATGCTCGGTTCCCCAATATTCTAAACAAGGGGTCCGGGGCTGGAAGTTTGGGGCATTTGGCCCCCCGACACCTTGGCGGGAAGTCGTCGGTCCTTCGGTCCCGGGCCCCGGTTTTTAGCCCCGCGCGAGCCATCGCGCTTGAGGAAAAACCATGAAGGTCGTCCTAGGGTACTCCGGTGGGCTCGACACGTCCGTGATCGTGCCGTGGCTGAAAGAGAACTACAACGCCGAAGTCATCTGTATGGCCGGCGATGTCGGCCAGCAGGGCGGTCTTGAGGGCCTGGAAGCAAAGGCCTACGCCACCGGAGCCAGTGGCTTCTTTGGCGAGGACCTGCGCGACGAGTTCGTCGAAGACTTCGTCTTCCCGACCCTGAAGATTGGCGCCGTCTACGGCCGTAAGTACTTGCTAGGCACCGCGATGGCTCGGCCACTTCTCGGAAAACGTCAAGCCGAGATCGCGCTTCAGATAGGCGCCGACGCGCTCTCGCACGGCTGCACAGGGAAGGGAAACGACCAGGTCCGATTTGAGTTGGCGTACTCGGCTATCGCTCCCGGCATCAAGGTGATCGCCCCCTGGCGCGAATGGGACATCCGGTCCCGTGAGGACGCGCTGGCCTACGCCCGGGCGCGCGACATCCGCCTCGACGGTGTGGACGAGAGCAAACTGTACAGCCGAGATGAGAACCTGTGGCATATATCCCACGAGGGCGGCCCGCTGGAAGATCCGGGCTTCGAGCCCGAAGAGTCGATGTATCTGTGGACCCTCGCCCCGGAGCTGGCACCGGATCGGCCTGAATACCTCGAAATCGGGTTTGACGGCGGTGTGCCCGTGATGCTGAACGGCGAAGTCATGGGCCCGGTCACTTTGCTGGCTACGCTCAACGAGATCGGCTCGCGGCATGGGATTGGACGCGCGGACATCGTTGAGAACCGTCTCGTGGGTATGAAATCTCGGGGTGTGTACGAAACCCCCGGGGGAACCCTCCTATACGGGGCCCTGAAGGACCTCGAGTCAATCACGATCGACCGGCAGTCAGAAGGCCTGAAGGACGAGATGGCGCAGCGCTGGGCAGATATGCTCTATGAGGGCCGCTGGTGGACCCCCGAGAGGGAGGCGCTTGCCGCGATGGCCAATGTGTTGTCCAAGGACGTGACCGGATCGGTGAAACTGAAGCTCTATAAGGGATCTTCATGCGTCGCCGCTCGAACGAGTCCGGTCTCTCTTTACCGTGAAGACCTTGCGAGTTTTGGGCATGCCGCCACGTACGACCACGCCGACGCTACAGGGTTCATCCGGCTCTTTGGCCTCCCCATCCGCGCTGCGGCTGGCCTGAGCGCTTCGCGCGCCGAGGGTGACAAGGCCGTGACGAAGCTGCTCGAAGAGGTTCTCGAAGCCAGCGCGCTCTAATGCGCTGTAGCCGAGCAGCCGGGCCGCCCTCTGCACAACGGAGGCTTGGGAGGCTAAGCTCTTCCTTATGAGCGACCAAACCAAGCAACCGGATGGGAACGCATCACTGTGGGGCGGCCGTTTCGCCAGCGGCATGGCGCCTGAAATGGTTCCCCTCAACCTGAGCCTCAATGTCGACCAACGACTTTGGCGCGAGGATCTTCGCGGCAGCGCCGCATGGGCGAAGGCGATCGGGAACGCGGGGGTACTAAGCCACGACGAGGTCGAGCGAATCCTCGTGGGACTGGAGGCCGTGGCCGCGCGAATCGAACGTGAGGGTTTTGAGGGAAGCGCGGACGAGGATATCCACGCCCTCGTCGAGCGACTCCTTGGTGAAGAGGCCGGCGAAGTCGCCGGGAAGCTTCACACGGGGCGCTCACGCAACGACCAAAGTGCGACCGGGGTGCGCCTCTTCGGCATGGGTGCCACCGCGCGGATCGAGTCTCAGCTCCTCGGCCTTTGCAGAGCCCTGCGTGAGCTGGCGAGTCGAGGCGTAACCGTGGTGATGCCGGGCTACACGCATCTCCAGCAGGCCCAACCGATACGTGCGGCACACTGGGCGCTCGCTCATCTGTGGGCCTTCCTGCGTGACGTGGAGCGTGTGCGCGCGGCCGGAATGTCCGCATCCGTACTTCCGCTCGGTTCCGGGGCCATCGCCGGCTGCCCGTTTCCGGTTGATCGCGAAGCGCTACGGGCCGAGCTCGGCTTCAGCCGGACCAGCGAAAACTCGATAGATGCGGTAAGCGATCGCGACTGGATTTGTGATCTGACATACGCGGGGGCCATGATCGGTGTGCATCTTTCCCGGCTCTCTGAGGACTTGGTCCTGTTTTCGAGCACAGAGTTCGGCTTTGTCCGGCTTTCCGACGGCTACAGCACGGGGTCTAGCCTCATGCCGCAGAAGCGTAATCCCGATGTGGCGGAGTTGGCCCGCGGCAAGTCAGGCAGGTTGGCGGGCAACCTCACAGCGATGCTCACCATTCTGAAGGGGCTCCCGACAGGGTACAACCGAGACCTGCAAGAAGACAAAGAAGCCCTGTTCGACACCGTGGACACGCTCGATATAACGCTCCCGGCGGTCGCGGGCGCGATCGAAACCGCGTCTTTCCGTCCGGAGCGTATGCAGGCCGTCATGGACACGCAGCTTCTGGCCACGGACCTCGCAGACTACCTGGTGCGGAAGGGTGTGCCGTTCCGCACGACCCATGAGGTCGTCGGCCACCTAGTGCGCCGGGCCGAAGAGGAGGGCTGCTCGCTCTCGGAGCTCTCGCTCGACGCCCTTCAACAGGAGCACTCCTCGTTTGAGGAGGACGTGCGAGACGTTTTCGACTGGGAGCGGTCGGCCGATTCCCGTGACAGCGATGGTGGCACATCCCTGCGCGCCGTCCGCGCCCAACTAGAGGAAGCCAGTAACCGGATCGCAGCGCTGACCTAGTGTCGTGGATCAGACGTATCTCGGGCATTCGAGAACTTCTGATCCACCACACGAGCAGGCTTTTGAACGGCTCATGGCCCCCAGAGCGTTTCGCGGGCCGTGGGAGGTACAGGCCCCAGGTTAGCCTGCCGCGACCTCCGCTCCGGCGAGGCCTCGCCCGGCAGCGTGCGCGAAGAGTCCCAGCTGTTCCATAAGCGAGTCGAATTCGGCGAAGTCGAGCGACTGATCTCCGTCAGACGTGGCCGTCTCAGGGTCCGGATGGACCTCGATCATCAGCCCATCTGCTCCGGCGGCTACCGCGGCGAACGCCAGAGGGGCGACCAAGTCGCGCCGCCCTCCCGCGTGGGACGGGTCCGCGACCACCGGCAGGTGGGTCTCCCGCTTCAGGACCGGGATCGCGGCGAGATCGAACGTGTTCCGTGTCGCAGTTTCGAAGGTGCGAATGCCGCGCTCGCACAGTATAACGTTCGTGTTTCCCTGGCTCATGACGTACTCGGCCGCGAGAAGTAGGTCTTTCACCGTCGCGGCCATGCCCCGCTTGAGGAGTACTGGCCGGCGCAGACGACCGACCTCCATGAGCAATGCGTAGTTCTGCATGTTGCGTGCGCCGATCTGGAGTACGTCCGCGTATGCCGCCACGAGGTCCACCTCGCGCGTGTCCATCACCTCGGTGACGACTGGGAGCCCGGTTTCGGCTCGGACTTCGGCGAGCAGCTTGAGCCCGTCTTCACCCATCCCCCGAAACGAGTACGGTGAGGTACGGGGCTTGAACGCTCCACCTCGGAGCGCCCTCGCGCCTGCCTGCTTCACGCGCCGGGCGGTCGCGCCGAGCATGTCACGCCCCTCCACGGAACACGGACCGGCGATGACGACCACATCGGCCCCACCGATCTCCACCGCACCCAGTTGGACTCGGGTCGGGTCGGCCGCAAAGTCTTTCGACGCCAGCTTGTAAGGTTTCAACACCTCGTGCACCGTCTCCACTCCTGGCAGGGACAACAGGGGAATGTTTTGAAGGATCCCCTCGTCGCCTAAACACCCGATGATGGTGCGATGCTCCCCGCTAGAGACGTGGGTGCGGAGCCCTAATGCCTCAACCCGCTCGCGTATGTGGTCGAGTTGGTCCTGGGTGACGCCCTTTCTCGTGACGATGATCATGTTGGATGCCTGTTGGAATAAAAAAGGCCCCCGACGGAATGTCGGGAGCCTCGGTGGCCGATCGTGATGTCTATCAGTGCCTAAAGGGCACGCGGCCTCCGGGCCCCCGTAGGTGGGGCATACGCATAAAATCGATACCAGCGTCCGTTACCGTTCATGGCCGATAGGTTGACGGCGGGTCGCCGCAGTGTCAATAGAGAAGCCCCGTGCTGGAAGTGAAGGTGAGCCCCAGGTATATTCCCTCACCAAGTCCCGGATCATCCTCAACTCGTTACGACGGAGATCGTTCATCCATGGAACTCACGCCGGCCGAGGCCTTAAAAAGAAAGGCCGCTGAGCGCGCGTTGGACTTCGTAGAGAGTGGAATGGTGTTGGGACTCGGCACGGGGTCCACGGTGGCCCACTTCCTCGACCTCTTGGGCATGAAGCTGGCTGCGGGCGCCCTCGTTGATATCGTGGGTGTGCCGACTTCCGTGCGAACTGGGCGAGAGAGCCGTCAGGCGGGCATCACGATCATCGGCCTTGCGGATCGGGACCGGATCGACCTGACCATCGACGGTGCTGACGAGGTGTCTCCGGCGCTCGACCTCGTGAAGGGTATGGGGGGGGCGCTCTTGCGGGAAAAGATGGTCGCCCAGGCGTCCGACCGTGTCGTGATCATTGCTGACGCCAGCAAGATCGTGGACCGTCTCGGAACCCTCTCGCCTCTGCCGGTGGAGGTCGTGGATTGGGGACAGGGTGGCCACATTCGTTTTCTTGAAGCCCAGGGAGCGTCGGTCTCGATGCGCATGATGGAGGACGGGCCACCACAAAAGAGCGACAACGGCAACCTCATCTTGGATTGTCGTTTCGCAGACGGCATCCCAGACCCAGCGGCGCTTGACCAGGAATTGCACAACCGCGCCGGCGTCGTCGAGACCGGCCTGTTTTTGGGCATGGTCCACGCGGTCGTCGTCGCGGGAGAGGATGGTATCCACGTCATGGAGCGCTCGACATGAAGATCGCGCCGTCGATTCTGTCCTGCGATTTCTCACGGCTCGGAGCCGAAATCAAGGCTGTTGAGGCCGGTGGGGCGGACTGGATTCACGTGGATGTAATGGACGGCCATTTCGTCCCGAACATCACGATCGGCCCGGTCATTACCGAGGGCGCACGCCGTGCCACAGCGCTGCCGCTGGATGTTCATTTGATGATCGAGGATCCAGACCGCTATCTGGAAGCGTTCGCCAAGGCGGGGGCAGACTGGATTACGGTACACGCTGAGGCCTGTACGCACCTACATCGGACACTGACCCACATTCGCGAGCTTGGCGTGCGCGCGGGCGTCGCACTCAACCCCGGGACCCCTCTCGCCTCGATCTCGGACGTGTTGTCCTGCATCGATCTCCTGCTCGTGATGTCGGTAAACCCAGGATTCGGGGGGCAATCCTACATCATGAACAGCACGAAGAAGCTCCGCCAGGCGAGGGCATTGCTCGATTCGGTCGGCAGTCCAGCTGAACTGCAGGTAGACGGCGGGGTCGATGCAGCGAACATCGCGGAGGTGGTGGCAGCCGGCGCGACGGTGATCGTTGCAGGTTCCGCTGTTTACGGGCACCCAGAGGGGGCCACAAAGGGCGTGCAAGCGCTGCGGTTGGCTGTGTCCTAGGGCGTGGCGACCAACGACCGCCGACGCTATAACGGTACCCACCCCACGGGAGGGTTCTTTAACCCGATCCTTTCTACCGATGACTGATTTGCAAGGCCTCGACCCCTGCGCGTTAGAACGACTTCGCGAATGGGGAGGTGACAAGCTCGTCGGCCAAATGGTCCGGCTCTTCCTCGGCAACTCATCGACCCGAATGGATTGGCCTGCCCCCGTTCTCAGTACCAGGGGTTATGAGAGTGTGATTACCTGCACCCCTTTCTCTGGGGAG
>CALFPJ010000017.1 GCA_937919655.1 uncultured Gemmatimonadales bacterium
TGACAACGGGCGGCAGTTGATACGGGTCCCCGATCAGGGTGACCACTACTCCCCCGAACGGCTCGCCAGGTCGTGGACCGTGGTGGCGCAAGAACAGATCTACGCAATCGAGAAGATCCGCCCTCACCATAGACACCTCGTCGATGGCGATCGCCGTCAATCCTTTGTACAACCCGGGGTCGCTCGGGTGACGCTGGAGAACCTCCTGGCGTACTGCCGTCTTCCCGAAGTGGAAGAACGAATGAATCGTTGAACCTCCCGCGTTCAGCGCCGCAACACCGGTCGGGGCCAGGACGATCAGGTTGTCGCCCGACCGAGCCCGGTAGCCTCGCAGCAGCGTCGTCTTGCCCGTGCCCGCGCGCCCGGTTACGAAAAGGTTTTCGTTACCAAGGCGGGACTCAAGGGCTGCCAGCGCAGTGGTGGAAATAGGCTGGTCTGAAACACCGCTCTCTCCCGCAGCTCGCTCAGGCGATCGCCCATCCGCCGATCGGCGCGACGGGGCCGCCAAGCCTGAGAGAGGGCGGGCGAGGCGGTCGGCCATGGGCCATCGTTCAGTAAGGCACATCGCGCAGACGACGACGTCACCGAACCGCGCAGCGACATTAGGAGAACCGCAAGAGCAATGCGCCCGCATGCCTACGCTCCCCCGCCGGGCTGATCAACGAGAGCGTCTCGAAACGTTGTCTGGACGCCGTCATCGCCGTCATCGCTGGTCGTAGTTTCTGTGCCCCCCGTGCTCGAGATAACGGGCTCTTGCTCCTCCGGTGTTGCTGCTCGAGGGGGATCCGCAGCCGGTGCACCAGATGACGGCGATGACGCTGATGACGGCGCTACGTCGATAACCTCCCCATGCTCCATGTTGACCTTGATCAAGCGTTTGGAGCCGGTCCTGATGAATTCGACGAGGACGCCCGAGGTACGTAGCGCCGGAACGATGCGATGCAAGCGGTTCGTGAATACGCTCGCCGACTTCGGCCAGGATCGAGCATCGCGTTGATGCTCGGGGGTGCGCGGACCGAGACACTGTAGCAGCTCGCTCGCGGTGCCCTCCCATGGTCCCTGAGCCACGAGATCGATAAGCGGCGCAGCGATGGACTCAACGTCGAGCATGAAGGCGTTCGCGGAAGCCGCCAGACCAGCGTATGCGGCAACGAACTCGTCAGCGGTCCAACCGAAGGCGGGAGCCGCCGCGGCACCAGCACGAGCGAAGTCCGCCATCCGCGGGAGGTTCGTGAGTCGCACCGATCCGGAGTCCCGCAGGATCAGCACCGCTGCATCCAGGAGCATCGCAAGCACCCCCGGTCGGAGCAGGTCGAACTCCTTCCACAGATCGTGCTCGTCCCGTCGCTCAGAGGACGGAATCGCTGGTAGGTTCACCGTCATAGCCCGGTCCAAGAGGTCAGCTCGCGTGGTCAGCTCGTCGATACCGTTGAGAAACAGCGGACGCATCCCGGAAAAGGTGAACTCCTCATCGTTCGTGTACAGTCTGCGCGTCCCGAAACCGCCCCCTGTGGAAAGCCGGCAGAAGGAGTCGCTCATGGCGGGCGTAATGCTCGACAGGTTGTCGAACGCCACCACCGCGTTGTTCTCGCACGCAACGATCAGATCGCGCTCGTTAAGCGACGGTGAGCGGGTTGCAGGGTCGGCGGGGTCGATGAGCAGGCGCAGTTCCTTGATCAGCGTCGACTTCGCCGATCCCTGCTCGCCATTGAGAACGACGATGGGGTACGGGCCAACGCCGGCCAACGCGACCGCAAGCGCGGTGCAAAGCAACCGCGTCTCCACGTGACCCGGCGCGTTGAAAAAGCGGGTGAGGCTCTCGACGTCAATCGCTGTGGCGGGAACAGGGAGAGGCCGCATCGTCGAAGTACGGCGGAAGCGCACCATAGGGGTGCCGATGACCTCCCACCCACGCGGAGAAATGCGAACCGCTCGACCTAGCGCGTCGCCGAGGTCTAGGTACGCCTCGTCGCCAACCCGGGCGAACCGCAGGTAAACCTCCTGTTCGGGGCCGCTGAAGCGTGCCTGAGCCGACAGCGTGGCGATGGCAGTGGCTACGGCCTGGTTGCCCGGAGCACCTCCCCCGGTTTCCTCGTAGAACAGCAACCGGAGCCAGCCCATTGCCATCAGCCCGTCCAGGCGAAATGTCTGGCGGAAGCCGCCAATCGCGGCTGACACGAACGAGCTACCGTCTGGTGTGTGGAACACCTCCGCACCAGATCCCCGAGCCAAGTCCACCATTCGATCGGCTTGGGACTTCTTGCTGTCGTCGGAGTCAGTCGGGGCTGACTCGGCTTCGATAGCCGCGTTCGCTTCGTCGCTGTCGCTCATCAACTCACTCCTCGTTTGAGATGGTCAGGCCCAACTTGCTGGCCAGTGCCGCGAGACGGCCACCGCCACATGTCGCGAAGCACTTCCAGCCACGGATCGGGTGCACGCTCAACGACCGAATGTGGTCGTCGTGCATGGGGCAGTGAGCCATCACGCCGCCGCCCGTAGATGCCACGCACCGACCGCCTCGACGCTCGAGTTCGTTTACGATCTCGTCAAAGATTCGTGAACTCGCACCAGCAGAGACCACGCGGCCGCGGCGTTTCTTCGCACCGTTCGCTCGGGAGAGGGACTGCTTCTCAACTGTGAGATCGAGGTGGTCGGCCATCCAGGCGGTCACCTGCATCCACGTCACCACGGAGTCACCACCTACCGCGGATCGTGAGATCGCCACGGGCAGGTAGCCCGCCGGTTTCCCGAGCGGCAACGTCGGCCAGGACCGCAGAACGGCACCCCGCCCTTTGATCTCGACCGCCAACTTGCCGTTGGAGTCACGCAGGTTGATCTGACCGTTGAGCTGGTTCGTGGTCCGGATGAAGATGTGCCACTTGCCTGGGGCGGTACCACGCTCCATATAGAGGAAGCCAGGCGGCAGTTCGTCCCAGGACAGAGGGCCCTCGTCAATATCGACACCGACCACGAACCCACCTGCCGGGTGCGCGGTTCCGCAGATGATGGCCATACCCCCGGAGTAATCGACGTCTAGGCTGTCGATCCAGCGTGGAGGGGTGTCAGCGAGGTCCTTGAAGTTCGTCCCCGGGAGGGCCTTTCCCCCTCCCCAGCAGCGGACGACCGAAAGGCCCAACCCAGCTAACGCGAGCAGGTGCCCATCCGGGAAATTCCCCATGATGCTAGCCAACGAAGCGCGCCTGATGCTCGTTGGTCTCGCACTCCGGCGCGCCCAGTGCCCGGGAGGGAACCGGATCCGCACCGTGCAGAATCGCAGCGGCATGAGCCGTGGCAATCACGTCTCCTAGGTTGGGAGGCAGCGGCCCCTTGACGACGACTTGGTAGGTGAACTTGGGGGATCGCTTGGTTGGCATACCCCCATTGTTCGCGCCTTACTTCCGCGTAACTAGGAAGAAACTAGCGCGGTGAATCGGCACAAGACAGGGGGTTTCACGCATCGAGTTCTTGGCGAGCCCGCAGCCATCGTAGTCCGATCAACGGACCCCAGCAGTCGGTCAGTTGGAAGACTGATCCTGCGGTGGTTTCAGGCCAAGATAGCGGAAGCATCGCTCCACGGTTTCGGCCACGTCCTCGGGCTCTTTATCGGTACCCGAAGTGACGTGCTCTGCAATCTCTAATGCCGTTAGGCCTTGAAAGACCGAGAGCGCCCACCATTGCGCATGGTCAGGAATCGGGGGCCTACCACCACCACGAACCGCCCGCGCCTGCTTTCGAACAGCTTGCTCCAGCTTCGTGGTCAAGTCGCTGACCATCCTGGTGTAGTGCTGGCCTGGTCTGATTGTGGAGCGGAGCCTGATTGGGACGCCCGGTACGCCCTCGTCGAGGAGAAACAACGAAGACTTACGGAAAGCTGTTAACTCTACGGTCACGGCAACTCTGGTTCTCGAGTGGCGTCTCAGCTGCGCGACGATCTTTTTAACGTGCGGTGACAGATGCAGCTTAATTCCTTCGCTCAAGCTCGCGCGAACCTGTCCGCGGATGAGGGGAAGCATGAATGCGTATGCGGTCAGCGAACGTCCCGAGATCACGTCATTTCCTGAGACTCGGCCTTCAATCAAATGCACCTCCCAGACGTCTTGTGCCAGCGGAGGCAACCATTCAACCAACGCCGGAACCGTCACAATTACTTTCCCCGTGACCGCCCGGACCCAGGCTAATTTGCTAGCCCAGCCGAGACGGGAGAATGGACGGCGAACAGGTAAGTGAAAGCTGTCAACCAACGGAGCGAATCGACCCATCAGTTCTTCCATATCAAGATCGAGATCCGCCTCGCCGAAGCCGGTCTCCGCGAGGGCTTCGCAGAATTCCAGATGAAGTGCGAGTTCCCGGAGAAAGTGCGAATAGGCAATCAAGGCAGTGGACTCACCAGCATGGGTAGCAACCTTGGACACACGCTGGAAATCATTCGCCGCCCCGACCAACGCATGAGGAATGGAAGTTGGTTGTTCCTCTGTCATTCTTGGAGTCTATGCAAACTCTCAGGGGCTCCGCTACACCCCGTTGGCATGCTCCACTGACGGCAAGAAGCCCAGCCGTAGATCGGCTGGGCTTTGATGCTAGATGGTCGGGGTGCCCGGATTCGAACCGGGGGCCTC
>CALFPJ010000018.1 GCA_937919655.1 uncultured Gemmatimonadales bacterium
GTCGCCGGTTCGAACCCGGTCTCCCGCTTAGCGGCAGGACGAAGCCCGGCAGCGACTTAGGTCGCTGTCGGGCTTCTCTGTTTTGAGGCAGGATCTGTCCCTGTGCCGAAATCGATGATACGAGGGCACAAAAAGAGGGGCCTACGCCCGCAGGATGCCGGAAAAATCAGATGGATGACGGACGAAGAGGATTAGATCGCAAGGACCGCGGCCGGGGCGAGGCGGATTAGGTTGCGGGTTTGATCGTCTGCCCGGGAATTTTCCCACTCTTGACGAGGATGATCCTCGAATCCCGGCGTTCAACGGTCTCGCGGCCTGCCGCGATTTTCGGAAGTAAAGAGACGTCAATTCGAAGCCCTAGAAGAATTCCCTTCGGATCGGGTTAACAATTGGTAGCACAAACGCGTGTCAAACGTGCTAGAAAGAAAATTGGCCGAAACCAAAATGAATCTGTAAGGCTTTTATTGGCAGCGGATCTCAGCCCGTGAGGAAATGCCACTCCTAGGCAATGATGGGCATGCTTTCAGCCTAACCTATGTCGCACCAGTGAGGGAAAGCCCGCACCGAATCGACCAGTCGCTTGGAATGACTGGCCATTCCTCTGACGTAGGGGAAATGGTCGACGCGCACGGCTCGAAATATCTTCTCTCAAGTTCGCTCATGGAGGAGGCGATTCGGTCCAGTCAGCTAGAAGGAGCGTCAACGACGCGGGCAAAGGCGAAGAACATGATTCGCGAGGGCCGTGAACCGAGCGTCCGCAGTGAGCGGATGATTCTAAACAACCTCCGCGCCCGTGGAGCGCATAGAGGAATTGTCGGGAGAGTCGCTCACCAGCGGAGTGGTCTTCGAGCTCCACCGCATTCTCGTTGAGGGCACTCTGGACGACCCGTCAAAAGCAGGGATCTTCAGGAGCGATGAGGATCGCATCATCGTCGAACTCTTCAACTCGCCCAAAATTGCGCACGTGCCTCCCGTCGCCGGCGAGTTGACCGAGAGGCTGGACAGGATTCTCGCCTTCGCGAACGGCGAGGCGCCAGGCGATTGGCTACATCCGGTATTGCGGGCTGTGATTCTGCATTTCATGATCGGATATGATCATCCGTTCTTCGATGGCAACGGTAGAGTCGCTCGCGCGCTCTTCTATTGGGCGATGATCCACCATGGCTACCCGCTCGCCAAGTTCCTTTCGATATCAAAGGTCCTGCGTGCCGGTCTAGCCAAGTATTCACGCGCCTATCTCCACACCGAGACCGATTCCGGCGACCTGACCTATTTCATCGACTTTCAACTCAAGGTGATTTTGAGAAATATTGCTGCACTTGAGGAGTACGTTGAGGCTAAGGTCAAAGAAACGCATGTTATCGAGGGAGCGTTGAGGGACGCTCCAGGGCTCAACCACCGTCAAATCAAACTGTTGAGCCACACGCTTCGCCATCCAGGCTTTCAATACACGGTCAGGTCTCACGAGAAAAGCTGTCGCGTGGTCAATGCCACGGCGAGAGCAGATCTTCTCGATTTGGCTTGAAAAGGGCTGCTTCTCCAGTCGAAACGGGGGCGCCAGTTCGTGTTCTTGTCTCCGGACGACTTGGCGGCTCGAGTCTCGAGCCTTAGCGACTAAGGCCCTGACCGGTAAGTCCATGGAGTGTAGGCGTGGCGGAACACGTAGTCCGTCCAAGTGAGTCGTGTCCGCTGAGCCGTGACGTCTAGCATCAAGTTTGAAGTGCAACAGGGATTATTCGCGGAGTAGATACAAGACTCCACAGTCTCTCGGTCCGGATTCGCCTGCCGGTCGCCGGTTCGAACCCGGCCTCCCGCTCTTTAGGAAGAACAAGAAACCCCTCAAAGACTTGGTGCCCTTGGGGGCTTTTTGTGTTTAACCGCCAAAGTCGAGGGGCCGCGAACGTGACTGGTGGCCCGTCCTGAGCGCCCGGGACCCACGGCCCCCCCTCACGCGCCTACTGCTGTTGGGCTCGGAGCCAGCCGGTGTGGCCCTGTGGGGTCCTCACGTACAGAAAATCCTCGAACCGCCCCAGGACCGGCACCTCGGCTCCAAGGTTGAGCTCGCCGATCACGGAACCGTTGAGGTCGGGGGCGGAGAGGATCTGGCGGGATATAGCGGCGACCTGCGACCGAAACGGAACATCCGCAGCTTCTGTGAGGCGGGCGACCACGTAACCTTCGACGCCATCGGGCAGTCGGACTCGGAAGTACTCACCTGACCCGCCGAGCACGCGTAGGGGGGTGTATTGCCCGAGTTCGCGAATCACTTCGGCGCGCCTGCTGGGGGCCGACCGCAGGCGGATTCCCTCGTTCAGGAGACGAACCCACGTCCCGAGCTGGGCGTGCTCGACGGTTTGGACGGCCAAAGTACTGCGCGGTGGGTTCAGAAACGGATAGGGATCCACAGCGCCCTCACGGCTCCGATAAACCCCGAAGTGAAGATGGGGGGACGTGGTGCGCGCATTTCCGGTATTGCCGACGAACCCGATCGTGTCGCCCCGCTTAACGGGTTGTCCGTTTGCGACGTGCTGGCTGTCCAAGTGGGCGTAGTAGATGTTCGAGTTTCGGACCGAATCTCTCACCCAAACGACCTTGCCACCTATCCTGGTGAGGGCGACTCGATTGGCCTGCCCGTCGGAGGCAGCCAGCACCGGCGTTCCGCGCCGGGCGAAGATGTCGACCCCCTCGTGCGAACGGCGGCCACCCTCACGGTCGACGCCGAACACGCTTTGAACGGCGCGGATGCCGTATCCCTCCACGGGGAACGCGAGCTGCGCTTCAGCCTTCAGCGTGACGGTGTAGGTGCCGCCACGCAGCAACTCGGGCTGCAGCCTGAGAATGAAGTCGCCGCCGCGCCACGGTTCGTGAACAAATCCGCCGGGGACGGAGTCGGTCGAGATGAGCGGTCGCATTGGGTCGTCTTCGTTTTCTGGAACCCTGAAGAAGTCTAGGAAGACTTTGGTGCCTTCGGGGGTGTCCACCGTGACTTCAGCCGTGAGTCGCTGGCCTCGGCCAATCGAGACCCGGTACGCCATGGCGCCAGGCACCTCTGGCGTGATGAAGCCCTCTTCCTGGAACGGGAGGGAGACGGCTGTGGCGCGCGCTACGGCCCTGCGGCCAGCCAAGATCCAGTCCTGCGCCAACGCGGTTTCTCCGAGCCCGGAGGCGGTGAGCGCGGTGCCGTATTCCTCGTACGGAGTCAGCTCCCGAAAACGGTCTTCGACCTGCTCGACTTGCTCGCAAGCGACCAGGGTCGCCAGCGCCGCGATCGCGAGAGCCCATGGGGCTGACCGAGGCGTGCTGGCCCGCCAGATGGGCCCCACTAGAGGCGGGTATCCGTTTTTTTGCATGCGTCCCTTTAGGCGAAAGCGCCCCATTTTGTTCCGCCCGAACCTGGTTGTATGGGCGCTGGTCCGTCAAGCCAAAATTGTAGGGCGCACAAGGCCCGGTTAGCTTTTCCGCCCGCCCGTGCGCCAACTGTTTCCCCTGCCGAAGTTCTTATTGTGGTCCGAATCGCCGAAATCGAAGCCGGTAGCATCGCCGACGAGCTCAATCTTGAGATCGGTACTCGAATTGTACGCATCAATGGAGAACGGGTACGCGACGGGATCGACCTGACTTTTCTGCTCGCGGATACCGAACTCGAGATCGAGACGATGAGCCCGGAAGGCGAGGCCGTTGTCTATGAGATCGAACGCGACCCGGGGACGCCTGTGGGTATCGTGCCGGCGCCCGATGCGATTCGTGAATGCGCGAACAAATGTGTGTTCTGCTTCATCGATGGCAATCCGAAGGATGCTCGCCCGACGTTGTGGCTGCGAGATGATGATTTTCGGCTGTCCTTCACGTACGGCAGTTACGTCACGCTGACCAACCTGGGCCCGAAAGGGCTGCAGCGGCTGATCGACCAAAAACTCTCGCCCCTGTACGTCAGCGTACACGCCACGGAGCCCGAGGTCCGAGAACGCATACTCGTCAACGAGCGCGCTGGAATGATCATGGATCAGCTCCGTGATCTGATCGCGGGTGGGCTCACGGTGCATACTCAGATCGTGCTCTGCCCGGAATGGAACGACGGCGCACATTTGGACCGGACGATCGAGGATCTATGGGGACTTGGGCCGTCGATCCAGTCACTGTCGGTGGTGCCTGTCGGGCTCACCAAGTACAACGTGAATCGACCAGTCCGGCACCTCCTACCCGGCGAGGCCGCGGCAGCCATCGATCGAGTCGATGAGGCCCGTAGGCGTGGCTTCGCTGAGCGCGACCTGGGCTGGTGTTATTCCGCAGACGAGATGTACCTGACCGCGGGTCGCCCGATACCCGATATCGCCTACTACGACGACGGCGCGTTGTACGAGAACGGCGTCGGCGCGGTGAGACGCTTCATCGAGGGCTTTGCAGCTGGCCTCGCAGGCGTGCCCGACTACTCGGGACAGCGGATTCGCCTGGTCACCGGGCGCTCGATGTCTCCGTTCCTGCGAGACCGCTCAGAGGCGCTGGCGCAGGCGACGGGTGCCGCCGTGGAGGTGGTCGAGGTTCGTAACGATTACTTCGGCGAGACCGTGACCATCGCCGGTCTGCTAGGCGGCCGAGACATTCTTGGTGCGCTGGGCGAGAGCAGGGTGGGGGACGTCATCGTGGTGCCCGCCGAGGCGCTGAATTCAGAAGACGCTTTCATAGACAACCTTCCAAGAACCGAATTCGTGGCGGCGCTGGGTCCAGCGACCGTGCGAACCGGCTACGAGATCACAGAGGCACTGGCTGCACAATGAGTGAGAAGCTCCCCGTAATCGCCGTAGTTGGGCGCCCCAATGTGGGCAAGTCGACGTTCTTTAACCGTGTTGTGGGTGCGCGGATCGCGATTGTCGACGATCAGCCTGGTGTGACGCGCGACCGCAACTTTGCCAAGGCCGATTGGGCTGGGCATCACTTCCTGATTGTGGATACCGGCGGAATCGTCGAGGGGAGTGATGAACCGCTTGACCAGGCGATCCGTACCCAAGCCCTCATGGCGGTCTCAGAAGCAGACCTCATTCTGTTCTTGGTAGATGGCAAGGCGGGTTTGCACCCGCTCGACGAGCGCCTGGCCGAGGTGCTGCGCAAAACGTCTACGCCGGTTCTTCTGGTCGTGAACAAGATGGACAACCTTCCCACAGATCAGGCCCACCAGGAATTTTGGTCGCTTGGAATCGGCGAGCCGATCGCTGTGAGTTCACTCTCAGGCAAGGGTTCAGGCGACTTGCTCGATCTGGTCTTGGAAGCACTGCCGGAGGGGGCGCATACCGAGCAGGACGACGACACGATCAGGGTTGCCGTGGTCGGCAAGCCGAACGTGGGCAAGTCCAGCTACGTGAATCGGCTCATTGGTGAGGACCGTGTGGTCGTCTCCGATATGGCCGGCACGACCCGCGACCCCATCGACACACCGTTTACGTATCACGGTAAGTCGCTGGTCTTCGTGGACACGGCGGGGCTGCGACGACAATCGAAGATCAAGGACAACATCGAGTATTACTCGGCGATCCGGGCCGACCGCGTGGTGCACACGTCTGACGTGTGTGTGGTGCTCATCGATGGCAGTGACGAGGAAGTGCACGCACAGGACGTAACGGTCCTGCGGACCGCCTGGGACGCCGGCAAGGCGGTCATCCTCCTGGTGAACAAATGGGATTTGGTCGAGAAGGAGACGATGACTTCGGCCGACTTCGAAAAGAAAATCCGAGCTCGGCTCCCGTTCATGCAATGGGTGCCGATCCTCTTCGTCTCCGCGCTCACGGGGCAACGCGTGCGAAAGGTGCTCGACACGATCTTGGAAGTGCACGCCCAGCGTCACCGCCGTGTGGACACACACGAGGTGAACGAGGTTCTTGAGAAACTGCTCAAGAAACTCCCGGCCCCCATGTACAGAGGACGTCGGATCAAGATCAAGTACGCGACGCAGGCGACCACACGGCCTCCCACGTTTGCGATCTTTGCGAACTATCCAAAGTCCCTGCCGGAGCACTACATTCGCTTCCTTCATAACGGGTTCCGCGAGGCCTGGCGCTTCATGGGGACCCCGATCCGACTCCATTTTCGAGGTGGCCGCGAAGAGTGACCTATGCCCTTCTCGCCGTGTCCTATCTGCTCGGTGCGACACCCACTAGCTATTGGGTTGGGCGGGTGTTCCACGGCATCGACCTGCGGAAGGAGGGCTCGGGCAACCTCGGCGCCACCAACACGTATCGAGTGATGGGGCTTAAGTGGGCGGTGCCCGTGGCGGCGGTCGATATCTCGAAGGGATTTGTGCCGGTGTGGCTGTTCGCGGACTTGGCGGGGGTAGGGTTCGATTGGTCCCTCGCGTTCGGTGGCGCCTCCATTGTGGGGCATGTTTTCTCGTTTTGGGTGGGGTTCAAAGGGGGAAAGGGTGTCGCGGCGACTTCTGGCGTGTTCCTCGCCCTCGCGCCCTCCGCCGCCCTTGGCTCGTTCTTGGTCTGGTGCCTGCTGACCTTCCCAAGTGGGTACGTGGCGCTGGGCTCGATCGGTGCGGCTGCAAGCCTGCCAGTCTTCGTGGCGCTCCTTCCTCATGAAGGGGGCCGTGGGTTCGTCTGGTTTACGATCGCCCTCTCGCTGTTCGTGATATGGGCACATCGATCGAACATTCGCCGGCTCATCGACGGTACTGAGAACCGTTTCGGCGCGAGGAGCCCGCAGGGGTCTCCGCCAGACGTGCCGATTGAAGGAGGCGAGGTGTGAGCAAGACCCACCGGGCTGCGGTTGTCGGCGCAGGCGCATGGGGGACCGCCCTGGCCGCGCTCCTGGCCAAACGCGGTCACGATGTGACCCTGTGGTCGTTCGAGCCTGAGGTGGCGGATGCCGTGAATCAACGGCACGAGAACCCTTACCTAGATGGTGCGGATCTTCCTGAACAATTGCGTGCGACGACATCTCTGGCCGACTGTCTTTCTGGCGCCTCGCTGATCGTTTCGGTCAGCCCCTCGCAGTTCGTGCGGTCCGTGATGTCTGAGGCGGCGCCCCACGTCGCAGCCGATGCGCTCGTGGTGAGTGCGTCCAAGGGCCTGGAACTCTCGAGTCTGCTGCGCATGGACGAAGTCCTCGACCAGATCCTTCCCGCCAGCGTGATGGACCGCTTCTGCGTGTTGTCTGGACCGAGCTTCGCCAGCGAGGTCGCCGCCGAGTCACCCACAGCGGTTGTCATCGCGGGGCGAACGGCGGCCGCGGCAACGTCTGCTCAAGAAGCGTTCCAGACACCCTACTTCCGAGCCTATACCAATACGGACCTGATCGGGGTCGAACTGGGTGGCTCGCTGAAGAACGTCATGGCGCTTGCCTCCGGAATCGCCGCCGGCCTGGGCTATGGGCATAACACCTTGGCCGCCGTGATCACTCGGGGGCTGGCCGAAATGACTCGCCTCGGGGTCGCCATGGGCGCTGAGACGACTACTTTCCCTGGACTGGCAGGAATGGGGGACCTCGTGCTCACGTGCACGGGCTCCCTGAGTAGGAATCGGACCGTGGGCTTCCGTCTGGGCCAGGGTGAGACCCTCGACCAGATCCTGGCAGACATGAAAGCGGTGGCGGAAGGCGTCAAGACAGCCGAAGCTGCACGGGAGTTGGCAGTGCGGCACAGGGTCGAAATGCCGATTGTGGAGCAGGTGTTCCAGATCGTACATGAGGGAAAGAGTCCCGCGGACGCGCTCCGGGAGCTGATGCTCCGGGCGCCGAGGCCGGAGGAGTGGTCGTGAGTGAGCGAGCGTTGGTCATTGCGTCGTGGGATCCGCAGACTCGCAAGATTCGTTGGCGCAGCCCCAGAGGAGTCGTGATGAACGAGCCGATCGCGAAGAAGATCTACTATTCCATAGGGGAGGTTTGCGACCTCACGGGCCTGAAGCCCCATGTGCTCCGTTACTGGGAGACACAATTCGACGTCTTGAACCCGACCAAAAATCGCGCCGGGAATCGAGTGTTCCGGTCGAAAGAGATCGAGGTGATCCTTTTGGTGAAGCATCTGCTTTACGAAGAGAAGTACACCATCGAGGGCGCGAACAAGCGTCTCATTGAGATGCGAAAGGCCGGCGAACTCGCGGAGGAGCGCCAGGACGTGTTGGAACCTGAGTTCCTCTCCGGCATGAAGGCCGAGTTGGCAAGCCTGAAAAATGTGCTTACGCCGGGGATGCCGATCGAAGCCGACTGACCTGTCGATCGGTATTCGTTGGAACCCCCACTCTGCACTCCGGTAAGCCGTCTCCATGAAGATTCTCTGCACCAACGACGATGGCTACCTCGCCACGGGGATTCGTGTTTTGGCGGCTGCCGCGCACTCGCTCGGCGCCGTGACCGTCGTTGCACCCGACCGAGAGCAGAGCGCAACGAGCCACTCGCTGACGTTGCACCATCCGCTGCGCGCTCGCCGAACCCCTGACGGTGTCCACGTCGTGGATGGGACGCCCACGGATTGTGTGATTTTGGCCTTGAGTGAGTTGCTCGTCGAACGCCCCGACTTGTGCGTGTCCGGTGTGAACCACGGGCCCAACATGGGTGAGGACGTGCTGTATTCGGGCACCGTCGCGGCGGCGATGGAGGCTACGGTGATTGGGATTCCTGCAATCGCATTTTCGTACGCGGGAGATCGATTTGAGGAACTCGATGGATGGGACGGCGTCGTCCGGTCCGTGCTGTCATCGATTCTCGGGCAGGACCGCTTTCCCAAAGACACGCTGTTCAACGTGAATCTGCCCGCGACCGATCCGGCGGACGTACGTGGCATCAAGGTCACGTCGCTCGGCCGCCGCAGATACGCGGAGTCGATCACGAGGGCCAAGGATCCTTCCGGGAAGGAGTACTTCTGGATCGGTGGTGGCTCTGTGACGTGGCGTGGGCCGGAGGACTCTGACTTTCAAGCGGTTCAAGACGGCTATGTTTCCGTCACTCCGCTGCACTTGGACCTTACCAACTACAAGCTCCTTGAGGAGATCCGCGCGTGGGATCTAACCCTTTGATTTGTTCGGCTGGTGGCATCAGCCGCATCGCACTTCTGAGCGGGGATGAGACATGGGTGCCGGTCCACTAGACGACACCCGTTTCGTCGGGTACCGTCGCAAGCTGATCGAGGATATTCGCGCGCGTGGCATCGACGACCTCGAAACACTCCAATATTTCGACAGAGTCCCGCGGCACCTGTTCTTGCCAGAGGGTGTCCGGCCTCGCGCCTATGAGGATGCGCCCATTCCGATTGGCTTCGGGCAGACGGCGTCGCAGCCTTCGCTGCAGGCGTACTACCTGTCACTCCTGCAGCCGCAGCGCACTGAAAAAGTGCTTGAGATTGGGACCGGGAGCGGATTTTTGACGGCGCTCCTGGCTCTGTGTTCGGACCGCGTCTATTCCGTGGAGCGCGTGCGGGAGCTGTCGGTGCGGGCGCGCGTTGCGCTCGATGCGATGGCGGTCCAGAACGTCGCCCTCATGGTCGGTGACGGGACGATCGGTTGGAAGAAGTACCAGCCCTTCAATGTCATCGTAGTATCGGCTGGTGGGCCGTCGATTCCTTCGGCTTTGGTCGACCAGCTGGCCGACGGCGGTCGCATGCTGATTCCGGTTGGAGGGCGCGACTCTCAGGAATTGGTGCACGTACGCAAGACGGGGTTCTTAGTCACGGAAGATGTGGTCAAGGATGACGTCACGTTCGTGCCGCTGCTCGGGCAGTTCGCGTGGAAGGCAGAGGGCGGATGAGCGAAGCGAAGGCGCGCCCCGGACCGGTCAGGCGACTCTATGACTGGGTCCTTCACTGGGCTGAGACACCCTACGGCGGCCTGGCGCTCTTCGTGTTGGCCATGGCTGAATCGTCGTTCTTTCCGATTCCGCCCGACCCGCTGCTGATCGCACTCTGCCTGGGCATGGCCACGAAGTCCATGCGATTCGCCGCGATCGCGACGGCAGCGTCGGTGGTTGGAGGGGTGATCGGCTACGGGATCGGGGCAGGAGCGTGGCAGCTGTTGGAGCCCTACTTCTTCCAGTACGTACCGGGGGTCAGCCAAGCAGCGTTCGACAGGGTCCAGACGTTGTACGACCGCTGGGACTTCTGGGCGATCTTTTTTGCTGGCCTCACGCCCATTCCGTACAAGGTGTTCACGATCACCGCCGGAATTTTCTCGATAAATTTCTGGATCTTTCTTGTCGCTTCGGTGCTGAGCCGCGGGCTGCGCTTCTTTTTACTCGCTGCCCTGATCTACAAGTTCGGTAAGCCGATCGCCGGCTTCATTGACAGGTACTTCAACGCGCTTGTGACCGTGTTTGCCATCCTGCTCATCGGCGGCTTTGTCCTGATCGAATTCGTACTCTAGTTGGGGAACGGAGCGGCGTTTCGGGGCCGTTGGAGGGGTGAGACGCGGATGGCCGGGACGCGCCATTTGTTTCCGCTGCCTCGACCTCCGTATGTTCGACGCGTAGAATGGAGTTGAGCGCCACACCCCCGATTGGAGTCGCGACGCATGAGCGACGAGAACAAAAGAACCCGTCTTCCTCAGTTGCGTTGGTGAGCGTCGGTGGGTAACGACGCAGTTTTTGGCACAGTTTGGGATCGAACCGTGAGAGAGTGTTTCTCGACCCTCCAGAGCGAAGGCCCTTCTTGGGATTCGCCCCTACATCATGGGACAGCTTCCGGTGAACTACGCGTCCCGCTAAGGTGTGCCGAGACCTACACTCCGCGGTGGGCGAACTCTCCGCTGCGGGACACCCCTGAGAGACCACGAGGTATGTACGCCTTCCGCTTCGTCTCGGCGCTCCTATTGGCCGCCGGGCCCCTGGCTTCGGCTGCCCAGGAGCCAACGACCCGTCAGCTGAACCTCCTCGGCTGGCAGGAGTTTGCGGAGATCATGGAGAGGGGTGAGATCGAGACGGTGCTCATCCCCACCGGCACGCTGGAACCCCATGGCGTACTCCCCAACGGTTCTGACAACCTGGCTCCACAGGCGATGGCGGCCGAACTGGCGCCGCGCCTGAACGCGCTGGTGGCGCCGACCCTGAACTACGGCTTCACCGGCAGCTTCGCCGCCTTCCCTGGCAACCTCTCCATTTCCGAAGCGACGTACGAGGCGTTCGTCGAAGAGATCTTCGAGGGTCTGGCTGGAAACGGCTTCCTGAACATCATCGTGATCAACGGCCACGGGGGAGGGCAGACGGCCGTGTTGAGTCGCGTGGCGGAACGGATTTCGGGGGAGCACCGGGTGAGGACGCTGGTCTCGAACTGGTGGTCCGCCACGAGCGACATCACGTTCGATGTGTTCGGTGAGGACGGAGGGCACGCCGGCAACAACGAGTCGGCGTACATCCAGGCGATCGCGCCCGAACACGTGCACCCGGAGCGGTACTCCGCCGACATGGCAGAGGCTCGTATGGGCGGGATCAACGCCTATCCTTTCCCGTCCTCGATCGTCCTGTATCAGGCCGGGCAGGGGTACCCGGACTTCGATTCGGCCGATGCCGCCGAATACTTCCGCCGGGTGAACGACCGTATGGGCGACCTCATCGCTGACCACATTCGACGCTGGGATCTGGCGGGCATCTACCGCGACCGGTGAAGCCGAATCCAACCCAGGGTGCCCCATTCCAACAGTTGGTGGGCGTCGGCCAGCGTCGAAAATGCTGGGTTTCTGCGTCAGTTGGGTCGGTGGGTAACGGCGGAGTTCTTGGCACAGGTTGCCGTGATTCGCGGATCGAGGGTGTGAGGCGCATTTTTCCCGCATGACACCATCGGATCCGGTCCCCCGTCTGAACGCAGCCCTCGAAGGCCGGTACAGCATCGAGCGATCGGAGGCGTTCAGGACCTACCCGAGCCTGAGATGCGACGAATCGCTGCTCCTCAATCCGGCAGGGCGAACGCTACGTACGTCCCACCGCTCGGGGCGCCGTTCTTCCCGCCGCCGCACGCGATCACGATGTACTGCTTTCCATTCACCATGTACATGGACGGCGTGGCATTGCCCGCGGCCGGTAGTGCCGCCTCCCAAAGCAGGTCACCCGTGAGCTTGTCGAACGCGCGGATCCGGTCGTCGTAGGTCGTGGCGGCAATGATCAGCAGCCCGTTCTGAGTGACGATCGGGCCGCCGTAGCTGTCGGTGCCGGTGCCCGTCTGGCCCATGGCCGTGAGCGCGGGATACTCGCCGAACGGGATGGACCAACGAATGGTCCCTTCATTGAGGTCGATGGCGTTGAGCGTTCCCCACGGGGGCTTGATACCCGGATACCCCTCGTGGTCGAGGAAGATGTCGAAGAGCGCCGTGCGGTAGGGGAGGTCGTAGGGTGTCTCTCCTACCTCGGCAGCCGACGCGTCGACACCCGTCTCCAGATACGTGACGAGGTCGTTGATCGTGCCTCCGCCCATCGCTGCGCCGAAGGCGGGCATGAGGCCCGTTCCCCCGCGCACGAGTGCCACCACGTCGTCGCGTGACATCCGCTCGAAGATCCCCGTCAGGGTTGGGGCGGTTGCGGTCCCCTCCTGGTCTTCCCCGTGGCAGCTGGCGCAGTTCGCCGCGTACAGGGATTCGTCGCTGTGCGGCACGAGCTTGAGCAGCCACGCCATCTCGTTGGAATTTATGTAGAGGAGGCCGGTCTCCGGATCGAATCCCGCCCCGCCCCATTCGGCGCCGCCGTCCACGCCCGGAAAGATGATGGTCCCGCTGGTGTCAGGCGCTGAAAAAGGGTCTGCTGTGCTGAACGCGTTGAAGGTCGCCAGGGCCGACGCGTGTGCCTCGGGAGTGCGGTCGGTTAGCCCCTCCACGGTGAGGCTCTGGCGGGCGAAGGGGGGTGGCAGGACCGGAAACGGTTGGCTCTCGGCCATACGTTCTCCGGCCAGTCCGCCACCCGGCATGGTCCGCTCTTCGATGGGGAAGAGCGGCGTACCGTCGGCGCGGTCGAACAGGAAAACGTGGCCCGTCTTGGTGATCTGGGCGACGGCGTCTACAGACGTGCCGTCACGGTCGACGGTGACCAGTGTCGGTGGAGCAGGGAAGTCGCGATCCCACATGTCGTGACGAAGCCCCTGGAAGTGCCAGATCCGTTCACCGGTCCGTGCGTCCAGGGCGAGCACCGTATTCGCGAAGAGGTTGTCGCCGAGGCGATTGGCGCCGTAGAAGTCGTACGAGGCCGATCCAGTCGCGGCGAACACCATCGCGCGACCCGGATCGAGCGTGACGCCACTCCATGCGTTCGCCCCTCCGGCGATCTCCCACGCGTCCGGAGGCCAGGTCTCGTACCCAAACTCGCCGGGGTGCGGGATGGTGTGGAAGCTCCAGCGCAGCGCACCTGTCTCCACGTCGTACGCGCGGATGTCGCCAGGCGAACTGGGCAGCGACTCGGGCACGGAGCTGCCGATGATGAACAGGTCCTCGAACACGACTCCGGGCGAACTCGCGCTCACCGAGAGCCCCTCCGCGGGCCGACCCAGCCCCTCTCGCAGATCGACCCAGCCGCCGTCGCCGAACGTCGGAATCGGCTCGCCGGTACGGCGGTCGAGGGCGTAGAGACGATTGCGGTAGTTGAAGAGGACCCGGTCGCCGGTGACCGTGACCCCCCGATGGCGGATGCGGGACGTGGCGCGTTCGCCCGCGTTCGGGTCGAAGCGCCACAGCTGCTCGCCGGTCGCAGCATCCAGTGCGAACACCTGTAGCCGGGGTGTCGTCGCGTAGAGGATCCCGTCGATGACGATCGGGTTCGCCTGCATCTCCGAGCCTTCGAATGCGTCGCCGGTGTCGAACGTCCATGCCACTTCGAGCTGCGCCACGTTCGCGGGAGAGATCTGACTGAGAGTCGTGAAGTGTGTGTTGTCGGTGTTGCCGCCGTACACCGGCCAGTCCTCCGGATGAGTAGCGGTGCCCGGCTGGGCACAGCCGGCGACCGCCGCGAGCAGGATCAGGAGGAGCGGGCGGTTCGGGCGGTTCGGGTCGGGCATGGGGTGGCTCGCCGGGGAGGAAGGAAGCGCGCTGAAGATAGCGATGGGGCCAAGCACGGTCGAGCCGTCCCACTCTCTTGGGGCCATGGCATGGACGGCAACACGGGAAGCGATCGACCTCAATCATGAGTCCTCCACGCCAGAGGCGTTGGTGCATGGCTCTGAAGTCACGACGGATCCCCCGTAACCCCGGCCGGGGGCTCACCCGACTCGATAGCTGTCGGGCATCCCGAGACGGGTCATCGTGTTGAGGATCTTGCTCGCCAGCTCGACCTCGGCGCGTTGCCCTGCAAAGGTTCGACTTCGCATGGTTCGACCGATGATCGTCTTGTATCGATACATGGTGTTCTCGACCAAGCTGCGCCTGCTGTAGCCTGAGCTCTTGTGCCATGTGCGCCGACCGAGTTCTCGGATGGAGCGAATATTGCGGTTCCTCTCCTTCAAGGCGGTCGAGGGTCGCGGACTTGGTTGCGTTTTCCGACCGGGTGGAATGAGCACCCTCACCGCTCGTCCTTCGCCCTGTTCGTGAGCGGCTTCGTAGACGGCGTGGGTATCGTAAGCGCTATCTGCCGAGAACGAGGCGAGAGGCTGATCGATCTGATGTAGCAGGGCAGGGACCTGGGTACAGTCATGAGTCCGGCGAGTGGTTAGATCCAAAGCGAGGATCTCGCCTGAATCCGCATCGACCGCGAGGTGGAGCTTCCTCCAGGCCCTATTCCTGGGCGGGTTCTGCATGTGACCGACGTGAATCCTGAGACCCGTACTATCGATGAGTAGATGGATCGGTCGATCTGTGGCGAGCCGGCCAAGGCCAGTGATACGGAGCGACTTGAGTCGCCGAGACAGCGTGGTGTGATCCGGGATCGGGAGGTCGAGCTCGAGCAGGTTGGCGAGAGAACGCAGGAAGCCCTCGGTCTGGCGAAGCGGAAGGTGGAAGACCATCCGGATCGTCAACGCGGCCTCGATCGCGATGTCCGCATATCTGCGCTGACCGCCTGGCTTGCCGCTGGCCGGAGCTCGCCAAGCATCGAGTGCAGTATCAGAAAGCGAGACAGTCAGGTCCCCACGCTTCTGAAGAGCGACCTCATACTCAGACCAATTCCGCACCGGATATTGAGACTTCGCGTGCTTGTACTGGCTGCGCTTCGGGTACTTCACGGGTGCTGACTCCAGATCACGGGCTTCAATTCACGGTGAACCTAGATCAGGAGCCATGCACCAACGCCTCTTTTCCGAGCGGCGACAGACCGATCCCCCGGTCGGCATGCCACCGATTCTCGACCGAGGGATCTCGCTGAAGGTCACGCGACTTGTCCAGTTCTGACCGCGAAGGTTAGCGGATACGCGCCCCGTTCACGGGCCCTCCGTGAAAGAACGCCCCGGGGGTCATTACGCCGCCCTGCTTGAAGATCATGCCGTCTTTCAACACAAATTGAACGTCACGCAGCGCGTCTATGTCCTCTAGGGGGTTTCCCGACACCGCAATCAAGTCTGCGATCATCCCAGAGCGAATGGGCCCGCGGGTGTCTTGGGTTTCACTGACTTTGTATCCCGTGATCGTCATTGCACGAAGGATGTCGGCGGTGGGGATCCCAGCGGCCTTCCACGTCTCGATAAACTCAATGGCGACTTCGCCTCGGGTCCATCCAGGCACGTAGTAGTCTGCGTCCGTCGAGAACGTTATTGGCACTCCATTGTCGTGGGCGTTCTTGAGGCCCGCGACGGTGCGCTCATATCTCTGTTCGGTGGTATGTCCTGTGAGCGTAAGGGGGGTCTCTGTTCCCGCTCGAAAGATCCCCTTCTGAGCCATTGCCTTGTGCATCTCGTCGTCGAGCCCGCTGTCGTGGGCGATCGACCAAATGCCGGCTTCGATTGCGCGCTCGGCTCCTTCTCGCGTTTGCACGTGGCCCTCGACCTTGAGCCCCGCTTTGGCGGCCTCTGTAATGAACAGCTGGATCTCGTCGGTCGTATATCCCCACGGCTTGCAGTCAACGCAAATCTTGATGACAGTGGCCCCGTAGAGGGCGTTCTGGCGGACGGCCTTGATGATCTCGTCGTGCGTGTCCGCGTCCAGGTACTCGGGATAGACGATGTTGCGTCCCACGCCCATTTCCGGAGTGGGCCAGAACTGCCCGCCCATGCCCCCGATGATGATGCCTGAGTTGATGATCGTGGGCCCGGGAAGCCAGCCCTGTTCAATGGCAATACGCAGCGCACTGTCTGCATAGTCGCCGTTGTTGCCCATGTCGCGCACGATGGTGAAGCCCGATGAGAGCATCTGCATGCCATTGGACGCCGCCTGAATGGCGCGCAGCGGCGTAGACTCCAACACGTAAGTCAGGTAGTAGATGTTGCTCTCGGGGTCTTCCTTGTAGGTCAGTGCCAGGTGGTTGTGTGCGTCGACAAGGCCCGGTAGAACGGTGAGTTCGGACAAGTCGATCACCTCGGCGCCTCGGGGAATCGACACGTTGGGACCGATGGCTCCGAAACGGCCATCTTCGACAAGAATGATGGCGTTGGTGGTGACCGTCCCCGTTTCGGGATCGATCAGCTGCCCGGCGCGGATGGCAATGACTTGGGCTGCGGCAGTTGCTTGGGCCGCGGCGCTCGCCGCTCCTAGCACGCAAACAAGAACGAGCAGTAGAGCGGACATCACACTTCGCTTCATGCGTACCCCTGAATCTTGCCGTGCACCGTCCGGCGCAGAAGCGCCATGCGACCACGAACCCCGATCCGAGAAGAGCGGTCTCGCTGGAAGATCTGTCAAGCCAACTGAAGATGTCATGCGTGCCCTCGGGCTTGCTGGTCGCACGTGTTGGCCTTCATCATTCTCTCCCCGACCGCCTCGGTCCGGGTCGTCATCGCTGTCTTGGAGCTATCTATGATACGCATCGCCCATCTCGCCCTCATGTGGGTTTCCCTGGGGTCCATCGCCGCGTGTGCGGTAGAGCCCGCTCCGCCGTCTGACTTCACGGTCACGGAATCCTCCATTCCGGAGCTTCAAGAATTGATGGCGTCGGGAGCGTTGACCTCGCGTGAGTTGGTGGTGCACTACCTCACCCGGATCGCTGTGTACGAGGACAGGCTGAACGCTGCCGTGTTCGTGAACCCGAACGCAATCGCGGAGGCCGAGGCATTGGATGCCGAGCGGGCCGCGGGTAAGGTGCGGGGGCCACTCCACGGAATTCCCGTTGCCCTTAAGGACAACATCCAGACTACCCACCTCCCCACTACCGGAGGTGCGCTGGCGTTTGCGGACTATGTGCCGCCCTTTGAAGCCACCGTCACCCGCAATTTGCGCGACGCCGGCGCCATCATCATCGCAAAGGCCGGCCTGACCGAATTCGCCAACTTCATGGCGGGTTCACCCAACCAAATGCCCGGCAACTACAACGCACTCACAGGCTTCGGCTTCAACCCCTACGACCCAAGGCGGGATCCGCGACCGGGTCGCTTCGACGGTCGTCCGGTGCTGAATACGGGTGGATCAAGTTCGGGAATCGGGACCGCAGCGAGTTTTTGGCAGGGCAACGTCGGCACGGACACTGGCGGATCAATCATCAGCCCCGCAAACGCCACCATGCTGGTTGGTATTCGGCCCACATTGGGTCGACTCAGCCGGTGGGGAATCGCGCCGGTTACGCTCGACCACGACATGGCGGGGCCCATGACGCGCTCCGTGGCCGATGCGGCCGTGATGCTGGGCGCAATGGAGAGTGCTGAAGCAGATCCCAACGATCCGGCCACCGGTGTGTGCGCACCTCCGCCCGGTCGCGACTACACTCCGCACCTTGTTGCGGACGGACTGCTCGGCGCCCGCATCGGTGTTCCGCGCGCGTATTACCACGATGCGATCACTGTAGCCGGTCGGTCGCTGGGCGGCCTGAATGCGGACGGCGCCGCACTCATGGCTCAGGCCATCGCTGCGTTGGAGGCTGCGGGTGCCGTCATTGTTGATCCCGCTGACGTGCCCAGCTTCCTCGATCCCGATCCTCAGAACAACTTTGCCGCCTGGGATATTTGCGTTGAAGGCGAGCAGGCCAAAGGGGCGGATCAGGAGTGTACCATCAACTTTAAGTACGGGATGAAGCGCGACTTCAACGACTGGTTGGAGGGCCTAGGGGATTCCGCGCCGGTGAAAACGCTCACGGAACTGCGCGAGTGGAATCTGGCCCACCGCGAGGCCGGCTCGATGAAGTACGAGCAGTCGCGCTTCGACATCTCGGACGAGATGGACCTAGAAGGTGATCGCGCCCGCAACGAGGTCGATATGGCCAAGGATGTGCTCCTCAGTCGCACCCGCGGAATCGATGCCGTTCTTGAAGAGCACAACCTCGATGCGATCCTCACACCCTCCAGCATGGGCGCCGGACTCGCCGCTCGGGCCGGAACGCCTATCATTGTGGTGCCGTTCGGGTTTGTGTCGAGAGCGGGCGATTCGTCGTTTCCCGAAGGATTCGACCCTAACCCAGCACCCTTCGGCGTGGGCTTCAACGGCGCGGCTTGTAGCGAGCCCCGCCTGATCGAGCTCGCCTATGCGTTCGAACAAGCCACACGAGGGAGGGTGCCACCACCGTTGTTTCCGTGACTATGGCGAGTCAATCGGCCCAAGGGCACAGGTGGCGTTGATACTGGGCGGTCTACGACATCATGGGGTCGCTTCTACCTAGGGATTCCAACGATATTCCGGTGACTAGGATGCGATGAGCCCCCACCCCCAGGGACGATTCATGCGACTATTTTCCGTTGTGATTCCCTGTTTTGCCTTCGCGCTTCCGCTTTCCTCGGATCTGGAAGCACAGGACATGCCGCCCGCCTCGATCGAGATTCCGCCGCCAGGTGAGATCCAGGAGTTGGTTGTCCGTGACGGATCGCGGTCGTCCGTGCCGGAATCGTCCCAGTCAGTGTTCGAGAAGTGGGTCAGTCCCATATACCGGACGCCGGCCCGGTAAAACGCGCGCAGAGCCCGGCGTTGGTGCATGGCTCTCGGTTTTAGATTTCGAAGTGACATGAAGTCATAGCCCCCGGAGCCGCCGACGATGAAGTATCCGAAGCGAAGCCAGTGCAAGCATGCGAAGTCTCAGTATCGGGTCCGCAACTAGCCTGCGTACGAGGCTGGCCTGAAGAAGCGTGGTGATCTGACTGTCTGGCTTTCGGACGAAGCGCTCGATGCGTGGCACGAGACACCCAGCGGCAAACCAGGCGGCCAGCGTACCTATGCGGACATCGCAATCGAGGCCGCGCTGACGATCCGCATGGTCTTACATCTTCCGCTTCGCCAGACCGAGGGTTTCCTCCGTGGCCTGGCAGAGCTACTCGAGATCGATCTCCCGATCCCCGATCACACGACGCTGTCTCGGCGTCTGAAGCGGCTTCGTGACAGTCCGTTTCGCAGGCTCCCGACGGGTCGACCGATCCATCTACTCATCGACAGTACGGGGCTCAGGATTCACGTCGGGCATGTCCAAGAGCCCCCCCAGTACAGGGCTTGGCGCAAACTTCACCTCGCGGTGGATGCCGGTACAGGTGAGATCGTCGGGTCGGATCTGACCCCTTGGTCGAAGTATGCGAAGCCCGAGCCTCGATGGACAACAAGTTGAGGTGAGGTTGGCGAGCAGGATTCTCAATACGATGACCCACCTCGGCATGCCCGACAGTTGCCGCGTCGCGTGACCTTCGCTCGGGGGAAGGGGGATCTGTCCACGGGATGGAGCCATGCAACAACGCCAAGAGAGGCCGCCAACGCGGGTTTGAGCCGACGAGCCAGAAAGGCTGTCGAAGACCCGCCAGGACAGACCGAGGAGCCACCACACCT
>CALFPJ010000019.1 GCA_937919655.1 uncultured Gemmatimonadales bacterium
GTATCAGCTGCGACGGCCGAGTCAGTCGCGAGACTGTCGACCGCCTGCGCGACCGGGAGGGGCTCCAAATGCACACCGTGCGTCTGGCCGAGCACGTTCATATGATCCACCTCGCCAGACCGCATCATGATCGTGATTTCATCACCGACTACGTAGTGGATCGCCGGCGGGTCCAGTCCGGCCACGGCGGCGCTGTCCGCGGACGGCAGGCGGTAGAGGCTTCGCGCGCTCGATCGGGCCACAATGTGGTCGATCTTCGCTCGGGTCCGCCCCGTGTCAGACGGAGACCGCACGGCCATGGTCGTGTCCGGCGGCAGGAACACGACAATCACCGTGTCACCTTCAAGCCAGTCCTTTCGGGCGATCTCGGGGAGCACGTCGACGTTCAGCGAGTCGTTGGCGGAGGAGACACTGCGGGCGTTTCCGGCAGCGAAGATCCGGTCCAGGGTCTCCGCTGGCGCCATCACATCGAGCGAATCACCGATGAGTTCAAAGCCGCCCGAAATGGCCCGCGGACGTGGCTCGGGCTCGGGCTCGGGCTCGGGCTCGGGGGTGCCCCGACTCGTTGGCATTCCTGCGCGATTGACCGCGACCAGTCGGTCCATCGCACCGCCGACCATGTACATTCGAATTTCGGGCGCGGTAAGGCGCATGTCCTCACTGGTGAGGACGGATTCCCGCCTTGAGACGACCTCGTCCACATCGTTGCCACGCATGCCCAGTGTGATCGTCCGCCCGACAAGGTCGTAAGTCGGTCCATCGACCCGGGCCGTTCCCTGCAAGAGAATGCGCCCCTCTACTTGGTCGTACTCGGCGCTGTCGGCGAACGCGTGCAGTGAGTCGCGCTCAATTTCCACGTTTCCGTTTGCGCGGAAGTAGCTGTCTCCCTCAATGAGGATCCGGTTGCCGTCCACGATGTATGGCGTGTTGGACACCGGCACGCTGTCCGGGTCGAGCGTGACCTCGCTGGAGTCTCCTTCGGGAGCCTGCATGGTGAGGATCGCACGAGGGCGACGCCCGTCAGCGCTCATACGCACGTCGATCTGTGCCCGTGGTCGCTGAGCGGTCTGGCGCAAGAAGATCAAATCGCCGTTCTCGACAGTGAATCCCTGCACAGTGTCCGTGATGAAGACATCGCGGCTCGCCTGCAAACGGCCTTGCGCGGAGAAGTATCGTGCCTCTTCGGCTCTCATCTCACCGGATCGATCGTAAAACCGCACCGAACCAATGAAGTGCTGCATGCCCTGCGCCGAGTACGCCACCGCAGAGTCGGCCCAGATTTCCACCCCGTCTCGGCACACGAGGTGAGGGGTGCCGACGTAGGTGATGCTCGCCCCACCCGACAGGGTACGCATGTTCATGTCGCCAGACGGGTATAGGAACTCACAACCGTCTTGCGCCGCCACTGCCACCGGACCTACAACGGCGACGCAGAAGGCAAGCCCGCAAAGCAGGCCAAGGCGAAGAGTGAGGCGCACTGGCGTTCCTACCGTCCGACCGCGCTGCCACGGATGTTCGAAATCCGCACGTTGGTGAACTCCATGTCGGACTGAAACGCGGACCCTCGAGTGACTGTGCCGTTGGCGAGCGTCTGCACTGTCGTGGAGTCACTCCAGATTCGATTTTGACTGGGATCGTAGTTCAACTCAGCACTTTCGATGCGCCGTCCGTCCGTATGGACCAAAAGCAAAACGTCGCCTTGGGAGAGCATGCGATCTGTGTTTTGATCCCATTCTCCCGAAGTCCCCGTGACTGTAGCGCGCGCAGTCCCGTTCTCGTTGTAGAAGACGATCTTCATCTGGTGCAGCTTCGCCTTGGCTGAGTCCGCGAACATGTACGCGGTGTCGGCTTCAACGCGCCCTTCCCGGATGCCACGAGCGGTCATGAAACTCACCATGCCGAACACGACGTTGTCCGCCCCGATCTCCTGAAGGTCAGCGGACGCAATCACGGTGTTGTCGGGCTCATCACAGCCGCCCACGGTCATGCTCATCGCTAACGTCAAGAAAGTGGCCAGTCGCCGCTTCGTCAGTACGTGTCGTGCCATCAGTGCCCTGCCCCAGAAGTTCGTTTCCATTCGAGCGCGGCTGCATCCGCGCTGGCTTCGTTCGTCCTCCGCAAAATAGCGGAGCTACTTCTCCTTGCGCATGACACTACACCGCTCCCGACTTCATCAAGTCGTGGAGGTGGACCAGCCCTACCAGGCGCCCATCGTCGTCTTCGACAGGCAGGGCCATAATGCCAGACTGCTCCATGCGTCGTACTGCCGCCGATCCGAGTTCGCCGACCCGGGCTGTTTTCGGATCGCGTGTCATTATTTCCGCCACAGTGCGCGTCAAAAAGTCAGCATCGCGCTCCATCTGACGCGTGAGATCACCCGCTGTGAGCACCCCGATCACCCTGCTGTCCGCGTCTACGATGGGTACTGTGCCGCGCATTTTGGCCAAAGGAGCGATCGCGTCCCGCAAGGTGGCGGCTCCGCGGAGCGAGGGATACGCGTCAGTGATCATGACATCTCCTACACGGACGGAGAGCTTGGTTCCCAGAGTTCCACCTGGATGTAACGCCGCAAAATCCAACTCCCCGAAGCCCTTTAGTCGCAGCACCGCCATCGCCATCGCATCACCCAAGGCAAGCGTCGCTGTGGTCGACGAGGTCGGGGCGAGGTCCATAGGGCAAGCTTCCTCGGCGACTGAGCAGTCGAGCGTCACTGTGGCGTCCCGCGCTAGGGTCGAGTTGGGTGTCCCGGTCATAGCCACTATGGGCACACCCAGGCGCGCCAGGTATTCGACGATCCGACCCAACTCCGGGCCCTCTCCAGACTTGGATACCAAGACAGCAACGTCGTCTTTGCCGACAATTCCGAGGTCGCCATGCAGGGCCTCTACTGCGTGCAGGAACGTGGAGGGTGTCCCCGTAGAGGTAAGCGTGCTTGCGATCTTGCGGCCGACATGCCCGGACTTTCCCACGCCACAGACGACGATCCTGCCGCTGGCCCCGGCCACCAGTCGACACGCGCGTACAAAGCGGTCGTCGAGTCCGGTGCTGAGCACCGCGATGGACGCGGCTTCCATGTCGAGCACGCGCCGCCCCTCCTGGAGCAACGCTTCGTCGGAGAGCGTCATGCGCCGCTTCGCTCTTCTACATACGTCTTGATCACGCCAGCGAGTTCGCCGCGCGCGGTGAGCAGCGCCTCACAAAACTCACGCGCCGCGCCGCGCCCGCCGACCTTCTTGGCGTGCCAGTCCGCGATGGCGACCACCATCGGAGTAGCGTTGGCGACGGCGGCTTTGAGGCCCACATGACGTAGCACAGCGAGGTCTGGAATGTCGTCGGCCAGCATCGCCACCTCGTCCCAAGCGATTCCTTTTCGCTGAAGTAGCTCTTTGACCACGACCAGTTTGTGTGCGTTGGGTGCCTGGTGACACTCCAAGATTTCCAACTCCTGAGCTCGCAACGTCGTGGCCTGTGACACCCGGCCTGAGACGATGGCGACCTCTAGACCCGCCCACATCAACATCTTGAGGCCGATCCCATCCTGGATGTCGAAGCGCTTCAGTTCTACAGCTTCTCCAGAAGCCGTAGAGCCCACGTAGATGCCAGCGTCTGTAAGCACCCCGTCCACGTCAAAAATCACGAGTCGGATCCGGAGCGCGAGATCCGAGTCGATGGGGTTCCCACCACGATTCATACGATGCTCCCGTGCGGGTGCAAGGCGAGGCGAATCGCCCGGACTTGCTCAAGAAGCGCCGGCATCTGGGAGAGCGGAATCATATTGGACCCGTCGGACGGCGCGCGCGCGGGATCAGGGTGCATTTCCAAAAACAGCCCGTGACAACCCGCCGCGACCGCAGCGCGTACCAAGGCCGGGATGTGCTCCGGGTCCCCACCGCTGGAGCCGTCGGCAGCGCCCGGACGTTGTACCGAGTGTGTGCCGTCGAAGAACACGGGGCCGCCAGTAGCAGCGGACGTACGCGCGAAAGATCGCATGTCCACGATGAGGTTTCCGTACCCAAAGAAAGTGCCGCGCTCGGTCACCGCAACATCCGAAGCTCCTGAACGACGCAACTTATCCACCACCGCGGTCATTTCTTCAGGCGACATCCATTGCCCCTTCTTCACGTTTACCGCCTTGCCCGTCTCACCGGCGGCGATCAGGAGGTCGGTCTGCCGGCACAGGAAAGCCGGAATCTGCAGCACGTCTACCACGGCCCCTGCTGTGGCTGCCTGGTGCGGCTCGTGTACATCCGTGAGCACGGGCAACCCGGTCTCACCTTTCACGCGAGCCAGTGCTTCGAGTCCTGCCTCCAGGCCCGGGCCACGTGCTGAATCGAGTTTGGACCGATTCGCCTTGTCGAACGAGGCCTTGAAGATTGCAGGGAATCCGAACTCCGATGACCACGCGGCGAGCGAGCGCGCGACTTCGAGGTTCAGTTCATCACGCTCGAGTAGGCATGGGCCGGCGATGAGTGAGAATCGATCGAACATCCAACAGCCTTCTAACCCTCGACCGGTTCTTCAACCGGGGAAGCTCTCTTTCCCGAGAACTCCGTGGCTGCCTTCACGAACGAGGCGAAGAGCGGATGAGGTCGAGTCGGGCGGCTCTTGAGTTCTGGGTGGAACTGCCCCGCGATGAACCACGGATGCTCCGTGATCTCGATCATCTCAACGAGGCCTCCGTCCGGAGACGTGCCGCTGATCGTCATGCCATTCGCGGTCAGAAGATCGCGATACTCATTGTTGACCTCGAAGCGATGGCGGTGCCGCTCGGAAACTTCTTCCTGGCCGTAGATCGCACGGGCGCGCGTTCCCGCCGCGAGCGCGCACGGATACGCACCGAGCCGCATGGTGCCGCCTTTGGCCGTGACCTGCAGTTGAGAGTCGAGCAGGCAGATCACCGGGTCACTCGACTCCTCGGCGAACTCGGATGAGTCTGACTCCTCCAGCCCACAGACGTTGCGGGCGAACTCGATGACAGCGCATTGCAGCCCGAGGCATATCCCAAAGAAGGGCAATTCGTGCTCTCGGGCCCAGCCGATGGCTGCGAGCATCCCTTCGATCCCACGCGGACCAAAGCCGCCGGGAATCAACAGGCCATCGAAGTTCCTGAGCATCTCAACTTCTTCCCCATCGGAGAACTGCTCGGAGGAGAGCCACTCAATATCGACCTTCGCGTCGTTCGCAATTCCACCGTGAATGAGGGACTCCTGAATCGATTTGTACGAGTCGATCAGGTCGGTGTATTTGCCGACGACCGCGATGCGTGCCCTACCCGAGGACGGATGCTTGATTCGATTCACCATCGTGGTCCACTCGGTGAGGTCGGGCTGCGGGAGATCGACCCCAAGACGAGCCAAGATCACGTCGTCAAGACGCTGCGCCTTGAGGGAGAGCGGCACCTCGTAAATGGTCTCAACATCTCGTGCCTCGATGACCCCATCGATCTCGACGTTCGTGAAGAGTGCGATCTTGCGGCGAATCTCATCGGAGAGCGGGTGCTCGCTGCGACAGACCACCACATGCGGCTGAATTCCGATCTGCATCAAGTCACGAACCGAGTGCTGCGTCGGTTTCGTCTTCAACTCACCCGCCGCAGCGATGTACGGAACGAGCGTGAGATGCACAAAAATCACGTTATCCCGGCCAACATCGACACGGAACTGGCGGATCGCTTCGAGAAACGGTAGAGACTCAATGTCGCCGACAGTCCCACCGATCTCCGTGATGACGACGTCATTGTCTGCGGAGAGACGGGTGATCGCGCCCTTGATCTCATCCGTGATGTGCGGGATGACCTGTACTGTGGATCCGAGGTAGTCGCCGCGCCGCTCCTTCGTGATCACCGTCTGGTAAATACGCCCCGTGGTGATGTTGTTCGCCTGGGACAGCGACTCGTCGATGAAGCGCTCATAGTGCCCGAGGTCGAGGTCGGTTTCGGCTCCGTCGTCGGTAACGAACACCTCCCCGTGCTGGAACGGAGAAAGCGTTCCTGGATCGACGTTGATATAGGGATCGAACTTTTGCAGGGTCACCTTCAGCCCACGTTCCTTGAGCAGTCGGCCGATCGAGGCGGCAGTGATGCCTTTTCCCAGCGAGGAGACGACCCCGCCCGTGACGAAGATATATTTGGTGGGCATGTCATTCGTGTCGGTCATGGATTCCGTCATGCGAAGGGGGTGGCTCCGAACTCGCTCAGCTTTTCTTCCATTCGAATCACATCTGCAGGTGTGTCGACTCCAGGGTCTGCCGCACCCACAACGGCGACTCCGATCCTCATTCCCGCTTCTAGCGGCCGGAGCTGTTCCAACATTTCAAGGCGCTCCAGTGCGGACGGCGCGTGCGCGACCCAATGGTGGAGAGCATCCCGCGTATACGCATAGATGCCGATGTGGCGAAGGAACGGTTCCCGCTCCAACTCGTCGCCCACCGGCTTCTCGTCCCGCTTATAGGGGATCGGCGCACGCGAGAAGTATAGCGCACGTCCGCTCGCCGCCCTCGCGACCTTCACCACGGACGGGTCAGCGCGCGCGTCGTCGGTATTGATGGGTGTAGCGCACGTCCCCACGTCCCAGCGTCCCTCACGCACGAGCTCGATTGTGGCTCTGACATGGCCCTCATTCAGAAGGGGCTCGTCGCCCTGAACGTTGGCGATGAAGTCGTAGCCCCGATAGGCCGGCCGATCAGCGACCTCAGCGACGCGGTCAGTGCCGGATGGGTGATCAGGCGAAGTCATCTCCACGGGCGCTCCGAGTGCGCGGCAAACCTCTGCCACCTCTTCAGAGTCGGTCGCGACAACGGCGAAATCCAGGACCGACATGGCCGCAACGCGGCGCCATACCCATTCGATAAGGGGCTTGCCGAGTAGGGGGTAGAGCGGTTTGTTGGGGAGTCGAGTCGAGGCGAGGCGGGCCGGCACGATGCCTAAAACCTGCCCACTCAAGGGTCTATTCCGGGGCCGGGACGGGCCGAGCGCAGTGCAATTTTCACGCCAAGAAAGCTACTCGCGTCGAGGGGCGGGGGTCAACGGGACGCCGGAATTCGGTGGGCGACCCTACTCTGCCAGCCGCCGGCGACCCGGATCAGTGCGTCGTGGTGTGGACTTCCGAGTGGGTCTCGGAAGCGGGCGAGGGCCGCTCGGTGGCAGATTTCTGCGATCCGATTTACCGCGCTATCCTGTCGGACATGAAGGCCAGCTTCGGCTGATTCGGGCCTAGTGGGATCAGGTTGCGGGGGATGGGGCGGCGCCCTGTCCCCCCCTATGTCCCAGCTGGGAGAGGGGCGGGTGCCTCGGACCTAACCCTCCAGGAAATTCCGGATCAGCAATTTACCGTGCTGACTAAAGAGCGACTCAGGATGGAACTGTACGCCCCAGAGCGGCAGTTCGCGATGACGCATCGCCTGCACCTCGCCCTCGTCGGACGGGTCCGTGCTCCACGCGATCGGCACAAGGACGTCCGGCAGTGCCGCCGCGTCGGTGACCAGCGAGTGATAACGGGCAACCTCGAACGGCGTGGGGATGCCCTTGAACAGCCCGGTCGCATCGTGGCGAATGGGGCCGGTCTTGCCGTGCATGGTTCTGTGGGCGCGCACCGTGCGGCCGCCGAAGGCCTCCCCGAGAGACTGATGACCCAGGCAGACGCCCAGCATCGGGATCCCCTGCCCTCCGAGCGTTTGGAACGCCTGAACACTGACCCCCGCCTCAGAGGGCGTGCATGGGCCGGGGGAAACCACGATCCGTGAGGGCTTCAGGGCAGCGAGTTGGGCTACGGTTCGCTCGTCATTGCGGACCACAAGGGGGTCCTCACCAAGTTCGCCGAGTAACTGGACGAGATTGAAGGTGAACGAATCGTAGTTGTCGATGACGAGCAGCATTATTGGCCCCCCGGGGCCGATGGTATCCTTGTGACGACGGCCCAATCTAGCTTACCGTCCTACGGTCAACAGTCCGTTTCGTGAAGAAACTTGAGGACCTGGGTCGTATGCGGCGGGTAGGTCGACTGTAGCCCACCGCCTCTCCGACAGGAGGACCCTTGTACTCGCGCTGTCTGGTTTGCGCCACAGCATTTGAACCCAACGATCAGTTGGAGCACTTCCCCAACGGGCGGCGTGTGGCGTTCGATCCTGCGCGTGGCCGTCTGTGGACGATCTGCGGAACCTGCACGCGCTGGTCACTTGCGCCGATTGAGGACCGCTGGGAGGCCCTGGAGGAGCTTGAGAAGCTCACCGTGGACAAGGCCCGGATCCTGTCGCAGACCGAGAACATCGCTCTGCTCAAGGTGGGTCCGCTTGATATCGTGCGTGTGGGGAAGGCTCACCTGACTGAGGAGGCATGGTGGCGTTACGGGCGTGAATTGGCGTCGCGCCGCAAGCAGTATAAAAAGCTTTCCCTAGCCGGTACGGCCGCCGCCGGTGCAGTCGTGTTCGGGGGGTGGGCCACAGGGGGAGTGACCTTCGTTGGTATGTGGTTCGTGATGAAGCACTCGCCGGACTCCATTACGGACGCTGCACGCTGGCTACGGTTTGGTGGCGCGGCTTGGCGGGGTGAAAAGGAATGCGGCGGTTGCGGATACACGTTCCGTTCCCTGTCTTACGGCAACCGAAGCGGGATCGGCCTTTTTCCAGGAGACGAACCGGGAAAGATCGACATCGTCCAACGATGCCCTAATTGTGGGCTCTACCGAGACGGTGGGCTCCGCTTGCAGGGTGAGGTCGCTGACCGCACGCTGCGGCGTGTGCTGGCCTATCACCACTTCGCGGGCGCGTCTGAACGTCGCGTTGTAGCTGCCGCACGTCTCATTCAAGAAGCTGGATCGCCGCAGGACTTGGCCAGAATCGTGGTCAACGACGGCCGCCGACTCGGAGACCTACAGCGGACGGGTGCCATCGCCCTGGAGATTGCCGCGAACGAATCCGACGAACAACACCTCCTTGAGATGGAGCTCGCTCAGCTCGAGGCCCGCTGGAAACGAGAGGAGGAGCTCGCCGAGATCGTGGACGGGGAGTTGACGCCCCTCCCCATGGTGGAGACGCTCCGGCGAAAGATCACAGGGCGACAGTAAGCTTACGGGCGGGCGCCCCCCGCCTCAGCGAGCGGCTTCCATCTTCCAGAAGATGATTCCCCCGGCCTGCTGGCCGACCGCCGCGGACCCCACCATCTCGAAAGTGCGCAAATCGTACACGTCGACCTTTCCCGCCTCCGCCCCCTTCCCCTCGTTGCTGACGAAGGCGTAGCGCGAGTCAGGCGTGACCGCGACGCCGTGTGTCACGGTTGTACTCGAAGGAACCGTGGCCAGAATCTCCCCAGTCTTTGCATTGAAGAACTGCACTTGTCCGACGCTCTTCAGTGAGGCCACCAGCACCCGACCATCCGCCGTGAGCCCGAGGTTGTAAGGCGCACGACCCGTCGGGAACTTACGCTCCAGGGTCCAGGTCGCCCGGTCGACAACCAGGATCTCGTCACCCTTGTTGCACGCGACGTAGACCGAGACGCCATCGGGAGAGGGCTGGGCCCACGTTGGCGAGCAGGTGGCGGGCTGGGTCATACCCATACCCATTCCCATATCCATTCCTTCGGCGGGGCGGGACATGCCATTCGCCCCCGTGAGAATCTCCCCGACCTCGTACCCCTCCAGCGCCGTCTCATGACCCTTGGAAACGGAAAAGCGTCGACTGACCTCGAACGTGCGCGTGTCGATTTCGACCAGCTGATCATCCATCATGCAGTTCGAGTAAACGAACAGACCATCGGGCGCCATACGGAGGCCATGTGGCATGGTGCAGGTCGCGATTTGGTCGACCTCTACCATGTCCGGTGTGTAGACAACAGAGACCGTGGAAGGAACGTGTTCGCCATGGAGGTTGAAGTTCACGACGAATGCGTACAGGCCGTCAGGCGTGAGATCCAGCGTGGCCGGGAAGTTGCCCAAAAGAATCGGTGCCGCCACCAGCGTGTCCGGGCCGGCCGCGAACTTCCACAGCTTGCCGTCGGGGACGCCGTGCGCGGTGCTCATGTAGAGGTACTTCCCATCGGGCGACACGTTGAGTCCGTGCGGCCCCTCGGTTTCAACGGCCAATTCTCCCACAGGGGTGGTCTGGTCGACGGTCACGCCGTCTGGCCCGAAGCGGATGCGGTGGATCAGATCCGCAGACTCAGCACCCACGTAGACATAGTACACGGCGTCGGATCCGCTAGCCGTCGCGGGGCCGGTACCGCGCTCCGGCTGGCCACCGTACGAGCCACCGCAGGCGGCGAAGAATAGGGCGCAGGAAGCGAAGGCGGCGTGGCGTAGGGTCATCAGTCTTCTGTGGCCTTTTGGGTCAGGGTCAATTGCGCCGTGGGCCTACCTGACGCGAGTTTGCTCGGATCGTTGGCGCCGATGACAAGTCACGAGCGTAACGATGGGCTTAATAGGCCGAACCTGAGGGACCTTTTCAAGGGATTAGTATCAGAATGAGACGTCTGAGTATGCTCATTGCCGTCCTGGCGATGATGTTTGGAGCCCCCCTGTCCGCACAAGACACCAGTCTCGCGGCTGGCGTACGCGTGACCCAAATCGTCACGGATCCAGCCGAAGTCGTCATGGAAGCTGGCAGCACCATACCTCTTTCGATCCGAGCGCTGGACGCGGCTGGGAATGTGGTGAATGCTTCGCTGCGGGTGCGAGGAAGGGGCCTAGACTACTCCGACGGGAACCTTACGGCGGCTGAGGGCGGAGACTATGTGCTGGTTGCCTCTGTGGTCCTCCCCGGTGAGGCCACGGCTGCGCCGGCTTCTGCGACCATCGCGGTACATGTGAACTGGCCCGCAATCGCCCGGATCTCGGTCGAAACAGCGAACGATCACCGCCTCTATGCCGGGACGGAAGTTCGTTACGGTGCTCAGGCGTTCTTCGCGAATGGCATCTCGCGTAAGGGTGTTTCGTTTTCCTGGTCGACCTCCGACGCCGACGTGGCGACGGTGGATGCCTGGGGCAGCGTGACCGCCCATTCCCCCGGATCGGTCTCGATCACCGCGTCGTACGAAGGTGTTGAGGGTGCGGTCAGGCTCGCGGTTCCCGCGCTAGACGCCACGGCGCTCGAATTGTGGGGTGGGACCGACCAGGTACGCCAGGGTGATGTCGTGACGTTTCAGGCAGTGGCTACCGGCGGTGCGGCCCCCGTGACGGACGTGCCTGTGATGTGGTCCGTCTTCTTCGAGCCCGATGACACGATCAATGCCCCGGGTGCTGCTGGGATCGTCAACGAGGGCAAGTTCGTGGGTGAAGTGCCGGGGCAGTACACGGTGCTCGCGACTGCGGGCGACCTGGTCGCGCGCCGTAAGGTGGATGTCCGGGCGCGCGGCGCTGTGCAGGACATCGAACTCAACGGCCGGGGCGGCGTCAGCGATCAGCGCTCATCTGACCTATGGATGTTCGAAGGTGTGGACGGTCGCGACTACGGCTTGACCGGCACGTGGGGTGCTGAGGGTTGGGCGTTCTTCTGGGACGTGACCAATCCGACGGCCATCGCGAAGATCGACTCCATCCAGGTCGACGCCCGCACCGTCAACGATGTGAAGGTCGCCCCGAACGGTCGATACGCCGCTCTATCGCGTGAGGGTGCTTCGACGCGCAAGGATGGCCCCGTCTTGGTCGACCTGTCCGACCCGATGCATCCGGTGATCGCTTCGTACATTGAGGACTCACACATCACCGGCGGCGTGCACAATATGTTCGCCATGGATAACTACCTGTTCGCGCTCTCGAACGGCGACAAGTACGTGATCTTCGACGTAACGGACTTGAAAAATCCGAAGTTCGTCAGCGAGTACAATCACCCGAATAGCCGTGTTCACGATGTCTGGGTGCACGACGGTGTCGCGTACTCCTCCGAGTGGGGCACCGGGGTGGTCGTTGTGGACGTGGGGAACGGAAAGTGGGGTGGGTCGATCGAGAACCCCGTCTTTGTGACGGCGGTCCCCTACCCCGTGGGTCAGACGCACGCGGCCTTCCCGTACTATTCGGAGTCGGCGGACAAATTTTACCTCTTCCTCGGCGACGAGATCATGGGTCGCGGCGATCAGGCGTGGCGCGGCACCGGGCTGAACACGGTCCCGGCGGGCCGAGATGGTACCCCCGTGGCGTTCAGCGGCTACGTGCACATCATCGATTTCACCGATCCAGAGCACCCGCTCGACATCGCGCGTTACGAGGTGCCCGAATTTGGCACACACAACATGTGGGTTGAGGACGACGTGCTCTACCAGGCCTATTACGACGGTGGGGTGCGCATGGTGGACGTCTCTGGTGAGTTGATGGGCAACCTTGCCACTCAGGGTCGTGAAATCGCGGTGTTCAAACCGTTTACGTCAGACGGGTTCACCCCCAATGTGAGCGTGGTATGGGGCGCACAGCCCTACAAGGGAAACATCTTCTTCAGTGACCTCACCTCCGGTTTGTGGTCGGTGAAGCTCAAGCCGACCCAACGGCCAATCAGCTGATGGCCTAGGTCATGAGATAGAGAAACGGGGTGGTCGCCATAGGCGGCCACCCCGTTTCTGCGTTGGGGGCTGCCCTAACCTGCCAGCAACGCATCCAAGGTGGTGACCGTACCGTGGGCTGCCCATCTAGCGAGGGTGGTCGCCTCAGCCTCTAGCCCGAGGCCCCACGTCGCGTCCGAAAGCGCGGTGACCGGATAGCCCCGGGCCTGCATTCCGTCCACGGCTTGCGTGACGCACACGTCACGCGCGACACCGATCACGACGAACTCCAGGGGGCGCCCGAGTTCCGCACTCAACCCGTCCAAGAACACCTCTGTCGACGGGTTCCCAACGAAGACATCGAAACGAGTCTTGTGAATGAAGACAGGTCGCTTTTCGTGGACCGCGCGCGCTGCGAGGTGGCTCGCTTCGACCTCGCTCGCCGTGTGGGACAAAACGAGGGGGGCCAGCGGCCGAATGGAAGGTGTGATAGCCGCCCCATCCCGTTCGCCTGGGTCGGTTGACCTGCCCATACAGTGTGGCGGATAGGTCCCCTGTGCGGGGTCCGGGCGTTCGGGGTCGATCTCAGCATCCTCAAGCCCGTGCCAGTCCCCCGTGAAGACAAGCGCGTCGCAGTTCGCGCGCATCCAGGCTACAGCACGCTCCAGTTTCGGTAAGATCTGAACGGAGCCGACGTCTGAGGGGTCACCGAGATCCTTCACGTAAAGGCGGCCTGCAGGGTCCAGGAAATCCACTTGGGCATCGACGACCCAACCCACTCGGGCCCGCGTCATCGGACCCGCTCCAGCCTCTCGTTGGGGCGATACCAACGTCCCACCTTTGCGCTCGGCTTTCCATCGAGACGCACGACATCCGCTGTGTAGTCGTAGTTCCCACGCACGAGGGCCGAGCCCACGCCGTAGGAATCGACCGGGACTCCGGCGGCCTCGAAGTGACGGATCTTCTCCACTGAAAAACCGCCTGAGACCACGATCTTCACGTGTTCAAATCCGCTGGAGTCGAAGGCTTGACGCACCCGCTCCACCAGTCTCGGGTTCACACCTCGTGGGTCAAAATCACCCATCTCGCCGCTGAGAGACTTGTCTGCCAGCGCAGCCGAGGTGTCGAGACGAACCCCCCAGAGCTTTTCACCTAGAGCCTGAGCGACCGCCAGCGACGTGCCAACGCAGTCGTTGTCGAAGTCGACGAGGGCAATCACGTTCACCTCGTCTGGCATCGCGTCCGAAAAGGCCACGGTGGCCGCAACCGTATCCCCACCAAAGGCAGCGATGAGTGCGTGCGGCACCGTTCCCATGCCCTCAGAACCCCACCAAGAAGCCTGCGCGTCCGTCGAGACACCAATCGCGCCCGCTATGTGTGCGGCCCACCCGTCCCCTGTCTGGACCATCCAGTGATCGTGCCGTGCAGGAAAGAACATGATGGGGCGCGGCCACGCGGCCTCGACCACCGCTCGGGTGTTCGTGGCGATCCGCGTGCGGCGCGCGAGAACACCCACATAGAGAGTCTCCAGGTGTGCGAAAGCCGCGTAGGATCCGGTGATGTGCATCACGGATTCCCAGGGCCTCGCGCGGTCGCCGTCATGCAGCGAGAACACTTCAAGGTCGTCGAACGTGTACCCTTCCGTGAGGCACAGCTTAAGAATCGCGATGGCTTCATCAGTTCCCGCGACAAACGCCTCGTTCTTCTGGAAGACCTGCATGGTCACGATAGGGTCGCGTCCCACGTGTTCAAGGACTTCCCGGGCGCGTACGAAATACTTATCCGAGTAGTAACCACTCCGCATCTTCTCGACGGGCAGCTGAAAGATGTCCGGGTCGAGGCGCTGCGCGCTTCGGATCGGCTCGGGTGGACGGGATGAAATGTGGGGGTCGTTCATGGGCGGTCGAAGCGACGGTCTCCGCTGGAGTAAGCGAGCATCGTACCCTTCTTGTCCGAAAGGGACCAGAACGAAAGGGGCCCTGCCGGGTCACCGGCGGGGCCCCTCGACGATCTGGTCGGCTACGGAAAGGCGTCCAACGTGCGACCCGTCAGAGTTGACAGGTCATGTCCTGAGCGCAGCACATCGGTGACTTGATTTTTCCATGTCCCTGTGGGCACTTGGAAACCTGGACCGTGGAGCCATCGTCCTTGGTGAGGGTGTCGTTCACGAGATCTTCGCCGCACTTGGCGCAGGTCATGTTGACGCTCATGCCACACTGCTCGCAGGTGTAGGCAGCCATGATCAAAACTCCGCTCTAATGGTTTTATTGGGGTAGTGGGTGTGCATCAGAGTAACAATCTCTTGGGACTATGGCACGGGGCTACCGTTGGGGGAACTGAGTCACGGAGTACAGTTCGAGAATTCTCGCCACCCAGATCATGCGGACCCCAAAACCCACCCTCATTCGTGATCACGTCGTGGAAGACGGCGAAGCCGGGGGCACCTGTATTCCAATCAAGCGGCAGATCGGGACTTGCTCGACCTTGAGATTGTACAACCCAGGAATCGGAGTTCGATCCGCGTGTTTGAGGTCGAGCGCGTGCTCAACATCCTCCAGCGGCGGAAGTTCCAACGATCGACGGTCTCAAGTGGAATCGGGCGTTGAGCTTGCGACGGGTTATCGCCAGGGGGAGCAAAACGTAGGTCGAAGGACTTCGGCAGTCCGCGGATGCTGATCGCCGTGGGCCTTGTGTCGATTGCGACGCCGGAACGATAATCTCAGCCATCATGCCGACACTCCTGTGGATTCTCGGGATCACACTGGGAACATCGTTCCTTTGTTCGATCCTCGAAGCCGTCTTCCTCTCCGTGACCCACTCCTATATCGGGGTGCTTCGCGATCAGGGTGAGTGGGCCGGTGAGTGGTTCGCGAAGGCACAGAAGAATATCGACGAGCCGATCGCCGCGATCCTTACACTGAACACGATCGCAAACACCATGGGTGCGGCGCTGGGTGGAGCGGTCGCGGGACGGCTCTTCGGTAGCACGGCCTTCGCAGTGTTTTCCGCGGTGCTCACCTTTTTGGTACTCATCCTTTCGGAAATCATCCCCAAGACGCTCGGGGCCACCTATTGGCAACAGTTGGCGGTGCCCTCGGCCTACGTGCTCAGGGTCATGATCGGCGTCATGAAGCCGGTGTTGATTCCTTTAGGATGGATTACGCGCCTACTCACGTCGCGCGCCGCGCGCCCCACCATTAGCAGGGCGGAGATCGAGGTTCTAGCGGAGATCGGGCGACGTGAAGGCACGTTGGACGAAGACGAATGGCAGGTCGTAAAGAGTGTCATCCGTCTGGATGAGGTCTCGATCGGCGAGGTCATGACACCCCGGACCGACATGACCGCTGTGCCAGTGACCACGACGGTCGACGAGGCCCAACAGGTCATGCTCTCCACCGGACACTTACGACTGCCGGTATATGAGGGGACCATCGACACCGTGGTGGGGGTCCTGGTGGCCAGAGACCTTTGGCGCGCCAATCAAGACGGTGTCGTGGATCTGGCGGCGGTCATGCGACCCGCCCCCTTCGCTCCGAGTTCGAAAAGGGTCGAAGACCTCATTCCTGAGATGCGTGACAAGCGTATCAAGATGGCGATCGTGGTCGACGAGTTCGGCGGAACGGCGGGCCTGGTCACGCTTGAGGATCTGATCGAGGAGATCATCGGCGAGATTCAAGACGAGCATGAAGGAGACGAACCGGTCGACTTCCACAAGCATAGCGGGGGCCGGGTTCGGGTATGGGGCGGCGTTTCGCTACGTGATGCGACGTCGCGCTTGCACCTCCAGCTCACGGAAGACGAGGAGGAGGGCTTTGATACCCTCGGCGGCTTCGTCTTCGGGCGACTCAACCGGATTCCCGTTGTCGGGGATCAGGTGGACGTTGGCGTAGGCAGTCTTCGGGTTACGGGCATGCAAGGGCGGCGAATCGATTATCTACTGTTTGTGCCTAAGCAAGCCAAGTCGGACTAGCTCGCCTCTTCGACGGGCTTCTCAGAACCACTCTGAGCGCTGTCCACCTGAGCCTTCCTCTCCGCCTGCTCCTCGTGCCAAAACGAGAGCGCCAAGAGGATCGCGCCGCAGGTGATGGACATGTCCGCAACGTTGAAGATCGGAAAATTCCAAAAGCCGAGATTGATCGGCCCAATAAAGTCAACGACGCCGAGTCCCCATCGCACCCGGTCGTAGAGGTTTCCGATCGCGCCCGACACGACCAACGCGATGGAGACGATGCGCAGGAAGTCACGCTCTTCGGCTTGTTTTAAGAGGACCCCGAGTAGTCCAAGCGCGATCAGGGTCACCGGGACGAAGAACCAGCGCGAATCCTCACCGAGTCGAATACCGAAAGCCGCACCCTTGTTGTACGCGAGCGTGAGCGGAACGAGGCCTCCGAACAGTTCGCTGCTACGGATTGACAGAGCGTCGAGCGCCCACCGCTTGGTCCAGATATCGAGAACCATGATGAGCGGGAGCGACAGGCTGAAGACGGTGAGCTTCGAACGCACTCGTGCCTCTTCTTTCGGGGTGGGCTGAGATCCGAAGCCAGTGTACGCATAGGCGGACGGTTCGTTCCAGTTGTGGTTTCAGGGGTGGATCTCACCGCCGCCGCCGAGCAGACGGTAGCGGACGTGTCCTGGGGCCTCACTCGTAGATTCAACGACCCGAGTACGACCACAGGTCTCGACCAGCCTTCGCCCGAGGTTCGGGGCAGAATGGTCTCTGCTTGAGGGCTGTCTTAAGTCGCGCCAACCAACTTGGAGAGGTCGATCTTGAATAGGTCGGCGGCGGTCTGCCACGCGATGTGTTCCCAGGCCTCGTCACTCACCTCAAGCGAATCCAGGAACTTCACATACGGGCCCATCGCTACCAGGGGCCAATCGGTCCCGAACATGAGTTGCCGTCCGGGATTGCCCATGTACGCGATCATGTCCTTCACACGGGTGACGAGGTAGCGTTCGAACTCGTACGTGAAGTCGCCGAGGATGAGACCGGAAATATCAGCGTAGACGTTGTCGTTCTTGTAGAGCACTTCGGCGGTGTCCTGAAACCAGGGATTGCCCAAGTGACAGATGACGAAGCGCACGTCGGGGTAGTCCACGGCGATGTCGTCGACAAGCAGCGGATGCGCCTGACGGACTTCCGCGTGTATGTGGCGGCCTCTGCGGCGGACAATTCAAACCGCGCGGACTTCGCGTTGACCATGGGCGCGACCGAGTTATGGAAGATCGTCACTGTGTACGACGGGACTCTTGCGGCGGCGAGCAGACTGGCCGTCTACGCGTACCTGTACGATGAATCAACGAAGGAGTTCGGGGCACGACAGACGCCAGTCCCAAGCATTACGGGCACCATCCCGGTGTCCTTAAGGGCGTCCGCCCTCGGCTACACGTTCGGGGAGAATATTAGCGGCTTCACGGCGGGGCTTGACGGTCGGGTAGACGATGTTCGCCTATGGAACGGAACCGCGCTAACGGCGGGCGAGGCAGATCTTGAGGCCATCGACGCGAACCCAGCACGGCTTCAACCGCACGTTTGCCACCACGCACGAGGACCCCCTCGCCGCGAGCGGTCAGGCTGGCAAGCGACGCGACACGATGGAGAACACCTACGAGGGCGCACGTCCAGAGAAGAAGGCGGCGCTCGCTGTGAACCTCGATGCGATGCTGAAAGGCGCCTGAAAATGACCACTACCTGCACACGAACCTGCACACTGATCCTAGAAACAAAACGAGCCACCACCGCTAAGGTGATGGCCCGTATGTACTTGCGCCACCGAGGCGCGAAGTGGAGGCGGCGGGAGTCGAACCCGCGTCCGCATTTAGTTCCAGTAGAGTCTCTACGTGCGTAGATCGCTAATTAGTGTCGCCTCAGACGGCTAGCGATCAACCGTTCCTCGGCCAGCCACCTTATCTCTCGTCCCCCCACCCGGTGGCAAAACGGGGGGACCAGCCCGAATTATCGGCGCTTCAGGAGCCGCCTCGGGCGGGCAACTCAGGAAACGGGCTAGTAAGGGTTACTTACGCGGCCATCGCCATGTTTGAATTGGCAATTGAAATTTTTCCCGAAATTTTACGAGGATCGAGACCTCGGCACGCTACCCCACATTCACCAAACACGTCGAAACCGTGACGCCCCCGGTAGAAAGCGGATCAATCCTGTCAAACATCCGTGGACAAGTTTACCCCTAGAGGCCCTACCCGGTCCACCGTTGCCCGTCGCGGGCCTACACGGGAACGGCGCCTCGGTGCTCCGCGAGGTAGCCTTCAAGGAGACGCTCCACGTCCTCGAGAGCCTTCGCCTGGAAGAGCTCGATACGGAGCAGCCTCCCGTCCGGCAGGCCTTTGGTGTACCACCCGAGATGTTTGCGGAAGTCCGTCACTGCGCGCTCCTGATTGCTCTCGAAGGCGATCGCGTTCCTCGCGTGTTCAAGGCATATCTCGAAGCGCTCTTCGACACCGGGGTCCTCTGGGATGGGCTCTCCGTTCAGTGCGGCCCGCGCTTGGGCGAAAATCCAGGGGTCCCCGTGCGATCCGCGCGCGATCATGATCGCTTGGCAGCCGGTTTCGTCGCGCATGCGCACCGCGTCTTCTGCCGAAGAGATGTCCCCATTGCCGATCACCGGAATATCAAGCGATTCCACCACGTCGCGGATCTCGGACCAACGCGCGTGACCTGTGTACATGTCAGCGCGCGTGCGGGCATGTAGGCAAAGGGCCTTGGCACCGGCATCCTGGCAGCGCAGCGCGATCCCGACCGGGTCACGGGACTGCTCATCGAAGCCGCTTCGGATCTTCACCGTGGTCGGCAGCGGTGTAGCGTCGTCTACGGCCCGGATCAGCTTTTCCACCAAATCGAGATCTCTGAGGCAGCCGGAGCCCCCGTTCCGTTTCACGACCTTCTTAACCGGACAGCCGAAGTTGATGTCGATGAAGTCCGGGCCATACGCCTCTGCCACGAACGCGGCTGCTTCGCTCATCATGCCCGCGTCGGCGCCGAAGATCTGAATGCCAATCGGGCGCTCCTCTTCTGAGAAGCGAAGGTAGGCCCGAGAGCGCTGGGTGTTCATCACGATTCCCGCAGCGCTGACGAACTCACTGACCACCACATCGGCACCGAAGCGCCGGCAAAGGCGCCTAAACGGGGATTCACTCACGCCCGCCTGGGGCGCGAGGTAAAGGGGCGTGGTTCCCCCTTCGAGAAGCGATAGGAAGTCCGTGGACATAAATCGAAGCTACTCAGCGCGCGGGTTGGGGTGAAGCGGCATGGGTGCTTTGGACTGCCGCGGGCGGATGCGAGTCGTTATTCTCTGGCCAGCGTTCTGTGCCAGATCTTCGTTCGAATCCAAACGAGTTTCTAGGCCAGGAGGCGAGGGTGACATTTAACGGAAAATGTTGATTCAGAGGCCATAGATGGAGTTGAAGGAACTTTTCTCGACTGAGTGCGTGAAGCTCAATCTGGAAGCCGAGACGAAAGACGAGCTGTTGCACGAGTTGGTGCGGCTGGTCGGGCTCGACGACAAATCCGAGGCAATTCTCTATAAGACCGTCAAACGCCGCGAGAACCTTGGTTCGACCGGAATTGGCAAAGGGATCGCGATCCCACACTGCCGGTCCCTGGTGGCGAATCGCCTACGCCTTGCCTACGGACGAAAGCCAGCCGGGATCGCGTTCAACGCCATCGACGGCGCCCCTGTCTACAATTTTTTCCTGATTGTGGCGCCCCCGCTCGAAGTCTCCAACCAGTACCTTCCGGTTTTGGGCAAGATCGCCCAGTTCGCGAAGGATCCGGAGGTGCCAGGCCTGCTTATGGGACTGACGCACCCTGAGGACTTTCTTGAGCTTCTCGCACAGAGGGCCCTCTAAGCAAGGTGGTGTGCGGCCGGGTTAGAGGGAGGATTCGCTAGGTCGTCACGGATCGAACGCGCGGGTCGTTCTACTTGAGGACGAACATCTTCAGGGTCTTACTCAAGCCGTTAACGGTCAACTGCACCAAGTAGATGCCGGACGCGACCTGACGGCCCGATTGGTCGGTGCCGTCCCAAAAGGCTTCGAAGCGTCCCGCCTGAGCGTATTCGAGCTGTACGACGGTCGCACCATCGCCCGCCGGATGACGTAACGCGACGGGTGAGGCGACCGGTTGACCCAGCAGATTGAAGATACGTATGGACACAACGGCGCGATGTCCGTCGACGAACAAGTCTTCCCCCAGCATGAAGGGAATTGTCGTCTCCGGGTTGAACGGGTTCGGGTAGTTCTGTTCCAGCTGAAATCCGTTCGCCTGTCCAGACGACGCAGGCGGGCCAGAGTCTTGTGCAGACAGGCCTGCTGCGGCGAACAAGGAGAGGAGGACGAATAAGACGCCGATCGTGCGTCTCATCTCTAGGTGCCTCCGCACAACTTATGTGCTGTAGCCTAAGGTCAATCGCGCTCCATGCGAGGTAATTCATCGGCGACTCACGCCACCTTTATTCTAGGTCTGAGCCGGGTGCCCGGTCAAGCAAAATCGTCGCGAAACGGTCCGTTCCTAGGGTTTTCGTACAGCGTAGGACCGGAATAGTTGCAGGCAGTCCCGACGGGAGCTAGTCCGGGACCCCTCGCCCATCGTCATGGCGCACCGTCGCACCGATTCCGTCCAGATGATTCAGGAGCGGGATCAAGTGCTTGCGCGTCACTGGAAGGACATCGCGAAAGTCTGACGGTCCGAGCCCAGTCTGGCCGCCTAGAGACGCTCGTAGCCGCCCAATGGCAGCTTCGATCACCGGTGACAGCACGTAGTATCCGTCAGCCACGAGAACGAGACGGCGCGCGCCCTCTAAATGTTTGAGCAAGGACCAGAGGTCGGGCCGACCCGCGAGCGTCGCTGGAAACTCGTCCACCAAGGGCGGTCCGAGGCCACCAGCCTCGTACAGACGCTCGATCTCCGACACAACGTTCTCCTGCTCGGGCGTAAGTTCCGGCTTGTGATCGGGCCGCCGAATGCCGCCCTCGTGCCGTTCGAGCGAGCCATCTGCGCACAACGTCTCGACGATGGCATCCGCCAACTCTGACGAGGCCCACGCGGGGACGGCCGCCCGCACGACGGACAGAGGAACCGCAGGCCTGAGGGGATCTTGGGCGTGCTCCGCGAGCACACAAGCGGAAACGGCCTCCCTGCCCTTGTCCACCGTGCCGGGTGAGAACGACTTCGTGGCCGTCGCCAGAGCCCCTTTGGAGAGGAGTGAACTCATGGCCATCGCGATCGCCCCGGGCGGGAGCCCAGTAAGGACCGGCAATGCGATGCTTGGCGCACCCTGCCACCCAGCAATGGACAACACCTCCAGGACGCAATCGCCTCCCTCGCCGTCGACGACGGTGTCGAGCGCCTTCCGGTCAGAACTCGAGAGCCGGTTCCGCTTGGGCGGGAGTGGCTCCGCGACCACGCCGCCACCGAACGTGGTCACCGGGGAATAGGCTCGCAGCACGACGCGGTCCCGAGCCCGCGCGAGCACTGGCTCCTCGAGACGCAACTGGACCCATCCCTCGCCGCCCGCCTTGATGGGACCTGGCTCTAGGAGCGCGGTGCGGGCCAACACCTCAGCAGTCCCCACGTGCACTCGGACGCGCTGATTGTGTTCGAGGGACCAATGGGTGTCGGGGAGAAGACGCGCGCGCACCGTGAGCATCCAGGTGGATTGCCATGCCGGGGAGGACACCAACGTGGCGCCGCGGGCTACGACATCCCGATCGGATCCGTCACCTGTGAGGGCTACGGCGCTCCGGTCCCCAGCGGACACCTGCGCGACCTCTCGGCCGTGGGCCTGGAGTCCTCGAATTCGGGCTCCGAGGTCGGCCGGGAGAATCCTTACCTTGTCCCCCTTCGCGAGGGAGCCTGTCCAGACCGTGCCGGTCACCACGGTACCGGTGCCCTGAATGGTAAACACACGATCGAGCGGCACCCGCGCAAGGTCGTCAGCAGACGTGGCTTCGACCCGTGTCGCAGCGTCCGCGAGCGCCGCCTTCAGGTCATTCAGGCCGGTCCCCGTAACCGCAGAAGTCGCGATGCAGGTCGCGCCCGCGTAGGGGGTGGCGGAGAGGACGTCCTCGACGTCGGCGCGAACCAGTTCGAGCCACTCGTCCTCAACCGTGTCGCACTTGGTGAGCGCGACGATCAACTGATCAACACCGAGAAGCTCGATGATGGCCAGGTGTTCACGCGTCTGCGGCATGACGCCTTCATCTCCAGCCACGACCAGCATCACGAGATCCATGCCGGCCGCGCCGGCGACCATCGCCCGCACGAACGCCTCGTGTCCGGGCACGTCGACCACCCCAAAGTGAGCGCCTGGAAGGTCAAGTTCGGCAAAACCAAGTTCGATCGTGATGCCGCGCTCCTTCTCCTCCTTCAGTCGGTCCGTGTCAGTCCCGGTCAACGCCCTGACGAGCGCAGTCTTGCCGTGATCGATGTGGCCGGCGGTGCCCAAGATGAGGCGTCTCACGTTGCCTGCACCTCTTCCTGCGGCAGGAGCCCATCCAAAAAATGGAACGACTTTAGTGGGCGAGGGACGAGGTGATAGGCGACGAAGTCGGAGAGTACCCGGAGGTGTCGGCGAGCGTGTGTGATCTCGGTGTCGAGCGTACCAGCGAGCAGAGCGAGGACCTGGCGACGCGCACCCGGGCCTAGGCGTGGACCGGCCGCTCCCTCGGCACATTCAGCGCACCGCACGCCCCCGGCTTCGAAGTCAAAACGCCCGACCTCTTCGCCTCCGAGCAGGGTATCACAACGGACGCATGAGTCGAGTTGGGGAGCGAACCCGAACGCCTCTGTGATCCGCCAGAGTCCGCTAAGTGCCGCTGCCGGAGCACCGGCCGCATCGGAAACTACGAGGACGTCGAGGCTGGACTCGAGCCCTTCAAACAGCTCGGGGTGGGCCTCTTGATCCGCATGTGCCAGCACGAGTTCAGAGAGCGCCGCGGCCCCAGCGAACCGAAGGACATCCTGTCCCAGCGGTGCGCGGAGATTCGTGCAACCGAAGTCCTTCATGGTGTGCAGATCGCGATCCTGCTTCAGGTAGGCCGTGAGGTCTCCCGACGCAAAAGTGGAGAGCGTGGTGGCTCCCTTGCCACTTCGGCCACGAACCCCACGTGCCATTACGCTCACGAGGCCATGATCACGGGTGTAAAAGCGGAGGATGCGGCTGGTATCCCCGTAATCGTGCGCGCGGAGCAGCACCGCTGGGGTGCTGACCGGAGCCACTACCCCGCCTCGCGCACGCGTTCAAGAAGTTCAGCTCGTCGCCGTCGGTACTGTGCCAGCTCGGCCTTCGAGGATTCGGCACTGTTGTCGAAGGCGGCGTCGAGTTGCGCAACCGCGATAAGAAGGTCTCTTCGCCCCTCGAGGCGAGGTCCTCCAGCCGTTGCATCAGCGTCGGCGCCCCGACGGACGGCGAACACCCCGACCGCGCCGAGGAACAACGCCAAGAGAAGCGCGGCCCATTCAATAGGCGGCTCGAACGGCGGATCGACGGCGACGAGCGCCACGGAGGGTGCTTGGAGGCCAGAGGTATTGAACCGCCGGTAGGTCGTACCCGGCTCCAACTCGGTATTCTCGACGAAGGTGAGTTCGCCGACATCCATGAGTGGGGCGGGTTCTCGAATCAGCAGTTCGAACTGACCTGTCTCGATCGGCGTCGGGAAGGTCACGTACGGGGTGTCCAACGTGTAACGAACCACGATCAGTCGTTCACCTGGACTCACGGGAGCCCGCAGCACCAGATCGCCTTCTGCGAATGTCGTTGCGTCTGGCGAGACCTCACTTTGACCAAGTGTGAATCCGGATGCCCCCTCAGGGAGTGGGTGACGCCACACGATCCCGGGCTCCCGAGTCACCACCGTGCGCGTCCCTGGATTTAGGATCTGAAAGAGGTCGGTCACACGCCACAGTTCTCCCTCTGGCTCGAGGAAGATATTCCGCTGTTGGAGCACCAATGGGAATCCTCCCTCTGGCGCCATAAGCGTGTCGAAAGCCTGGATTACATAGGTCGTGTCGAGTTGGACCGCGACGGTCACCGGGTTACCGAAGTAAAGCACACCATCGTGGCGAATCGACGCGAAGAACACGTCTTGGCGCGCCGGATCAGGGATATTCGGGAGGTGGAGTCGAAAAGAGCCGTCCCTCGCGATGGCCGTCGAGTCGACTTCCTCTTCCCCGTCCATACTCAGGTGGTGAAGGACCACAGAGCCCCGCGTCATCACCGTGTCACCGACCATAGCCTGTCCAATGAGCACCCCTTCGGCCCGCACCTGAGCGAACGCTGGCACCGTGCCCCCGATAGTAGCGAGCATGGGGATCAAGCAGATCGTGAGTCTGGAGCGTCGTGCGATGGCACGCCCCAGATCAGGGGGTGAAGCGACCAAAGTCCTCAGGGTTGAGTCTCTTGAGGTGTTCCTGTAGCTCTTCAGGCCCCATCGCGGACGGGGCCTCATGATAACGATCAGGATGATCTTCCAAGAGAAGGTCTGCAACGACACCCGAATCTTCCGTGAGCTCGATGGTCCCGGTTTCTAGCAACGAGTTCTGAACGAAGACCCGCGCCCCCGCCCTGAGCGCAACGGCAATCGAGTCAGAGGGGCGAGCATCCACCGAGATCAGTTCGCCGTCTCTCTCCACCAGGAGTTCGGCGTAATACGTGGCATCTTCTACCCGAGTCACCACGACCTTCTTCAGCGTGCCGCCCAGGCCTTGCAAGAGCGAACAAAACAGGTCGTGTGTAAGCGGTCGTGAGAATGCCATGTCCGCCATCTGCATTGCGATGGCGCGCGCCTCACTGGGCCCAATCCAAATGGGCAGCACGCGGTCGCCGTTGATCTCCTGGAGAATCACAACCGGCGTGTTGCTGGAGCTATCCAGCCCGAGACTCTGAACTTTGACCTCGACGAGCAACGGCGGCGGCCTCCGAACCGAGGGTACCCGCGGGGCGTTTTGCCCCGACGTGCCCACCAATACTCCGCAATGCCTCAGGTGTTCTACGCTAGCTGCCGATCGCGGTCTTGAGGTCCTCGATCCGGTCCGTGAGTTCCCACGGAAAGAACTGGACCTCGTCGCCGCCGGTCGTCGGCCTGCGGCGTTCGGGCGTCCTACCGAAGTGCCCGTAGGCCGCCGTCGGTGTATAGATGGGCGATCGCAGTCCGAGCCGCTCAATGATCGACGCCGGGGTAAAGTCGAAGACCTCGGTGATCGCGCGCGCGATTTCTCCCTCAGGAACCTCGCTGCTGCCGAAGGTGTTGACCCGGATCGAAACCGGTTGGGGCACTCCGATGGCGTAGGCGAGTTGGATCTCGCACCGTTCGGCGAGCCCTGCCGCCACGACATTTTTCGCAGCCCATCGGGCGGCGTAGGCAGCAGACCTATCAACCTTGGTGGCATCCTTACCCGAGAACGCCCCACCCCCGTGCCGGCCCACACCACCGTAGGTGTCGACGATGATCTTCCGTCCGGTGAGCCCTGCGTCACCATGTGGGCCACCAATGACGAAACGGCCGGTCGGGTTGATATGCAGGATGCACTTGTCATCGAAGAGGTGCTCCGGGATGACCGCTTTCACGACCTTCTCAGTGAGTGTCTCCACGATGTCGGACTGGCGGACGTCCTCGTTGTGCTGGGCGCTGATGACCACGGTGTGGACGCGAACGGGTCGGTCCCCGTCGTACTCCACGGTCACCTGGCTCTTTCCGTCGGGCCGCAGCCAAGGCACTTCGCCTGACTTCCGCACTTCCGCCAGCCTCTGCGTAAGCGCGTGCGCGTACTGGATGGTTGCGGGCATCAACTCCGGTGTTTCGTTGGATGCGTACCCGAACATCATGCCTTGATCGCCGGCGCCGCCTGTATTCACACCCAACGCGATATCGAGGGACTGCTGGTCCAAGTTGGTCAGGACCGCGCAGGTGGTGGCATCGATGCCGAACATTGCGTTGGTATAACCGATGCGAGCCAGCGTTCCACGGACGACGTCTGGGATGTGCACATATGACTCGGTGGTGACCTCTCCCGCCACGAGTGCCAGGCCGGTCGTCACAAGAGTCTCACACGCAACGCGCGAGTTGGGGTCATTCGCCAGCAGGTTGTCTAGGACCGCGTCCGAGATCTGGTCGGCGATCTTATCCGGGTGGCCTTCGGTGACGGACTCGGACGTAAAGAGCGTGTGGCTCACAGTATTTTCCCCGGGTGGAATTCCCAATGTGCCGCTTTTGGCGGCTAAACCCTACCGAATTACTCGGTGAGCGACAAGCTCCAACGGCCTTGGAAGTGCTTGAGATCCACGGAGTCGCCAACACCCTGGGCGAGGGCACGTATCACGTCCTGGCTCGAGGGCGCCGCAAGCGCGTTGTTCGCGGCCTCGTGTGCGTCCACAACCCTTATGTCGCGAATGAACTTCTTGATTTCTGGGAGGGACGGCCAAGCCATAGAAAGCGCGGTAATATCGAGTCCGAGCATCAAGAACGCGGCGAGAGGATTCGCCGCGAGTTCTCCGCAAACGCTCACTTCGATGCCCGCTGCCCGCCCTGCTTTGGCGACGTAGTCCAGCTGCCGAAGCACGGAGGGATGGAACGGGTTGTAGAGGTTCGCGAGGCGTGTGTTGGTTCGATCGACAGCGAGCGTGTACTGCACCAGATCGTTGGTACCGATCGAGAAGAAGTCCGAATGTCGGGCCAACTCCACGGCATCGAGCGCCGCCGCGGGGGTCTCGATCATGATTCCGAGCTGATAGTCGGACCGATATTCGATGCCGTCCCGATCCAGCCGGTCCTCTTCCTCGCTGAGCATCTCCCTAACACGTCGGATTTCCTCGACGTCGTTAATGAGCGGCAGCATGAGACGGAGGTCGCCGAATGGCGTCGCCCGCAGCAGCGCCCTGAGCTGGGTGCGAAAGAGCTCGGGTTCGTCCAGGCACACCCGTATCGCCCGCCACCCGAGGAACGGGTTTTCCTCCTGAGGCATGTGCAGAAATATCGGAAACTTGTCTCCGCCTAGGTCGAATGTACGGATATAGACCGCTCGCCCCGGGAAGGACTGAGCCACCGTCTTGTAGGCCTCAAATTGCTCGTCTTCACCGGGCATTGTGTTCCGCCCGACCACCAGAAACTCGGTTCGAAAAAGCCCCACACCGTCGGCGCCGTGGAGGCGGGCGGGTACCCCTTCCTCGGGTTGGTCGAGATTCGCGCGCAGGTCGACGAATTGACCGTCCTTGGTGACCGGCTCGAGCTCGGCGATGACTGAGATTTCGCCTTCCCACTCTTTCAAGCGTTCGCTCCGTACTCGGAACCGGTCGCGTTCCGTGACGTCGGGGTCGAGCACTACGCGCCCGAAGCGGCCGTCGACGATCACAAACTGGCCCTCACGGGCGCGCTTGGAGATATCATTCAGTCCCACGACCGCGGGAATCTTCAGTGAGCGAGCCAGAATCGCCCAGTGGGCGGTGCGAGTCCCCTGATCGGTCGCGATTCCGGCCACGTGTGCGGCGTCGAGGTGGACCGTGAGGCTCGGAGTGAGGTTCGGCGCGACGATGATCACGTCCTCGTGCTGGGCGAACAACTCCGTCGGGTCATGGTTGCCCAGGAGTCGATTGAGGACGCGGGTCATGAGGTCCTCAAGGTCGTTCAGCCGATCCAAAACCATGGGGTGCGAGGTGCGGCTCCACATCGCCTGCAGCTCTAACATGCGCCACTCGAATGCCCGCTCAGCGCTCAGACGGTTCTCTTCGATGTAACGGACTGTCCCGTCCACCACCGCAGGATCGTCGAGCATGAGGATCTGTGGATCGAAGATCCGTGCTTCGATCCTCCCAAGGCGCTCCTCTGTGCGTGCCTTGGTCTCGGTGAGGC